>CAVBWT010000115.1:0-2008 GCA_963599235.1 Lawsonibacter asaccharolyticus | reverse complement strand
ACACCGGCGGAGACACGGGCGGAGACGGCACGGACGATACCGGCGGTTCGTCCACATCAGGCGGCAGCACCGACACATCGGGCGGCACATCAGGCGGCAGCACCGACACCTCGGGCGGCGGTTCATCCAGCGGCGATGACGGCGCAGCAGTATGAAAATATTGAAATATTGAAATATGAAAAGGGAAACTTGGAAGACCGTCATTCAGATCGCAATCAGCAATCTGACGGCAATCGCCACAACGCTCGGCGTGACGAGCTGCATGTAAAATATTGAAATATGAAAATATTGAAATATGGAAATATTGAGGGAAAGGAGGTGAAAACAATTATCCCGGGGAAGGCAAGCATCTGCCATTCCCCGGGATTTTTCAGTATTCCATTTTTCAACATTTTAATATTTTAATGAAAGTTATACCCCATAGCAACTTCGAGGGCAGGACCGACCTCACCCTGGAGACGAAAATCACCGTCTACGTGATAATAGAGAAGCCGACCTGAAACAAACTGAAACTATCTTGAACATTTTGAAAGCCTGAAAACACTTTTTTGAACGAGTCGGAAAGCCAAAAGAACGAAAAAGAATGCGGGGTTTGTCTTTTTTTCTGTACCTTTGCAGCAGAATTAAAACCAATAACATCAAGTAAGTATGAAGAAAAAGACATTCTTAACCATCGCACTCTGCGCGCTCTGCGCCACATCCGTCTCCGCACAGGAGAAACTCTTCAACGGAGCCGCCATGCACTCGCCCGTCATAAACGCCGACGGCACAGTGACCTTCAACCTCTACGCACCCAAGGCAGTGAAGGTGGAGGTGACGGGAGACTTCCTCGCCAAGAACCAGAAAGACGTGCCCGGATTCGGCACCGTGGAGGAGCCGGGCGTAGCCGCGCTGACAGAGGGCAAGGACGGCGTGTGGAGCTACACCACCGGCAAGCTCCAGCCCGAGCTCTACAGCTATACCTTCAATATCGACGGCATGACGGGCATGAACGACCCCGCCAACATCTACATGAACCGCGACATCACCACCTACTCCAACATCTTCATCGTCAGCGACGGCAAGGGCGACAAGGGCGACCTCTACCGCGTGAACGAGGTGGCGCACGGCAACCTGAGCAAGGTGTGGTACGACAGTCCCACGCTGAAGATGCACCGCCGCATGACCGTCTACACACCGGCCGGCTACGACAAGGGCGGCAAGTATCCCGTGCTCTACCTGCTCCACGGAGCGGGCGGCGACGAGAACGCCTGGAGCGAGCTGGGACGCGCCGCACAGATCCTCGACAACCTCATCGCCTCGGGCAAGGCGAAGCCCATGATCGTGGTGATGCCCAACGGCAACCCCAACTGCCAGGCGGCTCCAGGCGAGTGGTCGTTCGGCATGTACCAGCCCGGATTCATGGACAGCGGCACGGGGCCCAAGACACCTGCCGCGGCATCGATGGAAGACAGTTTCATGGACATCGTAAACTATGTGGACAAGAACTACCGCACGCTCAAGGACCGCTCCCACCGTGCCGTCTGCGGCCTGTCGATGGGCGGCGGCCACACCTTCGGCATCAGCCTCCGCTACCCCACCAAGTTCGACTACTACGGTCTCTTCTCAGCCGGCCTGCATCTCGGCACCTTCCAGATAGGCGGTTCTTTCGCCGAGCAGATGAAGAACGACCCCGACTTCGACAAGCAGTCAGCCCGCCTCTTCGCCAGCCGCCCCAAGCTCTATTGGATAGGAATGGGCAAGACCGACTTCCTCTACCAGAGCAGCGCCGACCTGCGCCAATACCTCGACAAGAAGGGCTATCCCTACGAGTATGTGGAGACCGACGGCGGCCATATCTGGCGCAACTGGCGCATCTATCTGACGATGTTCGCACAGAAGATTTTCAAATAAAAGTTTTTACCTTTAAACCCCCTTTTTTCCTTTAAAATAAATCGTACCAGGTTATTATTTAGTAACGGTTAAAAAATAACTTGGTACGATTTTAACGCCTCCTTATAGTTTGTGA
>CAVBWT010000114.1:0-2036 GCA_963599235.1 Lawsonibacter asaccharolyticus | reverse complement strand
GTCTCAAAGAAAAAGGTCAAAGGTCTTTCGCGAGAAGCAGTTAAAGCCATCCTTGCGGAACCGGATTCACATCGCAAGGCAGGTCTTAGAGACTTGACATTAATGATTCTCCTCTATGGAACTGCAGCCAGGCTTGATGAAGTTTTATCCATCAGGATTAAAGATATTTACCTTCAGGTTTCTAAACCTTATGTGATCATCCGAGGCAAGGGGGAGAAAATCCGTACTTTGTATCTATTGCCAAAGGCTGTAAGCTTTTTACAGATTTATATAAAGAAATACCACGGCGAACCACCCGCCAAAGATGATTATCTCTTTTATTCATCCATCCATGGAAAATGCAACAAGCTCTCCCAGCAGGCGGTTTATAAAATCCTGCGTAAATACGCTGAGAGTGCACATGCAAAATGTGAAGATGTACCTCTCGACCTTCATGCACACCAGTTTCGTCATGCTAAGGCAACCCACTGGCTCGCAGATGGTATGAACATCGTCCAAATCTCATTCCTGCTAGGTCATTCCTCTGTGGAAACCACAATGGTTTATCTAGACATAACTACAGAGCAGGAAATGGAAGCCCTTGCAACACTTGAGGATGAAAAAATTCAGAATGTGTCGGCAAAATGGGATGTCCAGAAAGATACACTTTCTGAAATTTGCGGGCTACGCAAGCTGAAAAAATAAACCCAAATCCACACCTTTTACTCATAGAAATGACTTGAACCTAGAATATTTCTGAAAAGGTGTGGATTTGTAAATGGTTGTGATAATTTGACTTATTTTAACGTTAAAATAAGTCAAAATCCGACTGACTTGCCAGCTCTTTGTACGGATAGTCGTCATTCTGCTTCTCCGTGAACATATCGTTGACCAACCCGATAGTCAGCAGGTCAAGGTCGGCAATGCTGATACCGAGCTGCACACAGCGCAGCAGAAAGAGCGGGGTGGTCATTTCCCGCTCACTTTTGCGAGGTTTTTTCGGGATTCCACCTCCGTCTGCACATTCAGACCCCACAGTTCGATCAGCTGGGGCAGGATCTGGTAAATGGAGAAGGTGTTGAACTGGTCAAGGAACTCCTCCGGGCTGTCCGGCACATTTGCAGGGTCTGCATGACGGGCCATCAGCCACGCCAGATCCTCGAACATCTCCAGACTGAACAGGTCAAGGTTGGAATTGTCCTCATCGTTCTCATCCACGCTCTTTTCCAGCTGGCGCAGGTCTTTGTAGATGTCGCGGCCGAACTTGATACGGTACAGGCGAGGCACAGCGGCACTTGCCTTAAAGGTGACTTCCTTGCCATCGATCTCGATTTTCTTCGTAACTGCCATAATCATATCCTCCAAAATCTCATGTAAAAGTGGCAGAGCCGAAGCCCTGCCGTGTAGCGTGTTTCTTACTTACTCTGCCGGATCGATGCTGACCAGAGCACTGCCGCCGCTCACGGTAGGCAGCTTACCATCCCACTTCTGGATCTTCTGGTAATCGATCAGCGTATCAGACAGGCTCTCTGCAATCTTGCGGTTTGCCGCGGCCTGTGCTTCTGCGGCAATGAAAGTCTTCTGGGCTTCTGCTTCCGCATTGGTGATTGCCACCTGCTTGTCGGCTTCCGCCTTGGCAATGGCGGCTTCATTCTCAATCTTCTGCTTGTCAGCGTTCTGCTGGGCAATGGATTTCTGCTGGATGGCTTCATTATAAGCATCCTCGAAATCCATGTCGTTGATGACAACCTTGTTCACAAACACAACGCCCTCACCGTACTTCTGCACGAGGGATTCTGCCAGCTTCTGCTGTGCCAGAGGTTCGATCTTGGTACGGTTCGTCACCTCATTGGGACCAAGTTCGGCCATCGCAGACTTGATGGCAGACGCCACCAGTTCATCACCGACCAGATTCTTGATGTCGGACACATTTGCATACAGCCATGCGGACTTTTCAGGGAGCACCTGATAGGTCACAATCACATCAGCGGCATACACAGGAGTCTTGTCGGAGGCTTCACCCCAGACCTGCGCCTCGATATGCTTATCCTGCTGCT
>CAVBWT010000113.1:0-2123 GCA_963599235.1 Lawsonibacter asaccharolyticus | reverse complement strand
TGTTCAACTGTAAAAATGGCACACTGGATCTGCGGACGATGGAGTTCCGGGAGCACCGCCCGGAGGATTTTCTCACAAAGGTGTCCCCGGTCGTTTATGATCCAGATGCGGACTGCCCTCGCTGGCGGACATTCATCACAGAGATCATGCAGGGCGATAAGGAGAGAGCGGACTATCTTCAGAAAGCCATCGGATACTCGTTGACCGGTGACACAAAGATGGAATGCTTGTTCATCCTCTATGGCCCGACCTCTCGAAACGGTAAAGGTACAACGATGGAGAGCATCCTGCGCATTATGGGTGAGTACGGAAAAAACGCTGACCCAACCATGCTGCAGGCGAAGTTCAATGCCCAGAGCGGCGGACCTTCGGAAGAAATCGCTCGTTTGGCTGGTGCCCGTTTTGTCAATATTTCAGAGCCGGAAAAGAAGATTACACTGGATGCAGCACTTACCAAGCGATTGACCGGCAATGATACGATCACCGCCCGGTATCTGCATGAGAACAGCTTCGAGTTCCGTCCGAATTTCAAGATCTTCATCAACACGAACCACCGTCCGAACATCACAGACCTCACTCTGTTTGAATCCGGTCGAATCAAGATCATTCCTTTTGACCGTCACTTCGAGGAGAAAGAGCAGGATAAGGATCTGAAGACCACATTTGCCACACCGGAAAATATGTCCGGCATTCTGAACTGGATGCTGGAAGGTTACAAGATGTTCCGTAGTCAGGGTCTTAGTATGCCGGATTCGGTAATGCAGGCCACGATGGATTATCAGATGTTCTCTGACAAGATGGGACAGTTTTTCGACGAGTGTATTGAGGAAAAAGAGGGCAGTGAGCTTCGGCGCGGTGCCATTTACACACGCTACAAGGAGTGGTGTGGGGAAAACGGATATCGGGCAGAGGCAGCCAAGAATCTCAATCAGGAGATCGAAAAGAGATACAAAACTGCAAGAAAGCGTCCGAATGACGGTGCTTCCAGCAGTACGACCCCGATGGTTTTAGGGGTGGCGTTTACAGCGAGTGAAGAGACTCAGGAAGACTTTGCACCGCTGTCAACATGAGCGTAAAATCACCGCCATAATGGACACGAGGACGGTATGCGGAGGTACTCTGTTGCTGATGTTGCTGGAAAAACACAGTGAAATCTACGATTTCGATTTTCACGGATTTCTATAAAATTACCAGCAACACATGGTCTTGACAGCTCGCCACCAGCAACAGCGGCAACGCCCCAGCAACAGAAAAACCTAGGAAAATCAAAGGTTTTCGGTGTTGTTGCGAGTGTTGCGGGTGAAAACCCTATTTTATTTATATTATTTTCTTTTATATACTATTTACTTTTTACTAGCAACAATAGCAACAAAAGAAAAAATATAAGATTTAGCAACCTTGAAAAGTGCGTAAAATCAACAGTTTTTAAGATTTTGGCGGCCCTTTTTGTGAGAGTCGCGCCAGCAACACACCAGCAACAGATCAAGAAGACACATTGGAACATCGCAGGCGGCCTTTGTGGGAGCCTATTTGTGGGCAAGGGCAAAGGTGGCCTGCTTTGTATTACATGAAAACGGAGGACATGAACATGAGTAAGATCATCACCTGTGAACAGGTCAGCAACGGACATCCCGATAAAATCTGTGATCAGATCGCAGATGCCAAAGCACAGGTCAGCTACGATTACGACACCGGACGCATTACCACCTTCCTCTGTTCCGTGCAGCACAGCCCAGATGTGGAGGTCAGCGATTTCCGGCACATCATCGAATCCATGATGGTACTTGCCGCTTGCGAGTACGGTCTGGATGGTGACTTCACGAAGCTGGTCAATCCCACCGGCCGTTTCGTGCTGGGCGGAAGTTACGCCGACTGTGGTGTGACCGGTCGGAAGCTGGCGTGTGATACCTACGGTGGCATCGGTCGCATGGGCGGTGGCGCATTGAGTGGTAAAGACCCCACCAAGGTAGACCGCTCCGCAGCATACATGGCACGGAAGATTGCCAAGGATATCGTGCAGGCTGGCTACGCAGACAAGTGCGAAGTCCAGCTGGCTTACGCCATCGGCGTGGTTCAGCCGGTCGGTGTGTCGGTGGAGTGCTTCGGCACAGAGCATCAGTCGC
>CAVBWT010000112.1:0-2165 GCA_963599235.1 Lawsonibacter asaccharolyticus | reverse complement strand
ACATAGCAGCGGGTGGCATCACGAATCCGTTGACCGTCATTGAACAGCTGACTTATCTCATGTTTATCCGTTCGCTGGATGAGAAGGAGCTGGAAAATGAAGCCTTCGAGGTGGACAGCGGCGTAAAGATGGATAAGATCTTCCCACAGTCAGAAGCCGGTCAGGCCATGCGCTGGAATCGATTCAAAAACAGTGATCCGGGAGACATTTACGCACTCATGTCGCAGCGGATCTTTCCGGCCATCAAGGGAATGAAGAACGGCCATCTGCCGGATTTCACCGATCAGGGGGAAATGCTGGCGGTTCCGACAGAAGGCGAGGAAAGCCAGGAAGAGAATACCGCCTTCGCGCGGTATATGGAAGATGCCATGTTCCTGATCCCCACGCCCCAGGTTCTGCAGAAAATCATCACCGGGCTGGAGGACCTTTATGAGCATGACATTGCGGATCTGGACATGCAGGGCGACCTCTACGAGTATATGCTGGGCAAGCTTTCCACAGCAGGCCGGAACGGTCAGTTCCGTACCCCGAAGCATATCCGGGAAATGATGGTGGAACTCCTGCAGCCGACGCCGGACGATACCATTTGCGATCCGGCCTGCGGCACAGCGGGCTTCCTGGTCAGTGCAGCGGAATACATTCGACGGCATTACGAGGACAGCATGACAACAGAACAGTGGGAGCATTTCTCAAACGGTGCCTTCAACGGTTTCGATACTGACCGGACCATGCTGCGTATCTCTGCGATGAACCTGATGCTCCACTCCATCAGCAACCCGGACATCGACTACAAGGACAGTGTCTCCAAGCAGAACGAAATCAGTGACCGCTATACCATCTGCCTCGCAAATCCGCCCTTCAAAGGCACCGTGGACGCCGAAAGCATTAACGACAACCTGAAGGCTGTCACCAATACCAAGAAGACCGAGCTTCTGTTCCTGGCGCTCTTCCTGCGCATGCTGAAAAAAGGTGGCCGCTGCGCCTGCATCGTCCCCGACGGCGTGCTTTTCGGCTCTTCCAAGGCCCATAAGTCTATCCGAGAGGAGCTGGTGGAAAACCATCAGCTGCAGGCTGTGATTTCCATGCCCTCCGGTGTATTCAAGCCATATGCCGGGGTGTCCACCGCTATCCTGGTTTTCACCAAAACCGGCGCTGGAGGTACCGACAAGGTTTGGTTTTATGATATGAAGGCCGATGGCTTCAGCCTGGATGACAAACGCACCGAGATCAGCGAAAACGACATCCCGGACATCATCGAGCGCTTCCATCATCAGGATAATGAAGGCGGACGCGAGAGAACTGAGCAGAGCTTCTTCGTGCCCAAGCAGGAAATCGCAGACAACGGCTACGACCTGTCCATCAACAAGTACAAAAAGACCGAATACGTGGCTGTAGAGTACCCGCCCACCAGTGAAATCCTGGACAAGCTGGATCAGCTGGAGGAGGAGATTGTGGCTGGACTCAAGGAACTGAGGGGGATGCTGTGAAAGAACAGAAGAACACCGGCACGCAGCTGGAACTTGTCAGCTTGATGGCAGAATATGAAAATCAGTTTGACCGCAGCAACAAGCTGGACAACAAGGTCTATATTACCATCACATTTTGCGGGTTCTTTTTCGTATTTATCACGGGGCTGTTCAACGGTCTGTCGCAGCTTGCGAAACCGCAGAACGTGCTGCAGCTATTTATAACAGTGCTCTACATTCTGAGCTGCATTGCGATCATGATTGCCTATATTTATGTGCTGGTATTTTTCATGCGCCTTTTGCGGCCGGAGCAGATTGCCCGGATGGATCCGGACATTATGCAGAGAGAACATCTTGAAGAAATGGAAGAAGAGGCGGCAAGGCAGCGCCTTATTGCGCTCTATCGCGAGACCATAAACGGAAATCTCGCAAAGCTGCACCATCGCTGCGATGCGTTTGTGAGAGGACTGCGGTTTATCGTTCCGACTGTCCTCCTGGCATTCGTATGCTATGCCCTGCAGATCATACTGCAGGTACTGTGAGATGCGGTCGGGCTCAAGAAACTGAGGGGGATGCTGTATGGGCAATCTTGCTTTTAAATCGGTTTTTTGTTACACTAAGAGCAGAGCTGATAGCTTTGTCGATCATCACGGCTAGAATATGATGAACGTGTATGTTTAGCTTCCGCAAGCGACGGGG
>CAVBWT010000111.1:0-2214 GCA_963599235.1 Lawsonibacter asaccharolyticus | reverse complement strand
CCTCCATGCCCTGCTGTACCTTCGCTGCCATCGACTTGATCTGGCTGATCAGGCCGCCCTCGTTCTTCTTGATACCGCCTGTCAGCAGCTTCATGAAGTCCGGCATATAGGTGTCGGCATCAGACAATGGGCCTTCGTCCGGCACGGAGAAGTGGAGGAACGAGCGGATGCCCTTTGCCACACTCTTCACCGCACTGCCGACCCAGCTCACTCCTTTCTTGATGCCACCAGCGATACCGCCAACGATGTCCTTGCCCCAGCTGACCGCCGAGGAAGCCACATTCTTGATACCGCCCCAGATGGAAGAAGCCACATTGCCGATGGCAGACGCCGCGTTGGAGATTCCGTTCTTGATGGCGTTTACTCCATTCGTGAATACGGAAGTGACCTTGTTCCAGATATTTGTTACTCCCTCCCGGAAACCGTCACAGTTTTTCCAGAGAGCTGTCAATCCAAGGCCGATGCCTCCGACTGCTGCCACAGCGATACCAGCGGGACCAGCCAAGCCAGCAAGGGCTGTGCCTGCCGAAGCAAGCACTCCTCCAGCAGAGGATGCAATACCAGCCAAAGCTGAGCCTGCACCTGCAGCCAGACCAGATACCGTTGTACCCACAGAGCCAAGCAGACCGGACAGTGTTGTGCCGACTGTTCCGGCGATACCGCCCAGCGAAGAGCCGATGGTCGATACAATACTGGAAAGGCTGCCACCCAAGCCGCCGATCTTTGAAACCACGCTGGAGAGCAGTCCGCCCAGATTCGACAGGATTCCGCTTCCGCTGGAGCCGAGGCTTGCCAGTTTCGAGAGGACGCCAGAAATTCCCTGCCCCAGACCGCCCATTTTAGAGGTCAGGCCAGAGATCAGCTCCCCAAACTTCGACACGATCTGGCCGCCATCTGCACTGCTGATCTTCGACAGGAAACTGCCGAGGTTTGACAGCAGACCGCCACCGTTCTCTGTACCGAGAATGTTGCCGAGGTTCTGCATTGTGCTTCCGAGGTTTCCAAGTGTGTTCTTCATCGAACCGAGCTTGTCCACAAGCCCCATTACCGTATTGACCGTATCGCCGATTTTGCTGATACCGTTGCCCAGGCTCTTTAGGAAATCGGAGTTAAAAGTATCACCAAGGCTGCGGATCGCATTTCCAAGGGAACTGGTCTGAGAACTCAGTTCACTAATGGAATCTTTCATATCCGCGAAGCCCTGCTTCACCTCATCGCTCATATTTCCGACTGCGGCTTTGGTGATCCCCTCAAGGTCTGTCCAGAGCTGCCGGAACTGTGTCTTCAGACCAGAAAGCCCGGACATGAGCTGGGTCTGGATACCACTGCCCACATCCCTTGCAGCACTGCCGATACCGCTCTGACTTCTCTTGATCGTAGTAGCAAAACTGCCGACCACGGAATCCATCCAGTCACCCAGAGAATCCACCGGAGTTGTCAGGTTGTCGCTCATGGAACCGGCAAGCCCCTGCACGGCTTTCACCACCGATTTGACATTCTTCTTAATGCCTGTCGCCAGCAGCTTCATAAAGTCCGGCATATAAGTGTCCGCATCGGACAGAGGACCTTCATCCGGCACCGAGAAGTGCAGAAGGCTTCTAACCCTGCTTGCGACATTTTCCGCCGCCGCGATCACGGAACCGGCTGCCGCCCGGACACCTGCCGCCATCTGGGAGCAGATATCTGCACCCCAGCGGTATGCCGAAGAAGCAATCGAACTAAGCGAGTTGAAGCTGCTCTTGATGCTTGCCACACCGGAGGATACCGTACTGCGCAGGTTCGCCATTGCAGAGGATACCGTGGACTTCACATTATTAAAGGTAGAGTTGGTCGAGGACTGTACCCCGCTCCATCCACCGGTCACTGTGGTACGGACCGCAGACACAGAGGAAGTCGTAAGGCTCTTGATGCTGTTCCACGCTGTCGTGATGACCGTTTTGATCCCATTCCAGCTTGTATTCGTCAGGTTCTTCACTGCATTCCATGCACTCGTCATGGAAGATTTCACCGCTGCTGTTGCAGAGGTCACATTGGACTTCACTGCCGAGAAGCTGTTCTGGATGCTGGATTTAATGGTATTCCATGTGCTGTTGGTGCTGGTCGTAATAGAACTCCATGCGGATTTCATTGCGGCACTCACACCTGCCGTACCAGTTCGTACCGTCTGGCTGATAGCCGTCCAGCTCTGGCTGTATGCCTTTTCTACTCCACGCA
>CAVBWT010000110.1:0-2257 GCA_963599235.1 Lawsonibacter asaccharolyticus | reverse complement strand
GGGCCGTGATACCGGCATCCACAATGTCTTTGGATTTTGAGGTCGGTTGTTTCTGGGGTACTGCTTTATCTGATGCACTTTTCGGCTTTTGTTGAGTAGACTTGCCTTGATGCGTGTCAGTCGGCGGTAACAAAAAAGCTGTGGCGACATCCGCACTTTGACGAACATCTGCCACAGCTTCCGTAGGTTTCTTCTGCCTGAGAGCGGCTTCCAGTAAAGCCGCGACATCCACAGCGGATGCATTTGCTCTCTTCTGCTGTTTCTTCTGCACGGTATTCTTCACCGTCGTTTTCTGTAAACTTGCAAGAAAATCCGTACCAGCACTCATAATTTATCGCTCCTTTCCGCCCGTTTCTTCTCTTTGGGCAGTCACATATTCCCTCTGTTTCGTGACATTATCAAGTAAATTCGATGCAGAAAGACGGAGAATAATCTTGTGGATTATTGTCGTATCTGAACAAAATGGGACTACATTTCTCACACAAAGGATTTTCACCACAACGAGCAAAAGCCCCCGTCCGGGAGCCCTGTCCCTGGGTGCTTACTGCACCCGGCTGATTGCCCATGCCATTGCGTGACCGCCGTCCTCGAAGCTCATTTCCGACCTCTCGCAGAAGTTCAGGCGGCATTCGCATTCGCAAACCCCAGTCTCTTCCGGTGTTTCAATGAACTCGTAGATGCCTGCGATGAAGCCGCCTTTCCAATAGCGGTCTGCCATCAGAATGTGGTCTCCATATTTGCACACCATGCCGTCCCCCGCGGTGACCTGCATTTCGAGGTGCTCCTGGGTGGTCGTGGTCTTGAAGGTGTACTCGTTCTTCTCTGCTTTGAATGTGTGTTTCATGGTGAAATCCTCCGTATTTTCGTTATTCCTTTGGGCTTTCTGCCCTTTCGGTATGAGCATATTACCGTCTATTCCGCACACATTCAAGCGGCTATCCTAGCCGTCATGCAGGACTTTGTAGTAATACTGGCTCGGTGAACGCCGACCGAAGTCGTTTTCCATGATGTAGACCATCGCGGTCACCATCTCCGGCTCTGCCCCCTCACGGAGCAGTTCGATGTTCAGATCTTCCTTGCGGTAGTAGGTCGGGAAACCCTCGTAGGTGTCGAGGTTCTTTTCATCCCTCTCGGAGATCTCCCACACCAGAACCGGGGTGTTCTTCTTCGGATTCGGTGCAATGGTGGCGCAGCCCCGGAATAAAAGTTCCCAGCCGGCCAGCACCGCCTGTCCTGCGATCGTGGCATCCGGACACCGGTATGCCATCTGCTCCACCGACAGGTTGCTGCCGTAGGCAATGTAATATTTCTTGTTCTTCATATTCATTCGCTCCCTTCAAGTTCTGTTTTGTTCTCCGCTCTTGTCTGGCGGTATGGTATATATCACTCTTTTGCCCTGATTTATCAAGGCCAATGAGCATCATATACTGCACAATGTTTTCTTCCTGTGATCGTGTACTTTTACACCATTCGCAGTTTCTTCAGATACCGGACGGCTTCCGTTCTTCCGATGCTGGCGGCAAGCCCTCGCTTCAGTGTGTCCAGCGGAAACTCCCAATCGCTGTATCCGCCTCGGAGAAGGTCGAAATACTCAAAGTCCGGGCAGCCAAGCTGTCGTTCCTCGTGCATCACATAGGCCATGCAGGTCTTCGGCTTCTTCATGCGGTTTCCGTTCATGTTCCAGACGGGAAGCTGGAACTGCTTCTTGTAGTAGTACCGTGGGAAGCCCTCATATCGATCCAGCAGAAGTTCATCATATTCTGAAAGTTTCCAGACCACAGCCGGTACACTTTCGTTGGCGTCCTGTTCGATGGTCGCGTAGCTTCCGGTCTTGCTCTTCTTGAACAAAAGCCGGTAGCCGTAAATCTCAGTCACACCAACCGGAACTGCGTAAGGGCATCTTCTTCCCATCCGTTCCATGTCGAGGTTACTTCCGTAGGCGAGGTAAAACTTCGATGGCGTCCGGCTAATGAGTTCAAACCGCTCATTCATCCGAACCACCGTCCTCCCTGCCCGTGAATTCCACCCCCTGAAAATCTTCCGTTCCCAGTTCAATCTGGCTGTCCTGCCACCAGTCCTCTGCCACACGCTGAGCCTCCTCGACGGTCGGCTCTTTCATCTCGGATTCGTAAACCGTGATGGTTCTCTGGTAGGTCTCGGTGATGGTCACCTTGAACGCCCTGCCCATCTGCGTGTTTTCACTTTTTACCGTGCTTTTCTTCATAAAATCGCACCTCCTTCTACCACCTCAAGGGCG
>CAVBWT010000109.1:0-2412 GCA_963599235.1 Lawsonibacter asaccharolyticus | reverse complement strand
CTTATCTGTTGGGGGAAGGAGATTTTACCAATGCCAGTCAACGGGAAATGGCGGAAATCCGGTTTTGTCGTCCTCGATTCGCAGTTATCCCCACTCCCCTCACGGCGGCGCAGTGTTCGCCGACGGCATTGTCAGCAGCTCGGTCGTGGGCTACCTCAACAAGGACGTTCGCAAGAACCTCTCGCAGCAAGTCTGCACGTTTGATCAAATCGGGGTTGCTGGCGGTGCGCTTGACATTCAGAAGCTCCTTCCCGTTGACGGCGAGGGCGATTACATCGGTGATGGCGAAATCAACATTCAGTTCATCAATGATCGTGGCAAGTTCCTTAACTCCTTCGCTTACTATGGGGTTGGCGAATTGAGTGAGGAGCAGACGGTCGCTGGATGGTATGACGAGGACAACGAAGAACTCGCTGACTACACGTTTGCTGCTGGTGAGGGTTTCAAGCTCTCCGCTGGCACGGCGGGCTACCTCCGCTTCCCGGAATTCTAAAACAATTTTGTGCGATGCATAGTGTGTCGTGCAGAAACTGAACAAGAAAAAGGAAAAACGAAAATGAAGAAACTCATGTTTATGCTTGCGGCGGTCGCAGTTGCGGCTTGCACACAGGCGGCATCGGTGTACTGGACTTGCACCAATGTCTATGCAGGCAATGATACGGACAAAGTGTCTGGCATTGCCTACTTCCTCACCACGGATATGCTCTCTTACAGCGGTGCGCAAGCACTCGCCGGGAAGGGTGCGGACGCGATCACGACCGCTCTCGGTTCTGCGTATTCGTACACAGCATCCGACGGTGCGTTTTCAGTCTCAAGCCCTGGTGTTGGCAACGCAAAGCTTGGCCTTAGCGACGGGTCAGATTATACGGCCTATCTGATGATCTTCGATACGGCAACCGTCACCGACAGTTCGAAGTTCTATCTCACAGCAACTAAGAGCTTGAGCACCTATTCGGGTGTCGATGACACAGTTGGCGTCAAGTGGTCTTCACAGGCTACAGCCAGTAAGTCTGCTGATGGTTGGGCTGCCGCTTCTGGTGTTCCGGAGCCCACGAGCGGCTTGCTCATGCTGATTGGCCTTGCCGGTCTTGCGCTCCGCCGCAAACGTGCGTGAGATGGGAACTGAGAATTGGGAATAGGGAATCGGAAGAGACCTTATACCAATTCACCATACGTAAAGAAGCCGTCCTCACATGAGGGCGGCTTCTTCGTTATCTGATGGAAACAGTTTAGACGCGGCGGCGACGCAGGGCGAGGCCCGCGAGACCGACAAGCATCAGCAGACCAGAGGTCGGTTCCGGAACGGAGGAGGCAGACGACCACGCACCTCCAGCAGATGATGCTTCTTCCTGATCTCCCCACTTTATTTGTTGGGACTCACTTCCACTGTAGGTGTCGAAGGACTTTACTTCAGTTACGTAGAAACTGGACGCATCCGTAATTGTCGGAGTATCGAAAATTACGAGATATGCTTGTGAAGCCGTGGCATCTGAAAGACCGAGAGTCGCGTTGTCAACTGCATCCGTTTTGGCAACAGAGTACTTACCATCGCTGCCGCCCGTGTAGGAATAGAATCCATTAAGAGCTGAACTGATAGCATCGGCGCCCTTGCCTTTAAAGGCAAGCATCTCCGACTGCGACAGCGTGGCTGCGTTCACGAAGAACGCGAGCCCGTTGTTGACATAGTCTTCAGCGCCCTTTGCAACGTATGTACAAGTCCAGTACACCGAGGCTGCTTGTGTGCAAGCCGCCAGTGCGACTGCCGCAAGCATAAACATGAGTTTCTTCATTTTCTTATCCTTTGCTTGTTTTCTGCGCGGCACACCATGCGCCGCACAAGATTGTTGTTAGAGTTCCGGGAAACGGAGATAACCGGCTGAACCAGCCGAAATCTTGAAACCTTCTCCTGCCGCAAATGTATACTCGGCGAGTTCTTCCGTATCTTCATCGTACCAACCCGCCACGGTCTGCTTTTTGTTCAACTCTTTGGGGCCGTAGTACGCATACGCAGATTGAAGAACTCCAAGTGATGAAGCAAACTGAATGTTCACCTCTCCATAACCGATGTATTCCGCATTCCCATCATTCCCATCGACAGGAATAAGATCCTGAATGTCTACTGATGTTGGGCGGATGTTGCCCTGCATTGATAGGTTTTTACGAAACGGAACATCGGTTTCAGCCATATTGACTTCGCCAGAATACTGGAAGTTGCAAGCCGAGCCTGCAGAAACCTGAAATCCCTCGCAAGATGCAAAGGTGTATTCTGCGAGTTCTTCTGCGTCTTCGTCATACCAACCAGCAACAGTCTGCTTCTTGTTCAGCTCCGTGGGACCGTAGTAGGCATATGCAGCTTCGAGGACGCCGAGAGAACTCTTAAACTGAATATTCGCTTCACCTTCGCCGACATAC
>CAVBWT010000108.1:0-2419 GCA_963599235.1 Lawsonibacter asaccharolyticus | reverse complement strand
ACTTCTTCTGGATGCTCCAGCGAATGTTGTCCGAAATGGAACGGCTCTCATCCTGCGCCAGAGCTGAAAGAATGGTCAGAATCAATTCACCTTTGGCATCCAGTGTGTCTATGTTCTCCTTTTCAAAATAAACACCCACAGGCGGCTTCAGCTGTCGAAGTTCACGGGTACACGTCAGGGAATCAATCGTATTACGCGCAAATCGGGAAATAGACTTCGTAACAATGTAGTCCAACTTTCCGTCCATCGCGTCTTTCATCATACGGTTGAATTCCTCACGATGCTCTCGGTTCGTACCCGACTTGGCTTCGTCCGCATAGATTCCAGCGAAAATCCAGCCCGGTTTCCGCGTAATAAGGTCTTTGTAGAATGCTTTCTGGGTCGTGTAGGAAGTTTGCTGACTCTCATCTCCAGTGGACACTCGGCAGTAGGCTGCCACGCGGATGTTGGTCTGGCTCTTCAGCTGCCCACCGTTCTGCACTGACCGCACACTGGCGGGAATCACATCTACTTTTTGGCTTGTCATAATCCTGCTCCTTTCCGTCAGCCTTGTAATGACTGACCTTTGCGCTTCCGTTTCTTTCTGTGTTCTATCTGAACTGCTTCTCCAAGAACCTCGGCCTCATTTTCAGCCAATCTCGGCTTAGAATTTTCATCATAAAGTCGATAGAATCGAAAGTCTTTTGTGCTTCTCTGATTTTCTGTCGTGGTGAACTCCATCCCATAAATGAATTTATAGGTTATCGTATCACCATCCAGAAAACCAGCTTCTACATTGACTGCATACATCTCTCTGTTGAATTCCAGTAAATCAGGTGTAGTGAGAAACACTCCTTTTTCTGTCCACACAGGTTCCTTATCATCTAAGCCATGCACAATCAGCTTTTCTCCGCAAGCATTCACTTCCGGCAGTGCCAGCAGATTTTCGAGGAACAGCTCATATTTCTTTTTCAGAATCATTCCCCTCACACTGTCTTTTTCCAGTGAACGGAGTTCTTCCTCAACTTCTGCTCGGTGTTTCAGCATATCAGCCAGCAAAGTATCATACATTTCATCCACGCTTCCTCGCTCAGCTTCATACTCAATGGCAATCCGCTTTTTATCAAAGTCAGAGAGAATATCGTCCATTCCTGTCGTTCCTTGCTGAATTTCTTCCTGTAGATTTTCCTGAATCACAGGACGCTTCATCTCATTTTCGCGCTTTTGAGCTTCTGCTTGTCTGAAATATAGCTGTCTATACTTCAAGTCCAGTTTCGTGAGTTTTTCTCGAAGCTCGGCAATGCGTTCTGACTGGTCCTTACCCTCTTTCCACGATTCTTTATGCTTCCGAGCAAGCTCCGAAGTTTCACCATTTTTCTCATAGTCACGCTTTAATCGGTACAGCAGTTCCATAAATCCCTGCTCTACTGCGATTTCATAAAGTTCGGTTTGCTTGCACTCCTCATTTACACAGCACAGTTTTCCGGCTCCGTACAAAGGATCTGCTCGGCGGCCGGCTGGAATATCCTGCAAGTTCTCGGCATTGAACCAATAGGCCGCAAATTTTCTTCTTCGATGCTCCAATAAGCCTCCACACTTATCGCAATAGATATTCACACAGCAGATTTTACCCGTATCTCGGCTTGCCAAGGGCTTATCTCTGCTCAATTCATCCTGACAAATCAGCCATGTCGCTCGATCGATAATAGGAGCATGGTGGTCACGAATATAGTACTTGGGAAACTGTCCTCTGTTTGCAACAGCCTTGTGCGTCAGGAAACTACTCGTCACATATTTCTGCATTTCCAAATCACCAACGAACTTCTCGTTGCGAAGTACATTATTAAAGCTGCTGATATTCCATGCACTTCCCGATAGTGTCGTCCAGCCGTGTTCGTTCATCTCTCGGATGATTGCTGTTGCACCTCCTCCGCATGCATACCGTTTGAAAAGATACCGAACAGGTTCAGCCTGTTCTTCGTTGATAATCCACTCATTGTTTTCTCCGAGGTCATATCCAATCATGCGGTCGAGGTTGACCTTGGGCAGTCCTGCCTGAAACCGTTTCTGGTAGCCCCAGTGGATATTGTCTGAAATAGAGTGGGTCATGGATCATCAGCATGGCAACTGGACTCATCTGGACGGTATCACCGGCCATTGCCACAACGGATGCCGCCGAAGCCGCAATCGCATCGATTTTGACCGTGATACTTCCCTTGTAGTCCTTAAGCATGGTATAGATCTCGGCAGCGGCGAACACATTACCACCTGGACTGTTGATCCAGACGGTCACATCCCCCTCGCCAGATTCCAGCTCATCCCGGAACATCTGCGGCGTGATCTCATCGCCCCAGAAAGATTCCTCATCGATGGGACCTTCCAGCCGGAGGATTCTGGTGTCGTCACTGTTTTTGATCCAGTTCCAGAATTTCTTCATCGG
>CAVBWT010000107.1:0-2433 GCA_963599235.1 Lawsonibacter asaccharolyticus | reverse complement strand
TTGAAGAGTTGGGTAAGACCTACCACATCAAAGAGATTGCCTTTGACCGATGGGGCGCGCTGCAGGTATCCGCGCCGCAAAGACCATGTTCCAGACCGGCGCGGCTCTGGTCGTGACCCAACTTCCCGGCGGCACGGTGGACTGGGTGGCAATCGGCAGTGCGGCTATCGTGGCCGGCGTAGCCTCCCTCGGTACCAGCCTTGCCGGTCTGACGGAGTTGGAGGAAGAATAAAAGACAAAAAGAGCCCGACGCATCAGGCTCTTTCAAGGTGTTGTCCGAAGACGACCACCGCAATTCATAGCTATACTATACCACAAGAAAAGAAATTATGCAAGAGAATCTTACGAATTGGAAATGAAATTTTGCAACTGGCGCAGGTGTGGACGCTGCTGAGTGCCCAGAATTTGATTGCAGACATTTGCCGGGAGTTGTGTGCGCAATTCATCGGTCAAAGCAATATACGCATTCAAAAATTGCTTGCAGGATGTTTTGGTTTCACCCATTTTCCTGAGAACGTAGGTTAGGAGAATGACGTATGAATAAATATATTTGAAATCCAGATTTGAAATGCCTATTTCGGTTTCTAAAAGTGCAACAAGACGCTGATTGATCTCACCAGTTCGGAATCGTGTGTCGAAAATAGTGTTGTTGTGAGCAACAGCATTACGGAGATCCTTGATTGAATAAATAATGAACTCTGTAATTCTTCCATCAGCGTCAAGTTGACTAGGAAGGTGAAGTATTGCAGAAGTACTCTTTTTGACATTCGAGTTTGCACACGCAAAGAAAGTTCCAAATTCACCCAGTGTCAGGGATTCAAAAGCCGCCCAAATAGGCATGGAACGGTCTGTGTCAAAAAAGTGATTGACGGTTTGCTTTTTGTTTCCATAATCACGAAGCAAGGCACTGTTGATTTTGCTACGAAGAGACATGCGTTTTGCGTACTCCTGATGATAGTTTCTGCTACCTGGAGTAAAGGAACGGTAGTTTGTGATTGATTTACCGAAGATTGTGTCGATGTTCTCAGAATGAGAATCCTTAAGGGTGGCTTCAATCACATAGCTCTTTAATGCAGTTTCGATAAACATGACCTTAGGATAAAATAACGCTTTCAACTTCATATCGAAATTGTTTAAAGCGGAGACTTCATCAAACGAAGAAAAAGCAATCCTTTGGTTCGGGGTTCGGATAAAACGATAGCCTTTGAAACCATGATAATATCCCATGTTGCGTAATGCCTGAGACTGATTGCTCTTGACAGTAATATGATGTTTGGAACGCAGATATCGCATTAACTGATTTATCGTCAGCATGGAAAAAACCTCCGTAAGCAACAGTATAAATTAATTATACCACTTGTTGGAAAACAAGGAAAGGAAAAAAGAGAAAAAAGAAAGGATTTGTTGAAAGATGACATTCTGGGGATGGCTGGGTTTTGAAAACCCAAGGGACTCCCCCAAAACAGAATCACCACCCAAACAAGGTCTGCCAGAAGTTTCGGACAATGTCCGTGATTCCGGGCAGACCTTTGTGTTTGGCCGTTCCAATGCAGGAGAGCAGGTGGATGAGAAAGCGGCCAGGCAGATCCCGACCGTGTATGCCTGTGTCCGACTGCTGGCCGAGTCCATTGCAGCTCTGCCGCTGCACCTGTATCGGGTGACGGACGACAACGGCAACAAGGAAAAGGCACGGGATCATCCGCTGTACAAGATTTTGTACCGACAGCCAAACCCGGAAATGACGGCCTTCGTTTTCTGGGAGACCCTGATGACCCATCTGCTTCTCTGGGGCAATGCCTACGCACAAATCGTCCGGGATGGCAAAAACACTGTGCTGGGGCTGTATCCGCTGCTGCCGGAAAATGTTGAAGTGGACCGCGATGAAAGCGGCGAGCTGTACTACATCTACCACGCCTATACGGATGAAGTTCCGGGAGAGCAGAACAAGGACATCTACTTTCGCCGGGATGAGATTTTCCATGTGCCGGGGTTGGGCTTCAATGGCCTGATCGGTTTCTCACCGATCGCCATGATGAAGAACAGCCTCGGCACTTCCATTGCGGTGGACAAGTACGGCTCGGCGTTCTTCAAGAACGGCGCACAGCCCAGCGGTGTGCTGGAACACCCCGGTGTCATGAAAGACCCAAACCGTGTCCGGGATAACTGGGAAGCGGCTTATGGCGGTGCGGCGAATGCACACCGTGTGGCCGTCCTCGAAGAAGGCATGACCTACAAGGCCGTGTCATTGCCCCCGGAGGACAGTCAATTTCTGGAGAGCAAACAGTTCTCGGTGACGGAGATCTGCCGCATCTTCCGTGTGCCTCCACATCTGGTGGCAGATCTGTCCCATGCGACCTTTTCCAACATCGAATACCAATCGCTGAACTTCGTGATGCATTCCCTGACTCCGTGGCTCGTCCGCATCGAGCAGGG
>CAVBWT010000106.1:0-2472 GCA_963599235.1 Lawsonibacter asaccharolyticus | reverse complement strand
GGTCGCCATCGAACTCAAAGAGGAAAGCGAAATGCTCCAGTTCCACGTTGGCATTCTCAGCCAGCACGCCATTGGCATCCAGTTCCTCATGCATGATGTCCGTGAGGAAACTCTCCGGAATCAGGGCAATTTCCAGATCACCCTCGTAACCAGAGTTGTTATTCACGACATAATAGGCGACATTATCTGCGTAAAAGGGCTCAATTTCGCCATTGGCATCCATAGACAGGCTGACTGCGCCGGGGATGCGGACCGGCTTTGCATAGGTAACGCTGCCATCTTCATCAAAGGTCGCCTTGGCATAATGGCAGTTCTTCAGGCCAAATTTAACCTTGTTGCTTTTCTTATTTGCCATAAAATCCTCCCATAAAAATGCCCTGCTTGAACATCACACGGTCAGTTCATACAGGACTTCATACATTTTTTCGGTTTCAATCCAGACTTCACTTTTCTCATAATAGAGTTCATGCGCTGTCAGGACCTCTTCAATCGCTGCTTCCATATCCGGGTCCTTATAGTCGGTGTACACCTCAATGTCCAGCCGGTTGAAATGGTGGTACACAAGGTTGTCCGCACCGAAGTTCTCGGCTTTCGGATACAGGAAGCAGATAAACGGCGGAGCTGGGCTTTCTCCTTCTGCGAAATGGTCATACGCATAGGGAAGCCCCATTTCTT
The DNA here is from genome assembly GCA_963599235.1 of Lawsonibacter asaccharolyticus. Lineage (GTDB taxonomy): Bacteria > Bacillota > Clostridia > Oscillospirales > Ruminococcaceae > Faecalibacterium. The sequence goes on along the minus strand of CAVBWT010000106.1, from coordinate 1,797 downwards.
CCACCAGTGCTTTCACTTCTTCGTGGGTCATGTGCTCCTCCTATTTCAGTGCCTTTTCAATCAGGGATTGGAGCTGCTCGATACCAGCCTGCTCCGCCGGGGCGATATGCGGTCTGGCAGCTACTCGGCCACCACCACGTTTGGCGTGTCCTTTCTCCAGCAGATGTGCCAGCTGATAGCGGTTCTTGGAATGCACCACCATCTGAAGTCCCTGGCTGGATTCAGACTGTTTCGTTGCCACCCAGCTTTCCTTATACCGCCCGGTTCTGGACGGTGCTCCGGACTGGATTTGTTCCTTAACGGTCTTGGCTGACTTTCGGACCGCTTTCTTGACCTCGGCGGAGGCAAGGTTCGCATACTCTTTCAGTCCCTCATTGATGGCATCTGCCATTTCATCAATGCTGACCGTTTTGCTCATCTGGCTGCCTCCTTTCCAATCGGCAATGGATTTTCAGAATCTTCTTGCCACAGTTCATCGGGTCAATGGATTCGATATTATAGAACTGCTCCCGGAAGCGGATGCGATAACCCGTGGAAGTCAATCTTCTGGTCTCACTGCACCAGCGAACCGTGAACACTACGCTCTTCTGCTCTGCTATGACCTCACCCTCTTCCTCCTGCGACTGGTAAGTCGAAGCATAGGCAAAGCAGGTGAAGTATTCCTCCCATGTGTTCCGATGATTGCCGACCTTATCAGCCACGACTGTGCTTTTCTCAATCGTGATCCGCTCGTTCAGTTTCTCGATCATCAGAACTTTCCCTCCCTCACAGCAAACAAAATGGAACGAAGCGTCAGCATCAGCTGGTGATGGTCAGCTTCGTCCCGGTGTTCATAGAGATACCCAAGCGCATACAGGATTGCCACACGGCAAGTGCTGCGCAGGGCTTCCAGTTCCCTTGTGGGCTGTACTCCGTTCTCGGCATCCCGGTCAACGGCATTGACTGCTTCCCACTGGTCTTCCGACAGGCGGCCCACATCCTTACACATCTGCTCCGCAGAAGATAATAGGATACCGATCAGGGCATCTTCATCACTGCTGTCTACCCGGAGGTAGGTCTTTGCTTCATAAAGCGGAATCAGTGCCATAACCGGCTCCTCCTTTCCGGGCAAAACTTAGCCCTGCGGTGCCATCTGCAGAAGCTGCACGGCTTCGGGCAGGATCAGCTTGCCATCCACACGCTGGGTAGTCAGGAAGCCGACCTGGTCAGTACGGGCATACAGTTCGTTCAAGCGGCGGAAGGTGCGGTTCTGGCGGTCAGCCACCCAATAGTAGCTGTAATCACCAAAGGCCATAACCTTGCTGCCACCCTTGATCTCCGGCATGAAGGTGGAAGTCTTCAACGGCCTGTTCAGCAGGGTGTCCGGCTTGCCGATTTCCAGACCCGGCTTCCAGATATAGTTGCCGTTGTTGTCCTTAATGGTCATCAACTGCAACACCAGAGCTTCGTTGCACAGAAACTGTGCCTTCTTGCGGTATGGAGCCTTCAGCGCATAGTAGAGTTTGAAGATCTCATCAAAGGTAACGGCGTCCTTCTTGCCGGCGGTCACGCCTACCTTTGCGCCGCCAGCTTCGGCCAGCAGGCCCAGAGGCTTGCCCACACCGTCGCCGGTGATAAAGGCGCGCTCCTCGGCATTGCCCATACGCACACCGAAACGACGGGCGACATAGGTCGCAAGGTCAAAAGCGGAATCGTTCAGCAGCTCATTGGAGATCTTGATCATGGTACCCAGCTTGTAAGCGGACAGCATGGTCTGACCGAAGGTGGTATCGCTCTCCGGGATCTCCTCGCCCTCAT
>CAVBWT010000105.1:0-2635 GCA_963599235.1 Lawsonibacter asaccharolyticus | reverse complement strand
TCCTCATCCAGAAGAAGTTTACTCCGGATTACCTGACCCATGAAGTTCGGGATAACAAAGGTGAAGTTCCACAGTATTTTGTTCGGAATCACCATCCGGCAATCGTTGATGAGAAATTGTTTCAAAAAGCGCAGGAGGTCGTAAAGGCGAACAGTGCGCTGTATGACAGGTCGCGGTCAGACAAGAAACCGAGAGGTTTTTCTCAAAGACTTATTTGTGGGGAGTGCGGTCGGTTCTTCCATGTGACAAACGGAAATGGAAGCAATCCCATCTGGAGATGCCCTACAAGCAGCCAGACCACTGGAAAGTGCATCTGCCATGCGGAAAAGGTGTACGAGGAACAGGTTGTCCGCGCATTCCGCAAGGCGATTCTGGAGCGGTTCCGGCTGACCATCAAGCCCATCCACGACAATGTGGCTGTGGCAGATATCATGAGCGGACGCTTCAAGGAGCAGTATGACAACTTCGCCCCTGAAGCAGATTCCTTTGTGAGCCAGATGCTTGCAAGACTGGAAAGCATCCAGAAGCTGGACTTCATGGAGCGCGACCGTGCTTTTTACAAGAAGCAGATTGCTGCCGCTCACACCAGTGTGGAAAGTGCCAATAAGAAGATTCGGCTTCTGAAGAGTCAGGTGGATGTGATGCAGACCCGTCTGGAAGTCCTCGGAGATGAGATGATCGACCCTGCATCCATTGAAGAAAAGAAAAAGCTCATTGAGAAGCTGGAGCAGGATGTTCAGAAAGATACAGACACCGAGCAGAAGCTGACCGAACAGCTCGACTACATGGAAAACTACTGGGAAGAACTGGAGAGCGACTATGAACGCAGAGAAAAGGCAATCGAGTGGATGAAGAACCTCCCGGCGGGTCAGGATGGTACGGTGGCCTTCTTGAATGAAGTGACCGAAGAACACTGCAAGGCGTTCATCCTTTCCATTACCATCCATTCACCGCTGAAGTTCACGGTCCACTGGTTTGATGACACCAAGACCGAGGTACAGATGGATTCCAACATTGAAGATTACCGCAACACCGCCAGCTACTATGACGGGCATACCATGCGTGATGGCAGCCAGCGGAAGAAATATGTAAAAAGGACACGAAGAAAGTAAGAGTCAGCCATAAGGCTGACGGAAAGGAGAACCCTTATGAAAAGACAAAAAGCAGATGTGATTCCCACCAGTGTGCGACCAGTACAGAATGGTGGGCAGTTGAAAAGCCAGACCAGCATTCGTGTGGCGGCCTACTGTCGTGTAGCCTCAGTGGATCAACTCCAGCCGACTCCCCATATTGCGCAGAAATCGTTTCACAACAAAACGATTATGTACAGGCCTGAGTGGGAATTCGACGAAATGAAATTTGCCGCTTTAGGAACCAGAAAAATCAGAGGAAATCTAAAGGCTTACGGGGGCGTGGTCCAAACCGCCTCCCAAAAGTTTCGGGCAGAATGGTGAAAATGTCGGAGTAGAAAATATGCAGAAAACGGAGGAGACATTATGACAAGACAAAAAGTTGATGTGATACCCGCCAGTGTACGATCGGTGCAGAATGGCGGGCAGTTGAAAAGCCAGACCAACATTCGTGTGGCGGCTTACTGCCGTGTTTCCACAGGAGATGAGAGCCAGCAGACTTCCTATACGACCCAGAAAGCGTTCTACAAAGACCTTATCACTCGGAAGCCCGGCTGGATATTCGCCGGGATCTATGCCGATGAAGCAAAGTCTGGTACGAACCGAGAGCATCGTGAGGAATTCAACCGCATGATGAAGGACGCGATGGACGGAAAGCTGGACTACATTGTTACAAAGTCCATTTCCCGATTCGCTCGAAACACCATCGACTCCCTGATCTGTACCCGTGAGCTTCGACAGCTGAAGCCACCTGTGGGCATCTACTTCGAAAAGGAGAACATCGATACGCTGGATGCCAAAGGCGAATTGATTCTGACCATTCTTTCGGCACTGGCACAGGATGAGAGCCGTTCCATTTCGGACAACATCCGTTGGAGCATCCAGAAGAACTTTCAGGCCGGCATCCCGCACATCAATCTGAAGCGGATGCTTGGGTATGAGATGGGAGCCAATAAGCAGTGGGTCATCGTGCCGGAGCAGGCAGAAATCATTCGGTACATTTTCGACCGCTATGTGAAAGGGCAGACGGCGAATAAAATCGCACGGGAACTGAATCAGATGGAAAAGTTCACGGTCAACGGAAAGAAGTGGAGCGCAAGCTCCATCATGATCGTCCTGCGGAATGAGAAGTATGTGGGCGACATCGAGATGCAGAAGACCATCACCAAAGACTTCCTGACCCACCGTTCCAGTATCAACAAGGGTGAAGCACCTCGCTATTATGTGAAGAACCACCATGTCGGCATCATTGACCGTGTGACTTGGGACAAGGTGCAGACTATGCTGTTTGAGAAGCCGAGGACGGATATGACCAAAGGACCCGGCAAGAAAAAGGTAAAGAGCATCAAGGGTTCTCCGTTTGGAAATCTGCACTGTGGTGCAATTTTGGAGAACGGGCCGGATGCCGGAAAGCCCTGCGGTGAGGGATTCTTCCGCATTACTTACACAGGTGTGGCAAACGGCTATACCGATGAGCGAAGCCTTAAGGCGACAGGGGAGGATAC
>CAVBWT010000104.1:0-2657 GCA_963599235.1 Lawsonibacter asaccharolyticus | reverse complement strand
CGAAACTGTTATTTTGAATTTCGATACGGACTGAAGGAGGCGAAGGAGCATGAATGAGAAAGTGATCGGTGTGTTCCCTATGTTCAACACCGGCGGTATCTGTGTACATGCGATTGACTATGCGGAAGATAAGGTGCTGGCATCTGTGAACGGAGAAAATCCAGAATGGTGCGAGATGTCTGAAAAGTCGCAGTCGGAAGTTGGCGGAGAGAGCGATGAATTGGAGTCGGGCTTTTTGTTCGGCTCTTTTTTCATCCCTTTTTCTCAGGTCATGCGCGTGTAAATCTGAATTGGGAGGACTTACATGAAAGCGACTGCTGAACTGAAGATGCTGCCGGTGTCTGTACTCAAGCCGGCCGCATACAATCCCCGGAAAAAGTTGAAGCCGGGGGATAAGGAGTACGAAAAGATCAAGAACTCCATCACGGAGTTTGGGTTTGCTGATCCGCTGGTGGTCAATGCAGACATGACGATCATCGGCGGCCACCAGCGTCTGACCGTGGCAATGGAACTGGGCTACACTGAAGTGCCTTGTGCGGTGGTGGACATCGACAAGACCAGAGAGAAGGCTCTGAACATTGCACTCAACAAGATCACAGGTGCATGGGATGATTCCCTGCTGGCTGACCTGCTCAAAGACATCGAAGAATCCAACTTCGATCTCGGCAAGACAGGTTTTGACCCGCCTGAGATCGAGACGCTGTTCAACAAGGTACACAGCAAAGAGGTCAAAGAAGATGACTTCGATGTAGAATCCGAGCTGAAGCAGCCGTGTTTTTCCAAAGAGGGTGACCTCTGGCATCTGGGAAAGCACATCGTCCTGTGTGGCGATTCCACCAAAGCAGAATGCTACGACATCCTGATGGATGGCACCAAGGCCAACCTTGTGCTTTCGGACCCGCCTTACAATGTAGACGTGGAAGAAACGGCCGGCAAGATCCTGAACGACAACATGGGTGATTCGGAATTCTACCAGTTCCTGCTGGCAGCGTTCCAGCAGATGCACGGGCATCTGGCCGATGACGGTTCCATCTACATCTTCCATGCAGACACTGAAGGGCTGAACTTCCGAAAGGCATTCAAGGATGCCGGGTTCTACCTGTCCGGGTGCTGTATCTGGAAGAAGAATGCTCTGGTGCTGGGCCGCAGTCCTTACCAGTGGCAGCATGAGCCGTGTTTGTATGGCTGGAAGCAGAAAGGAAAGCACCAGTGGTATTCCGACCGGAAGCAGACGACCATCTGGGAGTATGACCGGCCGAAATCCAACAAAGATCATCCGACCATGAAGCCCATTGGCCTGATGAGCTATCCCATCCGCAATTCCACCATGACCAATGGCATTGTCCTCGATCCGTTCCTCGGCAGCGGCTCGACCCTGATCGCCTGTGAGGAAACCGACCGTGTGTGCCGGGGAGTCGAGCTGGACCCGAAGTTCGTGGATGTTATCGTGAAGCGGTACATCGAACACAGCGAGGGTCACTATGAGGATGTGTATGTTATCCGTGACGGTCAGAAGCTGAAGTTCGAGGAAGTGGCGACCTTTGAGCCGGAAAGTGTGGATGCCGATGCCTGATGTAAAGTGTGTCCTCATCCACGATAACTTTCAGAATTTCAAGTCCTACAACATTCCCAAGGCACAGCTGGTGATCGCAGATATTCCGTACAACATCGGTACGGACTTCTACGCCAGCCGGCCGGACTGGTATGTGGATGGCGACAACAAAAACGGGGAGAGCAGCAAGGCGAGGAAGGCGGCATTCAATACCGACTTCACTTTCAACATTGCAGAATATTTCCATTTCTGTAACCGCCTGCTGAAGAAAGAACCCGGCACAGGCGAAAAGGATGCGCCGTGCATGATCGTGTTCTGTGCGTTCCAGCAGATCCCGAAGGTGATCACAGAAGCTGAGAAATACGGCTTCAAGAATTATATCCCTCTGGTGTTCTGCAAGAACTACAGTCCGCAGGTGCTCAAAGCCAACATGAAGATCGTGGGTGCAACGGAATATGCGCTGGTGCTGTACCGGGGCAAGCTCCCGAAGTTCCGTAATCTCGGTGAGGACGGAAAGCCCCACATGATCTTCAACTGGTTTGACTGGAAACGGGATGGCAAGGAGTATCCGAAGATCCACCCTTCCCAGAAACCCATCTCTGTGCTGAAACGCCTGATTGAAACTTTTACTGACCCCGGTGATGTGGTTATTGACCCGTGCGCTGGCAGTGGTTCGACCCTTCGTGCAGCACAGGAACTGGGGCGCAACAGCTATGGATTTGAAGTGTCCAGAGATTTTTACCGGAAAGCCAAGGAGCAGATGCTCGGAGAGGAGGCCATCGGATGAAGACAGAACAGAATAAGACTCTGACCCTCGGCAGCCTCTTCGATGGGAGCGGGGGTTTCCCGTTGGGCGGTCTTCTGACCGGGCAGATCACTCCGCTGTGGAGCAGTGAGATCGAGCCGTTTGCCATCCGGGTCACGACCAAGCGTCTGCCGCAGGTGAAGCATTACGGAGATGTATCTGCCATCAGTGGTGCAGACCTGCCGCCCGTGGACATTATCACCTTTGGCAGTCCTTGTCAGGATATGTCCATCGCGGGCAAGAGAGACGGTCTGGATGGTTCACGGTCCAGTCTGTTTTATGAAGCAATCCGAATCGTGA
>CAVBWT010000103.1:0-2679 GCA_963599235.1 Lawsonibacter asaccharolyticus | reverse complement strand
GAGCACATCGTTCACATCGATGGGGTCACAGGTTCGAGTCCTGTTGCGACCACCAACCTCGAAAAGTCCTTGTAAATCAAGGGCTTTTTTTTTATTCCCTGCCCTCGGAAGGGTTTCATTTTTTGCTTTCTGAGGGTTTCAATTTTCTCTGTTGACGGATTGGTCGCCCATCCCGTTCATTCGAGTCGATGTGAACAGTAGCCCCGCGTCGATGTATACGGGTTGCTGGTATCGATGTGAACGGGTTGGGCGTTCGAGTATCTTTCTTGCCCGTTTTCGATGTTGACGGCTTGCCCGCTTTGTGTGAACGGGATGCCGGACGGATACACTAATTTTACCATAAAAAAACAGCGGAGCATCATTCTTGCTCCGCAGAAAAATTCCCCGGTCAGTCTTTTACTCCTGACCGAGGAACTGCTTCAGTGAAATCCGAAACTTGATGTGTACCTTGTAGCCCGTGCTGACGTCCACTCGCTCCACCAACCTTGCTACAATCAGGTGCTTGGCTCCGATGTCCGCCTTGTCGTAGCACTCCGCCCAGGAGAGCAGTTCGTCAATCTGGCTCTTGGCTTCCTTGGCATTTTCCTTCTCCGCATCCATGCGCACCTGAGCATCCTGCATGGCAGTCCGGGCCGCTTCCAGCTTGGCCCGGTGCTTGACCAACATGGAGTTGACCAATCCCAGATCTAGCTGGCTTTCACCCGTCAGCGCCTTCACGGCTTCCTCTTCTAATGCGGTCACCTGCTTCTGGGCGTTCTCGAAATCCTTCTGAGCCTGCTTAAGCGCAATCCGGTAGGTTTCCTCATTCCGGGCGCTGGCAAGCTCCATCAGCTTCTCTCTGGGCACCGACTCGATCCTGGAAAGGAAAAGCTTCACCTGTTGCTCAACCGCCTCATTTAGGACAGTCGCTTTGTAAGCGCTCTGCCCGGTGCATGTTCTCCTCGATGAAATTTTCCGATAGCAGCGGTAAGTCTCGTAGTCATAAACGGCGGTGCCGCCATTCGCCAACTTTCGGACATCGTGCTGATGGTTGTAACAAAGCCTGCATCCGCAGTGCCCGCAGTAGATGACGCCCGTCAGCAGGCTTCGGGTATCCGTCCGGAAGACTACGGCTTCTTCACCGAAGTTCTTAGTGGATCTTCCTTTTACCGTCTGCTGACAGCGGTGGAACAGGTCGTCGTCAATGATGCGCAGATGCTCAAAGGGCTCGGACTGCACACCATGCATGTGGTAAATGCCGATGTAAATGGGGTTGTCGATGATGGCCCGGATGCTCGTCCCCCGCCAGAGGGTGGTGCCACGTTTGGTCTTGATTCCCTTATCGTTGAGGTACTGTGCCACCCGATTCGTGCCGTATCCGTGATTGGTCAGCAGGTCGAAGATTTCCCGCACGATGGCGGCCTCGTTCTCGTCAATCATCAAATCCCGCACTTCCTGATTCTTCTTGTTGGTGCGGCCTTGGTGCTCCAGTTTGTAGCCGTAGGGCACATTGCCGCCCCGGTACTGCCCGTCCTGCACCATCTGGGAATGCTTGGTCTTTACACGAATGGACGTTTTCTCACTTTCCCCAGACGCCTGCCAGAAGCGGATGTAGTTCAGCAGCTTGTCCACATGGTTGTCAAAGCGCTGTTCGCCCTCTCTGGCGCTCCACACCTCAATGCCCTGCTGCACGAACCACTGCACCACAAAGGGTGTCTCGTCATCCCTTCTGCCGATGCGGTCAAACATAAACACCAGCAGTACGTCAAACTGATGCAGCAGCGCCCGCTTCTTGATTTCCACAATGGCGTCGCGGGCGTTGGTGCTGATTTTATATCCGGAAACGCCCTTCTCCGAGATTTCATCGACGATCTCCCAATCTGAATGGCTCGCCGCGTACTCGCGGCAGGCCAGCTTCTGCATGGGAATGTCATCGTGATCTACCTGTCCGACGGTGGAGACGCGGTAAAGGCATATCACCCGTTTCATGTATTTTTCACCTCCCGAAATGCGCGTTTGTCAGCATGGCCAGCACGTCCGCGACGGCTCCTTCGTCCGGTTCCTCCGCGTAGGAAACCGTCACTTCACAGACAGGCTGACCGTCCTGAAAGCCAGTGTTTTCAAGGCTTTCGGGCTGGCTGGCACTGGTAGTATTACCTCTGTTTTCGACACTTATCAAGCCGGATTCGGGCAGCTCGGGAGATATATTTTCGGGTTGTGTGTCAGTCGTAATATCGCCGCTTTGAAGGCCGTTCCTGCGGCAAAATGTCTTCACCGTCCCCACGGGTACTTTAAGCTCCGTTGCGATGGATACATAGCCGAATCCCTGCTGGCGCAGTTTTTTGATCCGCTTCTTCTGGGTTTCCGTCATCAAAATTGCCACCTCCCATAGGGTAGCCACGGGAGATGCCCGAAAAGGACGTTTTTCAAAAATTTCCCCAAAATAAAATGGGCCTTGCCCGAAAGCAAAGCCCGTAATGGTTTATTCCGTTGTAATCTCGCTGTACTCCCCGGACACCCAGCCGACCTGGCTGCCGATCTTCACCGCCTGCCAGCCGTTGAGGGCGGTGGCTACGTACTCCAGTTCGGCACCGTTGGCCACAGCGGTAATACGACTGTAGCTGGTGCCGTTGCCTGTGCGGATGTTGACCTTGCCGCCACCGGAGCGGATGGTCACCCGGATGGCAGTCTGCCCGGAAA
>CAVBWT010000102.1:0-2708 GCA_963599235.1 Lawsonibacter asaccharolyticus | reverse complement strand
ATTCATGCTCCTTCGCCTCCTTCAGTCCGTATCGAAATTCAAAATAACAGTTTCGACTGCAGAACATCCGCTGGCTCCTGCTCTCGCAGATTGCTGTAAACGGACGGCCACAGTTCTGGCAGATTGCTGCCCTGCCAGCTTTCTCTTGTTTGTAATGCCTGCGCTCATATTCGGCATAGCACTCATCCGAGCAATATTTTCTCGGAGCCCCTCTTCCGCTCTGCCCAATGATCCTTCCACAGATAGGACACCTGCGTTCTTTCATTCGGCCCGGCGGCACCAGATGACAGCTTCCCGTTTCCGGCAGTCCCAGTTCCCGGCAGTAATCCATCACCTGTTCCACAGACATTTCCGTCTGCTCTGCAATCTGAGAAAGTTTCGTTCCAGAAAGCCGGAGCATTCTCACCTGCTCCCTGGCGGCATCAAACGCAGTTCCCTCAAAAACACAGTCCATTCGGACGCCATTTCTTCTGACATCCCGTTCAATACTCAACGGCTGCATCATCTGCCTCCCTTCCTCTGCCCCGGTTGGCACAGGCCCGGCTGCAATATTTTCTGGGCAGACCGTATTGGTGGCGGTAGGAGAATTCTTTCCCACACACCGGGCAGATCTTCGACCGTACCGTTTTCCAGTTTTCCGGCTTTGGATGGGTATTGTTCCACCTGGACCGGCACTCTGGTGAACAGAACTTCCGGGGTCTGCCTTTATGATTCGGCACGATTGCCGTTCCACACTGAGGACAGAACGAAAATGCCATGTCCTTGATCATCTCAGCCGTGTAATCTTCCATCTGTCCTCACCGTCCCCTCATTTTTCGCCGTTTCTTCGGCGGTTTCTTAGAAAAATCTCATAATTCATGCGAAAAGCGGCGAAGTGGGAATCGGCTCCGCCCCGCCAGGTTACTTTGTTTTTGCGGCGGCCGATTCTCGCTCGCCTTTGCTCCTCCCGGAACAAGCTAAAGTACACGAAAGCCGTAAAATCTCATGGTTTTTCGTGTACTTTGGTTCATTTCGGGGAAAAAGAAAGGCACCGGAACCGCAGCTCCGATGCCTGTACATTTTTCAGTTTCATTTTGCGCCGTTATTGCCAGACCCCCGGCCTATGAATTTTGCGGATTTTCACAGGAAAGCCCGCACCGGTCTCCGTGTGACTTCACCACAGAGAAGTGACCCCGGCCCCCGGTGGGCCCTGTCAGTAGGTGTAGGTCGGATTGATATCCTCGGTCAGCGTCTTCCTGTCGTGACACTCTTTGCAGAGAGCCTGCCAGTTACTCTGGTCCCAGAACAATTTCTGGTCACCACGGTGCGGCTTGATGTGATCCACCACCGTTGCCCGAACAAACCGTCCGTTTTTCATGCACTCCACACACAGCGGATGGGCTTCGAGATACGATTTTCTCGCTTTCTGCCACCGCCTGTTATAACCACGCTTGGCAGCAGGTCTTGTTACTTCTGGATGAAGAGGCAGGTGTTTCTCACAGTAAAGCCGACCGGGTTCGACCAGTTCTGGACAGCCGGGATGCCGACACGGTGTCTTTGGTCTGTACGGCATAGGTCAGTCCTCCCACGGAAGGCCGGCCTTGCCGAAGTGACCGTAGGCACTGACCTTGTTGTAGTCTACGTCCAGCAGTCCCAGCCGCTGGATGATACCCTGCGGTGTGAGGTCGTAGCTGTCATGGACATAGGCTTCGATGATGTCCAGAGGCTGGTGTTCTGTGCCGAAGCACTCCACCGACACACCCACCGGCTGTACCACGCCGATGGCGTAGGCCAGCTGGACTTCGCACTTGTCTGCGTAGCCAGCCTGCACGATGTCCTTGGCAATCTTCCGCGCCATGTATGCTGCGGAGCGATCCACCTTGGTAGGGTCTTTACCACTCAGAGCACCGCCGCCCATTCGACCGATGCCGCCGTAGGTATCACACGCCAGCTTCCGGCCAGTCACACCACAGTCTGCGTAGCTACCACCCAGCACGAATCGACCCGTGGGATTCACCAGCTTCGTGAAGTCGCCGTCCAGACCGTACTCGCAAGCGGCAAGCACCATCATGGATTCGATGATGTGTCGGAAATCGCTGACCTCCACATCCGGGCTGTGCTGCACGGAGCAGAGGAAAGTGGTGATTCGGCCGGTGTCGTAATCATAGCTGACCTGTGCCTTGGCATCTGCTCGGAACATCTTACTCGGATGATTCTTCAGCAGAGTCAGGAACTTGGTGGCAACCATGTAGGGAATCGGCATCTGCTCTGCCGTCTCGTTGGTAGCGTAGCCGTACATGATGCCCTGGTCGCCGGCACCGCCCTTGTCCACACCCAGCGCGATGTCCGGCGACTGCTTATCGACCAGAATGCCGATGCGGAGCAGGTCGCTCATGTTCCACCCCAGCTTTTCCGCACCGATGCGGGTAAACACATCGTGGACAATCTGCTGGTAGTTGGGCTGGTAGTCGGTGGTGACCTCACCGGCAATGAAAAGCTGGCTCTTTTTCAGCAGACACTCAATCGCCACACGGGCGTTCTTGTCATGCTGAAGGATGTCGGTCACGATAGCGTCTGCAATCTGGTCACAGATTTTGTCGGGATGGCCGTTGCTGACCTGTTCACAGGTAATAATTTTACTCATGTTCTGTCCTCGCTTTCATATATCACAAAGCAGGCCGCCTTTGCCCTTGCCCACAAATAGGCTCCCACAAAGACTGCCTGCTCTG
>CAVBWT010000101.1:0-2817 GCA_963599235.1 Lawsonibacter asaccharolyticus | reverse complement strand
AACTTTCGGTTTATCAATCCGATAAAACCTAAAAAAAAAAAAAAAAACGAGCGGCGGGACAGGTTTTATCCGTCCCGCCGCTCTGCTTTTTCACCGGCCAAGGTTCTGCTTGTGCGTCCTGTGAATGGTTGATTTCGTCCGGCACTAACACCGATTTGTATGCCGCCGTTGAGCAGTTCACATTCCAAATGATATGGACTCCTCTTGACGAACTCATCCTCAAAATGATCCGCCCCCCATCTCATTTTTTTCAAAGGGAGCAGCAATCCCATTACTCCTATTCAAGTAACCATCAAAGAAAACGCCTGCATCTTTGATTTTTATGTTTCAAAACGGCAAGCCCCGCTTATATTCGCTCGGCGTACACCCAAACTTTTTGCGGAAGGCATCGCTGAAATGGCTGATGTTGCTGTATCCCACCAATCCTGCGACGTCTTTCACCTGAGCGCCGGGCGCAGACAAGAGTTCACGGGCATACTCCATGCGGCGGTTCAATATATACTGATAGATCGTGATCCCGTATTGCTCCCGGAACACCTCGCGGAGCTTGGATTCACACATGAAGTGCCGTTTGGAGAGGTCTGCGATGGTCACTGGCTCGAGAAAGCCTTCGTCTATCTGCCGCCTGACCCGCAGCAGCGTCTCGCTGTCCGCCTGGTTCAAGGTTCCCTTCACAGCGGCACAAGCCTGATCCACCATCATCTCGTTTGCAAAGGCGGCAACAAGCTCCAGCATCTTGCTTTCCTGATACAAGGACTTTGCGCAGGCAGCATAATTACATTGCAGGATCTGCTGCAGGGTGCTCTCGACAATCTTGGTAATTCTATGTTTCGGAGGATCGTTTGTTCCGTCAAAGGAGACGCAAGCCTTTTTTTCCAGCAAACCGTCCATCACGGCTCGAAATCGACAAGGGTGCAGGTTTAGCCCGACGCCTATATATCTCCGGCCTGCCTCATAGATGTTTTCCGCATCGAACAGGCCGCTGCCGTATACGCAGCAATCCCCTTTTTCCAACAGCGTGTTTCTGCTCCGGCCCGGCGATTTCCACTCCAGCGCATCGGAAAGCCTGCAAATAAAAAGTCAAGACCCAAATGAGGCATAACCGAAAAAAGTTTGAGGAGTGAAATCGAGAAAAATGCGTACACCAAACAGACCACCGCCGAAACGCCGGTCGAAAAGGAACGGTAGCACAGCCGTCGCGGTCCGTCAAGGACGAGCGGCTGCGCCGTGCCTGCGGCATCCTTGACAGACCGCGCCGCCTGAGCAGTGTGGAGGTCAAGAGCTTGCGCGGCAAGCTCTGTCAGTCAGAGCTGCCCGATTCCGGTATGGGCTGTTCCCAGAGTCCCTTCGCCTTCAGGCAGTCTCGAACGCGTCCGTAGTAAATGCGCAGGAATTTGGTCATCCCGGCGGTCATGTAGACGTAGTACTTCTTTCCCTCGGATCGCTTCTTGTCGAGAAACCGGTAGACGGGATCATCCTGCGGCTGAAGCTGAAGAAGGATGGTCATGACGACAAAGAGCGTCTTGCGCAGGTAGGGAGAGCCGCGTTTGCTGCTGGGCTTGCTGTCAGAAACCCTGTCGCCGGAATCATCCTTGATGGGATCGGTACCCGCAAAGCCCACCAGCGACTTCTGGTGCGCGAAGCGGCGCAGGTCGCCGATCTCGGCAATCAGCTGCGGGCCCATGGATTTTCCGACGCCGGTCATGGCCATGACGGTCTCGTATTCCGGAAGCTGGGCGGCCAGGCGATTCATCTCGGCTCGGTAGGTTTCCACCGTGCGGGAGACAGTTCTGAGCTGAGCGACCGCTTCCTTCACCAGCAGCCTGCAGGTGTCGGACTTGGGCACCAGCGGAAACTTCTGCCGGGCGTCCGCGTGCAATTCAAGAGCCTTCTGCTCGGAGAAATTGTAACCGTGCCGCTTACACCACTTCCGGTAGCGCTCCACGAAGGCGCTCCGGCTGAGACCGGCGACGCAGTCCACGTGCCAGAAGGTATCCACGAAATCGACCCACTTCTGGCTGCCGTCCGGGCGCACAGGGCTGTCGAAGTAACGGTTTGCGCCGGGATAGCTCTGCTCCAGCAGGGCAATCAGGTTGTTGTTCAGCGCGGTTCTGGTCTTGCTGGCCAGCTGGAACTGCCGGTGCAGGGTTTTGAGGTTGTAACGAATCGTATCCATGGGAGTATATTGCGGCAAAATCTCCCACTTGTCAAGAGCGAACTGGGCGATTTTCAGAGCGTCGGCCCTGTCGGTTTTCACTTTGCGGACGTCGACGCCCTCCCGGTAGTCTTTGATGACCAGCGGATTGACGGCGGAGACGAAGAAACCGGCGCGGTACATACTCATGGCAAAGGATTCGTAATACCGCCCTGTGTGCTCCATGACGATCCGAGCCTCGCCGTTCAATCCGCGCAGCTTCTCTGACAGAGAAGCAAAGCCATCCGCGGTGTGCGGAACCTCGAACGGCTTCAGGACAACCTTCCGCTGTGCACCGAGCACGGCAACCGTGCTCCGGCCGTTGGAAACATCTACCCCAACTGCGAACATATGAAATCCTCCCGATGTGTTACTGCAATGGCATTCCGCCTTTACCCATCGCCGATTCTATCTGTTCGCTGACTCGAGCGGCCACACTGGGCGCTCAACCTGCACAAATCGAACGCTGCACAATGGAAGGTCGGCTGGCTGACTTTCGCACGAGCGTGCTGCTCTTGGAGAAAAACGCCAGACCATTGCTCTTCCATTGTACAGCTTAGGCAATGAGATGTCCCTCGCCTGTGGCTGGCTGCCACGAACATGGGGCAAATATATAGTAACAG
>CAVBWT010000100.1:1939-2926 GCA_963599235.1 Lawsonibacter asaccharolyticus | reverse complement strand
GGGATATACTGGATGCTGCCATTTGCCACGCCAGCTTCAAAATTGCTGGTCTTAACGTCTGCAAAAATGTCCAGCTTTTCGATTTCAGCCAGAATTTCTGCCGCTACTTCGGTCGTGATCTGGCAGCCATCTGCGCCATAGACCTTATAGCCGTTGTACTTGCTGGGGTTGTGGGAAGCGGTCACCATGACACCAGCGGAAGTGTGCAGATAACGGGTCGCAAAGGATACGGTCGGCACTGGCATCAGGACGGGCCAGATATGAACCTTGACGCCATTCGCTACAAACACACCTGCGGCGACCTTTGCGAACACATCGCTCTTGATGCGGCTGTCATAGCCGATGGCGACAGACGGCTCCTCAAAGTTCTTTTTCAGATAGTCAGCTACCCCCTGCGAAGCCTTTGCCACCGTGTAAACATTCATGCGGTTGGTGCCTGCACCAATCACGCCGCGCAGTCCGCCAGTACCAAAGGCAAGGTCACGGTAAAAAGCATCTTCAATTTTGGCATCATCCAACGTTTTCAATTCGGCTACGACGTCCGCATCTGCGGTTGCATTTGCCAGCCAGCGTTCATATTCTATTTTGATATCCATTTCTGGGTTCACCTGTCTTTCTTTATACTCCGAGCTTTCGTGCTGCCCAGAGAATTCCATGGGCGGAACTATTGCAGCAAATCTCATTATTCATTACCATTTCGATGGCTTTTTTCAGCGGCATTACAAGAACATCCAACTCTTCTGTTGGATCAAGATGCTGTCCGCTGACCTTACGGCAATGATTTGCAAAGTAGATGTGCATATAATTTGTCAGCTTGGCTGAACTCTCAACAGTTGCCCCAATGTATTGCCAGTCATCCGAGATATAACCAGTTTCCTCTAAAAGCTCCCGTTTTGCTACTGTCAGTCCATCTTCACCTTTTTCAAACCCGCCTGCCGGAACTTCAATGAGATCCCGGTCCAAACAGTAGCGGTACTCCTTTTTCAG
>CAVBWT010000100.1:965-1929 GCA_963599235.1 Lawsonibacter asaccharolyticus | reverse complement strand
TTTCAGAATAATGTTTCCGTCAGCATCCAGTGCTACGATGGCAGCGGCATCGTTGAGGGTGATGGCATAAAAGTCATCAATATGCTGACCATTCGGCAAATCAACCGTGTCTTTCCTAACCTTGACCCAGCGGCTGTTTACAAGCGTTTCAGATTTTGTTGTCTTCCACTTTTCCATGTATCAGCCTCTTACATCAAGGAACTGTGCCTGCCCATGAATGGTCAGCGTTTCAGAATTTGCCGGGACAAAGATACAGTCGCCTTTGTAGAATGTGATAACGCCGCTCTCATAGGAAATCGTACCGCATCCATTGACGCACAGCAACACACGGAACGCAATATCATCCGCCCGATAATGTACCTGCTGTCTCCGTTCCGTATTGACAAGCATGCGGTAAACTTCAAAGTATTTACAGCGAGTCAGCAGTTCAGATGCCACACCCTGTCTATACTTCAACACTCGAAGCGGTTGCTTCGGTTCTGCACTGCTGTGGAGATTTGCCACATCCAACGCCTTGTCAATATGCAGTTCGCGCTTTTTACCGTCTTTACCGACGCGGTCATAATCGTACAGGCGATAGGTCAGGTTGGAATTTTCCTGAATCTCTGCCACCAGTGCTCCTGCACCAATGGCATGAACCGTCCCCGCCGGAATGAAGAACAGGTCATCTTTGTGAATTGGCACCTTTTGCAGATACTTCATTACCGTACCATCTGCGATTGCTTTACGCATCACATCCTTGGTGCAGTCCTGTTTGAGTCCGTAGACCAGCTTTGCATCTCGTCCGGCATCCAGCACATACCACATTTCCGTCTTGCCGAGCTGTCCGTTTTCCTTTTCTTTGGCATATTCATCCGTGGGATGCACCTGCACGGACAAATCTTTCTTGGCATCAATAAACTTGATGAGGATTGGCAGTGTACATTCCCCTTTATGCCGCTCTCCCAGATACTCTGGATGAGCT
>CAVBWT010000100.1:0-955 GCA_963599235.1 Lawsonibacter asaccharolyticus | reverse complement strand
TTTCAGCACTTCGGCCAGTTCGACACCATCGAATTCACCGCCAACCACATAGCTGGGGCCATCCGGATGGGTTGAACATTCCCATGTTTCCGCAAGCGGCTGCAAATCAATATTTTTTTCAAATTCATCATTGAGCCGGCTGCCACCCCAAAGATAATCCTTACCGGACGGTCGGAGCAAAAGAGGCTTGTTTTTATTTTGCATAGATGCCTCCTGCGGTATCTCAATATTCCAGTTCAAACTTCTGCTTGTCGTGGACATTGATGTCCTCGCCCAGCTGCACCTCAATGAGCTTCAGCTCAGTTTCTGCCATGACAGTATGACGGCAGCCAGCAGACATCGTGATCACATCACCCGCTTTTACCTTCTGCTCCATGCCATCTACAACGGTCTTACCCTCACCGGAAATAACTACCCAGACCTCATCACGATTCTTGTGGCTGTGGTAGTTCATCTTGTGACCGGGGTTCAGGGTCACTTTGATAGTCAGCGAAGTGGACTCCACGTCCACCACCTTGAAGCTGCCCCAGGACTTTTCTGCAAACATAATCTGCTGCTCAAACTTGTCCACAAACGGCTTGATGTAAGAACTCTGCTCTTTGTCCGAAACCAGAATGCCTTCCGGAGATGCGGAAATGACCACATCGTGCAACCCCATTGCCAGCACGGGCACATCCATCTCATTGATGATGTGGACTCCAGAACACTTGTCGTTCAGCTCACCCTTGCCAATCACGCTTTCGTCCATCGCTTCGGTCAGCGTGTTCCAAGTGCCAAGATCCTTCCACATGCCAGAAAAACGAACCACCTGAATCTTCGGTTCATGCTCTACAACAGCGTAGTCAAAAGAAATCTTTTTCAGGGTGTCGTACTTATCGAACAAGTCCTGATAATCCGTAAAATCCATCAGTTCGTGAGCCTTGTTCATCACATAGCCCAGCTTATAGGCGAAGAC
>CAVBWT010000099.1:0-2964 GCA_963599235.1 Lawsonibacter asaccharolyticus | reverse complement strand
AGGATACCGGTGAGGCAAGCTGGATCGATGAGGGCGAGGAGATCCCGGAGAGCGACACCACCTTCGGTCAGACCATGCTGTCTGCGTACAAGCTGGGCACCATGATCAAGATCTCCAATGAGCTGCTGAACGACTCCGCATTCGATCTTGCCACCTATATCGCCCGCCGCTTCGGTGTGCGCATGGGCAATGCGGAGGAGCGCGCCTTTATCACCGGTGACGGTGTGGGCAAGCCTCTGGGTCTGCTGGCTGAGACTGGTGGTGCCAAGGTCGGTGTGACCGCAGGCAAGAAGGATGCTGTCACCTTTGATGAGATCTTCAAGCTCTACTACGCACTGAAGGCTCCGTACCGCAAGAAGGCACAGTTCCTCTGCAACGAAGCCCTGGTGCTGCAGCTGATGACCATCAAGGACAACAACGGCAACTATATCTGGAAGCCGGGTCTGGAGATCGGCAAGCCTGACACTCTGCTGAACCGCCCGCTGAAGACTTCTGCCTTCATGCCGGAGATCAAGGGCGGCAGCAAGGTCATGGCATTCGGCGATTACAGCTACTACTGGGTGGCTGACCGCCAGAACCGCACCTTCCGCCGCCTGAACGAGCTGTATGCCCGTACCGACCAGGTTGGCTTCCTGACCACCCAGCGTGTCGATGGCAAGCTGATCCTGCCCGAAGCGGTACAGCTCCTTCAGATGGCACCGCAGGGCTAAGGAAAGGGGGATGCTGGTCATGGCACTGATTCCGCTTTACGAAGCAAAGACTTATCTCCGCGTGGATAGCAGTGATGAAGATGCCCTGATCGGCATCCTCTTATCTTCTGCGGAGCAGATGTGCAAGGATGTGGGCCGCCTGTCGGAAGACCAGTGGGAGGCAGTCAATGCCGCTGACCGGGATGCCGAGAACGGAGTACAGCCTACAAGGGAACTGGAAGCCCTGCGCAGCACCTGCCGGGTGGCGATTCTGTATGCGCTGGGCTATCTGTATGAACACCGGGACGAAGCCGACCATCACCAGCTGATGCTGACGCTTCGTTCCATTCTGTTTGCTGTGAGGGAGGGGGTGTTCTGATGATTGAGAAACTGAATGAGCGGATCACGATTGAGAAAAGTTCGGTCGTGACCGATAAGGTCGGAAACCATCGGAACACATGGGAGGAATATTTCACCTGCTTTGCCTACGCTTCGACCTATGAATCGCAGGAGGAAGATGGTGAGGTCACAGCCGAACAGAAGAGTGTGGTGTTCACGGTCCGCTGGTGCAGTGAAACCAGAGGATTAACATCCACTGGCTATCGCATCCGTTTCCGGGAGCAGCTCTACAATATCGAATCCATTGACCTGATGAATTTCCAGAAGAAAACGCTGAAGATTCATTGCAGATTGGAGAGGAGGCAGCCGGATGAGCAGAACCGTCAGCATCGATGAGATGGCAGATGCCATCAACGAGGGTCTGAAAGAGTATGCGACCCTTGCTTCCACCGAGGTCAAGAAAGCTGTCCGCAAGTCAGCGAAAACGGTCAAAGACCAGATTTCAGCCAATGCACCGTCCAGAACGGGAGCATACAAAGGAAGCTGGGTAGCGACCAAGCAGTCCGAATCCAGCCAGAGTCTTCAGATGGTGGTGCATTCCAAGAACCGCTACCAGCTGGCACACTTGCTGGAAAAAGGTCATGCCAAGCGTGGCGGTGGCAGGGTAGCCGCCAGACCGCATATTGCCCCGGCAGAACAGGCTGGTGTCGAGCAGCTTCAATCCCTCATCGAAAAGGCACTGAAGTAAGGAGGACCCTATGACCCACGAAGAAGTGAAAGCTCTGGTGGAGGAGATGGGGCTTCCTTATGCGTATGACCATTTCGCAGAAGGGGAGAGTCCTGATCCACCATTTATCTGCTTCCTGTATCCGAAAGCCGAGAACTTCGGTGCGGACAACCTTGTGTACCACCATTTCAACCGGCTGGACATTGAGGTGTACACCGATTACAAAGACCCGGATATGGAAGCGAGCATTGAAGAAGTCCTGACTGCGCATGAACTCTATTACGAGAAAAGCGAAGTCTGGATCGAAACCGAAAAGATGTATGAAGTCCTGTATGAGCTGACCGTGTGAGTCAGCCGCAGGGCTGATTTTATGGAGGAGAAGTAATGAGCAAGAAAAGCAATAAGGTCAAATTTGGCCTGAAGAACTGCCATTATGCCAAGGCAACCTTTGACGAAGATGGCAGCGTCACCTATGCAAAGCCGGTCCGCATCCCTGGTGCAGTCAGCCTGTCGATGGATGCCAACGGCGAGATCGAGCCGTTCTATGCGGATAACATCGCCTACTATGTCGTGAATAACAACTCCGGCTATGAGGGCGATCTGGAGATCGCTCTGGTTCCGGAGAGCTTCCTCACGGACATCATGCACGAAGAACTGGATGGCAACGGTGTACTGGCAGAGAACGCCAACGTGGAACTGGAGCATTTTGCATTCCTATTCGAGTTCGATGGTGACCAGCGTCATACCCGCCATGTTTTCTACAACTGCGTGGCAAGCCGTCCTGCTGTGGAGGGTGAAACCAACGAGGACAGCAAAGAGGTCAAGACCGAAACGCTGAGCCTGCAGGCCACTCCGCTGGCAAACGGTTATGTCAAGGCGAAGACCGGCACCAACACCACCGATGAGGTTTATAACAAGTGGTACGATGCGGTCTATGAGCCGCAGGCAGAAGCCGTCAGTGAGACAGAACCCGGCCAGACTGAGGAAGAGCCGCAGGGCTAAGTGACCGATACACACCGCAGAGCTTCGGCTCTGCTTACATTATTATAAAGAGGTATACGACTATGAAGAAGATTTTTCCTTTGTTCGCAGTGATCATTGTTCTGGTGCTGGCAATCTGCTCGTTCAGCATCATCCCCACCGGCTACACTGGCGTGAAGACCAGCTTCGGTCAGATCCAGGAGACCACCATCCAGAGCGGCAAACTCA
>CAVBWT010000098.1:0-3084 GCA_963599235.1 Lawsonibacter asaccharolyticus | reverse complement strand
CAGATTTCGTTTGAGAGGACTGTCGATACAGCATAAACGTTGTACCCCCCCCCCGTCAAAATCAGGACTTTTGCAGCCAATGCAACTATTAGTCCTACCGCAGCCGCTTTCGCACTACTAAAAGTCGGCGTAACAAAAAAGATGAAAAACAGTGCGTACAAATACCAATACGGAGCTGTCGGATGAAGTAACAGTGTATCGCCAAGACCGCCAATCTGATCATTAACACTGCTTGAGAACACCTTTTTCAGCACCCATGTAGCAGTCGTAAAAGTCGCATAGGGTATGCCGAGTGCTAACGCTTTTTTCGCCACATTCTTGCACCAGCTACCAGCACTGTTTACCTTGCTGTACTTCTGATACAGGTATCCGCTACAAATAAAGAACAGCGGCACATGAAAGTAGTAAATCGTCGTTTCAAACCATTCATACAAATCATTCTCCGGCAGAATATTCGCCTTCGTCATGCTCTGGAAGAAATGGCCTAGCACAACCAATATACAGGCAATAACTTTTACATCATCGACCCATTTTTCTCTTGTTCTTACCGCTGTCTTTTCACTCATTACTTCGTCTCCATCTGCTGTGCAATATCAGCATCCACGATTTCCTCACCGGTCTTATGCTTCAGCTGCTCCTTGGATGCCTCACTCAGACCATTATTGACAACAGCACACATATCGCAGGTGCTGCACTTATCCAGTTCTTCCTTAGTGACCTTACCGTCGCGGTAGTCACGGCAAATCTTCAGTTCATACATACTGTACGGATGCTTGGTGAAAAGGGCCTTGAACTTATGAACCAGAACCCAAGTAGCAGGCTTCCAGATGTACTTGTGCATAGCAGGGCTAACAGAACCGATCATCCAGCAGTCACGGTCACAGCAGCGGACCTTCTTGCGGACTTCTTCTGCCTGCGGACTATTCCACAGTTCATCCCAACTCTGGGTGTTCAGGTTGCCCATGACCTCTTTGTCCTTGGTGCCATTACAAGGCATAACATCGCCATACGGATCGATGAAGAAGGTATCAAAACTCATATCGCAAGGCAGCAGGCGCTTCTGACCATAAATATAATTGATCAAGCCGTGGTTAAAGTAGGCGCGGAACCACTTCTTCGGGCTATTGCTACGGAGCAGTTCATTGACCAGATTTTCAAAATTCTTAGCGACCATCGGTCGATCGTGAATGATGTTCTTTGCCTCAACAAAGTAGAAGCTGTTGTGCAGAGAAGCAGTTGCGAACTCCATACCCATCTCGTTAGAGATCTTGTACAGAGGAACCAGATCAGGAGCATTCTTATCCTGAACGGTCATGCCGAAACCAACATCCTTCATGCCCATCTCACGTAGTTTCTTCAGCGTGCCGTAACCACGCTGGTAGCCGTTCTGCAGGCCACGAATCTCATTGTTGGTCTGCTCCAGACCCTCGATGGAAATACGGATACCAATCTGTGGGAACTCTTTGCACAGGTCCACGATACGGTCAGTAAAGAATCCGTTCGTAGAAATAACGATACGGTCAGACTTCTTGTACAGTTCGCGCACGATATCCTTCAGGTCAGTACGGATGAACGGCTCGCCGCCGGTGATATTGGTGAAGTACATCTTCGGCAGCTTCTTAATGGTTTCGATGCTGATTTCTTCTTCCGGCTTGGAAGGTGCTTTATAACGGTTACACATGGAGCAACGAGCGTTGCAGCGATAAGTGACGATGACCGTACCATTTAACTTCTTTTCTTCAGACATGATTAACTCTCCTATTGTTTACTCTCTCTTTTAAGAATGTTTCGATTTTATTTAAGAACCACTTGGCACACACTGAGAACACAACCGAGCCACAGATAACTGCAACTGCTGTGAAGATATATGCCAGCAGACCATTTCCAAACAGATGAACAAGGTGTAACTTCTCAAGCACACGATAAATTACCATGTGACACAGGTAAATCTCGAAGCAGATACCACCGAGGAGTTTGGCGACTGGATTGACCAGTACCCCCCCGATTGCATCCGAGGGTATAAACCAGTGCTGCTACACAGAAGAGCAGCATTGTGAGCGTAGAACCACCTACTGCAAAATAAGCAACTGTGGCAATCAGAAGAATCGCTCCTGCGATAACCTTGTGCTTCGATGCGAACTCAGCCAGTTCTTTCCGATAGAGGAAAATCAGGCCACCTGCAATGAAATAGACTGCGCAGTACAGAATGTTTGTCCTCGCACTGAAATTCACTGCCACTCTTTCTGCAATGTGGCTTTCATCAAAGAAATATGTACTGCACATAAAGTTATAGATTGCAGCGCAGATAAATGCTAACCATGCACGTTTCTTGTTTTCCAGCAAGAAGCAGAAAAACGGAAACAGCAGGTAAAACACAAAAATGACTGCCAACGTCCAGCTCACACCAATAACTGATATGTTCATATTCGGCAGGAGTCCTTGGCAGAGTGTCAGGTTTGCAAAAAACTCATACAATGCGCTTTTACTGGGCGACATTACAAAGTCCAGCGCACAAAGCAATGCGAAGTACGGCCAGATTTTACTGTATCTTTTAGTGTAGAACTCTCCCACATTGATTTTCTGTTCCTTGAATTTCTGGTAATAACCACAGCACATACCAAAGCCGCTGACCATCATAAATAGGAACACAAGGTTCGTAAAGGATGGTATCAGCTTCTGGAACACAAATCCGGTCAAGCTGAAATTGCCATTTATCAGAATGTGCATCAGCGCAATGCCGATAATGGCATAGGCCTTCAAGCCATCGATTCCTTCATATCTCTCTTTCATTCCGCAAGCATCCCCCACAGTGTTTCGGCATACTTTTCCTCGGAGCACTCGTTCTCAAGGAAATCCTTAAACTTTGCTGCACAAACATCTGCATCGTTTGTATGCAGAAGATAATACTGAATTTTGGTCACCCAGTCCTCTACGGTATTTTTACATAAGGCTCCGCATCCATCTGACAAATATCCTTCTGTCGTAACCGTATCGGATGTTATAATCATTTTATTATTTGCAGCCGCCTGAAAATACACAGTCAATCCTGCCGGTGCTTCTGTGTCCAATGGCATAGCAATAAGT
>CAVBWT010000097.1:0-3134 GCA_963599235.1 Lawsonibacter asaccharolyticus | reverse complement strand
ATGCCGTGCTCATCCGGGTCTGGATGCCTGTCAGCAGCGGAGACAGGAACGATACAATGGCATTCCATACAGTGGTTACTGCTGTCTGAATCGCAGTCAGCACGGTGGAGATCGCGGTCTGGATAGCTGTCCATACGGTCGAGAAAGTCGTCTGCAATCCTGTCAGAATCGGAGTTACAAAGGCAACGATCGCATTCCAGATGGAAGTGATCTTCGTCTGGATAGCGGTCAGTGCCGCATCGATCAGGATTTGGATCGCCTGCCAGATAGTTTCGAACAGATATTTGAACGCATCCAGCAGCGGCTTGATGGTGTTGTAGATGCCGTTCCAAACCGTAGTAATAGTCGTGCTGATGGCATTCATGACCGTAGAAATTGCGGTCGAGATCGCCGTCCACACAGTCGTCACTGTGGTATGGATCGTATTCAGCACGGAGGAAACTGCTGTAGAAATCGCAGTCCAGATGGTGCTGAAGGTCGTCTGAATGCTGGTAAGGACGGTGGTGAAGAATCCCGAAACAGCAGTAAACACAGTGGTTGCTACACTTTGGATAGCCGAAACTGTGCTTGAGAAAAAGCTGCTGATGCCGCTCCACACCGTCTCGAAGAAGCTCTTAATGCTGTCCCAGACGGTCTGCCAGTCTGTACCGAACAGACCAAGGAACACATCCAGCGCGTTCTTCAGTGCGGTAAGGGTCGTGGAGAAAATGGACTTCACACCGTCCCAGATGCTGGAGAAAATCCCCTTTGCCACTTCCCATGCGCCGCTCCAGTTGCCGGAGAACACATTGGAGAAAACATCGAACAGACCAAGCAGGGTGTCCAGAACGACACCGAGGATGGTTGCAATATTCTGGAACGCACCCTCGAACAGCGGAGCAAGTACCTGACAGAAGCCGTCCCAGACTGCTTTCAGCACTTCGGTGACATCCTTAAAGTCAAAGCCCAGCCCGTTGATCCGCTGTGTCAACTGATCGCAGAAGCCTTTCACCTTGGAAACAATGTCGTTCCAGATGCCGGTAATGGCAGTACGGAACTCTTCGTTGGTGTTCCAGAGGTTCATAAAAGCCGCCACCAGTGTACCGATGACTGCCACCACTGCTACAACTGGCCCGGACAAACCACCCAGAACTACACCCAGCTTGCTGAATACACCGCTGGCACTGCCTACATGGGTGATGAGGAGCCGGACGCCCTTTGCCAGCGAACTGAATCCCCGCATTGCTGTACCGACCGTCGATATGGTCTTGCCCAGTACAATGAGCAGCGGACCAATGGATGCCGCCAGCAGTCCGATCTTGATGATCGTCTCTCTCGTGCTGTCGTCCATGCTGTTGAGCTTGTCCACGAACTGCTGCACCGCTGATACGATCTTGCGGATGGTCGGCATCAGGATATCGCCAAAAGAAATAGCCAGCTCCTCCAGCTGAGATTTCAAGATGGTGAGCTGACCATTTAAGTTGTCCTGCATGGTTTCCGCCATGCTTTCGGATGCGCCATCGCAATTCTCAATGGCACCGCTTAACTTATCAATATCCGACTGGCTGGCATTCATCAGGGCGAGGAAGCCGGACATAGCGTTCTTACCAACCAGTGCTTCTGCGTTGGATGCTTTCTCGGATTCAGTCAAGCCGGAGAATGCCACACGACAGTCTGCGAGAATATCGTTCAGGCTTCTCATGCTGCCGTCTGCATTGCTGGTGGCAATCGTGACCTCACCAATATTCTCACCGACAAAGGTCACTTCACCGGCAAGGTTGTTCATAATGGAACGCAGCGAAGTACCGGCCTGTGAAGCCTTGATACCACTGTTTGCCATGAGGCCGATGGCTTCTGCCGTATCCTCTGCCGAAAATCCCAACGCCCCGGCGATAGGCGCACAGTATTTGAATGTCTCGCCCATCATGGACACATTGGTATTCGCATTGGAGGAAGCAGCGGCAAGGATATCTGCAAAATGCCCGGAATCCGAAGCGGATAAACCGAAGGCAGTGAGGGCATCTGTAACGATATCCGAGGTCGTAGCGAGGTCTTCGCCAGATGCAGCTGCAAGGTTCATGATGCCCTCGATACCGCCCAGCATGTCAGATGTTTTCCACCCGGCCATGGCCATGTATTCCATCGCGGAGGCGGCCTCCGATGCGGAGAACTTTGTCTTCGCACCCATCTCACGGGCTTTCGCACGAAGCTGGTCGAAGTCCTCCCCGGTCGCGCCGGAAATGGCAGAAACCTTGCTCATCTCGGCATCAAAGTCGGCGGCGGTTTTCACTGCTGCTGTGCCAAGGCCGGTAACCGCTGCGGTCACAGGCAGGAATTTCTTACCCACATTTTCGACCGAAGAGCCAAGATTCTGAAGTTTCTCTCCGGCTTCATCAATCTTGGCAAGGGTCGCATTGGTGGTTGCTGCCTGATCCTGCAGGGATTTCAGCTTCTGTTCTGTTTCCGCAATCTCACGCTGAAGGGCATCGTACTGCTGCTGGGTAATCTCACCGTTGGCAAGCTGCTCATTGGCCTGTTGTGCAGCTGTTTTCAGAGTTGCCAGCTTTTCCTTGGTGGCTTCAATGGCATCCTTAAGCATCTTCTGCTTCTGGACGACCAGTTCTGTATTCGTGGGGTCCAGTTTCAGGAGTTTGTTGACATCCTTCAGTCCGGACTGCGTCCCCTTGATTGATTTGTTTACACCTTCCAGTGCTTTGGAGAGCTTTGTGGTATCACCGCCAATCTCGACGGTGATGCCCTGGATTCTGGATGCCATGTAGATGACCACCTCCTTTTGGGCATAAGAAAAGCCCATCCGCACAGGGCAGACAGGCTAAAAATGGGTATAAAAATACCCCGTCAGATTTCTCCAACGGGGTTCACTGTTAAATTATGATCCTGGGAAAAGGATTCTCATGTAATCTCTGCCACCGTAAATCACACGGTCAACATAGACTACATTATTTGGTCTTACGCGGTAAAAGGCAAGATAGTTCTTAAACACAACATAGCGATATCCGCTGTCAAGTCCGTTTTCAAATTCCAGTTTTGCACCAGACTCTGGAAAGGACGCAATCCCATCCACTTTATCCATGATGCCGTCTACGGTATTTTGAGCAGCACTTGGATTACAGAGTTCAAACTCAATATAATCC
>CAVBWT010000096.1:0-3285 GCA_963599235.1 Lawsonibacter asaccharolyticus | reverse complement strand
GTCCTTTCGGGATGATGAAAATGAAATCGAGAATCGCGCAGGAACAAAAAATCCACACCCTAAGTGTAACAGAAAGCGTCGAAAAAGACAATTATCATTTTGTGGATTTCAATGGGGGCGAGAATACTGCATCAAGTTCAATGTGGATGGCCTGCTGCGCGGCGATTACCAGAGCCGGATGAACGGCTATGCAGTTGGACGGCAAAATGGCTGGATGTCGGCCAATGATATCCGGGAACTCGAAAATATGGACAAGATTTCTGAAGAACAGGGCGGTGATCTTTATCTGGTCAATGGCAATATGATCAAGATGACAGATGCCGCTACGAACCCCAGAGAAAAGAACAGTGCGTAAGTGCTGCTTTTATAGTACACCTTTTGAATCAAAATATCTACAAATTAAGGGGATTTTTATGAGTATGACAACCAATGAACTTCGGGAAAAACGAAATACTGCGTGGGAGAATGCCAAGAATTTTCTGGAAACCCACCGCATGGAAAACGGCCTGATTTCGGCCGCAGATGCTAAAACCTACGATAAAATGGTGCACGATATCCAGAGCTATGGCGAGGAAATTGCACGGCTGGAACAGCTGCAGAGCATGGAGGACACCCTGCGTAGGCCAACTGCGGCACCGCTGACTACGCGGCCCGGCAGCAAGGCAGGGCGGGCATCGAATGAATATAAAAATGCGTTGCTGACGGCGATTCGCACGAATTTCAAGGATGTGGACAACATCCTGCGTGAAGGCCAGGACGAATCCGGCGGTTATCTGGTGCCGGATGAGTATGATCACCGCCTGGTCGAAGCACTGGAGCAGGAGAATATCTTCCGTAAACTGGCAACAACCATCAACACCACCGGGCTGCACAAGATCAATGTGGCAGCCGTGAAGCCTGCGGCAGCATGGGTGGAAGAAGGCGAAGCCCTGTCTTTTTCAGATGTGAAGTATGATCAGGTGATTCTAGACGCCTACAAGCTGCATGTGGCGGTCAAGGTGTCGGAAGAACTTCTGTACGATAATGCGTTCAACCTTGAAACCTACCTGCTGAACAGCTTTGCAAAGGCTCTGGGCAATGCCGAGGAAGAAGCCTTCCTGACCGGAGATGGTAAGAATAAACCCACTGGCATTCTGAATGCTGAAGGCGGCGGTGAAATCGGTGTTACGACTGCCGCAGATAGCATCAAGGCAGATGAGGTCATCGACCTTGTGTATAAGCTGAAGCGGCCGTACCGGAAGAATGCCGCCTTTATTACCAGCGATTCGACCCTGTCTCAAATTCGGAAGCTGAAAGACAGCAACGGCAACTATCTGTGGCAGCCTGCACTGACCGCAGGGGAGCCGAACCGTATTCTGGGCTATCCGGTGTATACCTCTGCTTATATGCCGAAGATTGCAAAGGGTGCGGCAGTCAGGGCATTTGGTGATTTTTCCTACTACAACATCGGTGACCGTGGAACGCGCAGCATTGCAGAACTGAAAGAACTGTATGCTGCCAACGATTTGATTGGTTTTGTCAGCAAGGAGCGTGTGGATGGCAAGCTGATCCTGCCGGAAGCAGTACAGATCATGAAGATGAAAGCGGCATAATGCTCTGACTGAAAAAATAACGTAGAGAAGTTCCAAGGATAGGGTCAGCGGTTCCTATCCTGATGGTGGCAACATACCACCGCATGGCCTGTGTGAAAGCATGGGCCTTTTTACATATAGGTGCCATTTCTCATAAAAGGCTGAAGCGGTTTACATCTCAAATTTAAGGAGGAACCGCTATGTCACAGGTTTGCAAAATTACGGAACCGTTGTGCAATACCTCGCTTCAGCAGGAGAAAAATTGGACACCAGAGGAGGTGCAGCGCGACTATGATTATTTTATGGCACAGAAAGCAGCAGAACTGCTTCTGGAAAACAAGCTGATCTCGTTGTCGGAATTTCACAAATTAACCGAACTGAATCGCAAGACATTCTACCCGTATCTGGCTGAACTAATGCCGAAAATCGCTTGATAATAAGCCAGATTGACGGTAGCATACAACACTGAGGAGGTGACGGCAAAACATGAAGACCGTGTCAAGGATTGACCCGATTCCAAGAAAACAGAAGAAACTGCGCGTAGCAGCATATTGCCGTGTGTCTACGGATATGGATGCCCAGCTGGAAAGTCTGGATGTCCAGAAAAGCTATTACGAAAGCTATATTGGAAGCCGAGCAGACTGGGTGCTGGTGGGCATCTATTACGATGAGGGTATCACCGGTACCAAGAAGGACAAGCGGCCAGACCTGCTTCGTATGATGGAAGATTGTGAAGCAGGGAAAATCGACTTTATTCTGACAAAATCCATCAGCCGGCTTTCCAGGAACACTGCCGACTGTCTGGAACTGGTGCGCAGGCTGATGGAACTGCATATCCCTATCTATTTTGAGAAAGAAAACCTGAATACCAGTGAGATGGAAGGCGAATTCCTGCTGTCCATGCTGAGCAGCTTGGCAGAAAGTGAATCGGTGTCTATTTCGGAGAACAGTAAGTGGTCTATCAAAAATCGCTTTCAAGATGGTACTTATAAAGTATGCTTTGCACCTTATGGATATCGCTGGGATGGCAAAAATCTTGTGGTAGACCCTGTGCAGGCAAAAGTGGTAAAGCGTATCTTTGCGGAGGCGTTGGCTGGCAAAGGGGCTGGTACTATTGCCGCCGACCTGAATGATGATAGTATCCCTGCCCAGCGGTGCGACCATTGGACTTCGACCTCCATTCTGGGGATGCTGACCAATGAGCGGTATGTAGGGGATGCGTTGCTCCAGAAGACCTTTACCGATGAGTTGCTTTCATCCCCTTGGTCCGAAATTGAGCCACATCTGTCAATGGCTCATTTGGATGCTCCAAAAGATACGAGGTAATTCGAGATGCAGCTTTTCCAAAAACATCTGAGAAAACATCGTCCAGCTTGTAGTTAGAAACAGTAAGGCAGTTTTGGGCACGATTCTTCTCTCCAACGATAAAGTTGTTGAGTTTACAGCGGTATCGAACTAAGTCTCGCAGCTGGCGAATGTCAGCAGGAGGAATGAAGCTTCCATTGACAAGATCGTGCTTAAAAATATCAGCGATCCACTTTGCATCTTTCTTATCCGTTTTCTTTCCACGAATCGACTTCACATATTTCGGATGTGCAAGGACGATTTTGCAGGAAGGCTCAAGGATATTATAGATTGGAATCCAGTACTTTCCCGTGGATTCCATACAGACATCCTTGCAATTATTGCTTTTTAACCATTCTGCACAGCGATG
>CAVBWT010000095.1:0-3299 GCA_963599235.1 Lawsonibacter asaccharolyticus | reverse complement strand
CCCGGAGTTCCTGCTTCAGCAGATTTCCCGGCTCCTCATACAGATAGCTGGAACGGTCAAAGAAATTATCCAGCAGAGCTTCATCCACACTATCTCGCACATCCAACTTATTGATATAGTGTGGAACTCCTCCCGTGATTCCATAAATGAGGGAATTGTCTTCTGCGGACAGATTCGGGTGGAACACAGCTGTTTCCTTATAGTCCAGCGGCTCAATCTTAAACTGGCCGGTACGTCTGCCATACAGAGGACTTTCCTTGCCAAGCACCTGACTCTCCATGAAGCTCATAGAGGAACCGCAAAGAATCAAGTACATCTTGGACTCTGTCCACTTGTGGTCGATGATGTGCTGCAGCATCGCTGAAATGGCTGGCTTTGCCTTTGCAAGATACGGATACTCGTCAATAACAAATACGACCCGTTTTTCCTTTGAAAGTGCTGTCAACTCATCCAAAGCGGCATCATAAGATTTGAACTCTGGTGCAGACTCCATATCTGGCCGCTCGAAACTCATAATTGACTTTGACAGAGCCTCCAGATTTTCCTTTCCAGTCGTATTCAAGGCAGAAAAGAAAATGGTCGGCTTGTCCTTACAGAACTCGTTAATCAATGCCGTTTTACCAACGCGCCGCCTACCATAGATGACAATGCACTCAAACTTATCACCCGCATACCGCTTGCTCAACTTCCGAAGCTCATCCTCACGGCAATAGAATTGACTCATCCGCTCACCTCCAATGATTATACTCGTGAGTTAGTAACTCGTAAGTTACTTTCTTACGAGTATAATAAATCAGATGGCCTGCAAAGTCAAGTAAAATAAGTCGATCCTTTAGAACCGGTCGAAATCCTCCTGCGATGCCAGTTCCTTGTATGGATAGTCGTCGTTCTGCTTCTCCGTGAACATATCGTTGACCAACCCGATAGTCAGCAAGTCGAGGTCGGCGATGCTGATACCGAGCTGCACACAGCGCAGCAGAAAGAGCGGGGTGGTCATTTCCCGCTCACTTTTGCGAGGTTTTTTCTGGACTCTACCTCCGTCTGCACATTCAGGCCCCACAGTTCGATCAGCTGGGGCAGAATCTGGTAGATGGAGAACGTGTTGAACTGATCCAGAAACTCCTCTGGGCTGTCCGGCACATTCTCCGGGTCAGCATGACGGGCCATCAGCCACGCCAGATCCTCGAACATCTCCAGACTGAACAGGTCAAGGTTGGAATTGTCCTCATCGTTCTCCCCCACGCTCTTTTCCAGCTGGCGCAGGTCTTTGTAGATGTCACGGCCGAATTTGATGCGGTACAGGCGAGGCACAGCGGCACTTGCCTTAAAGGTGACTTCCTTACCATCGATCTCAATTTTCTTCGTAACTGCCATAATCGTAATCCTCCAATATTTCATGTAAAATTGGCAGAGCCGAAGCCCTGCCGTGTGGCGTGTTTCTTACTTACTCTGCCGGATCGATGCTCACCAGAGCACTGCCGCCACTCACAGTAGGCAGCTTACCATCCCACTTCTGGATCTTCTGGTAATCGATCAGCGTATCGGACAGACTCTCAGCGATCTTGCGGTTTGCTTCCGCCTGTGCTTCTGCGGCAATGGAAGTCTTCTGTGCTTCTGCTTCCGCATTGGTGATTGCCACCTGCTTGTCGGCTTCCGCCTTGGCAATGGCGGCTTCATTCTCAATCTTCTGCTTGTCAGCGTTCTGCTGGGCAATGGATTTCTGCTGGATGGCTTCATTATAAGCATCCTCGAAATCCATGTCGTTGATGACAACCTTGTTCACAAACACAACGCCCTCACCGTACTTCTGCACAAGGGACTCTGCCAGCTTCTGCTGTGCCAGAGGTTCAATCTTGGTACGGTTCGTCACCTCATTGGGACCAAGTTCGGCCATCGCGGACTTGATGGCAGATGCCACCAACTCGTCACCGACCAGATTCTTAATGTCGGACACATTCGCATACAGCCATGCGCTCTTCTCAGGGAGCACCTGATAAGTCACAATGACATCAGCGGCATACACCGGGGTCTTATCGGAGGCTTCGCCCCAGACCTGCGCCTCGATGTGCTTATCCTGCTGCTTGTTGTTGACCTTGTGGATGCTCTGCACAAAGGGAATGCAGAAATTGAGCTTGCCACTCTGGATGGTGGTCTCCTGGATCTGGCCAAAGCTGGTCTTCACGCCGGTGTAGCCGGTGGGGATGATGCTGAACGAACAAACCGCCAGTACCAGAACAATAATCACTGCAAACAAGGGAAAAATCTTCTTCATAGTCGTGTACTCCTATTATAATAATGTAGGCAGAGCCGAAGCTCTGCGGTGTGTATCGGTCACTTAACCCTGCGGCTCTTCGTCAGTCTGGCCGGGGTCAACGGTATCCATCGCTTCTGCCTGCGGCTCATAGACCGCATCATACCACTTGTTGTAAACCTCATCGGTGGTGTTGGTGCCGGTCTTCGCCTTGACATAACCGTTTGCCAAAGGAGTCGCCTGCAGGCTCAGCGTTTCGGTCTTGACCTCTTTGCTGTCCTCATTGGTTTCACCCTCCACAGCAGGACGGCTTGCCACACAGTTGTAGAAAACATGACGGGTGTGACGCTGGTCGCCATCGAACTCGAACAGGAATGCAAAATGCTCCAGTTCCACATTGGCGTTCTCAGCCAGCACGCCGTTGCCATCCAGCTCCTCGTGCATGATGTCCGTGAGGAAGCTCTCCGGAACCAGGGCGATTTCCAGATCACCCTCATAGCCGGAGTTGTTATTCACGACATAGTAGGCGATGTTGTCCGCATAGAACGGCTCAATCTCGCCATTGGCATCCATCGACAGGCTGACTGCACCGGGGATGCGGACCGGCTTTGCATAGGTGACGCTGCCATCTTCGTCAAAGGTCGCCTTGGCATAATGGCAGTTCTTCAGGCCAAATTTGACCTTATTGCTTTTCTTCGACATATTCTCCTCCTAACGCCCTGCGGCTGGCTCACACAGTCAGTTCATACAGGACTTCATACATTTTTTCGGTTTCAATCCAGACCTCACTTTTCTCATAGTAGAGTTCATGCGCGGTCAGGACTTCTTCAATGCTCGCTTCCATATCCGGGTCTTTGTAATCGGTGTACACCTCAATGTCCAGCCGGTTGAAATGGTGGTACACAAGGTTGTCCGCACCGAAGTTCTCGGCTTTCGGATACAGGAAGCAGATAAATGGTGGATCAGGACTCTCCCCTTCTGCGAAATGGTCATACGCATAAGGAAGCCCCATCTCCTCCACCAGAGCTTTCACTTCTTCGTGGGTCAT
>CAVBWT010000094.1:0-3415 GCA_963599235.1 Lawsonibacter asaccharolyticus | reverse complement strand
TTGACAACAAAGTCAACCTGTGCGATAATATAATTACAGAAAACATTAACCAAATCAATCAGGGGGGTAATGGTATGAAAAAACAGTACAGAGCGAGATGGCCGCCCAAAAGAGCCTGACCGCTCACAACATCTAGGCAGGAGGTGTACGAAAATGAAAGAAGCTGATAATATGACCGCTAAGGAAATGAAAAGATTGGCTGACTGGCTGATAAGCCACGGCCACGATGCAGAAGAAGTTCTTGATTGCATCGGCTACATAGCCCAAGACAAAGTTCCGGCCCCCAAGAAAACCGAAGAGAAAAAATAAAAGCCTAGGCTTCCCATCCCTGACAAGAACAGAAGCCTAGACTTGAAAAAAGCAACCGGGAGACCTGCCACCCGGTTCGCTTTTTAATTTTAACAAGAACGGCAGGAGAAATCAAGAGGTTTATGATGAAAACGAAAATCAAGGTTAAGGAATACGCAAATTTTGCTCATTATGAGCTTGACCCGCATCGGCAGGATGCCGATCTCATCTGCATCGTCGGCAAGCCGAACGGCTATGTCTGCGCCGACCTCATCACCGACTGTCGCAGGTGGCAGACTGCGTTCCGCCGGTTCTTCAATGTCCTCGGCAGCGACCCTCGGTTTGAGGGCTGGGATTCCACCGTGTACGAGTCGATGATCAACGGCGTGTGGAAGGACAAGGAGCTGGTGGACGACAAGTACACCGGCGGCTGGTTCTGGGAGGTTGAAGACCTCGATGGCCGCTTCTACATCTGCCTGAATGTGCCGGGGGAGGTGGCTGCCTGATGGCTCGCAAGGAGATGTACACGCTCATCGTGGATGGCCGCGTGGTCTGGACCAGCAACCGCCTTCCGTACATGAAGAAGATCGCCAACGAAACGCTGGAGGACTTCAACGGCTTCTTCGCTGAGATTCGCCGCTACCGCAAAACCTACTCGACTCGCTTCTATAACACGAAGTGGTCTCGTTGAAAGGAGAGATTCACATGGCACTGTATGCCGTCTACTACCAGACCGGCGTTTCACCCCTCGATTGCGAACCGCTGTGTACCTGCGACCTCATCACGCAGTCCGAGGCCGCCGCAATCACTAGAGAGCAGGAATTGACCAAAGCTGGCTTTATTGCATGGCACGACCAGATTCAGTAAGGAGATGTTTACTATGGATAACCGCAACCCAATGATGCTTCCCGTGTACAGTGAGCAGTACATCAGCAAGATGTTCGGAGACTATGTTGACTCCACAAACGGTAAGGAGCGGCACACCGCCGCCGCAGTCCGGGACTACGATACCTTCGCCGGTTATGTCGAGAACGAAACCCGGAGCAGCGATGCAGTCAAAAACGACTTGCTCGAGAAGGCGATGGACTTCGCTGTTGAGTATGAGGAGAGCGGATTCATCGCCGGTTTCCGCTGGGCGGTGATGCTCTTCTTGCAGGGCACGCCTGAGCCGCCCGTAGAAGCCCCTGAGCGTGATTCCGAGCTGCCAGCAAGGAAAGAGCCCGAGCCGACAAAAGCTGTTCCTGAGCTTTCTATGCCGCGTCTGCGCGATGTTGATAATGACCTGTGTGTTGACAAGCCTGTTGCCGGATGCATTACCACGAAGCAAATTGCAGAAATATTCCGCACCACGAACTTCAAGGTTGTCCGCCGCATTGATGAACGCATCATGCCGTACATCGACAGCGAAACAAGGAAGAACTTCACTATGGTGCGCGGCTTCAACTCCCAGCACAAGAGTACGACCTTCTACCGTATGAACCGCGTTGCCTGTGAGCTATACCTCGAAGAAATCTCGAAGTACAAGAGGCTCGTCAACATTGCAGGCGGCTGTGGCGCATTGCAAGAGCTGATTGCCAAAGTTTTCCCAACTGAAGTTCGGAGCCTTCCTCGGTGAGCTGGAAGTTTCCAGATAATTTTTAACAAAGCTGGAGAAATCGGTTGACAAATTGGAAGATTCCAGCTAGAATATAACCATAATCAACACAAACGCTTATTTTGGAGGAAAAAAGTATGTTGAACACCAATAATGCACCCGACTTTAATGACAACGATGAGTCTTGCTTCATCCGGCTTCTCGACAGCCGCGAGCAGCAGCGTCGCCGCTACGCACGCCGTCAGAAGGACGCAGACCTCAACCGCCTGATTTCAGCTCTCGAGGCCGTCGGCATCGCGGCTCTTGACCTCGCACTCGTCCTGTTCATCATCTGCACTGTTTTCTGAGAGGAGGAAGTTAGGTGTGAATAACGCACAGCGCAAGCACATCTGCAAAATCGCCGATGCCCTGAATGAGCTGAAGGACCAGATCGACGAGCTTCACGAGGAGGAGCAGGAAGCCTTTGAGAACATCCCGGAGAGCTTGCAGGGAACCGAGAGGTATGAGATTGCGGAGAATGCGGTCGATATGCTCGAATCTGCATCCTCTGGCCTCGAAGATGTCATCTCGTTCCTCGAAGATGCGGAGGGCTGATTTATGGGACGCGGAAATGTTCACCCTGATGGCCCCTACGAAGGGGCGTTCTACATCGACAACGATCACCTGCACGTCTATTACAAGAACGGCTCCTGCGACGAAACCCGCTTGCAGAGCTTCGTCACCTGCGACGACATCCGGCTGAACCGATGGGTTTTCGACGAGATCGGGAGCAGCGAGGAAGAAGCTGATGTTCTCGAATGCTTCTGCGATGAGATGATGAGGCTCTGCCCCAGTTTCCATAAGGTGAGGGATGATTTCTGGATTAGCCAGAAACGCCGCATGATTCTTGAGAACAGCCTGTTCTACATCTGCGTAGAGGACAACGATTGGAGTTTGGCCGTTGAGCTTATCCAGCACGATGATGACCACGGCCGAATTGCAGGTCTTCAGAAGCGGCACTACAAGCACTATCTGGAGTGCATGAAGAAAGCACTCCTGTCTCGGCTCGACAAAATCAGAATCTACACCGGGCCGTGGACGAGTGGAACCATCACGAGAGAGGAGGCTGGCTTATGCTGAGTGACCTGATTACTGACCTCATCCGGGCAAAGACCCAGAAAGAGAAGGAGTCGGCCTACCGGCGGCTGGAAAAGCTCGGCGTTGACCGCATCACCGCCGACATCGCGGCCGATGAACTCCGCAAGGGGGTGCGGACGTGAGCAAGTACGTTCCCATCGAGGAAATGAACGAAGCCCAGCTCAGGGAGCAACTGGATGCCGAGTACCGACACTGGGATGATCTAAAGAAGAATGGCTGCTCCGACCCTGCATGGCCGGATGGCGTGAACCTGAACCTCGTCAGGAATCACATCATCTACTTCTACCGCTTCCTGCGAGAACGCACCAGCAAGACCGTGCAGCTTTCCATGCTCGATGCCGGAATGGATTTGCATGATGAGCGGCCTCTGCCGCCGGAAGTCCCCAACAACTACAT
>CAVBWT010000093.1:0-3614 GCA_963599235.1 Lawsonibacter asaccharolyticus | reverse complement strand
TTGCCGGTGAGTGGGAAGACCTCTACGGCAGCCAGTCGGACGCAGATATGGCACTACTGTCCATCTTGGCATTCTGGTGTGGTTGTGATGAAGAACAGATGGACCGCATCTTCCGAACCTCTGGATTGATGAGACCAAAGTGGGATCGCAAGCAGGCAGGTTCGACCTACGGAGCAATCTCCATTCGGAACACAGTCAACACCTGTGCTTCCGTCTATATTCCGGTCAACGCACAGGACATCGTGGATGAGGAGTTTACGAATCTCGATGATGACGGCAAGGAAAAGGAACTTCAGCCGGATATCAGCAAGCTCACGCTGTCGCTGGAAGAAATGGCACCGCACACGAATCCGCGCTATGGCAGAGACGAGATCGGTTTGGGTAATATGTTCGCCGATTTCTTCAAGCCTATCGCACGGTACAACAGTGAGCGTGGTATCTGGTTCGTCTATGACGGAGTCGTCTGGCAGCCAGACATGGAGAACCTTAAGGTGGCGGAGCTGGCGAAGCTGCTTGCGGACAAGCTGTATCTGTTCGCACTGAAGATCACGGAAGAAGATGCCAGAAAGCGTTTCATAGACCGTGTTCGGAAACTCCAGCAACGCAAGCACCGCGACACAATGCTCAAAGATGCAAAGTCTGTATTTCCACTGTCCATGAAGCAGTACGATCAGGATATTTACCTGTTCAACTGTAAAAATGGCACACTGGATCTGCGGACGATGGAGTTCCGGGAGCATCGGCCAGAGGACTATCTCACAAAGGTATCCCCGGTCATTTACGACCCGGAAGCAGACTGCCCACGCTGGCGGTCGTTCATTACGGAGATCATGCAAGGCGACAAGGCGAGAGCTGACTATCTTCAGAAGGCCATCGGATACTCATTGACCGGTGACACACGCATGGAATGTCTGTTTATTCTTTACGGTCCGACCTCTCGAAATGGTAAAGGCACCACAATGGAGAGCATCCTGCGCATCATGGGCGAATACGGAAAGAACGCTGACCCGACTATGCTGCAGGCAAAGTTTAACAACCAGAGTGGTGGACCGTCAGAGGAAATTGCCCGACTTGCAGGCTCTCGTTTTGTCAACATTTCCGAGCCGGAGAAGAAGATCACACTGGATGCAGCACTTACCAAGCGACTGACCGGTAACGATACGATCACAGCCCGGTATCTGCATGAGAACAGCTTCGAGTTCCGCCCGAACTTCAAAATCTTCATCAACACGAACCACCGCCCAAACATCACAGACCTTACGCTGTTTGAGTCTGGGCGAATCAAGATCATTCCATTTGATCGACATTTTGAAGAAAATGAGCAGGATAAGGATCTTAAGACCACATTTGCCACACCGGAAAACATGTCGGGTATTCTGAATTGGATGCTGGAAGGATACAAGATGTTCCGCAGTCAGGGACTTGCCATGCCGGATTCTGTGGTTCAGGCCACGATGGATTATCAGATGTTCTCTGACAAGATGGGACAGTTTTTCGATGAGTGCATTGAGGAAAAAGAGGGCAGTGAGCTTCGGCGTGGTGCTGTTTACGCACGCTACAAGGAGTGGTGTGGGGAAAACGGATACCGGGCTGAGGCGGCCAAGAATCTCAATCAGGAGATCGAAAAGAGGTATAAAACTGCAAGAAAGCGGCCGAATGATGGTGCTTCCAGCAGCACGACCCCGATGGTTTTAGGTGTGGCGTTTACAGCGAGCGAAGAGACCCAGGAGGACTTTGCACCGCTGTCAACATGAACGGGAACACCGCCGACGCGAGCGTAGAACGGAAGCACAGAGGTACTCTGTTGCTGATGTTGCTGGAAAAACACAGTGAAATCTACGAATTTGATTTTCACGGATTTCTATAAAATCACCAGCAACACATGGTCTTGACAGCCCGCCACCAGCAACAGTGGCAACGCCCCAGCAACAGAAAAATGCAGGAAAATCAAGGGTTTTCGGTGCTGTTGCGAGTGTTGCGGGTGAAAACCCTATTTTATTTATATTATTTTCTTTTATATACTATTTACTTTTTACTAGCAACAATAGCAACAAAAGAAAAAATATAAGATTTAGCAACCTTGAAAAGTGCGTAAAATCAACAGTTTTTAAGATTTTGGCGGCCCTTTTTGTGAGAGTCGCGCCAGCAACACACCAGCAACAGATCAAGAAGACACATTGGAACATCGCAGGCGGCCTTTGTGGGAGCCTATTTGTGGGCAAGGGCAAAG
Organism: Lawsonibacter asaccharolyticus; assembly: GCA_963599235.1. Classification (GTDB taxonomy): domain Bacteria; phylum Bacillota; class Clostridia; order Oscillospirales; family Ruminococcaceae; genus Faecalibacterium. The sequence goes on along the minus strand of CAVBWT010000093.1, from coordinate 1,384 downwards.
GCGGCCTGCTTTGTAAATACATGAAAGCGGAGGAAAAAACTATGATGCGCAATTTTAGAATCACTTGTGGAAATTTGGAGCACGAGGACAACTACCGTGAAAGTGTTGAGAAACACTTCGAGGGCGCGGAGATCCAGCAGGTGATGCCGATTCCAGAGAACATGGCGGTCATGCTGGTGGAGCTGAACGCAGATGATGAGCCTGTTTGCTGCGACAGCCGCGACACGAACTGGCCTACGGGTCTGGCAGTGGTGAAGCTGAAAGACGGTGTGGGCTGTTACCCAATCGACCTTGTGGAAGGTGACCTCAAAATCGAAGCCCAGCTGGTGAACCGTCATAAGTGTGGCAAGTGCGGCAGGGAGATGAAGATCCTCCTCAAACCCGGTCAGGAAGGCTTTGAAGCAAAGTACCGTTGTGAAAGCTGCGGTCGAACCGTTAAGCTGAATCCGGACGGCAGTGAGGAGGACAAAACCAATGAGTAAGATCATCACCTGTGAACAGGTCAGCAACGGCCATCCTGATAAAATCTGTGATCAGATTGCAGATGCCATTGTGACCGACATCCTTCAGCATGACAAGAACGCCCGTGTGGCAATCGAGTGTCTGCTGAAAAAGAGCCAGCTCTTTATTGCCGGCGAGGTCACCACCGACTACCAGCCCAACTACCAGCAGATCGTCCACGATGTGTTTAACCGCATCGGCCTTGAAAAGCTGGGCTGGAACCTGACGGACCTGCTCCGCATCGGTATTCTGGTGGACAAGCAGTCGCCGGACATTGCACTTGGTGTGGATAAAGGCGGTGCCGGTGATCAGGGCATCATGTACGGCTACGCCACCAACGAAACCGCAGAGCAGATGCCGATTCCTTACATGGTCGCTACCAAGTTCCTGCAACTGCTGAAGAACCATCCGTCCAAGATGTTTCGTGCGGATGCCAAAGCACAGGTCAGCTACGACTACGACACTGGACATATCACCACATTCCTCTGCTCCGTGCAGCATAGTCCGGATGTGGAGGTCAGCGATTTCCGACACATCATCGAATCCATGATGGTGCTTGCCGCTTGCGAGTACGGTCTGGACGGTGACTTCACGAAGCTGGTGAATCCCACCGGCCGTTTCGTGCTGGGCGGCAGTTATGCCGACTGTGGTGTGACCGGCCGCAAGCTGGCGTGCGATACCTACGGCGGCATCGGTCGCATGGGCGGTGGTGCTTTGAGCGGTAAAGACCCCACCAAGGTGGACCGCTCTGCTGCATACATGGCACGGAAGATTGCCAAGGACATCGTGCAGGCCGGCTACGCTGACAAGTGTGAAGTTCAGCTGGCCTACGCCATCGGCGTGGTTCAGCCGGTCGGTGTGTCGGTGGAGTGCTTCGGCACAG
>CAVBWT010000092.1:0-3935 GCA_963599235.1 Lawsonibacter asaccharolyticus | reverse complement strand
CTACATAGCAGTCATGCACTACGGTGTGTGGCTGCTTATTTTTTGCGAAAGGAGCAGATGCAAATGAAATTAGTTTTGGCTGAAAAGCCTTCGGTTGCACAGAGCATTGCCAAAGTGTTAGGTGCTGCCAAGCGTGAGGATGGCTACTTAGAAGGAAACGGATATGTGGTCAGCTGGTGTGTCGGGCATTTGGTGGAGCTGGCGCAGCCGGAAGCCTATGATACGAAGTACAGCAAATGGGCTTATGCAGACCTGCCTATCTTCCCGATGAACTGGCAGTACGAGGTTTCTGCCGGTACGAAAAAACAGTTTGGGATTCTGAAAAAGCTCATGGCCAGAGAAGATGTTGCGAGTATTGTGTGTGCAACAGATGCCAGTCGTGAGGGTGAGCTGATCTTTCGATTGGTGGACCACAAGGCCGGGTGCAGAAAGCCGTTTGAGCGGCTTTGGATTTCCTCGATGGAAGATGTAGCAATCAAGGAGGGCTTTGAAAATCTCAGGTCTGGAACTGAATATGATGCTTTATATGAAGCAGCACTGTGTCGAAAGCGAGCCGACTGGATTGTCGGTATTAACGCTACTCGACTTTTTTCGACCCTTTATGGGCAGACCCTGAATGTTGGTCGTGTTATGACCCCTACCCTTGCCATGGCTGTCATGCGGGAAGCTGCCATTTCCGCATTCAAGCCTGAACCGTTCTACACAGTTCAGATTGGATTGGATGGCTTTACGACTGCAAGCGAACGCTTTAAAACCAAGACAGCAGCCGAAGCTGTCAGACAAGGCTGTTCAGTGGCAATCGTTCAGAAAGCTGAATGTAAGGAGAAAACAGAAAAGCCGCCTGCGCTCTATGACCTGACCAGTTTGCAGAGAGAAGCCAACCGTGTGCTTGACTACACGGCACAGCAGACCTTGGACTACACGCAGAATCTCTATGAAAAGAAACTGGTCACTTATCCCCATACCGACAGCAGGTTTCTGACGGAAAATATGGCACATGGCCTGCCCGACCTCGTAAAGCTGGCTTTCCACACATTCCCCGTGGAGGATGTGGATAACATACCCGTTCATGCAGAGCAGGTTGTGAATAACAAAAAGGTCACAGATCACCATGCCACCATTCCGACCAGAGAATTGCAGAAATGCAATCTGAGCGAACTTTCCAAGGGTGAACTTGCAATTTTGCAACTGATTTCCAATCGGCTGTGTGTTGCAGTGGGAGAGCCACACCGATACGCAGAGACCGTCATTGAACTGGACTGCGGCGGCACAGAGTTCTCCGCAAAGGGAAAAAACATCGTGCAGAACGGATGGAAAGCCCTGATTCATAAGGATTCTTCGACAAAAAACGACGAAAACGAACAGGCACTTCCTGCGGTATCCGTTGGGGACGAGCGGAAGGTGCTTGGTTCTGAAATCAAGAAAGGAAAAACTTCTCCCCCTAAACACTTTACCGAAGATACGCTGCTTTCTGCTATGGAAACAGCCGGTGCAGATGAAATGCCGGAGGATGTCGAGCGAAAAGGTCTGGGAACTCCTGCGACCCGTGCCGGTATCATTGAGAAGCTGGTTCGCATTGGTTTTCTGGAGCGTAAGGGCGATAAGAAAACCAAACACCTGATTCCGACTCACAAGGGTACGGCTCTTGTAACAGTCATGCCAGAACAAATTCAGTCCCCATCCACGACGGCGGATTGGGAAGAAAAATTGTTGCTCATTGAGAAAGGCGAATATGCCAGCGAGGGTTTTATGGACGAGATCAAAGATGTGATTGCCGGTCTGATTCAGAACTATGAAGTGATCCGTGATTCCGAGGTATTGATGTCGAAAGAAGCCAACTCTATCGGCAACTGCCCGCTCTGCGGCAGTGCTGTGGAGGACAAGTCCAGGGGATACTTCTGTTCTAACAGAAGCTGCAAGTTTGCCCTTTGGAAAAACAATCGCTACTTTGCGAGTATCGGCAAGAGCATGACTTCTGCCACGGCGCAGAAACTGCTCGGTTCCGGCAAGGTAAAGCTCAAGAATTGCAAGTCCGAAAGGACGGGCAACACCTTTGATGCCACCGTTTTTATGGAGGTATCGGAGGATGGCAGGACGAAGTTCAGCATGGAATTTGATAATGGAGGAAAAAGCAAATGACGAATGAGTACAACCCGGATGGTAAGGAAATCCGATTTATCGACAGCCATTATAAGGATTTGTTTCATATCCCCGATGGCAGCTGTGTGCAGATTCACTCCCCAGATGAAACGGTTGTGAAGCCCTGCACCTTCATTGACGAGTACCATACGCAGATCGGATACAATGTGTTTCATATCTGCCAGTTTGCAGAGATTATGGAGCGCAACGGCGCAAGCTATATGCCGGAGCCTGAAATTATGGGCGACGAAGCCGCATGGAAGGTTGGAAGGGACAGAATTCTTGCGGTACAGACCTGCGAAGATGGTTATGACTACACCCTGTTAGATGAAAACTACAACGAGATTGATGGCGGTCAGGTTGATAACCCTGAACTGTCCATGCTCGAAGTCCTCCAGGATATTCTGGAATCCTTTGGACTGGAGCGCCGGGAGCTGCGGGCGATGTTCTATGAGGATGTCATGGAGCAGGCTTTTGAAGTCGGCAGACAGGCGGTGGTGGTTAATGACCCTATCGCAGAGCTTGCTTTTAAGCTCGACCGTTTTGCAGAGAACTTCGACCCCTATGAATATATGGATCAGGTCGATGATGTGCAGGCGCATATCCAAGAAATCAAGGCGGATCTTGCCGCTGGAAATACGGCTCCGTATCGTGAATTCCTGAATACAGCCATTGCAGAAGCTCGTGAGGAAACTGCGGCTGAGGTTGCCAAAGTGCTGAAAAGTCAGCTGGATAAGATCGACTCTCCGAAGCGTGAGTCGGTCATGGAAAAACTGGCACAGGCCGCAGAAAAAGCTGCGCCTGCCAGTCTCTCTCCCAAACGCAAAGAACCGGAACGATAAGGAGGACACTGATATGAAAAACGAAAAATGGGATGATGTTCACGGAAATACCACCCCGGATGACAGAATGGTTGCTTTTCTGGAAAGCCCCACGGATTCCTATGCGATTCTTCAGCTGCGGGAAGATGTAGACGATAATATCCCGCTCATGTTTGCTAATTACAGCTACCTTCAAAAGAAAGAAATGGAGCCTGAGATTGACCGTTACGAGGTGGTCTATCACGGCTCCATTTCTGTGTCCGAGGATGTGGATCGTCAGCTGGAAGATTTGTATGTGAAGTTCAATATTGACCGCCCGAATGATTTCCGTGGTCACAGTATGTCGGTCAGCGACATCGTGGCCTTAAAGGTAGCCGGTGAGGTATCCTTTCACTATGTAGATTCTGTCGGGTTTCAGAAGCTGGAAAACTTTATGAAGTCCGAAAACTACCTGAAAAACGCAGAGATGGCAATGGAAGATGATTATGGGATGATTGACGGCATCATCAACAACGGAAAAGCGCCTGGATTAGAAGAACTCCCTTCGGTGTTGGAGCAGTTAAAGGAAAAGCCTATGCCGGATGTTTCCCATAAACCTCCCAAGAGCCACCCGGAAAGGGAGATTGAATGATGGATTTCACACAAGATGAGCAGAACATGATGATGCTTTACAGCCCTGGCACAAGGTCAGGGCTGTGTGAATCACTGACACTGATGAAGGAACAGCTTTCGGAGGACGAGTCAGAGCTTTTTGCTTTGGCAGACTCGGTTCTCCGTAAAGTTTCAGCCATGGACGATGCCGCCTTTGAGAAGCTGAACCTTGATATGTCATAATTAAATATGTACAAAAGTTATGGAATAAAAATGTACAACTGATATCATCGATAGGGTCTGAATAAGGAGGCCTGAACGATGATAATCAAATCACCTATTACTACTGACCTGAACATTGATAGACTGGAGGACCTGTATAAG
>CAVBWT010000091.1:0-3988 GCA_963599235.1 Lawsonibacter asaccharolyticus | reverse complement strand
GGCTACAAAGCATTCAAGTTCCCGATGCACATCCTCGAAGGTGCGCTGAAGGAATGCATGGATAAAGATGCCGCCCAGCGGATGATGAAGGAGGTGGCAGAATGATTTTCGCAGACAAGAAAACCGTTGAACGCCTCCGGGCAGAATACCCAGTCGGCTGCCGCATCGTTTTGGATGAGATGGATGACCGACACGCACCGAAAATCGGAACGCAGGGAACCTGCAGGGGAGTCGATGATGCCGGAAACATTCTGGTGTCATGGGACAACGGCAGCCACCTGAACATCGCCTACGGCGCGGACAGTTGCCACCGTGTGGCTTCGGAAGCGGAGGTCAAGGTGTCGCTCGAACACCTCGGAAAAACGCGACAGACCGGCCCACGTTGCCCCAGGTGCGGAGCAGAGCCTACTTGCTACAACCGACAGCAGCAGGCACTCAGCCGCAGGGCAGACATTCTGATCTGCAACCGCTGCGGCACAGAGGAGGCGTTGGAGGACATTGCGTGGGGCGGACATAATAACCTGCATCTGGCAGACTGGGCAATCATGAAAGCGGGGTGGATTGAATGAAAGTGCTTCTTGTAAAGCCGATGGAGCATCCGCAGGTAGTGGACATCGAGGATTCGCTGGACGAGTTCTACCGCATCCTCGAATGTGACTGCTTTACGGCAACCTACCCGTGGGAAGACAGGGTCGCCTTGGTAACGGATGACAACGGACTGTTCACCGAGAAGCCATTCAGCAGATACATCCCGGAGCTGGAGCAGCCCATCAAGGGGAACTTCTTCCTTTGCGGACTGGGTGAGGAGGAGTTCGCAGAGCTACCGGAAGACCTCATCCGCAAATACACGGAACGCTTCTGGGTGCCGGAAGCATTCGTCAGCATGTTCGGGCAGATGAGCATCATCCGGATGGATGACGGCACGAAACCGGAGTAAGAAAATGACCCTCTCGGCCAGAGCAGACCGGGAGGGTTTGATTTAGGAGGAGCATATGGGACACAGAAAGATGCCGGCTTACGGTGAGAGGGAACACGGTGGCAGATACGTTCTGGATGATTATGTGTTTTCCAGAAACCATAACAAAGCGGTGCGAATCCGCAGATGGAAGCGTGACCTGAAAAAGAGAGCCAGAGCACACAACCGTGAAGTGGTGCATCAGGCGATGCAGGGCGAAGCCGATTAGATAGAAAATGGGGGCCTCGAAATAACGAGACCCCTCTTCCAGTTTACTGTATGTTACCACTGGATAACAACTATAGCAAGCAGAACCGCTGCCATAATGTACACAAACATCTGACAGCGGTTTTGTGTATCCGGACAAACGAAAGCGGAAGATACGAGGAACAGCCCCAGCCTCTGCTGGGGAGTCCCTGGGGGATTCCTTAGTAGAAATCCCTCATGCTCATGCCCACCTCGTTGAGCTGCTCTTCCATGCTGCGGTAGTGCCATTCCTCTTCCTCGGCCTCTTCTTCCTCAAGTTCCTCTGGAAATGGGTCGTGCTTCCAGCCGCCTTTTTTGTATTCTTCCTCTCGGATGTCGTTGCGGTCGTAAATGTCCAGTTCGTATTCTTCTTCAAGTTCTGCGATGCGCTCCTCGATGATGCTTTCGATTTCGGTAATGGTCTTTTTCATGGTTTGTATCCTCCGTTTTCGTTTGGTTTTCTTTGCTTTCGTTGTGTGTATAATGCCGCAGAAACACATATTTATCAAGCAAATTCGGAGGTATATATGTACCAAACATGAGAGGCAAAGATCGTTGATAATATGATGTTTTATGGCCTTGCTATAATCCGTATAAGACGGTAACATACAGCTACAAAAACGAAAGGGGGACAGCCAAATGGCAGATTGGAGAACTTGGAAAAAGGGAAGAAAGACCACATGGAGGTGGGACGACTTCGATGGCAGCGGAAGCTGCGAGGGCATCATCACCGAGGTCGCTGAAGACCATGCGATCATGGAAGCGGATGGGATGCACCTTTGGATCGATGACAGCACGGCAGAGATGTTCAGCTAAGAAAGCGGGGAGGGCAACCTCCCCAAAGAAAAACACATAAATCTACCAAATCCGGGTGCTGATGATCGTGTACTTTAGCCGCTTGATAGTATCCGGCAGTGACGGTAACATACAGCTACCAAAACGAAAGGGGCAAAGAACATGGAACGCTACACTTACGAAATCACCTTTACACGGCTGGATGGACAGTCAGATGAAATCCAGCAGCACACCAGCGAGGAGCTGGCAAGAGAATGCTTCCGGCTTTTCGATGAGCCGGACAGCGCAGAGATGTACAGCAAAATTCAGCTGATTCGCCACGATTGGAAAACCGGTGCAGACGAGATTCTGGAAACGATGACATTCTGAGAGGGGGACACGAGCATGACCTACACAAAAATCAATCTTTACCTGGACAACGGAATTCCGGAGGCACTCAGCAACCTTTGGTACGGTACGGACAGCTCGGTGGTGGAGATCAGGGATGCCGTTGAGGATGCAAAGAACGGCAAAGACCTGTTGAATCGCATCCAGAAGATGAAGCTCCTGCGGAAATTCACCCTGGACAGGGAGAATGAAAAGCGCATCCGCTTCAAGGGTACGGACTTCTGCGGCAACATCAGCTACCTCGAAATCATCCGATAAAGGCAAGACCGACAGGCGCAAGGGGCTGGAAACGACCAGCCTTTTGCTCGTGTCTGTCTTCCGAAAGCTGGCGTAAAAAGCACATAAATATGACAATTACAAGGCCGGATGATCGTGTAGTTTAGCCGCTTGATAGTGCTCCGGAGTGACGGTAATATACAGTCACCGAAAGGGGAAAAGCCCCAAGGAAAAACAACAAAAACACATGGAGGACACGACAATGACAAAGAATGCAGAGCGCATCAATAAACTTTTCGAGGAACTGGTACCTTTCGAGGGCAAGGCAAACAGCCTCGCAGGAGAGCTGGTGAGGGCCATGAGCCGCATCGGATACCGCTTTTACAACGATGGCGACCAGCTGGGCATCGGCTACGGCAAGGAAACCTGCAACCCGGCAGGGCGGTTCCTTGGAGCCAAGGGCAACGACCAAATTGCAAGGCTGACCGCAGATGCATGGGCGGTTTTCAGCGAGGAAGCCTACGAAAAGATTTTGGATTCCCTTGAGGGTGCGGTTGCCGATTACATCGAGCAGAACCCAGACCTCCGAAATCAGCCGACCGAAGACATGTGGAGTTTCAGGGATGAGGATGAAGACAAGGATGATGACTGGGATGAGGAAGAAGATGACTGGGAAGAAGAGGAGTACGACGAGGACGAAGACTACTAAGCCAGAAAAACACACGGGGCTTGCCGGAAACGGCGGCCCTTTTCTTCTGCCGTAATACTCACAGATCCGGGCGGTCATCTTTGTGCAGTATAGCCGCTTGATAGTGTGCGAAAAAGACGGTAATATGCACATACCGAAAGGGAAGTAGCCCCAAGAAATAACGAAAAAACACGGAGGATTTCACCATGAAACGCACATTCAAAGCTGAGAAGAACGAGTACACTTTCAACACTACGACTACCCAGGAACGCCTCGAAATGCAGGTCACTGCAGGGGATGGCATGGTGTGCAAATACGGCGACCACATCCTGATGGCCGACCGCTACTGGAAGGGCGGATTCATCGCAGGCATCTACGAGTTCATTGAGACACCGGAAGAAACCGGGCTTTGCGAATGCGAATGCCGCCTGAACTTCTGCGAGAGGTCGGAAATGAGCTTCGAGGATGGCGGCCACGCAATGGCATGGGCAATCAGCCGGGTGCAGTAAGCACTCAAGGGCGAGGCTCCCGAATGGGGGCTTTTGCTCGTTGTGGTGAAAATCCTTCGTGTCAGAAATACACATAAATCCGACAAATGCTGGCGTGGATGATCGTGCAGCATAGCCGCTTGAATAGGTGTCGGATAGACGGTAATATACAGTCACACCGAAGGGGAGAAGCCCCACGGAAAACAAAACACA
>CAVBWT010000090.1:0-4269 GCA_963599235.1 Lawsonibacter asaccharolyticus | reverse complement strand
TTGTACTCATAACTGTATTTCATGAAAATACCCCCAATACTGGGTGTCCAGTATTAGGGGTACATATCAAACCTGGGCGGTCATTTTTTATCGTTGATGTTCTGCAAAAATCTGACCTAGAGCCGGGAAGAGGTCGTGGGGGAGCATCCCATACTCCCCGTGGGATTTTACAGCAAGGTCGGCGGCGGCACCATGCAGGCAGACGGCGCAGCTGGCTGCGTCAAAAGCAGGGAGCCCACAGGCCAGCAGAGCGGCAGTCATGCCGGAAAGGACATCGCCGCTTCCACCCCGGGCAAGGCCGGGATTCCCGGTGGTGTTGACCCGGACCCGGCCATCCGGTGCGGCGATGATGGTGTCCGCGCCTTTCAGGACGACGACGGCGTTCCACATCCTTGCATGATACAGAGCAATGTTTGCACGGTTTTCCGTGGAATCGTTGAATTCTTTGGCCGGAATGCCGGTCAGACGAGACATCTCGCCCGGGTGGGGCGTGAGGATGAGTTCTCCATCCGGGTGAGGAAGCGGCTTTCGCTCTGCCAGCAGCTGAGCAGCGGCATTCAGGCCGTCAGCATCCAGAACTACGCTGCCGGAAAAATCCGATACCAGCATTTCGACCAGCAGTTTTGTTTCCTGCCCTCTTGCGGCGGACTGACTGGACGAGCCAAGCCCCGGCCCCACGAGGAGAACCGTTGCTTTCTGACGGCAGATGCGGTCAAGGTTGGATGCGTTCGGTGCGATACCGCTCTCCGCACCCATCTCACAGGGGCAGAGACAGCATTCGGGCAGACGGGAAGCCACCGCCGACAGCACCGGTTCCACGCTTGCCAGCGTTGCGATACCGGCACCGGTGCGCAATGCTCCCTCGACGGCCAGAGATGCCGCACCACGGTACCACGCACTTCCGGCGACGGCCAGCACGCTGCCAAAGCTCCCTTTGTGGCTGTTTCGGTCACGGACGGGAAGCAGCTCAAAGACTTGTTTCAACGTCATTTCTTCCATTGTATTTTCCTCCGTTTACTCTTCGCCCTGTACATAACGGCGAATTTCTTTTTCGACCTCCTGCACCTCCTGATGGAACATCCGGGCGGAAACGCGGAGCGCACCATGACCCAGAATAATGATCTGCTCCATGCCGTCGGAGGTGGCGACCCGGACACGGCGGCCTTTGCCGATCTCATGGGTCACATGCTCAATAAACATATCCGCTGTCTCCGCCTCTTTGGTGTAGACGATGTGGATATTGTGGTACTGTTCGATGCTGCCGGGACTTCCCGGCACACGGTAGGCGTCGAACACAAGGATGAGAATACACTTTTTGAAACCCTGATAGTTGCACAGGATGTCCGCCAGTTTTTTCCGGGCGGCATCGAGGCTCTCTTTGGCGAGGGCGTTCAGCTCATCCCATGTGAAGATGATGTTGTAGCCGTCCACCAGCAGGTATTCCGGTTCGATCGTCCACTGCTCGGCGTTAAAATCCGGACGCTCAGTCTTTTGTACCGGACGGAACGCCGCCAGAGGGTCACGCTTGATGGGGCCGTAGGTCTGCTCGAAAATTTTCATCAGCTCGGCGTCCTCTTCGAGGGTGGCACGATAGGCCGCCATCCGCCGCTGACGGGGCGCAGCTTCTTCTTCGGGGGAGGGTTTCGTCTTTCCCCATCCGGTGTCGATGTGCATGTGGTTGCGCACCTGCTGCCACGGCACCACGAATCCGGCTCCGTGGGAGCAGAAGACCGAATCCGCCGGGTTGTCGAGGTCGTGTTCCGGCTCGTAGCCTACGGCGTCAATGACTTCCTCGGCGTTGTGGCAGGGGCGGTAACCGTCCAGCGTGAGACTCAGCCGTCCACGGCCATGGGTGTAGCTGACGACTTCCATCGGGTAGCTCCGCATGGTGACGACCGGACAGGTGCCGGTGAGGACAGCCGTCTGTCCATCGGCTTCGGTCTCGGGCGGCTCAAAACTGCCTTCCATCCGCTGGATGTCGCTCATGGCACGTCCGATGTTCTCAGCCGGAACTTCCAGTCGGAAAGCGTACCACGGCTCGAGCAGCTGACATTTCGCCATCATTAGTCCCTGACGGACGGCCCGATAGGTCGCCTGCCGGAAGTCGCCGCCCTCGGTGTGCTTGAGGTGGGCTTTGCCTGCGATGAGGGTAATTTTCATGTCGGTCAGTGGTGCGCCGATGAGGACGCCGACATGCTGCTTTTCTTCCAGATGGGTCAGCACCAGCCGCTGCCAGTTCTTGTCCAGCTGCTCTTCCCGGCAGTCAGCGGCAAACTGCATTCCGCTGCCGTGGGGAAGGGGTTCCAGCTTGAGGTGGACTTCGGCGTAATGGCGGAGGGGTTCGTAGTGGCCGACACCCTCCATCGGCTCGGTGATCGTCTCCTTATACAAGATACCGCCAGGGCCGAACTCGACGTTCAGGCCGTAGCGTTCGGCGAGAAGGCTTTTCAGCACTTCCAGCTGGATCTCGCCCATGAGCTGAACGTGGATCTCACCCAGCGTTTCGTTCCAGACCACATGGAGCTGCGGTTCTTCCTCCTCGATGCGGTGGAGCTTGCCGAGGGCGGCATGGACGTCCGCACCCTCGGGCAGAAGCACCTGATAGCTCAAAACCGGTTCCAGAACCGGCAGGTCGCTGTCACGCTCCGCACCCAGACCCTCGCCGGGCCGGGCTTTTGTCAGGCCAGTGACAGCACAGACCTGACCGGGCAAAACGAACTCAGCCAGCGTATATTTTGCGCCCGAATAGAGTCGGAGCTGGTTGGCCTTTTCGCTCCACGGTTCGCCGTCCGTCTCACCGGAAAGCTGGGCTTTCACTTTCAGTTCGCCGCCGGTCACCCGAAGCCATGTCAGCCGTGCGCCCTGCTCATCCTGTGATACCTTGAAGACTTTTGCGCCGAACTCTTCCAGTGCCGGAGCCGGACGGGTGTACTCGTCCAGACCGGACAGCAGCTCGTCCACTCCGTCCAGACGGAGTGCTGCACCGAACCAGCAGGGAAAGACATGCCGCCGTGCAATGGCCGGGATGATGTTCTCCGCAGTCAGTTCGCCGTTTTCCAGCATGGCGTCCATCAGCCGCTCATCGCAGAGAGCCAGTGCCTCGTCACGGTCGGCCTGCTCTGCTCCGAAATCCACGAAACCGTCGCCGAGACGGTGATTCAGCTGATGCAGAATCTCTTTCCGGCTCAGGCCGGGCAGATCCATCTTGTTGACGAAAACAAAGGTCGGGATATGATACCGCCGCAGGAGCCGCCAGAGGGTCTCGGTGTGGCTCTGAACGCCGTCGGTGCCGCTGATGACGAGGACGGCGTAATCGAGAACTTGCAATGTGCGCTCTGTCTCGGTGGAAAAGTCCACATGACCGGGAGTATCCAGCAGGGTGACAGCCGTATTCCCTGCGGTCAGAAGAGCCTGCTTGGAAAAAATCGTGATACCGCGTGATTTTTCAAGCGTGTCCGTGTCCAGAAAGGCGTCCTTGTGGTCGACTCGACCCAGTTTCCGGATAGCACCGGAACGGTAGAGCATCGCCTCTGAGAGAGTGGTCTTGCCCGAGTCGACATGGGCGAGGATGCCGACGACCAGCCGCTTTTGTTCCTCCATCTGCTCCACCTCCGCTTACAGCATCCCGGCGAGGATGCCGACGACAACCAGAGGAACGCCCAGCACCAGACTCGAGAGCATACTGCAATAGATGCGCTCTTCGGGCTCCAGCTCCTCGAAAGCGACGATCTTTTCATCGGCGTAGTCGACGATGGATTTGGTGGCATAGAACTTCTTTTTGGGCTTGACTCCCTTGAACTCTTCCAGCAGATGATGGATGGTCACGCCGTCCAAGCGCAGGTAATCCACCCACGCCCACGCCAGCAAAGCAACGCCCAGCACCAGACCGGGAGCCTCCCACATGGTGAAGTACCCGTCGCTGACATAGCGGTCCCATAACAGCATCAGTACCGCCACGATGGACGTTCGGGTGACGGTCTTGTATAAAATGGGGTGGAACATATACTTTTTGTACATTTGGGTCAGCTTTTTCATCGCAGGTACTCCTTTTTTACAGATACAATTTATTGTAGCATGATTTTGTGAAAAAAGATAGAGGCCTTGACTTTTCCATCCTGCGGCATATAACAAAGGTACAGGAATCGAAAGGTTCCGAGTTAAGGTAAATTCCGTACACCGGCGTCACCAAAACGCAAAGCCCCTCAGTAGTGCAATGATATGCTACCCCTAGAGTAGACAGAGTAAAAACAAAAGCTCTGAGTACTCTGG
>CAVBWT010000089.1:0-4353 GCA_963599235.1 Lawsonibacter asaccharolyticus | reverse complement strand
CCCAGCAGAAGCAACAGACCATCAAGGACGCTTTTGCTGGCTGGGTCTGGAAAGACCCACAGCGGCGCACTCTACTGGTGAAAAAATATAATGAGCTTTTCAACTCTACCAGACCTCGTGAGTATGATGGAAGCCATATTCATTTCGTTGGTATGAACCCGGAAATCAACCTGCGAGAGCATCAGCGTAATGCAGTTGCCCATGTGCTGTATGGGCACAACACCCTTTTGGCGCACGAAGTCGGTGCCGGCAAGAGTTTTGAGATGGCGGCTTCCGCTATGGAACTGAAACGGCTAGGTTTATGCCAGAAAAGCCTTTTTGCGGTGCCGAACCATTTGACGGAGCAATGGGCCAGCGAATTTTTACGTCTGTACCCCAATGCAAAACTGCTGGTCACCAGCAAGAAGGATTTTGAACTCGCCAACCGAAAAAAGTTCTGTGCGAGAGTTGCGACCGGCGACTACGATGCCGTTATTATCGGACACAGCCAATTTGAAAAAATTCCACTGTCCGCAGAGCGGCAAGAGCGGCTGATTCAGGAACAGATGGATGAAATTGAGGAGGCCATCGAAGAAGCAAAGGAGCAGGCCGGTGAGCATTTCACCGTAAAGCAGCTAGAAAAACTGCGCAAGACCCTGAAACAGAAGTTGGAGAAGTTGCAGGCCACCGACCGCAAAGATGATGTGGTCACGTTTGAACAATTGGGCGTAGACAGGTTGTTTGTGGATGAGAGCCAAAATTATAAGAACTTGTTCTTATATGCAAAGATGCGGAATGTGGCTGGCCTGAGCACATCCGAAGCGCAAAAGTCTTCTGATATGTTTGGGAAATGCCGCTACCTCGATGAGATTACCGGAGGGCGCGGCGTGATTTTTGCAACCGGTACGCCGATCAGCAATTCCATGACGGAAATGTACACCCTGATGCGTTACCTCCAGTACAACACTTTGCAGCAGAAAGGGCTTACCCATTTTGACGCATGGGCATCGACCTTTGGTGAAACTACTACCGCCATCGAACTTGCCCCGGAGGGCACTGGCTACCGTGCGCGCACTCGTTTTGCGAAGTTTTTCAACTTGCCCGAACTGATGGCGATGTTCAAGGAAGCGGCGGATATTAAAACCAGCGACCAGTTACACTTGCCCGTGCCCGAAGCTAAATTTGAAACCGTAGTGGTCAAGCCCTCAGACATCCAGAAAGACATGGTGCAGGCGTTGAGCAAACGTGCCGCCGAAGTTCACAGCGGCTCCGTTGACCCCTCGGTGGACAATATGCTGAAAATCACATCGGATGGCAGAAAAATCGGCCTTGACCAGAGGTTAATGAACTCGGCTCTGCCCGATGACCCTAACAGCAAGTTAAACGCTTGCGTCAACAACGTCCTGCGCATCTGGAACGACACCAAGGAGCAGAAGCTGACGCCGCTGATTTTCTGCGATATGTCTACGCCCAAGGGTGACGGTTCGTTCAACGTCTATGATGATATCCGCTCCAAGCTGCTCAATGCTGGTGTGCCGGAACAGGAAATCGAGTTCATCCACAATGCAGACACGGAAAACAAGAAAGCAGAGCTTTTCTCCAAAGTGCGCAGCGGACAGGTGCGTGTGCTGCTGGGCAGCACGGCCAAGATGGGAGCCGGTACCAACGTACAAACGCTGCTCGTGGCCGTACATCACTTGGATGTAGGCTGGCGTCCATCCGATATGACCCAGCGCAACGGTAGAATCATCCGACAAGGCAACCAAAACAAGCAGGTTTACGTCTATAATTACGTCACTGAATCGACATTTGATGCCTACCTTTATCAGACCCTTGAGAATAAGCAGAAGTTCATCAGTCAGATCATGACGAGCAAATCGCCCATGCGTTCCTGCGATGATATTGACGAGCAGGCTCTGTCTTATGCCGAGATCAAGGCACTGTGTGCCGGTGACCCACGCATCCGGGAAAAGATGGATTTGGACGTGCAGGTGGCAAAATTGAAGGTTCTGCGCGGTGACTTCCAGAATCAGAAATATCGTCTGGAAGATAAGCTGCTCAAAACATTCCCGGAAGAGATCCAGAAACAGAAAACCCGCATTGCTGCTTTGCAGCAGGATTCACAGATTGCGACCGCACACCCGCAGGACAAAGAAAACTTCTGCGGCATGACCATCAAGGGCATGGTGTACGATGACAAAAAGGCTGCGGGTGAACGGCTGCTGCTGGCTCGGCAGGAGATGCCCAATGCCGATATGATGCTGTTGGGCACCTACCGCGGTTTTGAACTGAACATCCGGTTCGACAGCTTCAAGAATGAGCATCAGGCCGTTCTTCGAGCAGAATTAAGCTACCCGGTGTCACTAGGTGATGATGCGCGCGGCAATATCACTCGTCTGGACAATGCCATCGACAACTTTGCTGACCGTATTGCAGATGCCGAAAATGCTCTGCAAAATCTTGAGCAGCAGAAACAGGCCGCAGAGATTGAAGTGGCAAAGCCATTCGCGCAGGAGAAGGAACTGGCCGAAAAGTCTGCCCGCCTTGCCGAACTGAATGCTCTACTGAATATCGACCGTGACCGCAGTTCCTCGCAGGATACTCCCGAAGAATCCGAGGAATCCGAAGCACCTGCAACACGTCCGTCTGTGCTGGCTGCGCTGGAGGGAAAGGCCAATCAGCCAGAGCCTGTCAAACCGTTCCGCAGCTATTATGATAAGGATGGTGATGCACGATGAAAGAAAAGCGGGATGAAATCATCATCCTGCGCCTGACCAAAACAGAAAAGAACCGCATCTATGAAAAGATGTTCAGCATGGGCATCCGCAGCCTGAGTGCCTATATCCGCAAGATGGCACTAGACGGCTATTGCCTGCACCTCGACTTGAAAGAACTGCAACGCATGGCATATCTCTTGCAGATGTGCAGCAACAATCTGAACCAGTACGCCAAGCGTGCCAACGAGTGCGGCAAGGTCTACGCCACCGACATGGAAGATCTGCGGCAGCGTCTGGATGAATTGATTGACATTGGCAAGCAAATTCTTTCCAAGCTGGCAGAGCTATAAAAATTCCCGCAGTTGGAGGACTGCGGGTGTACATATAATGCTTGACATCCTTGCAACGTAGTAGTCGATACCTTTATAATAAGGGCGAACAGAAAGGAAGTGCTTGATATGATGTCTATGCTGAAGAAAATTGTTCTTTTCCCGATTTCTCTCTTTGTGGCGTTTCTGGCTCTGATGGCAAGGTGGCTACTAACCCTGTCCAGTTATGTAGTTGCTCCGCTGATGCTCTACATCTTCGGCTGCGGCATCTACACTGCTTACCGTCAGACTTGGAATCAGTTCCTTATCTTGCTGGTAGCCGAATTCCTCTGCTTTGTCCTCTTTTTCGGCGCAACTGCCATCACCGAGGGCATCGGGCGGTTCAGTGAGTGGCTTTCCGAACTGTAAGAAATATTTTAAATCTTTTGCCGCCTCCGGGCGGCATTTTTCTTTTATGGGAGGGGATTCAGGATGGCCGCAACACGGCTGATTGCGCTGCACAAGAATAAGGGCAAGACCGTTGCGGCCTGTTTAAAAAGCCGCACGGACTATGTGCAGAATCCCGACAAGACCGAACAGGGCGAATTGGTCAGCAGCTACGAGTGCAGTCCCTTGACAGTGGATGAAGAATTCATGCTGTCCAAGCGGCAGTATGAACTTGTCACTGGGCGCAGACAAAAAAGTGACGTGATTGCCTATCAGATCCGGCAGTCTTTCAAACCCGGCGAGATCACCGCCGAAGAAGCCAACAAGGTAGGTTATGAACTTGCAATGCGGTTTACCAAAGGCAAATATGCTTTTATTGTTGCCACCCATATCGACAGGGAACACATCCACAACCACATCATTTACAATTCCACCGCACTGGACGGCACCCGGAAATTCCGAGATTTTTTATTGTCCGGGCTGGCTGTGCAGCGGTTGAGCGACCTAATCTGCTTAGAGCATCAGCTCTCTGTCATTGAGATAAAACCCTATCGGGAGCGGCAGAAGCGCACACCCTACCCGCCCAAAGAAAGTAATCGTGACTGTCTATGCGGCGTGATCGACAATATTCTGGCCGAAAAGCCCAAAGACTACGAAGATTTTCTGCAAAAGCTGGAGCAGCAGGGATACGAGGTCAAGCGAGGAAAATACACTTCTGTCAAGGGCGCACGGCAAAAACGCTTTATCCGGTTCCGCACTTTGGGCGCAGGATACAGCGAAGAAGAACTGAAAGCGGTTATCTCTGGCGAAGCCGAACACCATCCCCGGCAAAAGCAGGACCGCATCGTACCGGAGCAGAAATTCCAGATGCTGGTGGATATTCAGGAAAAGCTGGCCGAGGG
>CAVBWT010000088.1:0-4471 GCA_963599235.1 Lawsonibacter asaccharolyticus | reverse complement strand
AGAGAAGCTTAAAGAAAAGGTTTGCGAAGCTAATTTGGATCTTGTTGAAAAGGGCGTTGTTATTTATACATGGGGCAATGTTAGTGGAATATCGGACGATAGAAAGTACATGGTGATTAAGCCTTCAGGTGTTGATTATGCAGGAATGCGTCCGAATGATATGGTTGTTGTAAGCATTGAAACGGGAGAAAGAGTAGAAGGTCAATGGAATCCTTCTTCCGATACAAAGACACATCTTGAATTATATAGAAAGTATGCACAAATAAAAGGAATTGTTCATACACATTCGGTAAATGCAGTGGCTTTTGCTCAAGCTGGAACGGATATTCCTGCATTGGGAACAACACATGCTGATTACTTCTATGGGGACATTCCATGTACTCGTGAATTGACAAAGCAGGAAGTGATGGATGATTACGAAAAAAATACAGGCAAAGTAATCATCGAAACAATAAAGGCGAGAGGATATGATCCGATGGCGATACCGGGTATTGTTGTGAAAAATCATGGACCTTTTGCGTGGGGGACAAGTCCGTCAAATGCTGTTTATAATGCTGTTGTAATGGAAAAAGTTTCTGAAATGGATTTAAAAACGTTACTGATTAATTCAGAAGCGGAAATGAAAAATTACATCCTGGACAAGCATTATATGAGAAAGCATGGACCGAATGCATATTATGGTCAGAAATGAATAATTATTGAATCTTGTTCAAGATAAATTGAAGACAGGAGATAATATATGTCAAAATATTTTGGAACAGACGGCTTCCGTGGAGAAGCCGGAATTACATTAACTGCGGATCATGCCTATAAGGTCGGCCGCTTCTTGGGCTGGTATTATAATGCTCTCCGTGAGCGCAATGGTGATACTAATCCGGCTCGTATCGTCATCGGCAAGGATACCCGCCGCAGCTCCTATATGTTCGAGTATAGTCTGGTCGCTGGTCTGACGGCTTCCGGTGCAGATGCCTATCTGCTCCATGTTACTACTACTCCGTCTGTAGCTTACATTGCTCGTGTGGATGATTTTGACTGCGGTATCATGATCTCTGCCAGCCACAACCCGTACTATGACAACGGCATCAAGCTGATCGACTGCTACGGCGAGAAGATGCCGGAGGAGACTCTGCTGCTGGTGGAAGATTACATCGGCGGCAAACTCCATGTGTTCGATAAGGACTGGCCGGAGTTGCCTTTTGCTCATCGTGAGCATATCGGATGCACCGTGGACTATGTGGCTGGTCGTAACCGTTACATGGGCTACCTGATCTCTCTGGGCATCTACTCTTTCAAGGGTGTCAAGGTCGGCCTGGACTGTGCCAACGGTAGTTCCTGGAATATCGCTAAGTCTGTGTTCGATGCTCTCGGCGCAGATACCTACGTCATCAATAATCAGCCGAACGGCTTGAACATCAACCGCGATGCGGGTTCGACGCACATCGAGGGGTTGCAGCGCCTTGTGGTGGAAAAGGGGCTCGATGTTGGTTTTGCGTATGACGGCGATGCGGATCGCTGCCTCTGCGTGGACGAAAAGGGAAATGTGATTACGGGTGACCATATCCTGTACATCTATGGCTGTTACATGAAAGAGCGCGGCAAGCTGCTGACCAACACTGTGGTCACGACTGTTATGTCCAACTTTGGTCTGTACAAGGCATTCGATGAGCAGGGTATCGGCTATGCCAAGACCGCTGTGGGTGACAAGTATGTCTATGAGTACATGGCAAAGAACGGCTGCCGTATCGGTGGTGAGCAGAGCGGTCATATCATCTTCAGCAAGTACGCCAGCACCGGCGATGGCATTCTGACCAGTCTGAAGATGATGGAAGTCATGCTGGCGAAGAAGAAGCCGATGAGCGAACTGGCAGCTCCGCTGAAGATCTATCCGCAGGTGCTTGAGAATGTCCGTGTGACCGATAAAAAGGCTGCACAGAATGACCCTGCCGTTCAGGAAGCCGTGTCCAAGGTTGCTGAGGCACTGGGCGACACTGGCCGTATTCTGGTTCGTGAGTCTGGTACTGAGCCGGTCGTGCGTGTTATGGTGGAAGCACCCGACCACGACACTTGCCAGAAGTATGTTGACGAAGTGGTCAACGCAATCTGCGAAAAGGGATATAAGGCGTAAAGTCAAGGACGACTCTGGCAATTATCCGGAGTCGTTTTGCATAAGAGGGAAAGTATAGTAGAAAAGAGAGGGATAAACCTATGTGTGGAATCGTTGGTTTTACAGGAAACCGACAGGCAGCACCGATCCTGCTGGACGGTCTGTCAAAACTGGAATATAGAGGATATGACTCAGCCGGACTGGCTGTCCGTGATGGAGAGAACCTGGCACAGGTCGTGAAAGCAAAGGGGCGCCTGTCCAATCTGATCGAGAAAACAGATGGCGGTAAGGCATTGAAAGGAACCTGTGGTATCGGCCACACCCGCTGGGCAACGCATGGTGAGCCGAGCCAGACCAATGCGCATCCTCATGTTTCCGGCAACTGCACTCGTTCTGGTTCTGGTGCAGTGGAATCTGAGGTCGTCGGTGTGCATAACGGCATCATCGAGAACTATACCGAACTGAAGGAAAAGCTGCTGAAGCATGGCTATACATTCTATAGTCAGACGGATACCGAAGTGGTCATCAAGCTGGTGGACTACTATTATAAGAAGTATAACCTCGGTCCCATCGATGCCATTGCCAAAACGATGGTTCGTGTCCGTGGTTCCTATGCTCTTGAGCTAATGTTCCGTGATTATCCGGGCGAGATCTGGGTAGCCCGTAAGGACAGCCCAATGATCATCGGCATTGCGGACGGTGAAACCTATGTGGCTTCGGATGTTCCGGCAATCCTGAAATACACTCGCAATGTGTATTACATTGGCAACCTTGAGTTCGCAAAGCTGACACCGGGCGAGGCACACTTCTATGACCTGAACGGTGATGAAATCGAAAAGCAAACTACTGAGATCAAGTGGGATGCAGAAGCGGCTGAAAAGGGCGGCTTTGAGCATTTCATGATGAAAGAGATCCATGAGCAGCCGAAAGCTGTACAGGATACGCTGAACTCTGTAATCAAGGACGGTGCCATTGACCTGTCCGGCGTGGAGATTACCGAAGATGAGATCAAGAACTTTGAGCAAATCTATATCGTTGCCTGCGGTTCTGCATGGCATGTAGGTATGGCTGCTCAGTATGTGCTGGAAGATATGGCAGATATCCCGGTGCGTGTGGAACTTGCATCTGAGTTCCGTTACCGCAAAATGCCGCTCAACCAGAAAGCACTGGTGATCGTTGTCAGCCAGTCCGGCGAGACAGCAGATACACTGGCAGCACTTCGGTTGGCAAAAGAGAAGGGCATCACCACGATGGCGATTGTCAATGTGGTCGGCAGCAGCATCGCGCGTGAAGCAGATAAAGTGTTCTACACGCTTGCTGGCCCGGAAATCTCTGTTGCAACGACCAAGGCATATAGCGCACAGTTGGCGGCCATGTACTGCTTGGCTGTTCAGTTTGCAAAGGTGAGAGGAAAAATCACAGAGGAGCAGTACAGCTACTATATTTCTGAACTGCTGACTCTCCCGGAAAAGATGCAGAAGGCTCTGGAAGATAAGGAGCGCATCCAGTGGTTTGCCGCAAAATACGCCAATGCGCATGATGTGTTCTTCGTAGGCCGTGGCATTGACTATGCAGTCTGCCTGGAGGGAAGCCTGAAATTGAAGGAAATCAGCTACATCCACTCCGAAGCATACGCTGCGGGTGAACTGAAGCACGGAACCATCAGCCTGATCGAGCAGGGAACACTGGTCATTGGCGTGCTGACCCAGAGTGAACTGTATGAGAAAACGGTAAGTAACATGGTAGAGTGCAAGAGCCGTGGAGCATATCTGATGGGTCTGACGACCTATGGTAACTATGAGATCGAAGATCAGGTGAATTTCACTGTATATGTGCCGAAGGTGGACGAGCACTTTGTGGGCAGCTTAGCCGTGATTCCGCTGCAGCTGCTTGGCTACTATGTATCTGTTGCCAAGGGGCTGGATGTGGATAAGCCGAGAAACCTCGCAAAGAGTGTGACGGTAGAATAAGATGTCCGGAACAATAAAAGTATTCTCCAAGATCCTCACAAACGTCTTGACCGCCCTCTACGAACCGTTCGGCTTTTCAATCTTACTGTCTTTCCTCGCCATGTTTTTCTACTTATATGCGTATGAACCTACCGAAGCCGGCAAAGGTTGGAAGAGTGCCATAGTGACATGGTATAAGAAATTCAAAGAGAGTGTGTTCTTCCGGAAGATGTGGTTATTAGCCTTTGTGAGCAGTTTGATTTTGTTCAGGACATTGCTGAACCGTAATCTGTGGATGAACCCATTGAGTAACGTCATGGGCGGCTGGGGCATCTGGGAGACAGTGAACGGCGAGAGAAAACTGACCACCGAGTGCATTGAGAACGTGATCATGATGGTGCCGTTTAGTGGAATGGTG
>CAVBWT010000087.1:0-4993 GCA_963599235.1 Lawsonibacter asaccharolyticus | reverse complement strand
CTGACTTCCAATATCCACCCCCACAACTAAAGTCGTTTCTGTCACTTGCGCTATGATAGAAGCTCTTTAGTTCACCTGCTTTTGCAAGGTTCTTCATGGGTTCCTGCTCAAACACAGTCCAGTCTCCTTCCAGATAGCTGAAAACTTCTGGATTACAAACCATAAAACCGCCATTAATCAGAGAACCATCTTCATCATCCTTTTCGCGGAAGGCCGTGATGGTATCATTGGCATCGATGTCCAGAACGCCCTTCTGCTGTGCTAAGCTAACAGAGGTCAATGTCACGCATTTTCCATGACTTTTATGGAACTCGACCAGTTTTCCAATATCAACATCTGATACAGCATCACCATAGGTCAAACAGAACGGCTCATTTCCAACAAATTTCTGAATACGCTTTACTCGCCCACCCGTCATCGTATTCAAACCTGTATCAACAACCGTCACCTTCCAAGGTTCGGCATGCTGATCGTGAACAATCATCTTATTTCCCTGCGTAAAGTCGAAAGTAATATCCGAAGTATGCAGGAAATAGTCTGCAAACCACTCTTTGATAACATGCTGCTTATATCCTGCGCAGATAACAAATTCGTCGATTCCGTAGTGGGAATATGTTTTCATGATGTGCCATAGAATCGGCATGCCCCCAATCTCAATCATCGGCTTTGGTTTAAACTCGGATTCCTCTGATATTCTTGTGCCAAATCCACCTGCCAAAATAACAGCTTTCATATTTTGGTTCCTCCACTAAATTTGTTTTATGTGTTAATCACGCTGGAAAATATCGCGTGTATAAACCTTATCTCTGTATTTATTCGTATCACGATAATGTTTTAGAAACTGCTTTATATATTTCGGGAAACAATCCTCGCCGCCCGATGTCAAGTCTTGGACAACTTTTTTTTACAAATAAATTTGAAAAAGCGCAAAAAAAAATAAGCCCTACAAGGCTTTCAATCGGTTTTGAACCAATTTGAGCCTTGTAGGGCTTATCTCTTTCTTACACTCTATATAATTTTTGCTTTATACAGCCTGCAACGGGGTGTTTTCCATTACTTTCTTAAATTCTTCGACCGTCATTTCAGCATCTTCAGCAGCTTCTTCAACCGTCACGCGGCCTTTTCTCACCTGCTTAATCAGCATCCGCATCTCACCGATACCAATGCCTTCTTCCCTGCCGATGCCGATACCTTCTTCTCTGCCTTCGGCCTTGACACCTTGACTAAGATTGCACATAATAAGCACCTCTCTTTCCAGTTCTTCGCTCATTGCAACGCCAAACTCTTCTTCGAGAATTTTCTTTTTCTCCGTAGCTGCTCTTGACGAAGAAAGCAGCACATCCAGAAACTTCAAAATACCTGTATAGTTTTCTGCATCGGGTTTTCCCAGACAGATTGTTACCACACTCATCAGATCATAATTTTCTGATTTCTCGGCAGCGTTTCCAATCAACTGTTCTGGCCGAATCGAATATCTCGTGAGCGTATTCTGAAATTCATCGGACGGTTTTGTGCAAACCCATATAGAATACACTTTTCGGATTTTTCCATACTCCGACTTTTTGAATATCGGCCCGTGCTGTGCAGAGATCATTCTGCTGCAATAATAGATTGCACGTTTCGTCAGTGGGTATCCCGGATTAAAAGCAGTCTGTGCTTCCACATTGATAATAAGACGAATCACATCTTGTGAGGTCGTATCATTCACTGCTGTCGGAGCAATCGCATCAAAGCGAACGTCATAACGCACCGTTCCCTCAGTCAGTGTAGAATCCTCATTGTTGCTTCCAGTTATTACTTCAGGAGCCTTCAGAGTTCTGTTTGTATCATCAACGTGAACGCCAACCGTGCCAACCTCCGGGGTTCCCTCAATATACTTTTCAGCAATTTCGTCTACGGAGCATTCACTGTATTCATCTACACAGCCCTTCATAATCTGCGCCAATATCTGCTTGTTCGCCAGCAGCTTTTTGGCAGTCTTATCATAATCCGAATCAAACTCCGTCTGAGTTATCGTGTGGGCAAGCTGATTTTCTACCGTGTTTTGCTTTTCCATCGGCATTCACTTCCTCGCAGTAGATTCAACAAGAGCATATAAACTCTTATTGTACTTTCATCTTACCATAAATCGCTTCTCATATCAAGCTGTGCAACTCCCTCAAAATCCTTAAATTTTTACGAACAGTTGTCCATAATATAACATTGTCGTTGATGTTATATCATGGGCAACCGCTTGATGCTGCTCCCCTGCCGTGCTATACTTATCCTATACAAAATCATCAAGAGGGAGTGCATTGCTATGAGCAAAAGACTTGTCGCCTATTTTTCTGCTAGCGGTGTTACCGCAAAGATTGCTGAAAATCTGGCAGATGCCATCGGTGCAGATATTTTTGAGATTCAGCCGGAAGTTCCTTATACCAAGGCCGATCTGAACTGGATGGATAAGAAGGCCCGCAGTACCATCGAAATGAGCGACCCTACCTCTCGCCCTGCCATCGCTGCCAAACATGATAACATGGACGAGTATGACACCATCTTTGTCGGATTCCCTATCTGGTGGTATGTTGCTCCCACCATCATCAATACATTTCTGGAAAGCTACGACTTAAAAGGTAAAACCATCATCCCCTTTGCCACCTCCGGCGGCAGCGGCATGGGCAAGACCAACGAAAAACTTACGCCGAGCTGCCATGGCGCAAAACTGCTGCACGGCAAAGTATTCAGTGCCTATTCCAGCAAAGCCGACTTGTCTGCATGGGTAGAAACTCTGAGCCTATAACTTTCACATTCCTACGGAATGAAACACCCGTCTGGTCGAGAAGATTCACAAATCCTCTCACCCAGACGGGCGTTGTTTTTTATTCGTGCAGTTCCAAGGGCAGGCCATCCGGATCAAAGAAAAATGTCATTTTCTTTTTGGTGTAGCTATCCAATCGAATCGGTTCACATTCAATCTCCATCTGTGCAAGTTCTGCCACAGTAGCTTCCACATCCTCCACTCGGAACGCCAGATGCCGCAGCCCACAGGCTTCCGGCCTGTTTACACGTTTGGGTGGGTTCGGCTCTGCAAAAATCTCCAGTTCAATCGCATCGGCTCCATCACCGACACGCAAATCCAGTTTCCAGTCGTTCCGCTCCTTGCGGAAATTTTCTCTCACAACTGCAAAGCCCAGTTTGTTCACATAGAAATCTCGCGCTTTTTCATAGTCGGAAACGATGATTGCCACATGATGAATCGCCGCCAATTTCATTTTTGTATTCCTCCCCATTTTATATGTACCATACCTGCCGAAGCATTACTGCCGCCAGTTCCAGAAGTACCACTACGCCGCCGACCACCTGCGGTATCATAAAAATCACAAATCCGCCGATCAGCATTTGAAGTGCTTCCATCCCCTGCGACTGCTGCATCAAGAACGAAAGCACCGCCGTTGCCAATAACATACTTCCCAGCAGATAGAAAACCCATGCCGAACAGCGATGCAGAAATACCACAAGCCATTTTGCCAGCCACACAGCAAGGATCAGTGGCAGGGTCATCATCACCAGCACCAATTTCAACAGCCATCGAATCGCTTTCATAATGTCCTCTTTCCGGCTGGTTTGTTGCCCATATTATAACACACTCTTTGATGTTACAACATGGGCAACTCAGCCTTTTTCAAACTTTAACCCGTGTGTAACGCTTTTACAGCATCTTGGATGCTCTGCTCATATTTGAACTGTACCACAATACGCCCACCATCATATACAAAGACATTTTCAATGAACGCCGACACCATACTTGCCGTAAGCCGCGTTCCATTCAGAAAGTTTTCTGCCTGCTCTGCCGCTGCGCGCACGGTTCCCGGCACAACGCTCTTAGTGGATTCTTCCGCTTTGGATTGTTCAATTTCTTCCTGCACCTCTGAAATTCTTCTATCGCATACCTGTTTTTTCTCTTTGTAGGTATCCAGTGGGAGAGTTCCTGCTGCGTATTCCTCATACATCCGCATTTTCTCCCCTTTCAGGTTTTTAAGTTCTTGCTCCATCAGAGTTTTGCGGCGGCTTGCCTTTTTGTGGGCATCTTTCAAATTCTCTTCTTCCTTTTGAATATCGCCATAGAGGGAATCCAGCAGGGAGAGTTCCTTTTTTAGTGCCTGAAAAACCGCATTTTCAATATCACTGACCTGAAAGACTTCAGATGTACATTGAGTTTGCCCTACAAGTTCCAGCCCTTCTCTGCACCAGAATGTCGGAGTGGCCTGCCTAAAATTATGCCCCATAACCCGTCTGCAATTTCCGCAGCGCACCTTTCCTTTCAGTGGAAAATCAACGCTGCCCATCAATACTTTATGGCTGTTGCTCTTTATGACAAGCTGTGCTTTTTCAAATTCTTCCCTGCTGACGATTGCTTCATGGGTTCCTTCCGTAATAAACTGCTGTCCTTTGGGAACTGCCCGGACGATACCTTTGCCAGAAATCAGCGTTTTGCTTTTTCCAAGAACCATTGCCCCCGTGTACACATACGACGTGAGGATTCTCCAAACGCGAGTGCTATCCCAAAGCATCACAGGTGCAATGGTATAGGTCGTTTCCTTGCCATACGCCTTATTTTCTTTGTTATATACGCTCGGCACTGGAATATTTTCGTCATTGAGCATCATTGCTATCTCTCTCGTACCCAGCCCCAGAATCGCAAGGTCGAAAGTGCGTCGCACGATTTTTGCCGCTGGCGGATCAATGATAGGATTGTTGTTCGCATTCGTCACATGGAAGAACCGGCCGCACTCTCCACAGATAAGCCTTTGTGAAAACGCTCTCGGCTTCCTGCCGAACCTTGTTCTGTTGTACAGTTCGCTGTTTACCTTTACTACATCCTGCGCTTTTTGGAATAATTCCTCATCAATGATTGCAGGATGGTGATTCCGAACAAAATACTGCGGAACTTCACCTTTATTATCCCGAACTTCATGGGTCAGGTAATCCGGAGTAAACTTCTTCTGGATGAGGA
>CAVBWT010000086.1:0-4994 GCA_963599235.1 Lawsonibacter asaccharolyticus | reverse complement strand
CCAACACTGTGGTTACGACTGTTATGTCTAACTTTGGTCTGTACAAGGCATTTGATGAGCAGGGGATTGGCTATGCCAAGACCGCTGTAGGCGACAAGTATGTCTATGAGTATATGGCAAAGAACGGCTGCCGTATCGGCGGTGAGCAGAGCGGCCACATCATCTTTTCCAAGTACGCCAGCACCGGTGACGGTATCTTGACTAGTTTGAAGATGATGGAAGTTATGCTGGCTAAGAAGAAGCCGATGAGTGAACTGGCGGCACCGCTGAAGATCTATCCGCAGGTGCTTGAGAATGTCCGTGTGACTGATAAGAGGACCGCACAGAATGATCCTGCCGTGCAGGAAGCTGTCAATAAAGTGGCAGAAGCACTGGGCGATACTGGTCGTATTCTGGTGCGTGAATCTGGCACTGAGCCGGTCGTTCGTGTTATGGTGGAAGCACCTGACCATGACACCTGTCAAAAGTATGTTAATGAAGTGGTCAATGTAATCTGCGAAAAGGGATATAAGGCGTAAAGTCAATGACGACTCTGGGCACTGATCCAGAGCCGTTTTGCATAATAGAGGGAAAGTATAATAGACGAGAGAAATAAATAACGGGAGGGATAAACCTATGTGTGGAATCGTTGGTTTTACAGGAAACCGACAGGCGGCACCAATCCTGCTGGATGGCCTGTCAAAATTGGAATATAGAGGATATGACTCGGCAGGACTGGCTGTCCGTGATGGAGAGAATCTGGCAGAGGTTGTGAAAGCAAAAGGTCGTTTGTCTAATCTGATGGAGAAAACGGATAACGGCAATGCGTTGAAGGGAACTTGTGGTATTGGTCATACTCGCTGGGCAACCCACGGTGAGCCCAGTCAGACGAATGCACATCCGCATGTTTCTGGCAACTGCACCCGTTCTGGTTCTGGTCCAGTCGAATCTGAGGTCGTCGGTGTACATAATGGTATCATTGAGAATTACACAGAGCTGAAAGAAAAGCTGCTGAAGCATGGCTACACTTTCTACAGCCAGACGGATACAGAAGTTGTCGTTAAGTTGGTTGATTACTATTATAAAAAGTATAATCTTGGTCCTATCGATGCCATTGCCAAGACGATGGTTCGTGTCCGCGGTTCTTACGCTTTGGAGCTGATGTTCCGTGACTATCCGGGTGAAATCTGGGTAGCTCGTAAGGACAGTCCGATGATCATCGGCATTGCGGATGGAGAGACCTATGTGGCTTCGGATGTTCCGGCAATCCTGAAATACACTCGTAATGTGTATTATATTGGCAACCTTGAGTTCGCAAAACTCGTTCCGGGCGAAGCTCATTTCTATGATTTGAACGGTGACGAAATCGAGAAGCAGACTACGGAGATTAAGTGGGATGCAGAAGCAGCTGAAAAGGGCGGCTTTGAGCATTTCATGATGAAAGAGATTCATGAACAGCCGAAAGCTGTCCAGGATACTCTTAATTCCGTAATCAAGAACGGCGCTATCGACCTGTCCAGCGTGGAAATTACTGAGGACGAGATTAAGAACTTCGAGCAGATTTATATTGTTGCCTGCGGTTCTGCATGGCATGTTGGCATGGCTGCTCAGTATGTGCTGGAAGATATGGCCGATATCCCAGTGCGTGTAGAACTTGCATCCGAATTCCGCTATCGCAAGATGCCGCTCAATCAGAAGGCACTGGTGATCGTTGTCAGTCAGTCTGGTGAAACAGCAGATACGCTGGCTGCACTGCGTTTGGCAAAAGAAAAGGGTATTACCACAATGGCAATCGTCAATGTGGTCGGCAGCAGCATTGCTCGTGAAGCAGATAAGGTGTTCTACACGCTTGCCGGACCGGAAATCTCTGTTGCTACGACAAAGGCATACAGTGCACAGCTTGCAGCCATGTACTGCTTGGCTGTTCAGTTCGCAAAAGTTAGAGGGAAGATTACGGATGAGCAGTACAGCTACTATATTTCTGAACTGGAGACTATCCCGGAGAAGATACAGAAGATTCTGGAAGACAAGGAGCGCATTCAGTGGTTTGCTGCAAAGTATGCCAATGCGCATGATGTGTTCTTTGTTGGCCGTGGTATCGACTATGCAGTCAGCTTGGAAGGCAGCTTGAAACTGAAAGAAATTAGCTATATCCATTCCGAGGCATACGCAGCAGGTGAACTGAAACACGGCACTATCAGCCTGATTGAGCAGGGAACACTGGTCATCGGTGTGCTGACTCAGAGTGAGCTGTATGAAAAGACCGTAAGCAATATGCTGGAGTGTAAGAGCCGTGGAGCCTACCTGATGGGATTGACTACATATGGCAAATACGAGATTGAGGATCAGGTGAACTTCACTGTATATGTTCCGAAGGTAGATGAACATTTCATCGGCAGTCTGGCTGTGATTCCGTTGCAGCTGTTGGGATATTATGTAAGTGTGGCAAAGGGACTGGATGTCGATAAGCCAAGAAATCTTGCAAAGAGCGTTACGGTGGAGTGATTAGATATGGATAGAGAAATACCAGTACTATATAAAAGAAAAGAAGAATGCTGTGGATGTACAACTTGTTATGCTATCTGTCCGAAAGAAGCCATTTCTATGGTGGAGGATGAAGAAGGTTTTGAGTATCCGCAGATCAATGAAAGCAAATGTGTTCGTTGTTATCAATGCATTAAAGTATGTCCGTTCAAGGTAGCAAAAGCAAGTGGAATGTGATATACTGGGAGCGGTAGCTCCCTACGCTGCTCAAATAATCACACACCTCTCCGCGGTGAGCAGCAGGCAACGATCTATTATGATCGGCTAAGATGTGATGAACTATTTAACGAGGAACATACGATGATTAAATCAGGAAGACACGTATGTGAGCGATGCCATCAAGAATATGAATGGCAGGCAAGGCGGCTGGAGAATGGAGAAAGAGTAAAAGGGGCATTTGAAGGCTTTGGGAACATAAACATTGCTACTGCTGATATTATAAATGGAAAGTATGTTATTGTTGGAAGATGTCCGCACTGTGGACACCATTCGTTTAAGAATTTGTACGAATGTGAGCAGTGAATAGGCTCACAGTGAAATAAAAGGAAAGAGGTTATCACGATGCCCAGAACGAAAGGCAGCAAGAACCGCCCAAAAACTAATAACGACTATGCAACCCAAATAACGGAAAAGCAATCCGAAATCACAACCTTAACCACAGAGATCACATCCATCCAGAAAGCAATAGAAGAAAACAAAACGACATTAAAGGATAAAAGAGCAGCACTGAAAAAGGCTGAAAAGGAATTAAAAACCTTGGAAGCCAAGAAAGCCGCCGCTGATCAGAAGGCCGCTGAAGAAGCGAAGAAAGCGGAAGCCGAGAGTGTGGTTAAGAAGCTGCTGGCGAGTGGGATGAGTGCAGACGAGATTTTGGAGAAGTTGAAGTGATATTATGGCGTGTGGACAACTGAACTCCGGAAGTTCACACGGTATATTTTGAAGGCTGCTATATAGTTTGTGACGGAAATAAAAGGAGAGCAGTGTGGGAAAGAAAAGACCATATAAACCTCGTAAGCCCGGAGGCGGCCGGAAGAAGCTGAAGCCGGAGTTCGATGCCGGAAAGAATTTGAAAGAGCAAATGGATGCTGCTGTGGATCTCTATAATTCAAATAACTCCTTGCAGGCCATCGGCGATGAGTTGGGTTTGAACCCTATCAAGGTTCGGAAGCTGCTTATCACGGCCGGCGTGTATGAGTCGGATGTGGCCGAGAAGGTGCAGGACACCTTTGAGGAGTACCGAAAAACACAAGACTACAAAACCGCTATTCTCTCAACCGCCTCAGCTCTCCAATTATCAAAAGCCTCCGTCACCTCGTACCTGCCTTATAAAAAAGGTGTGTATTTTCCAAACACAGCGGACAAAGAGAAGATCAGTGTCGGAGCAGAGCGGCAGAGGAGATACAGAGCGATGAAGCGATGGAGGGCTGATCCGACAGAAGAAAACTTCTGGGGCGTGGTTGTTAGTTATTCCGGGGTACGATTCAAAACTTATTCTGGTTTGCCTTTTACCTATGAGGTGCGGAAAGGCAGGAACGGCGAGTACACGAAAGAACTGTGGATCGACAGGCGGGAAAAGAGTAAAAGTCTGGCGTGGAGTTCGGTGCTGCTGGCCTTGGGAAATATAAAAGAAAAAGTAGTGGAGCGGCCGAAAGCTCTGGGCGACATCCGGGGCGTGACATACATATATGGAATGTTCTACCGGTTTGGGTTAATTGATGTGCCGGAGACGGTCAAGGAGAAGATGAAGAAAAATGATCGAAGCAATAAAAAACAGAAGAAGCATTAGAAAATATAAGGACAAACCAATAACCAAGGAGCAGATTAATCAGATTCTGCAAGCCGGAATGCTTGCACCATCTTCAAAGAATCGCCAGCCGTGGAAGTTTGTTGTGGCGACTGGGGAAGCGAAGAATGAAGCCTGCCGGGTGATGGAAAAAGGTATCGAGAGGGAAAAATGCGAACCATTTATTCCAGATAGCAGCCCGTATATCAATGGAGCAGAGCATACGCTTCGGATCATGCAGCAGGCTCCGGTACTGATTTGTATTGTGAACACACTGGCGACACCCTTCAATAAAAAACTCTCGATGGATGAGAGGGTATCTGAAATTTGTAACGCGCAGTCAATCGGTGCGGCCATTGAGAATATGACATTGGAAGCCACGGAGCTTGGACTGGGCAGCTTATGGATTTGTGATTCGTTTTTTGCACAGAAAGAGCTGAGTGCCTGGGTGGGCGGCGAGCTGTATGCAGTTCTGGCAGTTGGCTACGCCGATGAAGTTCCAGTTGCAAGACCTAGAAAAAAGGTAGAAGATGTTGTTGAGTGGAGAAAGTAAAAAATCCAGTTGCTATGTACAAAAGTCTACGGTAAGATGTGCCGTAACTGGGGAAGTGAATCCCAGTTGGGAAGGACGGTAGCATTATAGAAAAACTGAAAGAATTGCTGGAAGAGTACATGAAGAAAACGGAGC
>CAVBWT010000085.1:0-5080 GCA_963599235.1 Lawsonibacter asaccharolyticus | reverse complement strand
TTAACGCAAATTTTGAACGCATCTGCCTGTCCCGTTTTCTTGGTTTTCCGACCGGGGATTACCTTGCGCCGGACGCATGGAAGTGTTCTATGGTCTGGGCTGCAACGATGGGTCTGCCGCTTTCGCTGGAAGGTGTCGGTGCCGTATTGGGGCTTGAGAAGCAGAAGCTGACTGAGGGCAAGGAACTCATCAAATATTTCTGTCAGCCCTGCGCGCCTACCAAGTCCAACGGTCAGCGTACCCGTAATCTTCCGGCTCATGCGCCGGATAAGTGGCTGGCGTTCAAGAAATATAACATCCGCGATGTGGAAGCCGAAATGTCCATTCAGACTCGGCTTGCCAAACATCCCGTGCCGGACAGCGTGTGGGATGAATATCACATCGACCAGGAGATCAATGACCGTGGTGTTGCGCTGGATATGGAGCTTGTGCGGCAGGCCATTCAGATGGACGGCAGATCACGCTCCGAGCTGACGCAGGCAATGAAGGAACTGACTGCTTTGGACAACCCAAACTCCGTGCAGCAGATGAAGCAGTGGCTTTCGGACAACGGCGTGGAAACCGACACCCTCGGCAAAAAGGCCGTGGTAGAAATGCTGAAAACCGCGCCGCAGGAGCTGCAAACGGTTCTGACCCTTCGTCAGCAGCTTGCCAAATCCTCAGTGAAAAAGTATCAGGCAATGGAAACCGCCGTGTGCGCCGATGGTCGTGCCAGAGGTATGTTTCAGTTTTACGGTGCCAACCGCACAGGTCGATGGGCAGGACGCATCATTCAAATGCAGAACCTGCCGCAGAACCACCTTGCCGACCTTGCCGAAGCCCGTGGACTTGTCCGCTGCGGCAATTACGATGCTGTAAAAATGCTCTACGAAGATGTGCCGGATACGCTTTCTCAGCTGATCCGCACAGCGTTTGTACCGCAAGGCGACCGCAAATTCATTGTTTCGGATTTTTCTGCTATCGAAGCTCGTGTCATTGCGTGGTTTGCCGGAGAAGCATGGCGGCAGCAGGTCTTTGCCGACGGCAAGGATATCTATTGTGCGTCTGCATCGCAGATGTTCGGCGTTCCCGTAGAGAAGCACGGTATCAACGGTCACCTTAGGCAGAAAGGCAAAATCGCAGAGTTGGCTCTCGGCTACGGCGGCTCCGTCGGTGCTCTCAAAGCAATGGGCGCACTCGACATGGGACTGACCGAAGATGAACTGCCGCCTCTGGTAGCTGCATGGCGGCAGGCCAATCCGAAAATCGTGCAGTTCTGGTGGGCAGTCGACCGTGCGGTTACAGATGCGGTTACGTGGAAAACCACTACCAAGACACACGGCATCGTATTTTTCTGCCGAAGCGGAATGCTGTTTATCACACTCCCTTCCGGCAGAAACCTTGCCTATGTAAAGCCGAGAATCGGTGAAAACAAGTTCGGAGGCACCTGCATCACCTATGAGGGCATCGGCGGTACAAAGAAATGGGAACGGCTCGACAGCTACGGCCCCAAGTTCGTGGAGAATATCGTACAAGCCACCGCCCGTGACATTCTCTGCTATGCCATGAAAACGCTCCGCTGCTGCAATATTGTCATGCACATACATGACGAAGTGGTTATCGAAGCCGACCGCCGTATGTCCCTGCAGGCAGTCTGCGACCAGATGGGCAGAACCCCGCCCTGGGCAGAGGGACTGCAGCTTCGCGCCGACGGCTACGAAACGGAATTTTATAAGAAAGACTGACGAGGTAAATCCCATGAGTATAAACAAGTTCAACGGCGAGGGTTATTACGACCCCACCGCTTATGAGGCTATGACAGCCGTAGAAAAAGAGGAAAAAGCACTCCGAGCCTTTCGTCCTATCGTGTACATCTGCTCTCCCTATGCCGGAGCGGTGTCGGAGAATGTCGAAAACGCTCGGAAATACAGCCGCTTTGCCGTGGACAGCGGATATATCCCCATTGCACCGCATCTGCTGTTTCCGCAGTTTCTCAATGATGGTAATCCCAAAGAGCGTCAGCTGGGACTGTTCTTTGGCAATGCGCTGATGAGCAAATGCTCCGAGGTGTGGGTGTTCGGTAACCGCATCTCTGCCGGTATGGACGCGGAGATCCGCAGAGCCAAGTGGAAGAATTATCGGCTGCGCTATTTCAGCGAAGCCTGCGAGGAGGTAACACAAAATGCGTAATCTCAGCATCGCCTACGGCAATAACCGTCAGGCAAAGACCTGGGTCAATAAGACCATTCAATTTGACGATCTGAAAGAAAGGCTGAAAACGACCATCCGCACCACGGAGTCTGCCGAGGAATATGCCAAGATGAGCCGTGCGCAGCGTGACGCCGCAAAAGACCACGGCGGCTTCGTGGCCGGTGTTCTGAAAGGCGGCCGCAGGAAGATCGATACCGTGGAGGTTCGCTCCATGCTGGCTTTGGACGGCGACCGCATCGACAGAGCCTTCCTCGACAATTACGAAAGCATCTGCCCGTACACCTCCGCGCTGTACACCACGCACAGCAGTACGGACGATAATCCCCGTGTGCGTCTGGTCGTTCCGCTGACGAGAGATGTTACCCCGGAGGAGTTCGTCGCCGTATCCCGTTACCTTGCGGATATGCTCGGCATTGACTATTTCGACGAGTGCTCGTATCAGCCGAACCAGCTCATGTACTGGCCGTCCACTCCCGCAAACGGCACATTCGTGTATAAGGAAACGGACGGCGGCTGGCTTGACCCGGACGACATTCTCTCCAAACACCCTGAGTGGACCGATCCCACCAGACTGCCGACATCTTCAAGAGAAAGCAAAGCCAACACCGTCGCGCAGCAAAAGGTGCAGGACCCGCTTGCCAAGGAAGGCGTCGTCGGTCTGTTCAACCGCGCTTACTATCCGATTACGAAGGCTCTGGAAGCGTTTCTCTCCGATGTATATGAGCCGACCGACAACGAGAACCGCTGGCATCTGATTACATCCGGCAGTATGGCTGGCGTAGAAATCAAGGAAGATAAGTTCATCTACAGCCACCACGCCAAAGACCCCGCCTATCTCAAGCTGTGCAATGCCTTTGATATCGTCCGCACCCATCGCTTCGGAGACATGGACGACAAAGCGTCCTACAAGGCAATGTGCGATTTTGCCATGCAGCAGGACGATGTAAAAATGCTTGCGGCGGCTGAGAAAATGGCGGATGCGCAGACGGATTTTACCGATGGTGAGGATTCCGACTGGATGAAGAAGCTGCAGTACGAACCCCGCTCCACGGTGCTGAAAAACAATCTCCACAACATCACGCTCATTCTGCAAAACGACCCTTTGCTGCAAAATATCGTGTTCAATCAGCAGCTTGACGGCATGGAGATAAAAGGCACTGTGCCTTGGCAGCACCCATCGAAATACTGGCGGGATGCGGACGATGCCCAGCTTATCAGCTATGTGGATTCCCATTACGGCACTTTCTCGCAGCGCAACTACCAGATCACCGTTACAAAGGTAAGCGACGATCGCTCCTACCATCCCATCCGCGAGTATCTCGACGCACTGCCGGAGTGGGACAAGATTCCCCGTGTGGATACGCTCCTCATTGACTATCTGGGTGCGGAGGATAACGCCTATGTCCGCGCCGTTACCCGCAAGACCCTCTGCGCCGCCGTGCGCCGTGTACAGGAGCCGGGCGTGAAGTTTGACACCATGCTCGTGCTGAACGGTCCCCAGGGCATCGGCAAAAGCACTCTCATCTCCCGCCTTGCCGGAGAATGGTTCTCGGACAGCCTGAACCTGGGCGACACCAAGGATAAGACTGCCGCTGAAAAACTGCAGGGTTATTGGATTCTTGAAATCGGCGAACTTGCAGGGCTGCGCAAAGCCGAGGTGGAAACGCTCCGTTCCTTCCTTTCCCGGCAGAATGATATCTACCGCGCCGCATTCGGCCGCCGTGCCACACCGCACCCTCGGCAGTGCATCTTCTTCGGCACGACCAACGCCGAGTCCGGCTATCTGCGGGATACCACCGGCAACCGTCGCTTCTGGCCGGTCAAGACGCCGGGCGGCGGCAGTAAGCACTCCTGGGATATTACCGTCGAGGAAATCGAGCAGATATGGGCCGAGGTTCTTGTGTATGTGAAGGCAGGCGAAAAGCTGCACCTTGCCGCAGATATCGAGTCTCTTGCCAAGGAAGAACAGCGTGAAGCGCTTGAGTCCGATGAGCGTGAAGGTCTGGTGCGCGATTTTCTTGAAACGCTGCTCCCGGAAAATTGGGACAGCATGGATCTGTTTGAACGCCGTTCCTTCCTCTCCGGCGTAAGCAATATCGGCGCAAAGGGCACGGTGCGCAGAACCCGCGTCTGCAATATGGAGATATGGTGTGAGCTTTTCGGTAAAGACCAGGGCAACCTCGGCCGCGCCGAATCCAACACGCTGGCGGCGATGCTTACCAAGCTCGGATGGATACGACAGGAGAAAAAAGAGCGCGTCAAGCTCTACGGTCCCCAGGTGGTTTTTGTTCCTGACAATGTTCCTGACTGAAATATCAGGAACGCCGCAGAGCAAGGAACAGTTCCTGACTTTACGAGGTGTTCCCGGAAACGGCTCTGGGAACACCTCTGGGAACACACCGGATGTGCCGCCGCAAGGCAACTTTGCAGGCACTGTTCCTATGTTCCTGAAAAAACATATAAGTTTGAAATCTATAAAAACACAGTACAGAAACACGGAAATCACGCATATCTGCGCGCGTAAGGATTTTCAGTTTCTAAGAACACGGAGGTAAATCGTATGACTTTTTACACATTTATGATGCGCAACTACAAAAATGCCGACAGTCCCGCAGGAGACCTCGCCAGAGATATGAAAAGCGATTCAGAGAAGTTTCCCCGCAACCGCCCTTGTAAATTCAAGGGATGGCATGAACAGCTTTATAAATATCTGGTTGAAAACGATGCCTGTCGTGACTGTCTCAACACCTTTGAAGAATGCTGGGAGGAATATGTGAAATGCGAGAAAAAGAGATTGAAAAGAAGCTGACGCAGGCAGTGAAGCATATGGGCGGTATCTGTCCCAAGTTCGTATCTCCCGGCTTCGATGGTATGCCCGATCGAATCGTGC
>CAVBWT010000084.1:0-5165 GCA_963599235.1 Lawsonibacter asaccharolyticus | reverse complement strand
GTCCCGAATGGAAAGTACCGGGATAGATTAAATGGACGTTATGAGAATTTGCTTTTTGACCCGAATGTTTAAGCAAAAGCTGAAATGCTTTTTGAAATCGAAAAGAAAGAATGAAATGCCTGAAAAGAAATTTGAAGTTTTGGTTCAGATTCGTGCTGCACTGACCCAGCAGGACATCGACGATATCATGGTATCTGCACTCGAAGGTGGTGTGAGCTACTGGTGCAAGCGTGTTGTCGTGCAGGGAGACTACCTTGGTGAGTATGCCAGCGAGCAGATTTCTCGCGGTGGGAGGCTCGCAGTCTTGCTCGATGAGCCGTTTGAGGATGACAAGACCTGCTATATGCTCGACCTCGACAAGTTCCTCACAGGCTTCAAGTTGTGGTTTGAGAACGGCTGTGACAGCTATGATGCTGTTGATATTTCTGATGGCTCAGTAGATTGTTGTCGAATTGATGGCACCTGTGCTGACGAAATCATCCAGTACGCCCTGTTCGGTGAAATTGTTTATGATTGAAGGAGAATGTATATGAACAGCAAAAGTATCATTACTATCGGAAATGTCTCCTGCTACGAGCAGGACGGCACTGCATACCTTAGACTTGATGATGTCGCCCGGGGGCTTGGCTTCGTTCAGATTCAGAACAAGGGCGGCGTCGAGTACACTTCTGTTCGTTGGGAGAGAGTCGAGCAGTATCTTACTGAAATTGGCTTCCCCCACAAGTGGGGGAAAGACGACTACATCCCCGAAAACGTTTTCTACCGTCTGGCAATGAAAGCACGGAACGAGACGGCAGAAAAGTTTCAGGCACTTGTTGCCGATGAAATCATTCCGTCTATCCGTAAGCACGGCGCGTACATGACACCAGAGACCTTGCAGGCGGCTATTCTGAATCCAGACACCTTGATTCGGCTCTGCCAACAGCTCAAGGACGAACAGAGCAAGAACCGAGAACTGGCTGAGCAAAATGCCAAGCTCGCCCCCAAAGGTCTGTTCGCTGATGCTGTGAGTACAAGCGACCACTGCATCTTGGTTGGCGAACTCGCCAAACTGTTGCAGCAGAATGGCATTGAAACCGGCCAGAACCGGTTGTATGAGCAGCTTCGTACCGATGGATTCCTCGTGAAAGACCGTAAACGCAGTGATTTCAATATGCCGACTCAGAAGGCAATGGAACTTGGCTTGTTCAAAGTCCGGGAATCTATTCGGATTCATTCCGATGGACATACGTCCATTGACCGCACGACAAAGGTAACCGGAAAAGGACAGGTCTATCTCATCAACTACTACCTGAAGAATCGGTAAAGAAAGGACGTGAGAAAATGGGTGTTGCAGCCGATACCATCTGCCGCTGCATGAAGAAAAAGAAGCTTCGGCAAAAGCACATTGCTGCTGGGTTGAATGAAACTCCACAGGTTTTCAATCAGCATCTCACTCGTTCAGGCGACATCAAGGTGGAGCGTTTCTGCAAGTACGCCGATGCTCTCGGTTACGATGTTGCTGTCATCGACCGGGAGAGTGGGGAAGTGGAAAAGCTCGACCCTGCGAAAAATAATATGTGAAATTACTGACTGTTTGCTTGTCAAATGGTCGGCATCTGTACGAAGATAAAGTTGCCAAAATCAATAACATCGTTACCTGTAAAAACGATTTTGGACTTTTGAAAATGGAGGAATTGATATGGCAAAGCTCTACATCTCCCTCACCGCTGAGGAGGTTCGGGCAAGCATCCCTTACGACCTCATCTGCATGGTTCGGTACGGCTGCACATGGAACACTGGCCGCCGTCGCCGTGCTTGGCAGCTCGACTTCACTGAGAACGAGAAGAAAGCCGCTGGTCGGCTTTTCCGGCAGTCCTTCGAGTGGACCTGCGGC
This sequence comes from Lawsonibacter asaccharolyticus, assembly GCA_963599235.1. Lineage (GTDB taxonomy): Bacteria > Bacillota > Clostridia > Oscillospirales > Ruminococcaceae > Faecalibacterium. Next base: position 3,289 of record CAVBWT010000084.1, on the reverse strand, counting down.
CAGGGCTTGTCCGGCACCATCCGCATGACCATGAACACGTTCCACCTGTGGCGCAAGCTCGGCGAGTTCTGCGCATCCGTATGAGAGGAGTGAAGACCATGATTGAACAGAAGTACATTGATGTTGTCGAGGGGCTTGGCTGGAACATCCTTGGCGACCTGAACGACACTCGCGTTGAACTCCAGCAGGAATCGCCCGCTGGCGAAGATTTCGTTTTTGGCGTTGATACCGCTGATTTTCTGAAAGAAATTATCGAGTATGCCGACGACTTCGATATTGACGAACACGTTGAGCTGTGGGTTAAACATCGTGGGGAGGGCGGCTGTCCCTCCACCGTCCGCGAGCTGGTTGAAGATGCCGAGGCCATTAAGAAGATGCTCAAGACCCTCGCCGATGCGTTGATTACGGCACAGAGCGGTGGAAGGTCGTGGCTGCTCGACCGCAACATCGACAAGCTCGTCAAAATCGTAGAGGATGGGAGGAACTGATATGAAAAAGGTCGTTAGTCCGTGCGTCTGCAAGGTATATACTCGCAGGGGCAACGAAGATGTTGTGCGGGCGTTCTGCAAGATTGAGTTCGATGACTCCCGCCTCAGCATCACCGGCGTTATCGGCCCTCTGCGCAGCGGTGACTGCCGTGGTGGTGCTGGTCAGTGCGTTGATGCAATCCGCGAAGGCCGCCCCTGCGACGAGTGGACTCAGGAAATGCTCGACAAGTTCTGCTCCATCTGGGATGAGTGGCATCTGAACGATATGCGGCCGTACTGCAAGCACCAGAAGGAGCTTGGCTGGGACAAGCTGGCCGTCACGCCTGTTACGTTGTACCACTACCGACTGAACAGCAAAACCCTCCGGCTGCAGGAATCCATGAAGAAAAGCTCGTGGAAGATGCTCTGCGATGGCATGACCGCAGCCCTGAGCGATGACCAGATCGAAGTGGCCAAACTGCCGTACAGCATCACTCTGCCGCACGAAATCTCTGGCGATGCAGCTCTGTACTATGAGCCGCAGAAATCGCTCCATCCCGGAATGACCGGCGCGACCGAAACGAAGACCCTTGGCTGGCTTCACCCGGATGAACACCCCGATGGCATCCTCGGTAAACCCTGCCCGGTCTGTGGCTACCAGTATGGCCACGCATGGCAGACCGAAGAAGTTCCGCAGAAAGTCATCGACTGGCTGTTCAATCTGCCTGAATCGCCTGTCGTTCCGGCGTTGGTGTGATTATGAGCGGCTACGAACAGCTCTCCATGTTCACGATGAGCATGGAACCGACCACCGCAATCTGCTGCTTTGGCCGGGGACTTGCATCCGCAACGCCCATCGAAACGTGGATGGCCGATCTCGTCCCGAACGGCGAATACGTTGTCCATGTTGCCGGTCATCCGCTCGTCTTGCGGCCGATAGGAATCACGCAGAAAGTCATTCCGAAAGGCCATGAGTTCTACCACTACCTGATCGGCGACAAGCTCTACGCCGGTATTTTTGTTGGAAAAAGTAAATGAAAATCATTTGATGGAGGTTCAAGATTATGGGTGAAAAGAAAATTCCCATTGCTGTTCAGACGGCGTTTGCACTTGCTGCCGGAAAGAACGATGAGGCACATGACATCATCGGCCACGCCCTCGCAGACATGATTGGCGGTGCTTGCCAGTTTGCGCAGAGCTATCCCTACGAAGATCTGCCGTTCGTCGTTGCTTCCATGAAGGTTGCAACCAACGCACTGGAATCTGTTCTGGATGAACAGGGCAAAGCCCTTGCTGATAACGTGTTCCAGCATACTGACAGTATCGTTATCAACGCTTCCGAGTTCATGCGTCAGGCGAAAGGCTGTGATTGCAATGACTGATAAAGAAATCACCGAGATGAATCTGTTGAGTGCCGCCCATTACGGCGCACAGCTCCAGATGAACCAATTCACCGAAGAGCTGGCCGAACTCATTCAGGCTGTTGTCGAAGAAAACAAAGAGCATATCACCGAAGAAATCGTCGATGTGGAAGTCATGGTCGAGCAGATCGAGCACCTGCTGATGCTCAACCGCGAGAGCATCGAGGGATGGGCCGTGCCGGATAACAACGTCAACGCCGACAACATCCTGTCATGTGTCTGGAATCTTGCACAGCCGATCAAGTACATCAACAAGTGGCGGCGTGTCAGAACTGCAACGGCAGCAGACCCGAATATGCCTAAAGTCGAAATCTACTACAAGCGCAAGGCCGCAAACGACGATCTGGAAAACAGCATCGGCGGCACCCTCTTTTCTATCGGCTGGCTGAAAGATGATACAACATCCGTCCCGATGAAGTCCAGAGCGTCAAATCTTACAAGGTGCAGCGCACCCGTGACCGCATCAAGCAGGAGGTAAAAGACAATGGCTGATGATATTTGCATTTGGTTTGATGGGGATGGCAAGGCTCATGCGTACAACAACGAGTTTGATGTGGCCATCCATTGCGAGAATGAACAGCAGATGAATGAGGCCATTAGCTTCGACAATGACGCTTGTAACAAGCGTGGGGTTTCACCAATCGAGTATTTCAACCGGCGAGCATACGACGAGAAGGATGAGTCGGTAAGCAAGTTGAACTCAACCGAGAAAATCGAAGTCAATCAGGCGGAAGTCGACTGGATTATCTCATACCCGAAAGCTTGTAAGAATAGCCTGTTTTGGCACTACGATGAAAATTCCGGCAAGTACGTCGGTATCGACAACACCACCGGAGAAGCGTGGACAGAAGAATTTGACACCAAGCAGGAGTGCTTCGACTGGCTGAATGGAAAGGAACATTCAATTGACATCGTTAAATCGCCTGAACTGCTCATCCGCATCGCCGATGACACCTACGGCATGAAGCTGGAGCCGATTGAAGCCGAAATGCTCCTCGGCTACCTCGAAGGCTCTGATTTTTGCCTACTTGTTGATGGAAAAGCCGGTGACGATGCTACCCTGCTTATCCACGATAACCAGCGCGATGCCGAGAACTCAGGAGATACCGTGTTCCAGTTCTTGGACGTAATTGACTTTTGTCAGTCTGCCAACGCTTCCATTTTGGATGAGCAAAAATACCTGCGAAATCCGTCTGAGCGGTACGTTCGAGAACTGAGAAAAGACAATGCTTTGCTGAGTCGGCTGGAATATATCGCCGGGCTGATTGCTGATTTCAACAAGACTGAGGATGAGTGAAAAACAACTCATTTTTTTCAAAAAATTACGTCAAAACGTCAATTTTCGGTTGACAACAAAGTCAACCTGTGCGATAATATAATTACAGAAAACATTAACCAAAT
>CAVBWT010000083.1:0-5166 GCA_963599235.1 Lawsonibacter asaccharolyticus | reverse complement strand
GGGCATTCCGATTTTCCCAGCTGGAACCGTTGCCTTCGTACCAGATGTCTGCAAGTTGGCTCATGGTGGTCGGCTTCTCTCGGTTCAGCCGTTCAAGGAATCGGTGGTTGACCACCTGGCAGTAATGTCCGGTGCGTCCGGCATCGATGCGGATGGCTCTGCCAATCTGTCGCTCATGTGCCGCCATGATGTTGACCAGATTCCGCAGGGTCTTTGCGGTGTGGTCGCCCTTGCCGATGTGGATGTGGACTCCGCATCCTCGACTTGGGCTGCTCTTTCCTCCAGCTTTGCGAAGCAGTCGGATGATGTCCTGCAGGGTTTCGATGTCCTCGTAGGTGAGGATTGGGGTGACCATTTCGCATTTCTCTGCGTCCGGTCCGTTGATGCTCACATCCTTTTGGAATTTCCAAACCCGACCCTGTCCGTCCTTGCAAGCCCAGCTGGAATATCCGTATTCCATGTCAGCGTACCATGCTCTGGTTCCAAAGTATCCGGCTACCTTTTCTGCCGCCTTCTTTCTGGTAATGTTGTTCATCTCAATCTCGACTCCGATGGTCTGCTTCTTCATGGCTTCAATCTGCTCTCTGGTTTTATCGTTCATGGTATGTTCTCCTTTGGCTTTTTTCTTGTTTTCCCTTTCGGTATGTGCATATTACCGTCAGGTGCGCATAATAGCAAGGCCATAAAAGAACATATATTCGACAAATATTTAGAGAAAAGATCGTGTACATTATGGTGGCTGATTCACTTGATAATGCACATTTTCAGAGGTAATATCGGTACAATGGATAAAGCTCTTACATATTTTCTGATTCCCTCTGAATGCTTGCTAGTGCAGTATTCTTTGTTTGAAAAAGCCTTTCCTTTCTTGCACGGATATAATTATTCGATGAGCCAATCCGTTTCAGAAAGAAGAAATCATTTTCCTCAACCCTGATAATCTCATACTCCGAAGCGTACTTTTTTCGCCGGTCTGTTACCACAAAACAATGGTTTCCTTTTTCCCATGCCATTTTTATTCTCCATATACGGGAGCTTACGCTCCCGCCTCCAAAACCTGCGCCGTGTCTGCCCCACAGTCGGGCTGTGTCGGCTCGTTTGCATCCGGTGCTACCGTTTCCCCAACAGCGGAACCGCCCTCCTGTGCCGCCTGTTTTGCGGCTTTCAGCGCATCACGCTTTGCCTTTTCCTTTGCGAGAAATTTCTGCGCTTCCTCATCCGTGCGGAAAGCTGCATGGCCGGAAAGTTTCTCCATGAGAATCTTGCGCGTTTCCTTGAAGTCCGGCCCGTTCATGCCCAGTCGCAGAAGCCAGGTGCGAAGTGCGTACTTCTCATTGGAATCGTTCACTTCTTTCGCCTGAATCCGCTTCTGGCTGATTGCCTGCTGGTTCATTAGGATGGCAAGATGTCCAAAGGCTGTCAGATGCTCATAATCCGGTGCGGTCGGGAATCCGGTAAAGGTCACCTTTTCCTCCGTGATCGTCAAGCCTTCCATTGCAGCACCATGCTGTTCCTCATATCCCCTGACTGCATGGATGAAATTTGCTACCGCATAAGTGCAGCTGTCATCTTTCAGGGCATCCACCAATCCTTTGTCCACCAGGAAGATGCCGTCCGTGGCCTTGCTGATCAGCACACCCCGGCTGTAAATCAGGTTGACCAGATTGCGAAGTGACACACCGTTATGCTGACTGGTCGGAAAAGAGAAGTCCGTATCCAGAGGGATTTCTTCCTCTGCCCCTTCTGTCGAATGCGTGGCTTCTTCTTCCGAAGTTTCCTCTGCGTTTTCCGCTTCGACTTCGGTTTCTTCCTCCGTCCCCTCTGCTGCGGATTCCTCTTCGCTGGCCTCCTGCTCATCCGGCTGTGTTGCCGGAATCATCTGGACACCCTCAGCAAGTTCTACCGCAGGCTGTTCGGTTGCCGTTTCCTGCAAGCCTTCTGCTTCCACATCCTCACCGCCGCGGATCAGACCTTCATTTAGCAGAGTGGTCAGCAGTTCCAAGTCCGCATTTTCCGCTTCCACCAGCAGGCTGCCATCCCGGTCAATGGTGTAGTTGCCAATGTCGTAGGCATACCGGGGTGCCTTGGTGTAATAGGGGTGGATGCCCGTCAGTTCCTCCATCCGCTTTGCCAATGTTTTACGTTCCTCTACATTCAGTTCAAATTTCAGCATAATCAATTGCTCCTTCCTGCTTTTCTTGTTTTTTGCTTCCCGATGTTCTTTTCGGTAGCACATATATCGCTCTAAACCAGATAAATAGCAAGGCCATTTCCGGATAATCTTCATGTTCGACCATTTACACAATGGAGTACAAACTCTGTTGTGTAAATAGCCCCGATATGTAAGCCCACCATATCATCAGGTCGCTTTCTACCTAGTAATATAGTGGGCCAGTTTATTCTTCCAGTCCTGCGCACCATGCGATGCCGGCCAGAACAAAATATACACATGGCAGTGCGACGCCATTGCCCCAGAGCTTATACTCTGCCGCATCCGAATATGGATCAGCCAGCCACTTCCGCAGCTGTTTCTCCGTCTTTGGCTTCTTCGCCTGTGTCACGATCTTACGGTGTGTTTCAAACACATCCGCCCAGAATGCAAGTTCTTCCTCGGTCGGATTCTCCGTTCCAAGATCCCTGCACCATCCATCTGGGAATCCCTGCAGTCTGGCACACTCGGTTGGTGTCAGGCGGCGGACTGTGTAGCTCACAGGGGTGGGCTGTGCTTCCGGATTGTCAATAACCAGACGGTCATTGAAAGCATCCTGCCCATTGAAGCCACTGGGATGCGCTCCCGTTGCGACTGTTCCCATAACACCCTCATTCAGATGTGGGACTGGTGCGACTGTAGTCGGATCTTTGTAATCCCGTGCCATCAGGGTCGGAGCCAGTTCCTTTTCCACCTGCATATAAGAGCCAGTGGTCATGGCATAGACATCATCCGGCGCACAGACTGCATGGCGGTCGGTGGCATCCAGCGTAAAGCAGACATCTTCATTGACACCATCCCCTTGCGGACCATTCTCATCCTTGCGTCCGATCATGTTGCCCTGCAGAACAAAAGTCTGCTGTTTCATCCCCGGCTCTGCTGCCAGTGCCGCTGACTTATCCCCCAGATCTCGGACTTCATCCCTCTGATTTTGGGCAAAAGCAACTGCCGGCGCACCGCCGTGTGTACATGACAGTGGCGGTGCCACCTGCTCATCCACTGTGCAGTTCGACTTTCCACCACCCTGATCCACGCAGACAACGGGTTCGCAGATACACAGCCCACCCTGATTACAGGTCGGGTCACCGCCGCTGCGGTCCAGTGTCCGGGAAGTTGTTGCCTCATAGAAACCGCTATGCGGATTGTCAGACATCATGGAATGGCTGGCTTTCGAGCAAACACCATAGGCTTTGACCGCCAGCTCATTGCACCGCTGTTCTCCAATATCAAATGTGTTCAGTGTGTTAGCAACTTCTCCGTTTTTCCATGTCGGTGCTTCCGACTTGGAATGTGGTCTTGTCCCCTTCACAAACGGAACGAACACCGTCTGGTCATTGTTACAGCCAAGAGTAGCAGACTTGTCCTCCTGCCAGATGGCACCCTTACCGCCACCTTCACATCCAGAACGAATCTTCAGTGTGACCGGCACCGTATCTTCTGTGCCATCCATGACCAGCGGAACATTTCCTCCGCCCGTACCGCACCGGCTTGTCAATGTCTGCACCTTACCATCCTCAGAAATTTTCACTCGGCTGTCAGCCGGATGGTTTTCCAGTGCAATAGCGGCAGGCACAACACCAGCCCGGAGGGTCGGTGACCGCTCCTCCTCGTACCCGATGCTTCTGGCGTTGGCGGAATGCTCCGTGCAGAAACCTGCCGCTTCCAACACGCAGGGCTGATGCCCATGCTCCTGCGCCCGGAGTGTTCCGGTCACATCTTCGGACACATCCATCTGCGCTCCGCCCTGATCGTTTAAGCAGATTCTTCCTGTGCCGCCTGCCGTTCCAGTGCCGCTTTCAGCACCGGAGGCAGTTCTTTGCCACGCACGGAAGCCCTCCGCAGAATACCCTGACACGCCTTCGGACTCAAATAGTATTTTCGGGGCACCCGCTCCTGCAAAATCTGCGACAAGGAAGATTCGTTTTCTTCGCTGGGGTACGCCCCACCATTGCGCGTCAAGAACTCGATACGCGACGCTCCATCCGTCTCCCACATAGTAGTCAGCATCCGGCCATCCCTTTTTGTCAGCCGCAGGCACCGTGGCGGCCGGTTCTTTAACACCGATGACGGCTTCGAGGACTGCTTTGAAGTCCTGTCCTTTGTTTGAGGAGAAGGCCCCTGGCACGTTCTCCCACACGATAAATCTTGGTTTTTCTCCATTGGTCTTACACCTCATTTCCTTCACGATTCGGATTGCTTCATAAAACAGGCTGGACCGTGAACCATCCAGACCGTCTCTCTTGCCAGCGATGGACATATCCTGACACGGACTGCCAAAAGTAATGATGTCCACGGGCGGAAGATCCGCACCATTGATGGCAGACACATCACCGTAGTGTTTCATCTGTGGCAGACGCTTGGTCGTGACCCGGATGGCAAACGGCTCCACCTCGCTGCTCCACAGCGGAGTGATCTGACCGGTCAGCAGTCCGCCCAAAGGAAAACCCCCGGAGCCATCAAACAGGCTGCCGAGAGTCAGCTGAACATTTGCTTCTTTTCTCATCCGGCATCCACACTTTCCGGCTCAAAGGTCGCCACTTCATCGAACTTCAGCTTCTGGCCATCCCGGATGACATACACATCCTCGTACCGGCCCTCGTTGTGTTCGATGTACCGCTTCACGATAACATCCACGAACTTCGGGTCCAGTTCAATGCCCCTGCACACACGGTCGGTTTCCTCACAGGCGATCAGCGTCGAGCCGCTGCCGAGGAACGGATCGAGGACGATGCCATTGGTCATGGTAGAATTGCGGATGGGATAGCTCATCAGACCAATGGGCTTCATGGTCGGATGGTCCTTATTGGACTTCGGCCGGTCATACTCCCAGATGGTCGTCTGCTTCCGGTCGGAATACCACTGGTGCTTTCCTTTCTGCTTCCAGCCATACAAACACGGCTCATGCTGCCACTGGTAAGGACTGCGGCCCAGCACCAGAGCATTCTTCTTCCAGATAC
>CAVBWT010000082.1:0-5425 GCA_963599235.1 Lawsonibacter asaccharolyticus | reverse complement strand
CCCCTGTCCCACGCAACCTCGATGGCATGGCGGATAGCACGCTCGACACGGCTGGGCGTCGTGGAACTATGTTTTGCGACATCCGGATAAAGTCGTTTTGTAACTGCGTTAATGTACTCCGGCTCGTTCATCGTGAGGAGGATGGCCTCTCGCAGGAACTGATAGCCCTTGATGTGAGCCGGAACACCCAGCTGATGCAAAATCTCCGTCACCTGCATTTCGTCGCTGTCGACGCTGGTATGAACGAGCTGGTTTTCGCGTCCCATCGCCGCTTTCAGAACGCGGTTTGCCAGAATCGTTTCGTCGAACGGCTTAACGAAGTAGTAGGCAAAGCCCTCATCCAACAGCTCCTGAACCATCTCCTCGCTCTGGAACGCACCCGTTACAAAGAAGGTCGTGTGCTGCTCGCCGGTTGCCTTGTACTTCTGTTTGATTGCCAGCGCATCCAGCCCGGGCATAAACGCATCCAGAAGAACGACCTGAGGCCGCACCACGAGCATTTTCTGCAATACCTTGGTGCCGTCTTTTTCAACGACCGTCACCTCTACGCCCTTCTGTTCCAGTGCTTCCCGGCAGGCTTCGGTGATCTCCGCACTGGTGTCCGACATCAAAAATCTAACTTTATCCATCGTATGTTCCTCCATTATGTGCAGTTTCCTTACTGCCTTGGATTTTACCATATTTTTCCAGAATGTTCAACAGTTGTTTTTGCCTTTTTATGGCAACTTTTGTCGAACACATTATGGCCATTTAGTAAATATTCGTAAAATCGTATATTTTTGAAGAAAAACGATGTTTTTTCAGCGTTAGCTTTACCAAATCTTAGCCTGAAATCCGCCTATTTGTTCCGTTCCGCTGCCATTTCTGCCTGTTCCAGCATCGTCTGCGCAAAAATTCCATAACCCCGGGTCGGGTCATTTACCAGAACATGCGTTACTGCACCAACAAGCTGTCCATTCTGAATGATCGGACTGCCGCTCATTCCCTGTACGATGCCGCCAGTCGCTGACAGAAGCTCTTTATCCACAACCCGAATCACCATATTCCGGCGTAAGTCCGCATCGCTGATTTTTTCAATCATGACCCGATAGGTGCGCGGCGTTTCCCCGTCAACCGTTGTCCAAATCTCAGCTTCACCAGTTTCCACTTCCTGCGCAAATGCCACCGGCATAGTTTTTCCCTTAAATTGCGTGCGTGTTGTTCCGTAAACACCGTTTTCTCCGTTGAGCAAAATGTTTCCAATCGCATGTGCGCTTAGAAAACGCCCTTTCAACTCGCCCGGGCTCCCAACCGTGCCTTTGCTGCACCCGGTGATTTCGCAGGGAACGATTTCGCCACTGCGCAGTGCAATGCTCTCGCCGGTATCGCTGTCACTGATGGGATGACCCAAACCTGCAAACACGCCACGTTTTGGGTCTGCAAAGGTCAGAGTTCCAACGCCTGCTGACGAGTCGCGCACCCACATTCCGGCTCGCCATTGTTCCGTTGCCCCATCCCAAACAGGCGTCAAGGTTGTCAGCAGTTGTTCCCCGTTCCGGATATATATGACCTCGACTGCATTGCCCTGTGCATCTTCCAATGCAGTTTTGACTGCATCATTGTTTTCGGTTGAAGTCTCTCCGATGCAAATCACACGGTCACCCAAACGAAGCCCAGCCGATTTCGCAGGGCTTACCATCTCGCCGTCCGCACGCTCAACGTTAGAAAATCCAACGACCAGCGCACCTTCCGAGAACATTTTAACGCCAAATGGAATTCCGCAAACGGTTACTTCCCTGCGCTCTGTCACAATGGTGCGAACCGTTTTTACCGGAAGCCAACCGCCCAAGGAGAGGGTCGTCTGGTAGCTGCCAGCAGCACGCGTCACAGCCGCATTGCGGCTTCCACCCAGATTTTCCAAAGGAGACACCCAACTGAACCGCGGCAGAATAAGCTCCTGCCCGGGTTCAAGGTAAATTTTTTCCGGCAGGCAATGGTACAGCCAGCCGAGAGCCATTACCACGGCAACAAGCAAATATGCCGCAGTGATTCGCACCAATCTCCATTTGCTCCGCTGCATCTTACCATCCCCTTTGATGACTTTGGGGTTAGTATGCACCGATGACAAGATATTTATAAGATATAAAAACAAAAAATCCCCTGATATTCCACAAAAACGTGAAAAATCAAGGGATTCCAAATGCGAGAGAAGGGACTTGAACCCTCACTCCGTTGGAACTGGTGCCTAAAACCAGCGCGTCTGCCATTCCGCCACTCTCGCAGATATTACTGAGAACCAGTTAAGTATACCAAGTTTTTGGCAAAGAGTCAATATCTTGATAAATATAAAAGATAAAAACTCCTTTATGTGCAAGAAGAGAAAGCGTGTGCTGGAATCTTGGGGGTATGCTCATCACAGACTATGCGCAGCTGCTGGTTCCCACCGGCATGGCGGACAGCACCGGCATCGAGGGCTATGTTGGCGGCGCATTGAAACAGCCAAAATGCAAACAAAAAAATCCTACAAATTTCTCACTTTTCAGCGAAAATTCATAGGATTTTTGGAGCTACTGATCCGATTCGAACGGACGACCTGCTCATTACGAGTGAGCTGCTCTACCGGCTGAGCCACAGTAGCAAGTATTAAGTTCTGCAACGTGATATATTTTAGCATAGAAACCGGATTCTGTCAAGCAAAATCCGGAAATTTCAACCGATTTCATGGATGGCTTTTCAGGCTCTCCACTTTTTGACGTTGGAACGTTTTTGTCAATTCCACCGCCGTGATACAGCAGGCCGCATACACCAGAAGAGCGCAGTCCAGCGGAATACGGCGCATCACAATGACCCGTTTGCAAAGAGTGCTGAACACACTCTGTTCCCCTTCTGGTATCAGCAGATAAAAAATTGCCAGAGACAGCGGCAGATGCAGCAGTCTCGCCCGATAGAGCGGCCGGAGCGTCATCTCTGCCGGGCAGATCGTGCGGATTTGGAGCAGGACAGACAAGCCTTGTACACTGAGAGCAGTACAGCAAAGACCGCTTGCCCAGAACCCAGTCTGAGAAGCCAATGAACACCCAGAACATACTTCAAGCAAAATTGCGCTGAAAACTCCGATAGGTTCCGGAAACAGTTCTCCTATCCCGGCGGCAAGCATCCGAAAATACAACACAAAACCGCAAAGTTTCAGATAAGTCTGAGTTGCTGCGGCGAGGACACCGTCCAGACGGATGGGTTCCAACGGCTGCGAAACAGGCTGACATTTCTGTTCCATCTGTGGAAAATTCAGTCGGCGCAGAACCGCGGCCGAAAGATACCCAGCGAGAATCTGTGCTGCAAACAGGCAAATGCCCAACTCAACATTGCCCAACAGATACTGTCCGACCGTCAAAATCACAAACGATGGCCCGGAACAGACACAGGCCGGCAAGAGTGCATCAGCGTCTTGGGCGGACATCTGGCCGGTGCGTACTGCTTCCGCTGCTGCGCTGGCCGCAGGTGCAAAACCACCCAGAAGACCGATCATCAAGACCCGGGCAGCGCATGGATTTTTGAATCCAATCAACCGGGCGACCGGGCGGAATGGAATGGCTAACAAATCCCCTGCCGGACATTGGATCAAGAGTGATGATACTACCAGAAACGGAAAAAGTGACAGCAGCAGCGAACCGCCGCAAAGGGTCAGACCATCCTGCAATGCCTGCAAACAAATCTGCGGTGCAGCAAATGGCAAAAAGCCGGTAAAAACTGCCAACGCAAGAAAAAGAATCGCTGAAAATTTCCGTTCATGACTCATATGCACACCCTCCGTTTCCATATATATGTAACGTTCGGCAGAACTTTGCCATCGGATGCGGTCGGCACAGGGAGGGAGATGCGTGGCGAAAAGACGAAGCAGGCTCTCTCTGAAAGAATGGTTTCTTCGGATATTCCGTCAGCCTTCCGTCGGATTTTATGGACAGCCGTGTGTTTATTGGAGCGGAAAGACTCTGGAGATCGAATATTTCCGACGAATACGTTCCTACGACGACGAAAAGCTCTGTCTCGAATTCGGAAAAAAACTGCTGACGGTTTACGGCGACCATCTTAAAATCGAAACGCTTGCAGCGCACCGCATCACACTGAAGGGCGATGTTCTGCGCACGGATTTTTCGGACCAATAGGAGAGGCATCATGAATGCAGGAACATTTTGGGCAGGAGTCCGCTTTCAGGCTCAGAACGGCGACACCGACGGCCTGTTAACCGAAGCTGCTCAACAGGGTCTTCACCTGTCAAATGTTCTTCCCTGTCCCGGTGGTTTTGTTGCATCCTGCGCAGCATGGCATTATCGTTCACTCGCCGTCCTCGCAATGAAAAAGCGTGTCCATACACACATTCAGAAGAAGACCGGCCTGTTTTTTCGGCTGCGTCCGCTGTTTCGGCGGACAGGTCTTTGGGTTGGAATTCTGATCTTTGTTCCTCTGTTTTTCTGGCTCCAAAATCTCGTCTGGTATATTCAGTACAACGGCCTGACCGCCGGACAACAGGCTCGCATTACTGCTGTTTTGCGAGGATCCGTCGGTCTGATTCCCGGGAGCCATGTTACCGAGGCCGCTTTGACTGCCGGTGAATATGCCCTTTTACAGAGTGGTGAATTTTCGTGGGCGAGCCTCAATTTTCTGGATGGGCGGCTGGTCGTCGAAGCTGCCGAAGCAAAACCGGTGCCGGATATTGCCGCCGGTACCCTTCACGGTATCCGGGCAAAGGTCAGCGGTACCGTTATCCGAACCAACCTTACCAGCGGAACGATGTTGGTCGTTCCGGGGCAGACAGTCGAATCCGGACAGGGGCTTATCGGAACTGCCCGGGCTGAGCGAGACGGCACTTTGATTTTTCAGCCGGCCTCCGGGTCGGTGCGTGCGCAGTTTGAATGGAGCAACGCCCAGAGTGTTCCCCTTTCTGTCTCGGTGGAGCAGTACACGGGAAATCATTCTACGAAATTTGTTTTGCACTTTGGTGGAAGGCAGTTCAACCTCCCAAACATTCCGGAACTTTGGCTTAGCAGTTCCGAACAGAGCAAAACCATTGTCCGGCATGTCCAGCCGGAGATTTTCGGGTTTCCGCTTCCGGCAGCACTTGAGGAAACGACCTGCTATTTTCAGCAGAGCCAAGAACTGACGTACCCCGAAGAAGACGCCCTTGCTCTCGCCCGGATGAACAGCTTACAGGCTCTTTACGCTGACTATCCCGACGCCGAAAAAATTGCCCGAAAAGAAGATGTATCGGTGGTGGATAACACCCTGCACTATACCGTGGTCTACACCATCATCGCGGACATCTGCGGATAAAAAACAAGCATCCCTTGATTTTAGGGATGCTTGAATAATTTAAAGATTCAATTCTTTGGAACGGCGAATGGCATCTTTTTGTCCCTGCTGAGCAGACTTTTTATACCAGTATATCGCC
>CAVBWT010000081.1:0-5552 GCA_963599235.1 Lawsonibacter asaccharolyticus | reverse complement strand
GTATACACAGAAGGCTCTGGGGTATGCGCTGTCTGGTGATACCCGGATGGAGTGCTTTTTTATTCTGTACGGTGCGACTTCCCGAAATGGTAAAGGCACCCTGATGGAAACCTTTCTGCGACTGATGGGCGACTACGGTCGAAACGCCGACCCTGTGCTGCTTGCTATGAAGTTCAATGCCCAGAGCAATGGACCGACTGAAGAGCTGGCACGTCTGGCCGGATCTCGTTTTGTCAACATCTCCGAGCCGGAGAAGAAGCTGACCATCGACGCAGCACTTACCAAGCGTCTGACCGGTAATGATACGATCACCGCCCGGTATCTGCACGAGAACAGCTTCGAGTTCCGGGCAGGATTTAAGATTTTCATTAACACGAACTACCGACCGAACATCACAGACCTTACGCTGTTCCACTCTGGACGTGTGAAGATGATCCCGTTTAATCGACACTTCAATGAAAATGAGCAGGACAGAGGACTGAAGGCCCTGTTTGCTGACCCGGATAATCTGTCCGGCATCTTCAACTGGGTGTATGAGGGATTTAAGATGTTTATCAGAGAGGGTCTTGAAATGCCGCAGGCAGTCAAGGATGCCACAGCAGATTACGAGCTGGAATCCGATAAGGTCGGCCAGTTTGCGAACCTCTGCCTGCGTCATGCAAAGGGTGAGGAATTACGCTGTGCAGCAGTCTTTGATATCTACAAACGCTGGTGCGAAGCGAACAACACAAAGGCCCTGAGCCAGCCAAACTTCAAAAAAGAGATGGAGCAGAAGTATACCTATGAAGTCCGCAGGCCGTGGAAGGAAAAGGGGAATGCGACTGCTTTTTGGAATGACTGTGCATGGGTGCAGGAAGAGGATGATGGGGCAGATGTTCTGAAAGGCTCTGCACCGGAACACATTGAGAAGCTGATCCAGGATTCTGTTTCGGAGACGAATGAGGAGTTCTCAGAGCTGAAAGATTGAAGTGTGGACCTGTAGAAGCTCTTGCGTATTTTGTAGAAGTACACGCCCATTTTGTAGAAGCGAATCCGGAACTTTGTAGAAGAACACCCTCGTTTTGTAGAAGCAGTCTCACAGATTTTGATGCTGTTTTATGTCTCACATGGGCAAAAAGCAGTTGTGTCTGCCGATTTTGCTTCTACAGAGCTTCTACAAAATCAAGGCTTGTAGAAACAGAAAAACCACAAGAAAGCTCGATTTTAAGCGGTTTCCTTGTGATCTTCATTATCTTTTATTCTTTCTTGTAGAAGATGTAGAAGATTATATGGTTAAGTAAAATAATTAAATACGTATAAGAAAAACCAAAAATGACTTCTACATCCTCTACAAACACACTACAGCCCCCTAAAAAAAGAAAAACAGATGGGCAGTTTGTAACAAACAAAACAACCAGAATCTTTGTGGGCATCTTTTGTGTCGGCTTGCTTTGTGGGAATGACAAGGCGGAGCTGGAGCAAAGGCAGCCTGCTTTGTGATACATGAAAGCGAGGAAAAATGGAATGCAACAAATTATTAGTCTTGGAGATTCTGCAATGGGCGAACCAACTGGACTGAAAAAATTAAATGATTGGCTGCGTGAACATCAAAACGCTAAAGTCGTTGGAATCAGCACTGTGCCATTTGGATCAAATGTTTCAGTCTATGTGGTTGTGGATATTCCGGATAAGGGGGACAACACTAATGAGTAAAATTATCACCTGCGAACAGGTCAGCAACGGTCATCCCGACAAAATCTGTGATCAGATTGCAGATACCATCGTGACCGACATCCTTCAGCATGACAAGAACGCCCGTGTGGCAATCGAGTGTCTGCTGAAAAAGAGCCAGCTCTTTATTGCCGGTGAGGTCACCACCGACTACCAGCCCAACTACCAGCAGATCGTTCACGATGTGTTCAATCGCATCGGTCTTGAAAAGCTGGGTTGGAACCTGACCGACCTGCTCCGCATCGGCATTCTGGTGGACAAGCAGTCGCCGGACATTGCACTCGGTGTGGACAAGGGTGGTGCCGGTGACCAGGGCATCATGTACGGCTACGCCACTAACGAAACAGCAGAACAGATGCCGATTCCGTACATGGTTGCTACCAAGTTCCTGCAACTGCTGAAGAACCATCCATCCAAGATGTTCCGGGCAGATGCCAAAGCGCAGGTCAGCTACGACTACGACACCGGCCACATCACCACATTCCTCTGCTCCGTGCAGCACAGCCCGGATGTGGAGGTCAGCGACTTCCGGCATGTCATCGAATCCATGATGGTGCTTGCCGCTTGCGAGTACGGTCTGGGCGGCGACTTCACGAAGCTGGTGAATCCCACAGGTCGATTCGTGCTGGGTGGTAGCTACGCAGACTGTGGTGTGACTGGCCGCAAGCTGGCGTGCGATACCTACGGCGGCATCGGTCGAATGGGCGGTGGCGCATTGAGTGGTAAAGACCCCACCAAGGTAGACCGCTCCGCAGCATACATGACACGGAAGATTGCCAAGGACATCGTGCAGGCCGGCTACGCAGACAAGTGTGAAGTCCAGCTGGCCTATGCCATCGGTGTGGTTCAGCCGGTCGGTGTGTCAGTGGAGTGCTTCGGTACGGAGCATCAATCACTAGACTTCATCGAAGCCTATGTTCATGACAGCTACGACCTCACGCCGCAGGGTATCATCCAGCGGCTGGGTCTGCTGGATGTGGACTACAACAAGGTCAGTGCCTACGGTCACTTCGGCAAGGCTGGACTGCCGTGGGAAGAGTAAAGAAAATAGAAAAGCCGCCATTAAAGGCGGCAATATCTTATTTATTCAGTTGTTCTATAAGATAATCAATATCCGTTGAATAAGCGGGTTTGATGCCTTGACTGTATAAATCAAGATACCTCTGGCACTCGTCAACGATTTGCTTGCTGTTCTTGTCAATGATACTTTGAATCAGCGTTGCAAAGTTGTTTCCTTCAGTACGATAGCGGACAAGATATTGTTTTGTGACAGGAAACATTTTTATGTAGTGCAGACCGTGACGGTTTTTGGGTCTCGTCTGTGGGCGAGGAGGTAATGCGAAATACTGATCCTTCGGTGCTGAAGCTGGAATGTTTGAACGAATGGGAACAGCAAAGTCATAGTTAATGTCCTTATATTTCAAACGGATGACCAGCACATAAGGTCTGGTGGATTTTTGGAGTACCTCGGAATCGCCGCTGTATTTGAGCAGCAGTGAATTATCTATTGTAACAAGTTTCATGGCTGGTTTTCCTTCCTAAAAAAGAAGGACTCGCCTTGCGGCAAGCCCTTCCTACACGTAAGCGATATTCTACGCTTTGCAGCACCCCGTCGCTTGCGGAAGCTAAACATACACGTTCATCATATTCTAGCCGTGATGACCGACAAGCCATTGGCTCACTTATAGTATACTCAAAAATCGCCGAAATTGCAACAATTTCAAAAAATATTTTCAGGAGGTGGTGCAGGTGCCGTACAGACCAAAGACACCGTGCCGTCATCCCGGATGCCCGGAGCTGGTCGAACCCGGCAGGCTCTACTGTGAGAAGCACCTGCCTCTCCACCCGGAAGTGACAAGGCCATATAATAAAAAGATTTACAACAAACGATGGGAAAAGTTCAGTAAGACATATTTGCAGGCACATCCGCTTTGTGTTGAATGTATGAAGCAAGGTAAATACACGAAAGCAACGGTGGTGGACCATATGATCCCGCATCGTGGCGATCAAAAACTTTTCTGGGATCAGAGCAATATGCAGCCGCTTTGTAAGCGGTGCCACGACAGAAAAACTCTAACAGAAGATATCAATCCAGTATATCACTACTAAGGGCATCAGTAATGGTGTCCTTATTTTATTTGAGAAAGGAAGGCAAGAAGCCTTGAAGCTGCGATGCAGCATGCACAGGAAAAGAGAGCAAAGGAACAGGCTTTGAATAAACAGTGTGTTAATTGCGGGAAAACATTTAGGGCTACCACAGTAACACAGCGTTTTTGTTCAGGAGCATGTCAGTGTGAAAATGCATCTATCGTTGCTAAAGAGCGTGGTATGGAAGAGTATGTACCACGCGAATTTATTTGTGCAGAGTGCGGCAGAAAGGTTATCACTTCATACGGAGTTAAAAATCATACATACTGCTCGCAAGAGTGTATGATGCGCGCGGGTAACAGACGATACCATCATCAGCGTAAGCAGCTCATGCAAACGGCGTATATCGAGCCGGTTGCGTTGCAAGACATCTACAATCGGGCAAATGGAGTCTGCGAAATCTGTGGCCTTCCAGTTCCAGATGACACAGCTCCCGAAAACGCATGGGGTGCAACTCGTGATCACATTGTTCCACTGTCTAAGGGCGGGCTTCATGAAATGGGTAATTGCCAGCTTGCACATAGAATTTGCAATTCGTTGAAGCTCGATTCAGAAGAAAAAAATTTCAGGATTGACTGGAAGCAGAAGTTAATCGATGAGCCTGGCAAGTGGAATAAAAAATTGGATGCCTTATGGGAACAGCTGGGAGCCCCCACCGGGGCCGCCTATGTATCCTAAAATCCAATTTCCACGGGGAACGGTGGCCCCTTTCGTGTGAAAATCCGCAAAATTAGTAGGCCGGGGGTCAGTGGATTAACGGCGCAAAATGAAACAGGAAAATGTACAGGCATCGGAGCTTCGGTTCCGGTGCCATTCTTTTTCCCCGAAATGAACCAAAGTGTGTGAAACCTCTCGTAAACAGGGAGCTTTCGCACATTTTAGCTTGTTCCGGGAGGAGCAGGGGCGAGCGAAAATCGGCCGCCGCAACAACGATCCAATCTGGCGGGGCGGTGCCGATTTCCACTTCGCCACTTTTCGTATGTATTTTGAGATTTTTCTAAGAAAACGCCGCAGAAACGGCGAAAAATGAGAGGGCGGTGAGGACAGATGGAAGATTACACGGCTGAGATGATTCAGGACATGGCATTTTCGTTCTGTCCTCAGTGTGGCACGGCGATCGTTCCGAACCATAAAGGCAGACCCCGAAAGTTCTGCTCCCCGGAATGCCGGTCACGGTGGAACAACACCCACCCGAAGCCGGAGAACTGGAAGACAGTACGATCCAAGGTCTGCCCGGTGTGCGGCAGGGAATTTTCCTACCGTCACCAGTATGGACTGGAACGGAAATATTGCAGCCGTGCCTGTGCCAACAAAGGTCGCTGGAAGGAGGGCGATGCAGATGGAAGAACCACTGAACATGGAACGTGATGTGGTGAAGAACGGTGTCCGGCTGGACTGTGTGTTTGAGGGTTATGAGTACCGCCCGGAACGGGAAGAAGTCCGAAGCCAGCGGCTTGCCGGAATTGAGTGTTCAGAGATCGCAGAAAATACCGGGCTGTCTTTGGAACAGGTCACGGATTACTGTCGGGAGCTTGGGTTGCCGGAAACGGGAAGCTGCCAGATGCAGCCACCGGACGGGTCAGATGAACGCCGCTGCCCGGTGTGCGGACGGATTCTCGTGCAGAAAGGAAACGGTGGTTTAAGACGGTTCTGTTCTCAGGACTGCCGGGAGGAATTTTACAGACAGCACAAGC
>CAVBWT010000080.1:0-5991 GCA_963599235.1 Lawsonibacter asaccharolyticus | reverse complement strand
TCACCGGCCATTGCCACAACGGATGCCGCCGAAGCTGCAATCGCATCGATCTTGACCGTGATGCTGCCCTTGTAGTCCTTGAGCATGGTATAGATCTCGGCAGCCGCGAACACATTACCGCCTGGACTGTTGATCCAGACGGTCACATCCCCCTCACCGGATTCCAGCTCATCCCGGAACATCTGCGGCGTGATCTCATCGCCCCAGAAAGATTCCTCATCGATGGGACCTTCCAGCCGGAGGATTCTGGTGTCGTCACTGTTTTTGATCCAGTTCCAGAATTTCTTCATCGGTTTCTCCTTCCTGTTTTTCGTGGCTTACTCTCACTCAGCCGGTTATCGCTGTCAGGTTCATCGGTTTCCTCTTCCTCCGTCTGAGGCTGTGTCTGTTTGGGCTGATTCTGCTGGACTGCGGCAGCTTTATTCTGCTGTGCCACACCTGCATCCCTCAGCTTCACATAGCCGCCGTTCAGGTAGTAGTCGTCACCACCCTCCTCTGCCGGGATGAGATCCATGTTTTCAAGCCGATGCACATCATTCGGTGAGAGGAAGCCGTTGCTAATGCCGGTGGCGTAGCCGTTCATCCGGCTTTGGTAGTCCCCTCGGAGCAAACCGTCCACGTTGAATTTCGGGAAGTAGGTATCCTGCTCCTCTTCCAGCAGCAGATCCTTGATGATGCCCTGCTCGATACGGACAAGCCACGGAGTTAGGGAATGCATCACAAAGTTCAGCGACTGATATTCAATGTTGGAAAAGGTTGCTCTGGACAGATCCGCCACCAGATGCGGAGGCACACGGAAAATGCGACAAATCTCCGTCACCGAGAACTGCTTTGTTTCGAGGAACTGGCTGTCTTCCGGCGGCAGGGAGATTGGCTTGTAGGACATCCCCTCTTCCAGAACTGCCACACGGTGCGCATTGGAAGCACCGCCATAGGCCGCTTCCCAGCTATCCCGGATACGGTTCGGGTCTTTCACAACGCCAGGATGTTCCAGCACACCGCTTGGCTGTGCGCCGTTTTTGAAGAAGGACGAGCCGTACTTGTCCACCGCAATGGAAGTGCCGAGGCTGTTCTTCATCATGGCAATCGGTGAGAAACCGATCAGGCCGTTAAAGCCTAACCCCGGCACATGAAAAATCTCATCCCGACGAAAGTAGAGGTCTTTGTTCTGTTCACCCGGAACTTCATCCGTGTATGCGTGGTAGATATAGTAGAGCTCGCCGCTCTCGTCACGGTCCGCTTCGACATTTTCCGGCATCAGCGGATACAGACCCAGCACCGTATTCTTGCCATCCCGGACGATCTGTGCATAGGCATTGCCCCAGAGGAGCAGGTGGGTCATCATTGTTTCCCAGAAGACAAAGGATGTCATTTCCGGGTTGGGCTGGCGGTACAGAATTTTGTACAGCGGATGATCCCGTGCTTTTTCTTTGTTGCCATTGTCATCCGTCACCCGATACAGATGCAGCGGCAGTGCCGCAATGGACTCTGCCAGCAGACGGACGCAGGCATACACGGTCGGGATCTGCATGGCGGCTTTTTCATCCACCTGCTCCCCGGCATTGGAACGGCCAAACACAAAGGTCTGCCCGGAATCGCGGACATTATCCGTGACCTGCGGCAGACCTTCTTTCGGCTGTTCTGTTTTGGGAGAATCCCTTGGATTTTCAAATCCCATCCATTCCCAGAACCCCATCAGGCGTTATCCTCCTTTTCCAGCTCCGGCAGACCAGCAAGGCTGGTACCAAGGGAAGCAACGCCCGCCACGATAGCGGCACTGCCGATTGCCACCCAGTCCACACTGCCACCGGGAAGCTGTGTCACAGCCAGAGCTGCACCGGTCTGACACATGGTCTTGACCGCACGGATGCCGGCCGCTTTCCACCATTCTGCACTCATCAGATACTTCATAGCTTTTTCCTCCACATTCAAACTGCTTCTTTATAAATTACATTTGCCCGGTCACGACACCCTTGCTCTCCAGGACGTGGAAAATTGACACAAGCAAATTCGCCAAAATAAAAGCGAGCAGCCTTATCATAGGCCCTCGCCGCTTCCTCTGGGGTATCAAAATATCCCAGATGCTTTGTTTTATTGTTTACGCTTATATAAGCTCTAAACTTTCCTCTGTCCTTACGAAATCCTACTCCCTTATATCCAGAGGTATTGTGCGATGACATCCTCATATTTCCCTGATTTTCACGCCGACTGGCGGCTCTTAGATTACTCCGCCGATTGTCCTTTGTGTTTCCGTTGATATGATCTACAACTTCGCTTTCTGATATCTTCAGTTGCATTCTCGTAAATCGAACCGATTTTCTGTTTATTTTCGCCACAGCATAGCCGTAGTTATCAATATACCAGTAGTGATCCTCTGCAAGTTTTAGATCCTCAGGATCAAAAATAAAGCTGTTACCATTACCATCACTATATCTGTAATGGTCACCTTCAAGCTCAATTTTCCTGCATTCTCCACAGGTTTTGGCTCGTCCATTCAGCAGACGCTGTCTCAAAACGACTTTTTCTTTTCCGCAGTCACATCTGCACAAGTATTTTGAGCGCCCAGTAGAACCCATGAATTTTATCACTTGAAGTTTTCCATATTTTCTCCCAACCAATTCACCTGTGTCTTTCATATTCTCCTCCTAGAAAACAATCATGTCACGTTCATCATATATGCTTCCTTGCTGCTGTCCTTCGTTTCGGATGCAGCGGTCCAGTGCCATGATCGCAGCGACGATTCCATCGATTTTCTCCGGCGACTTTGCCTTGGTCGCTTTAATGTTTCCGGCCGGATCTGTATCCACGACCACATTACCGGCCATCCATGCCATGATAGGGTTGCCACCGTGGATGATTCGTCCTTCCATCAGGAGCTTGTAAAACTCTTTAGTTGGAGGGCTCATTGAAGAAAAGCCCTGTCCGAAAGGAACGACCGTGAAACCCATCCCCTCAAGGTTCTGGGTCATCTGCACCGCTCCCCACCGGTCAAAAGCAATCTCCAGAATGTGATAGGTCTTGCCCAGCTCCTCGATGACTTTCTCGATAAAGCCGTAGTGGATCACATTGCCTTCGGTCGCCATCAGGTAGCCTTGTTGATACCATACATCATACGGAACGGATGCCCTACGCACACGCTGGGGAATCGTATCCTCTGGAATCCAGAAGAACGGGAGCATGATGTATTTCTCCTCCGGGGTTCTAGGCGGGAACATCAGCACAAAAGCCGTGATGTCACCGGTGCTGGACAAGTCCAAGCCTCCATAGCAGTCACGGCCTTTGAGGGCTTCCATATCGATTGGCTGGTTGCCAAGGTTGTAGATGTATTCCGGGATAAACCGGGTCAGCGAGGATACCCACATATTCAGGCGAAGCTGCTTGAACACATTCTCCTCTGCCGGGTTGTCCAGAGCTTCCTGATACGCATCCCGGACACGCTGGATCTGGATGGTCTGTCCGAGGGATGGATTTGCTTTATACCAGTTGGCTTCATCGTGCCAGTCATCCTCATCGGTCAGGCCATAGACCACCGGGTAAAAGGTGTGGTCGATCTTACGGTCGTTCAGCAGGTCAAGTGCTTTCATGTGCAGTTCATAGCAGATGCTCTCTTTGTCCGTGCCGGCCGTGGTAATCAGGAAGAACAATGGCTGTTCACGGGCATCACCAGAACCTTTGGTAAGGACATCATAGAGTTTCCGGTTTGGCTGAGCATGCACCTCATCCAACACCAGCCCCGACACGTTCAAACCGTGCTTGGTGCCAACTTCAGCAGACAGGACTTGATAGAATCCTGCATTGCCGTAGTTCACAATGCGCTTGGTGGCCGCCATGATCTTGCACCGTTTCAGCAATGCCGGGGTCATCTGCACCATCTGGTGGGCGACATCAAAAACGATGGATGCCTGCTGACGGTCTGCCGCAGCACCATACACTTCGGCAGAGGGTTCGTTATCCGCAAAGAGCAGATACAGAGCCACCGCAGCAGCAAGCTCGGATTTACCGTTCTTCTTGCCGATTTCGACATAAGCTGTGCGGAACTGACGGTTTCCACGCTCATCCACGATACCGAACACATCCCGGATGATCTGCTCCTGCCAAGGCAGAAGCCAGAACCGCTTGCCCGCCCATCTGCCTTTGGTATGACGCAGGTTTTCGATAAAGGCCACCGCCCGGTCTGCTTTGGCGACATCGTAATGACAGGTCGGAAGCATGAACCGGCTGGGCTTGTAATTTTTCAGTTTCGGATAGTCTTTAGGTCTTGTTTCTGCCATCAGCTGCCACCTCCTCCCAGAAGATTCTCCATTTCATCGGCTGTATCCGCCGAGCCGCTGTCCGAAGCGATGATCCGGCTTCGGGAAGACGGGGTCAAGCCGAACTGCTCTGCAAACTTGTTCATGATTTTCAAGTAGGTCTGGGCGATGGACACCTGCGGAATTGTCTGCCAGTACCCGGATGGGGTCTTGACGATGGTGCCGTGCTGGGTGATGAATTCCTCTGCTTCTTTCCATCGGGCATAGGCCTGACAGTAGCCAGCGAAGGCAGCCATATCGACTTCAGTCAGGATGCCGATGGCTTCCATCTGCTTGGCAAGTCTGCGCCACTCTTTTTTCGCTTCCGGCTCCAGCCACTTCGGACAGGCCGGTGCTTTCTTGTTGGGCTTCGGTTCGCTGGTGTTCAACGGATGCTTGCCCGGATTGCCTTCCAGCTCTTTCATGGCGGTCGGCTTTGGTTTTCTGCCTCTGGTAGCCATTGGCATCTCCTCCTCTCCTCGAAAATGGGCATAGAAAAAGCCGGGATGTATTTCTACACCTCGGCTTCAGCGGTATCATATTTTAGATTCTTGACAGAAGTTCAGTCGGCGTAAATGCCATAACTTTACTCTGGGTGAAATCTTTTAAATTTCTTGTGATGATATAGTCAGCGTGGACAGATTCCGCAGTAGCACTTTGAACAGCATCCTCGAAATCTTTCCATTTCATGTTCACAGCTCTTTCCAGAACTGCCGGACTGAAATCTGCAAATTCAAAAATCAGATTCAGCTTGCGGAACACTTCCTCAATCTGGTCTGGGGTTAGCTGCTTTCTCATGACATACATCATATTGGCATAGGTCAATGTGGAAATGTAGCCCTTTGCCTGTTCCGTTTCGCAGAGCTTCCAGATCATTGAGGACGCCTTGACAAATTCCGGTCGATCCAGAAGAACATCCAGCACAATATTGGTATCAATCAACAGAACCATATTTTGCCCTCATGCTTTCTGCCTTGACCTCATCCAAGTCATAATCTTCTTTCAGGATTCCGGTAAGGGAATCTGTCAGGTAAGACACAGCGGCATCTTTCGGAATAAAACGGCCAACTTCCCGCCCATTCTTTGTCACGATGATTTCCTGTCCGGACATCACAAGATTCAGATACCTTCCGAAATTATTCTGCATTTCGGTTGCAGTTGCGGTTGCAGTAATCATATCATCGCCTCCTTGTTTTAGCTAATTTTATTATACTCTAAATTAGCTATTTTATCAACCTGTCTGCAAAATATATTTTGAACACATCGGATACGAGGCACAGCCCCTTTCGGGGGCGTGTGTCTTTTAGCGGTTAGGCGTTGGGGTTGGCTTCTTTCCAAGCCTCGTACTCATCGACCAACTCTGCTTCCTCGATGACCTGCCAGACCGCGCAGAATCTGGTTCTCTGCTGCTCTATTTCCTCCGCCGACCAGTGTTCCGGCTGGCGGCTCATGTCGTGGTAGGCATCCATCTCTGCCTTTGTCCGGAAGAAAAGGATGTGCTTCAACTTCAGCGTTTCCTCGTTGTTCCGCAGGGTGTACCGCTTATCCTCTGCCGCCCTGCAAAGTTTTCCAAGGTCATCGCAGTTGATGCTCATGTCCTGCTTGAACTTGATTTCAATGCCGGTCAACTCTCGCTCGGTGGTAGCTGCCTGAATGCTGGCAAGGTAGGTTTTGGCTTTCTTCATCATGGTTTGTTTCCTCC
>CAVBWT010000079.1:0-6196 GCA_963599235.1 Lawsonibacter asaccharolyticus | reverse complement strand
GGACAGGCATCCTCTAGTGAGCACGACCAGAAAGAAGAAGACTTTTGGGTTGCTGCTACTGAGTACATGCAGGAAGACATTGCTCTAAAGAGGCAAGACCTCGCACTAAAGCAAGCAATTCTTGAATATCTCGATGATTCATCTAATAGCATCACAATTTCCCAAGATGTTTTAGAGAATCAACCAGCCATACAAGATGGCTTGCAAGAGAAATCCAATACTAAGGAGTAAAACGCTCCACTTGAGTTTTTGAATCTCGTTCTCCATCTTTGCCCAGCGTTCCGATTCCGGCGGTTCGCTGGGCTTTTTGTTGTTATCCATCTGCTTCAATCTCAAACCTCCTAGCTCAGAGTTGACGGTTTGGGATATCGCTTCACGGTTACATTCCCAAACACATCTCGCACCGTCTCAACCTCTTCTTGGTCTCCCTGCCGCTCTTGTACTGCAAGTATGAGGGCGGCAATTTCTTTTGCCTCGCCAGTAATTTCGATTTTCATATCAAACCTCCTTTGCGACTCCAGATGTCGCATATATGCGACAATTCAGGCAAAAAATATGGCCGTAAACTCTTCTGCTGACAACGCCAGTGCTTTTGCAATCGCATTTGCTTCTCCAATTGTGAAATCTTCACCCTTACTCGTCAGCTTGCGATAAAACGTCGATTTGTTGATACCAATCAAATTCGACAGCATTTCAACAGAAATTGCGTTTTCGACCATTTTTGCCCGTAGTTTTCTTACGTTCACCTTTGTCACCTCGCTTTCGTCGCAGATATGCGACAACCGTATTGTATACGTTTTCTTTCTCAAAGTCAAGACTTTTTTCGCGCAAAATGCGAAAAAAGTTCTGCATCAGCGGAAAACCGTTGCAAATTTGCGAATTCTGTGTATAATATACTTTAGAAGGGAGTGCTTCAAATGACAATCGGAGCTAGAATTCGCGCTAGAAGGCAAGACTTAGGACTTTCGGTTGATGAATTGGCTGCACGTTTAGGAAAAAATCGTGCTACTGTTTATCGGTACGAAAATGGCGATATTGAAAATCTACCTGTTGGAATCTTAGCACCGCTTGCATCTGCGCTTGAAACAACGGAGGCATATCTTATCGGTTTGGCGAATGATCCTGCACCTCTTGCAGTTCATTCCGTAACTCCTATTGAAAAAATAAAAGCTGCCCTCGAACAAGAGGACAGCCAGACAGCTGAGATTATTAAGTTGGTTCTTGATTTGCCGGAGAGCAAGCAGGCTGAGGCTCTGCACTACATCCGCTACCTTTCAGAGCGTGAAGGTAAGCAGTAAGGCGGTCTCTATCTTCGTCAGACAGGCTTTTCACCCTGTCAAGAAATTCTACCCATTCACTTTCATTCATAATTTTCTGTTCCTTTTCGTTATATTTGCTCCCGGTTGCGGCTCAAATATAGCAAAGGGCAGACTTTTTGTCAGCTTTTTGGCGAATCTTTCCGCTTTTCGTATATAGGAAGGTGTAGTTAGCTTTAGTTTTAGGTTGAATTCGTCCTAACATTTGAGTATACTGTAATCAGAAAGGAGTTTGATGTTATGAATATCAATACGGATACGATGGTTCCCATTTCGGTCGCAAATCAGAATTTCTCGAAGGTTGCCCGGCTGGTAGACCAGTTCGGCTCTGCCGTTATCATGAAAAACAACGCTCCCCGGTATATCATCTATGAATTCAATCAGGCAGATGCGATGCAGGCCGCAGCGGACGACGATGTGCTGACCTCTTCCCTGAAGCTGATGGGCCGCAACCAGCATGTGTATGAGGAACTTGCAAAATGAAGGTGTTGACGAAACGGCAGATTCTTATGCTGCACTCAGCACTGATCCAGCAGGCCGGCGGCTCGGATGGCGTTCGGGATGAAGGATTGTTAGATTCCGCGATCCATGCGCCGTTCCAGACTTTCGCCGACCAGGAGCTGTATCCTTCGCTTCTGGAAAAAGCCGCCCGGCTGGGCTTTGGCCTGATTTGCAATCATCCGTTTTTGGATGGCAACAAGCGCATCGGAACGCACGCGATGCTGGTTTTTCTGGACATCAATCAGATTTCGCTCTCCTATGAAGATGATGATTTGATTGCTACGATTCTGCAAGTGGCATCCGGAACAATGGATTATAATGGTTTGCTGAGCTGGCTGCAAAGTCATCTGGAATGAATAACATACCAAAAACAAAAAACACCCACGGTGCTGGTAACACCGCAGGCGTTTCATAAGTAAGCTTGCTCCAAAGATTGGAACAACAAACCTAGACAGTTGTTATTGTACCACCTTCGGGCAGGCTTGTCAAAGTGTATCTTGGAGGTATTTTACAATGGCAACAAAAAAGAAGCCTGTTGGTGGGGTCGCCGTCATTTATGCACGGTACTCCTCCCACAATCAGCGAGATGTCAGCATCGAACAGCAAATCGAAGCTTGCAAAAAGCACGCAGAGACCCTTGGGTTGAAAGTCCTCTGTACTTATGAGGATCGTGCGATCAGCGGCAAGACCGACAAGCGGCCAGCATTTCAGAAAATGATGAAAGACGCAGAGCAACATCAATTCGGCTATGTCTTGGCATGGAAATCGAATCGCATGGGGCGAAACATGATGCAGGCGATGGTGAACGAAGCTCGTCTGGTGGACTGCGGTGTAAAAGTTTACTATGCAGAAGAAGATTTTGACGACAGTGCCGCCGGGCGGTTTGCGCTGCGCTCGATGATGAACGTCAACCAGTTCTACTCTGACAACTTGGCCGAGGACGTCCGGCGTGGATTGATGGACAACGCCCAGAAGTGCATTGCAAATGGTCGTCAGGCTTATGGATATAAGCGAGGTGAAAATGGTAAAGTAGTTATTGATGAACCAAAGGCTGCGGTCGTCCGGGAAATCTACACCCGAGTCGCCGCCTATGAACCATACGCTGATATTATTCGTGATTTCAATCGTCGTGGTCTGAAAACCGCTGACGGCGGCGAATGGAATAAATGCAGCTTTCAAAAAATTTGTTCCAATGAACGATATCGAGGAATCTACATTTATGGCGATGTCCGCACACCGGGTGGTGCTCCTCGGATCGTCGATGATGAGCTGTGGTTTAAAGTACAAAAGGCGGTAAAGATGCGCAAAAAGCTGAAGAACGGACGTGTCCACATCGGTTCAGATGATTATCTTCTGACCGGAAAACTTCGCTGTGGAAATTGCGGCGCATACATGATTGGAATGTCCGGCACCAGTGCAAGCGGTGAGATTCATTACTATTATGCCTGTCAGAAACGCCGCACAGAGCGTTCCTGCAAAAAGCGTAACATCCGCCGGGATGTCATCGAACGTGCTGTTGCGCAGGCAATTCGCATCTACTGTATGACAGATGATGTTATCAACTGGATTGCAGACCAAAGTATTGCTTATTGGGAAAATCAGAACCAGCAGCTCGAGATCGAACAGGTTCAGGCCAATCTGGATTCTGTAACCGCCGCTATCTTAAATATTATGAAAGCCATCGAAGCTGGTATTTTTTCAAACTCTACGCGTGACCGTCTCAATGAACTTGAATCAGAACAGGCTCGTTTGAAGAATCAGCTCGACGAAGCAAAGGCCTCTGTCGTTCACATTGACCGGGATGATTTGGTTGCCAGCCTTATATTGTTCCGGAACGGTGACATCCATGACAAAAAATATTTAGAGGATCTATTCAATATGTTCCTTGTCGCCGTCTATGTTTACGACGACAAGCGTCTCAAACTCATTTTTAACTGCTCCGGGGATAAGAACAGCATCGAAATTCCTTTAGATTCTGAAAGTGCTGACTTTCCTCCCAGATATTTGCCTAATTATACAAGTGACAAAGCGACTGTTCGATTTAATTCTGCAAAAGTCAGGTATACTTCCGGGCTAACCCCTTGTGTAACCGTCATGCACCGAACGTAATCGACCATCTGTTCCCTTGTCAGAGATTCATTGCCGAAAAAAGGAACATGCCACTTGCTTTCCCATTTAGACAGGGAAACAAGCGAATGCTCCAACCGGAGTGTCACAGCGTTCAGCTGAATAAACTCCTGCTTTCTTGCATCCCAGTATTCCTGCTTGGGAATAGTGAGCAAAAACATTCCGCTTGCCTCCCTGTACTGTTAAATGTTAGACACCGGGCAGTGCGATGGGTGCATTGCCTGCGATCTGCGGTGCGGTTTCAGCCTTCACGGGCTTGGCGTCGCACAGACCATTAACGAAGGCAATAGCCTTTTCGGTATTATTGACCAGGGACATGTAGAAGTCGCTATATGCCTGGGTTGCTGCAAAGTCAGCAAAGATTTCGGGACTCTTCTCGAACTTGCGGCCATCCTCGCTCTTTTTGCCGTAGGAAATGCGCAGCACATCCTGAAACAGCTTGACCAGTTCCAGCTGGCTCTTCGATTTCACGATTCGCTGAATATAGGCTTCCATGCCGCCTTCCTTGGAAAGCGACAGGTTCAGGATTTCTGCCTCGGTCAGATTAAAGTAGAAGTCCTCGGTGCGTTCAGTGCCACCAAAGTCCACGTAGGTCAGGGTTTCGGTAATCATTTTTCATTCTCCTTTACAAAGTTGATTCCATTTTGAATGGATCAGGCAGACATCAGCTTGATGACCTCATCCGGCATGGGCAGATACGGATCGGTGTTGGTGGTGCCGTACAGAATGTTCAGCAGTTTCTCCATCTTGGCGGAAGGCACCTTGGTGCTGTCCAGCTCCATGTGGGCAGTCGGCTTATAGCCAGTCACCTTGACAGGAGTGGTGTCGCAGTCCCAGCTGAAGGTTTCAGCATCGGGGCTGTCGTTGATGGTGTCGTGGGTACGCTCAGAGGGAGATGCAGTGGCACCCCACACCAGATGCAGCGTGTAGCCCAGCTCGTCATCCTCGTCACTGCCGATGCCGGTCTGCCAGGTCAGGCCAAAGGGTTTGCGCTTCTGCTGGCCAATGGTCACGCCGGGAGCCACCTCTGCGCTGCCATCGCACTCGCCGAACTCAGGCGGATAGAAGTAGGCCTCCGGGGTGAAGTTGTACTTCTCACCTGCACGGATGCTGCCGTACTTGATGTTGTCAGCCCACAGATCAGTGGCATCAGCGCCATCCGGGCTTTCCTTGATGGAAGTGATACCGTTCCAGGCCACACCCTTGGGGTAAGCACCCTTCACCTGCTTGTACAGTGCAACATTGTTCACACCCAGCTGGTACTTGCGCTCGCCGGTCTTATCCCATTCGATTTTTGCCATTTGAGTTTCCTCCTTTTTCAGAAATAGATCGTTAAAACGTCGTGATACAGGTTATCAGCCTTAAACGGCCGGTCGAAATGACACTTAGGCAACTGCATGAGCGCCTTCGTGATTTTCGAGTCCGGCCGCTGGTCAATGACCGTCAGCTGATAAAAAATCCGCTGCAAATAAACTCGGTTATCGGCAGCGGTGTTCTTAATATTGGATTGTTCATAGCAGATACATGGGTAACTCATTTTCAGATTTGCCGGAGGCTGGTAGTACACGTTCTCTTTACCGCACGCATCTTTTACGATTTGGCGCAAAATAGCGTCAAGTTTCAGTCGGTGATTCACCATTGTACAGTCCTCCCAGGGTAAGTGTCAGCCGCGGATAATCAATCTGCACCTCTGTCACTTTCCATCTCGCACCCATAATCTCTGCATATTTGATGGAGTCGAAATGCTTATACAATGTTGGGTCGGCCAGAATGCTCAAAGTATTTGCGATGGTCAAATCGTCATTTACTTTGTCGGCAGTCTGGGCACGCCGGGTGTTCTTCAAAAGCTCGCCAAAGCAGTCATGCTCTACGACTTTCTCTTCAAAAATGCTCGGCTCTGTTTCGATTGTCTGCGCCAGACCGAGTTTTCCAAACCATTTGCTCATAGCATTTCACTCCATTTTGACTTACAAAGAGATTAGTCTTCCTTTGCAGAAGCAGCCCAGACCTTGAAGTCCAGATTCGTGGACTTGGTCAGGGTCTTCACGCCAGTACTGCCACAAGCCACGGCCATCAGCAGGTCGGTGCCGTCATTCACCAGCAGACGAGCAACCTTAAAGGCACGCGCCAGCTCTTCCTTGGTAACAGTCTTCTTATGACCAGCGTCGGCATAGACCTTACCATCGGTATGGCCGTAGACGATGTAGCTTGCAACATGCAGCTCGCTGCCGTTTTCGTAGATCTTTTCCATT
>CAVBWT010000078.1:0-6310 GCA_963599235.1 Lawsonibacter asaccharolyticus | reverse complement strand
CAGCTATATGGAGCTCGTTAAAACAGTCAGTCAGATGACCTGCCAGTCCAAGGAAACCAGACAAAGTTATGAGGCTGAGGTACGCAACCTTAAGCAGCAGTTAAAGGATGCCAAGAACAAATCTGCACAGCGAGGTGAAGAAGGATGAGAGAAAGTGAAGTTGAAAAGCAGTTCGTGAATGCTGTAAGGGCCGCCGGAGGGCAGGCCCTTAAATTTACCAGCCAGACCATGAACGGAGTGCCGGATCGTCTGGTTTTGCTGCTCGGTGGCAAATGCGCCTTTGTGGAGCTGAAAGCACCTGGCAAGCAGATGCGCATCCTACAGAGAAAGCGCAGGCAGCAGCTCGAAGCACTGGGCTTCCCGGTGTTCTGTGTTGACCGCTTGGAGCAGATTCAGCCTGCGGTGGATGCACTCCTGCATTGGACACCAGGAGAGCAGATTCCACAGGGAATCGGGGCAAAGATCCCGGAGATGCCGGAAGTTACGCTGCCGCAGGGAAATACACAAGCTAAGGAAACACTTGCACAGGATGACGGGGAGGAGGTGATGCCACTATGAAGTTCATTCCACATGATTATCAGAGTTATTGCACGGAGTATATCAAAACACACCCAATCGCAGCTCTTTTTCTGGATATGGGCTTGGGCTGAGGCAAGACTGTCATAACTCTTTCTGCAATCAAAGACCTCATGCTGGAGACATTCGAGGTCAACAAAGTTCTCATCATTGCGCCGCTTCGTGTCGCTCGTGACACATGGCCGGCAGAGATTGAGAAGTGGGATCACTTAAAAGGTCTGGACATTTCCGTGATTGTCGGGGATGTTAAGACCCGAATCGCAGCAGTCCACCATCCGGCGATGATCTATATCGTCAACCGGGAAAATATCAAGTGGCTGGTGGAGTATTACGAGAAAAATGGAATGCGCTGGGACTTCAGCATGGTCGTGATCGATGAGCTGTCATCGTTCAAGAACTATCAGTCCCAGCGTTTTAAGTATCTACGGAAGATTAGACCGTTCGTGAAGAGATGGGTCGGATTGACCGGAACACCATCCTCAAACGGATTGATCGACCTCTGGGCTGAAATCTCTATTTTGGACGGTGGAGAGCGGCTCGGCAAGTTTATCGGTCGTTACCGGGAAGCCTACTTTAAGGCGGGATCGATGAATCCAGCAACCGGCATCGTGTTCCAGTATGTTCCTCGGCAGGGAGCAGAAGAGATGATCTACCAAAGAATTTCGGACATCACGATTTCCATGAAAGCTCTGGACTACTTAAATATGCCAGACTGTGTGCCGACCCGGTACGAGGTCGAGATGAACACGCAGGAACGTGAACTCTACGATATGCTTCGACAGGATCTGCTGATTCCGCTGAAAGATGGAGACATAGACGCCGCCAATGCTGCATCGCTGACAGGAAAGTTGTTGCAGATGAGCAATGGTGCTGTCTATGACGAGAACGGCAAGGCACGAGTCATCCATGACCACAAGCTCGAAGCCCTGGAAGATCTGATTGAAGCCGCAAACGGACAGCCTGTCTTGGTTGCCTACTGGTTCAAGCATGACCGGGAACGTATCATCAACCATCTATCGAAGCTGAAGATCAAAGTCCGGGACATCAAGAGCAGCACCGATATCAAAGATTGGAATGCCGGGAACATCCCGGTTGCACTGATCCACCCGGCATCGGCCGGACATGGTCTGAATATCCAGCAGGGCGGACACATCCTGATCTGGTTCGGGTTGACCTGGTCTCTGGAGCTGTACCAGCAGACCAATGCCCGTCTGTGGAGGCAGGGCCAGACCGATGTGGTGACCATCCACCACATTATCACGAAAAACACAGTAGACGAGGATGTCATGGCTGCCTTGGAGCAGAAAGACATGACACAGGAAAAGTTGATATCTGCCGTCCGAGCACGGCTGGAGGAATAGGAGAAGATTATGGAAAAGAATACGATCAATTACAAGTTTCTGAATGCAAAGGACCGCGCCGCAGAGAGAAAGAATTCTCCCGGCATTCTGGATAGCGACCGCTATCACTACAAAACTGCACCTCATGTGCAGAACAGCAAGCGTAAGCGTGACAGCGAAGGATTCTTCATGCCGTATGCGATGTTCCGTCCGTACAGTGGCACGGGTCTTCTGTGTGCGATCTTCGGAGAAACACCGACCCGTAAGACCTCCGATCTGAGAGCCACACAGGACATGCTGGCAAAGGAAGCCTATGAGCATGAGATCGAACTGCTCATGTGTCGGGCGAAAGCATACGAGCTTCAGTTCCACAAGCGTTTCTGTGCGGAAGACCGTGCAGAGGAACACTATGCGAAAGCGGTGGCAGCAGGCAAACATCCCGATACACCGAAGCTGACAGCAGAGGATACACGCCAGACGATTCTGGATGCGGTCACCTGGCGGTATGACTGGATTCAGCAGAATAAGAGAAAGTGCTATCGCTTTGCTGAGATCCTCATCGAAGCCAAGGAACATAGTCTGGTGACCGACAGGGAAGAAAAAGAGAACTTTGTGGATCTGTTCGTGCGGAGCGCGGCACTGATGCCGGAGCCGAACCGCAAGCTGATTGACTGTATGTACGAGGCGGCATGGCACTGCATCTACATGTTCAAGTATAACTTGGATAGCCAGAAAGTGCCGGCTCCGTGGTACGACAGCATTGGAGGTGCTGAGGAATGAGTTACGAGAGAAGTGTTGAGAGAGCAGCAGTGCTCGAAAATGCGGACTGCTATGAGAATCTGGCGAATGCCATTGTTCTGCAGGCGGTCAAGGATTACAAATCTGCATTATTCCGTCTGGAAGACCACCCGAACAACCGAGAGGCGAATTACGAGAAAAAGAAGCTGGAGCAGTTTTTTCACTCCAGCTGGTACAACACCCTCACCGATTTGGATGCCGACACACTGATTTCCAGTGTACGGGCCCGTGTGAAAGTCGAAGCCGTAGAACGTCGGAAGAGGAAAGCAGAAAACCTGCGCCGCAAGGCAGAGCGTGATATGAAGAAGCTCGTGAAGCTGCTCACGGAAGTCGGTGCAGTCCTGCGCCCGGAGAACATCCGAGCGTTAGGTGATATTGCATGACATAGGGTGACATCACATGACACGGCATGACAAATCAGAGCGGGAGGTGCAGCATGGCAGAAGAAATCAATTATCTGGAAATGGCGAAAGAACTGGCTGCGTCCTATCGGTTTCTTGTTCACAGACGGGATATGCTCCGGCAGCAGTACGAGGACTCCCGGTCATGGTTCTATACCAAAGAGGAAATCGTATACAAGCTGTCGCAGGGCGCACATGAGGAATCTGAGCGTGTCCAGAGCAGCGGACTGTCGAACCCGGTGGAGCGCACAGTCCTCAACTGTGACAAGGTGCTGGCATCTATGAATCGTGAGGTGCAGACCCAGCGTACAGAGCAGTTTCTGGAACCGTACTATGAAGTCTGTGAGCAGATCGAGTTGTTTGAAGTGGGTCTTCGCAGCCTCCGCGGGCAGACCCGGTTTGTGGCAGAGCAGCTTTTCGTAGATGGTAAGAAACAGACAGAGATTACAAGCACAGACGGCAAAACACTGAGTCGCCGAGCAGTGGAGCGTGAGAAAGAGCTTGCACTGCAGGGGATTGCGGATGTGATCCGTCTGCACGATAGACACAGGAGGGGAGAGTGTGGGAAGACCGATTAAATGGGCCTCTAAGCCCAACAAACAACACGAGGTCATAGCAAAAGATGCCTGCGGAAATTATGAAAAACTCAAGGCCGATATTGCAGAAAAGGAGAAGATGCTGTCGGAAATTAAGCAGGAGCAGGCTGCAGCGATTTCCAATTTGGAGCGTGGGATCAAAGAAGAACTGTATGCGGAATGCAAGAGGGAATATGAGCAGCAGAGCACACAGCTTCGTACTATGGAGCTGGCTCTAAGCAGGATCGCTGACAGCAATGCACGGGCAGCAGTCAGACAGTTCTATTTTGAGCGTGTTCCGTTGAAGTCTATGAAAGATTCTAACGGTTGCCTTTTTGGAAAAAGCAGGGCCGATTACTACAAGGGAAAGGGCTTCAAGGAATTTGTAGTAAATTTGGAAAATGGGGGCTTTTTCAGGAAAAACAGCAGTTAATTAGGAAAACTGCTTCTTATGTGTACATCGGCTTTTTGCTATACTTTATACTAGGAAAATAAGATGAAACCAAGAGCGGATAAGAGCCGGGGCTGCCCGGTTTTTTATTCGCTCTTTTACATTTCACGCCGCCGAAGAATCCTA
Source organism: Lawsonibacter asaccharolyticus (assembly GCA_963599235.1). Taxonomy (GTDB): domain Bacteria; phylum Bacillota; class Clostridia; order Oscillospirales; family Ruminococcaceae; genus Faecalibacterium. The sequence goes on along the minus strand of CAVBWT010000078.1, from coordinate 2,043 downwards.
TTTCTGGCGGCTGTTTTTGTATCCAGAGAAGAGGTGAAACCCGGAATGGGAAGAAAGAAAAGTAATGCACGGATTCAGCCGCGTGGCAAAAGAATCCATGTCAACAAGTACATCAACAAGCGCGGCCGTACCAAGCGTAAGAGTGCCGCAGCTTATAACCGTAGCGTTGAAGCACAGCAGGAAAGCAGTCAAAAGGATGTCGTGAACTACGACGCCCTTCCTGCTTACCACTGGCCGACCACCAGAATCCCGAAGCAGTATGAGGTCTGGTTTGCGGAGCTGGGTGACCATTATGGCACTTCGGTGCAGAGCGGTAACCGCCCGGTGATGATTCTGACAAATGATGTTGCAAATCGTTATTCACAGACATTCACGGTCATTCCGCTTACGAGCAAGATGAAAAAACTCGACCTGCCAACGCACATCGTGCTGACAGAAGCACACTGTGAGATGCTCAAACCGGAACGGCTGGAAGATTCCGTTCTGCTGATTGAGCAAATTACCACAATCGACCAGTCCGCTCTGTTCAACCGCCTTTGCAGGGTGACTTCTGCAGAGAAGAAGCAGGAAATCGAACAGGCTGTGGCACGGCAGTTTGATATGTGGAATGCAAAGAAAAACAAACAGAATACAGACAAAAATGCTGCACCTAAGTGTGGCAGCAGGAAGGAGGCCTGACCGCTATGGTGGATATCAAAAACATCCCGGCGGAGCTGAAGATCTCCTGTCGGTTTTGTGTCTGGAAGTTTGAGAAGCGCAATGGTCAGAAGACCAAGATACCGTATAACCCGGCAAACGGTGATAGAGCCAAGACCAATGACCTCCGCACCTTTGCGGATTTCAAGACCACGCTCGTCACTTATGCAATGGGTGGTTATGACGGTATCGGTATTGCAGTTGGCAACGGCATCGGCGCATTCGATATCGATCACTGTATCCGTGAGGACGGTACGCTGAATGACACAGCGGACACCGTCCTCTCTATCTTCCACTCGGCCTATGTGGAAAAGTCCCCGTCCGGAAAAGGACTGCGTGGATTCTTCCATGTGCCGGAGGATTATGTCTACGACAAGACGGTCTACTACATCAACAACCGAAGCAAAGGTTTGGAAGTGTACATGCCCGGTGCGACAAACCGTTTCGTCACCGTAACAGGAGATGTTTACCGCACAGGTGAGATCCCGAATGACGAAACGGCAATGACCACACTGTTGGATACGCTGATGAAGCGAAACAAGCAGGTGCAGCAGACCCATTTCCAGCATCATTCGTATCTGGATGACGAGGCTGTCATCACACATGCTAACGAAGCCAGTAACAGCGATAAGTTCAAGAAACTCTTTGCTGGTGAGTGGGAAGACCTCTACGGTAGCCAGTCGGATGCAGATATGGCGTTACTGTCCATTCTGGCATTCTGGTGCGGCTGCGATGAGGAGCAGATGGACCGCATTTTCCGTACTTCTGGTTTGATGCGTGACAAATGGGATCGTCAGCAGGCCGGTTCGACTTATGGTGCGATCTCCATCCGAAACACTGTCAACACCTGTGCTTCCGTCTATATTCCTGTCAATGCACAGGACATCGTGGATGAGGAGTTTGTGAATCTTGACCCCGATGAAAAGGAACCAGAGCGGCCACCAGATATCAGCAAGCTCACACTGTCGCTGGAAGAAATGGCACCGCACACGAATCCGCGCTATGGCAGAGACGAGATCGGCTTAGGCAATATGTTCGCCGATTTCTTCAAGCCTATCGCACGGTACAACAGTGAGCGCGGTATCTGGTTCGTCTATGACGGAGTCGTCTGGCAGCCGGATATGGAGAACCTTAAGGTGGCAGAACTTGCGAAATATCTGGCAGATAAGCTGTACCTATTTGCACTGAAGATTACGGAAGAGGATGTCAGAAAACGGTTCATCGACCGTGTTCGGAAGCTCCAGCAACGCAAGCACCGCGACACGATGCTGAAGGATGCAAAGTCTGTGTTCCCACTGTCCATGAAGCAGTACGATCAGGATATTTACCTGTTCAACTGTAAAAATG
>CAVBWT010000077.1:0-6445 GCA_963599235.1 Lawsonibacter asaccharolyticus | reverse complement strand
AGTACACTGGGGTAGAGTATCTTCAGACCCAGTAGTATAGCTTCGGAAAGGAGCGAAAAGTATGAATAACATGGAAATTCCTGTTGGAACGTCTGATTTTGCAGAGATTCGTCAGAATGGATACTATTATATTGATAAAACTGTCTTAATTAACGAACTTCTTAAGACGGCAAGCAATAAAGTAACATTGATTACACGCCCTCGCCGGTTCGGCAAATCGCTGGGGATGAGCATGCTGGAAAATTTCTTTGATATCCGAAAGGATAGCAAGGCCCTTTTTGATGGGTTGAGAATTTCTAAAAATCAAGCATTGTGTGATGAGTGGATGAACCAGTATCCGACGATTTCTATTTCATTTAGTAGGGTGTTTGGACTCAATTACACAAAAGCGTATGACTTGCTCACAATGGTAATTGCAGAGTTGTTTAATAAACATCTATATTTATTTGAGGACGGAAAGGGAACGGATTTTGAAAAAAACACATTTAAGCACCTCGCTGATGGATGTGCTTCCGAAAAAGAAATAAAAAGCAGTCTTCTGCTTCTCACCGGGATGATGCAAGATTATTATGGAAAGCCCGTAATCTTGCTTATAGACGAGTATGATGTCCCGGTGGAAAAAGCGAACAACAACGGATATTATGAAGAAATGCTTGACACCATGAAGAGCTTGATGCAGGCGCTAAAGGATAATCAAGCACTTAAGTTTGCAGTAGTTACTGGTTGCCTGAAAATTGCGAAGGAAAGTATTTTTACGGGCACAAATAATTTTGTATCGGAAACAATCACATCTTCTCGACTTAATGAATGCTTTGGCTTCGTACAGAGTGAAGTGAATCAGATTCTTAAGGACGCAGGCATAGAAGGTAAAGCGGAAATTATGAAGAAATGGTACGATGGATATCATTTCGGAAATATTGATGTTTACTGTCCTTGGGATGTTATGTGTTATGTTCAGAAGCTGAAAAACAATCCAAATGCTCAACCGGAAAACTTTTGGAAAAATACAAGTGGTAATGCAATAATTCGTTCTTTTATTGACTATGCGGGTGCCAGTATTACAAAGAAATTTGAAACTTTGATGGATGGCGGATACATCGTTCAGAGGGTGGATGAAAATTTGACATATGATTATCTTCATTCCTCTGAGGAAAACTTATGGAGTATGCTATATTTGACTGGCTATTTAACGCAACTCAGGGACAGCGAGATTGATGAAGCTTTGCCAGAAGATATGGTGGCATTAAAAATCCCGAATTTGGAAATTCAAAAACTCTTTGTAACAGAAGTTTCAAAATGGTTTAAAGAAAGTGCCCCTAAATGGAATAGAACTACATTATTTGAAGCTGTATGGAGTGGGGACTGCGAAAAAATCACGAAGGAAATGAGTGCGTTATTAAGGCGGACTATCAGCTATCATGATTACAAAGAAGACTTCTACCATGCATTTCTGAGTGGTATTTTTGCAGGCGCTGGATACGATGTGGATTCAAATAAAGAACGAGGAGAAGGCAGAAGCGATGTCGTTGTCTGCGATACTATTAATGGTCGAGTAGTTATATTTGAAGCCAAACGTGCTATGACATTAGATGACTTAGAATCTGAGTGTGATAAAGCCCTACGGCAAATTGATGATAGAATGTATGCCAAAGATTTTGAAGATGAATATGACAGTGACCACATTCATTGCTATGGTATTGCATTCTATAAAAAGCGCTGCTTAGTAAAGAAAAAGTAAAACACGTTTCTGAAGAAGCGAAGATGGTTGATGTGTGCCAGGCAGAATTGGAAAGTGAGGTGCAGCGTATGTGTAACTTGGGTACTGCTCTTGAAAACAAAGGCGTTGACAAAGGTGTTGACCTGATGGCAAAATTAGTCAATATCCTTGTAAAAGCAAAAAGATTTGATGATGTAGAAAAAGTGTCTGAAGACCCTGCGTACCGCGATAAACTCATGAAAGAGTATAAGTTGGTCGGATAAGCATCAGAGAACACACCAGCCCGTTTACGCACTATGTAAATCTTACATGGTTCGTAGGCGGGCTTCTTTTTTGCCTTATTTTCGACTCCTATTGCTATGATCCCCACTCACAGGTATAATGGGATAAAAAGGCAGGTGGTATCCGTTGGGAAATAAAAAGAAGCGTGTCAACACAGACCCGACACTGAGCATGATCCGGGATGTCTTTCAGGAGAACTTACAGCTGGCAAATAGAGTGCAGCGTAAGAGCAAGTCGGACATCATCACAAAATTTGACCTGACAGAGAAGTTCTATGCCCGCCGAATCAAAGCGGTGGCACATCTGATGCCGGAGATGAAGGCGAGATATGCTGATACTTACCCAGAGATCGACATCATGAATGAGTTTGCGGATGTTGCTTCGCTACCCATCCTGTCCTACGATATTATTGATGAAGAAGCACACCTGTGCCTCGGCGCGGCTATATGGGTGCTCGATCAGATATGGGAAGCACATGAGATGCAGGAACTCTGCGACCTGCTGCCGGTGGACTGCGATTATGTGGATATGCCCGATATCTACGACACACGATTCTCCTATGAGATCATAGAAAGAATGCTGTATGTCATCCAGAATCGGTATGGTGAAACAGACCGTTATGTCGTGCCGTCGAACATACTATCTAAAAAGGATGACACAGTTTTCCATGCCATCCTCAATCTCATTCCGGATCTTGCAAAAGAGATGGCGGTCGCCCAGCTGAAGACAAAGTTCTGGGAATGGACAGACCTCTATTTCAAAGCCTTAAATCCAACGGTGCATGAGATGTGCAAGCAGGATAAGGCTCTTGACCGCCTGACGGAACAGATAGAAGAACTTAAAGAGAAAATTGCACCGAAGAAAACCAAACCTACATTACCATTAACTGCACCGTTGCCGCTCCTTGGCAGCACATCAATAAACAGCCCCAAGAGAGAAGCAGAGATGCTGATTCGCCAGATCGATAAGGCTGAGGAGACCCAGAATAATCTCCGTAAAAAGGTCGGTGATTTCCGCTTTACCAGCCTGCAGGCTGGCATCTTGAGCAAATATCGTCTGGTAAAATGTATGGATGCAGATTTTACAGACGCCATGTGCAACTTCCCGGTCGAAGACCCATACGAGTTATGCTTTGCAATTCTCTATTTGCTGGATCAGGATGACGATTACGCTTGGGTCTATTCGTTCATGACCGGAGTTATCTGCCGAGCAGCATCTATGCTGCCGTGGGGCTTCGAGCAGTATGATGAGGAAAACGATGGATTCTGGTTCGATGACGGTGAGTGGATATCGCACTCGGTGTGGATAAGGGCGGTGCCGGTGACCAGGGAATCATGTACGGCTACGCCACCAACGAAACGGCAGAGCAGATGCCGATTCCTTACATGGTCGCCACCAAGTTCCTGCAGCTGCTCAAGGCACATCCGTCCAAGATGTTCCGGGCGGACGCCAAAGCGCAGGTCAGTTACGACTACGACACCGGCCACATCACCACGTTCCTCTGCTCCGTGCAGCACAGCCCGGATGTGGAGATCAGCGATTTCCGACACATCATCGAATCCATGATGGTGCTTGCCGCTTGCGAGTACGGTCTGGACGGCGACTTCACGAAGCTGGTGAATCCCACGGGTCGATTCGTGCTGGGTGGTAGCTACGCAGACTGTGGTGTGACTGGCCGGAAGCTGGCGTGTGATACCTACGGCGGCATCGGTCGAATGGGCGGCGGTGCTCTGAGTGGTAAAGACCCTACCAAGGTGGATCGCTCCGCAGCATACATGGCGCGGAAGATTGCCAAGGACATCGTGCAGGCTGGCTACGCAGACAAGTGCGAAGTCCAGCTGGCCTACGCCATCGGCGTGGTACAGCCGGTAGGTGTGTTGGTGGAGTGCTTCGGCACGGAACACCAGCCACTGGACTTCATCGAAGCCTATGTCCATGACAGCTACGACCTCACGCCGCAGGGTATCATCCAGCGGCTGGGACTGCTGGACGTAGACTACAACAAAGTCAGTGCCTACGGTCACTTCGGCAAGGCCGGCCTTCCGTGGGAAGAGTAAGTCAGGACCGGGACAATTGTCCCCATCCTGACAGGAGAGGAGTTGAGTCAGATGCCATACAGACCAAAGACACCGTGCCGCCATCCCGGATGCCCGCAGCTGGTCGAACCCGGCAGGCTCTACTGTGAGAAGCACCTGCCGCTCCATCCGGAAGTCACCCGCCCAGCGGCCAAGCGTGGGTACAACAGGCGGTGGCAGAAAGCACGAAAGTCATATCTGGAAGCCCATCCGCTGTGTGTGGAGTGCATGAAGAATGGACGGTTTGTCCGGGCAACGGTGGTAGATCACATCGTTCCGCACCGCGGCGACCAGAAATTGTTCTGGGATCAGAACAATTGGCAGGCTCTCTGCAAAGAGTGCCACGACCGGAAGACACTGACCGAGGACATTAATCCGGCATACCACTACTGAGGTATAATCTTAGCCATTACGCATAGACTACGGAAGAAATTTCAAACAGACCTTGACACGGTATATATCTTGGTATATACTAAAAATGCAAGGAGGTGCGTTACTATGATGACAGCAAAGTTGTTTGAGAATGGTCGCAGCCAAGCGGTTCGACTTCCGAAGGAATGTCGGTTCAATGGTGACGAGGTTGCTATTAGCAAGGTTGGAGATGCCGTAATCCTTCTGCCAAAGGAAAACAAATGGTCTGGATTCCTGAGTAGTTTGGATTTGTTCTCTGATGATTTCATGAGCGAAGGTCGTGAACAGCCTGCGATGCAGGAGCGTGAATCCTTATGAAGTATATGTTGGACACAAATATCTGCATCTACGCCATGAAGCACAAGCCACCAGAAGTGATTAAGAACTTCTTGATGCGTGACCCAGACGATATGTGCATTTCAGCAATTACTTACGGAGAGCTGATGCATGGCGTAGAAAAAAGTCAAGCAGTAGAAAGAAACCGTGTTGCGCTCACTCTATTTCTTTCTTCTATTGACATTCTCCCGTTTGATCACTACGCAGCAGAGGAATACGGCAAGGTACGAGCAGACCTTGAACGCAAGGGAACGCCAATCGGACCGATGGATATGTTGATAGCCGCTCATGCAAGATCAGAAGGTCTGATTCTTGTGACAAACAATACCAGAGAATTCTTCCGGGTAGAAGACTTGGAAGTAGAAGACTGGACAAAGTAAATACCGAAAGTTTGAGAAAGCATCTGTCAGAGCAATCTGGTAGGTGCTTTTTTCATGCCCACCGGGGGCCGGGGTCACTTCTCTACAGTGAAGTCACACGAAGACCGGTGGCCCCTTTCCTGTGAAAATCCGCAAAATTGCTAGGCCGGGGGTCTGGCAATTACGGCGCAAAATGAAACTGAAAAATGTACAGGCATCGGAGCTGCGATTTCGGTGCCTTTCTTTTTCCCCGAAATGAACCAAAGTACACGAAAACCCATGAGTTTTTCTGACTTTCGTGTACTTTAGCTTGTTCCGGGAGGAGCAAAGGCGAGCGAGAATCGGCCGCCGCAAAAACAAAGTAACCTGGCGGGGCGGAGCCGATTCCCACTTCGCCGCTTTTCGCATGAATTATGAGATTTTTCTAAGAAACCGCCGAAGAAACGGCGAAAAATGAGAGGATGGTGAGGACAGATGGAAGATTACACGGCTGAGATGATCAAGGACATGGCGTTTTCGTTCTGTCCTCAGTGCGGCACGGCAATCATACCGAATCACAAAGGCCGACCTCGGAAGTTCTGTTCACCGGAATGCCGGTCCAGGTGGAACAATACCCATCCGAAGCCGGAAAACTGGAAAACAGTGCGGTCAAAGATCTGCCCAGTGTGTGGGAAGGAGTTTTCCTACCGCCACCAATACGGTCTGCCCAGAAAATATTGCAGCCGGGTCTGTGCCAACCGGGGCAGAGGAAGGGAGGCAGACGATGCAGCCATTGAGTATTGAACGGGATGTCAGAAGAAACGGTGTCCGAATGGACTGTGTTTTTGAGGGAACTGCGTTTGATGCTGCCAGGGAGCAGGTGAGAACGCTCCGGCTTTCTGGAACGAAACTTTCTCAGATCGCAGAGCAGACGGGAATGCCTGTGGAACAGGTGATGGATTACTGCCGGGAACTGGGGCTGCCGGAAACGGGAAGCTGTCATCTGGTGCCGCCGGGTCAGATAAAAGAGCGCAGATGTCCTATCTGCGGAAGGATCATCGGGCAGAGCGGAAGAGGGGCTCCGAGAAAATATTGCTCGGATGAATGCTATGCCGAATATGAGCGCAGGCATTACAAACAAGAGAAAGCTGGCAGGACGGCAATCTGCCAGAACTGCGGTCGTCCGTTTACAGCAATCTGCGAGAGCAGGAGCAAGCGGATGTTCTGCAGCCGAAACTGTTATTTTGAATTTCGATACGGACTGAAGGAGGCGAAGGAGCATGAAT
>CAVBWT010000076.1:0-6858 GCA_963599235.1 Lawsonibacter asaccharolyticus | reverse complement strand
CCCTGCTGGTGAAAGCTGGCAGGGTATTTTTATACCCATTTTTAGCCTGTCTGCCTCGTGCAGATGGGCTTTTCTTATGCCCCAAAGGAGGTGGTCATCCGCATGGCATCCAGAATCCAGGGCATCACCGTTGAGATCGGCGGCGATACCACAAAGCTCTCCAAAGCACTGGAAGGTGTAAACAAATCAATCAAGGGGACGCAGTCCGGACTGAAGGATGTCAACAAACTCCTGAAACTGGACCCCTCTAATACAGAACTGGTCGTCCAGAAGCAGAAGATGCTCAAGGATGCCATTGAAGCCACCAAGGAAAAGCTGGCAACTCTGAAAACTGCTGCGCAACAGGCCAATGAGCAGCTTGCCAATGGCGAAATCACCCAGCAGCAGTACGATGCGCTTCAACGTGAGATTGCCGAAACCGAGCAGAATCTGAAATCCCTGCAGGAACAGGCGGCGACCACGAATGCGACCCTTGCCAAGATCGATGAGGCGGGCGAAAAGTTACAGAACCTTGGTGCATCGGTCGAAAATGTAGGTAAGAAATTCCTACCTGTGACCGCAGCTGTTACCGGCCTTGGCACAGCGGCAGTGAAAACGGCGGCTGACTTCGATGCTGAGATGAGCAAGGTCGCTGCTATTTCCGGTGCAACTGGTGCTGATTTCGATGCACTGCGCGAAAAAGCCCGTGAGATGGGTGCAAAGACCAAATTCTCCGCAACAGAAGCCGCCTCCGCGATGGAATATATGGCGATGGCCGGATGGCGCACCGAAGATATGCTTTCTGGTATTGAGGGCATTATGAATCTAGCGGCGGCATCCGGTGAAGATCTCGCCACAACTTCGGATATCGTCACCGATGCGCTCACGGCCTTCGGCCTGTCCGCTTCAGATTCTGGGCATTTTGCGGACATTCTTGCTGCGGCTTCTTCCAATGCGAATACTAACGTCAACATGATGGGTGAGACGTTCAAGTACTGTGCGCCTATCGCCGGAGCCCTCGGATTCTCGGCAGAGGAAACCGCAGAAGCCATTGGTTTGATGGCAAACTCCGGTATCAAGGCATCGCAGGCTGGTACTTCGCTGCGTTCCATCATGAACAACCTTGCCGGTGATGTGACCTTTGTCGGTAAGTCTATTGGCGAGGTCACAATTGCTACCAGCAATGCAGACGGCAGCATGAGAAGCCTGAATGACATTCTTGCAGACTGCCGTGTGGCTTTTGCAGGATTGTCGGAATCTGAAAAAGCTGCCAATGCAGAATCTCTGGTCGGTAAGAACGCCATGTCCGGCTTCCTCGCTTTGATGAATGCCGGCGAGGGAGATATCAATAAACTACGTGGGGCAATCGAGGGATGCGACGGCGCATCCGAGCGCATGGCAGAAACCATGCAGGATAATTTAAGTGGTCAGCTCACCATTCTGAAATCTCAGTTGGAGGAGCTGGCCATTTCTTTTGCCGACATCCTGATGCCAACCATCCGCCAAATCGTATCGGCGGTGCAGCAGTTTGTCGATAAGCTGAACAGCATGGACGACAGCACCAGAGAGGTGATCATCCGAGTCACGCTGCTGGCCGCTGCGATTGGGCCGCTGCTCATTGTTCTAGGCAAGACCATATCGACAGTCGGTACAGCGATGCGGGGATTCAGTTCTCTCGCAAAGGGCGTTCGGCTGCTCGTTACCCGCGTAGGCGGTGCCAGCGGTGTGTTCAGTAAGCTGGGTGTGGTTCTGGGTGGTTTATCCGGGCCTGTTGTCGCAGTGGTGGCAGTCATCGGTACATTGGTGGCGGCTTTCATGAACCTCTTGGCCACCAACGAGGAGTTCCGCACCGCCATTACCGGCATCTGGAACGACATTGTTTCCAAGGTGAAAGCCTTCTGCGACCAGCTGACGCAGCGAATCAATTCACTCGGCTTTGATTTTAGGGATATCGCTCAGGTCCTGCAATCGATCTGGAACGGATTCTGTCAGGTTTTGGCACCACTGTTCGAAGGCGCATTTCAGAATATCTCCACTATCCTCGGTGTCGTACTGGACTCGCTGATTGGCCTGCTCGATGTTTTCTCCAACATTTTCTCCGGCAATTGGCGTGGAGCATGGGAGTCAGCAAAGGGAATTTTCTCTGGAATCTGGCAGGGCATTCGCTCGATTCTCTCTGTTACCCTTACGACTCTGCGGAATACGCTGGATGTTTTTCTCGGATTCTTCGGTACAAGCTGGCAGTCTGTTTGGAGCGGCATCCAGCAGTTCTTTGTGTCGATTTGGAGTGGAATCAGCGGATTTTTCTCGGATACGGCTTCGTCCATTCATTCGGTGGCGACCTCTGTGTTCACGGCGATTTCCGGATTCTTCACTTCGATTTTGACCTCGATCCAGACGACCTTCCGCACGATCTGGACGGCGATTTCACAGGCGGTTTCGTCTGTGCTGACCGTGATTCACGACACTGTGGTGCGTGTGTGGACGTCAATCTCTACGGCGATCTCGTCCGTCATGAGTTCCATCCGTGAGACGATCCTGCAGGTCTGGTCTGGAATCTACACCACGATCCAGCCTCTGCTGGAGGCATTCCGATACCTGTTCCAGACGATTTGGCAGGCCATTCAGATTTTGGTCGATGCTGCGCTGACGGCAATCCACTCGAAAATCGTTTCGATCTGGAATTCCATCGTTGCATTTGTGACGCCTCTGCTCTCTGGCCTGCAGTCGGCTTTCTCGGCAGCATGGACAGCCATCCAGCTGGCGATCTCTACGGTGCTGACGACAATCCAAACTTCGGTGACATCCATCTGGAATTCCATCGTATCGTTCCTCTCGCCACTGCTGACTGGAATCCAGAACCGGATGACCTCCGCATGGAAGGCAATCCAGAATGTGATTTCGGCTACCCTTTCGTCAATCCAGTCGGTGGTGTCGTCTGTCTGGACGGCTGTCAGCAGCAAAATTTCGTCTGTGGTTTCGGGCATCCAGTCTGTGATTTCTTCCGGCTGGAACTTCATGAAATCCACGGTCACAAATCTCAGCAATGGAACCCGCTCGGCAGCGATAAGCGCATTCGAGTCTATGAAGTCCGGGATCTCGTCTACGATTTCGGGTATCCAGACTACGATTTCGACCGGATTTAACAATGCAGTTTCGTTCATTAAGGGGCTGATAGGTCAGGCATTCTCGTGGGGGTCTGACCTGATCGGCAACATCATATCGGGCATCAAGTCGCGGATTCAGGATGTTACGAACGCCGTGACCGGTGTGGCAGATAAGATCCGCTCGGTTCTGCACTTCTCTGTGCCGGATGAGGGACCGCTTTCCGATGCAGATGAATATATGCCCGACTTCATGAAGCTGCTGGCGACCGGTATTAAGAAAAATGTCCGTGTTGTCGTGAAAGCAGTGCGTGGTCTGGCCTCGTCTATGAGCGACAATTTGACCACTCCAGTCGATTCTCTGAGCGATTGGATGGATTCTGTGGTCGGTGGTTTTGCTACGACCATCCACAGCAGCGAACGCGGAATCGGCTCGGCGGCAGGAAGTGTGGGCCGCAGCATTCAGTCGCAGCTCATGTCTGGGCTTTCTGGAGTGAAGACGCAGTTCCGGCAGCTCTGGACCGACCTGCAAGGCATTACCAAGGCCGCAGTCGGCAACATGAGCGATGAAGTGAAGCAGGGCTTTGCGGACATGAAAACCTCTATTAGTGAGCTGAGTCAGGAAACCAGCTCACTTGGCAGTGCAATCCGCAGTCTCGGCGACACCTTCAACTCTGATTTTCTGAAAAATCTGGGAAATGGCATCAGCAAAATCGGCGATACGGTGGACAACGTCATCCGTATCGTGGACAAGCTGGGGTCGATGAAAACCACAATTGGAAATCTGGGTACGACGCTCCAGAACCTCGGCAACATTCTTGGTACAGAAAATGGCGGCGGTCTGCTGTCCAACCTCGGCAGCTTCCTGTCGAAGCTCAGTACTGCGGATGGCGGTCAGATCGTGTCGAAGTTCGGGGAGCTGATCTCTGGCCTGACCTCTAAAATGGGCGGTCTGGGGCAGGGAATTTCCAGCGTCCTCTCGAAGCTGGGAAGTCTCGGTTCCAGCGGCAGCGGAATCCTATCGAGCCTCGGCAGTTTGGCGTCCGGCGTGATCTCCAAACTCGGAGGTCTGGGCAGCAGCCTGACCGGATTGCTCTCTGGCGTTGGCTCATCGCTGGGCGGTATCGCCGGGTCAGTTGGTTCGGCATTGGCCGGTCTATTCGGTTCAGTTGGCTCGACGGTTTCCGGTCTGGCCGCTGGCGCAGGCACAGCCCTTGCTGGTGTGGCGAGTTCGGCAGGCGGTTTCCTCGCATCGGCAGGTACAGCACTCGCAGGTTTGGCTGGTCCGGCAGGCATCGCAGTTGCGGCAGTCGGCGGTATCGGCCTTGGTCTGACTGCTCTCTGGAAGCATTGCGATGGCTTCCGCGAGGGTGTGACGGCTATCTGGAACAAGGTGACATCGGTATTCTCGAAGGGTGCGGCAGCAATTAAGAACGGAATCTCCAATGCGGCGTCTGCGATAAGCGGCGTGGCATCGTCTATTTGGGGCGGCATTAAAAATGTAGCCTCGTCTGCCTGGAACTGGGGCAAGGATATCGTCGGCGGTATCGCCGGGGGCATCAAGAAAGGAGTGAGCTGGGTCGGCAGTGCGGTGAAGAGTGTGGCAAAGGGCATCCGCTCGTTCCTCCACTTCTCCGTGCCGGACGAAGGCCCGTTGTCTGATGCTGACACCTATATGCCGGACTTTATGAAACTCCTGACGAGTGGCATCAAGGGCAGCGAGGGCGGTCTGTTGAAACAGGTCCGTTCTATGGTATCCAAGGTGCAGCAGGGAATGGCGGGCATCAGTTCCTTCAGTCTGCCGGAACTGACCCTTCCGCACTTTGACGGTTTTGCATGGAACTTCCCACAGGCGGCACTGGCCGGAGGCGGTACTACTCGGACGACCAACCTTGGCGGTGTGTATATCACGGTCAACGGTTATAATGCCCGGAACGATGATGAACTGGCACAGACTGTTGCCGATAAAATCAACGGCATGATTCATGAAGATGATTCGGTGTTCAAGTAAAGGGGGAGATGCGTATGGGCTACAATGCCCCAAAGCAGACTGTATCGAAGTTTCAGCTTAAAGGCAGATATGCCAGACAGTATCTGTCGTTTGCAGGGAAGTCCAGCAAGGACTTCCTTTTATATTTGTCTGGTCCCGGTGTGTATGATTCTCCGGCTGCGGATGTGGATACCACTTCGGTTCCCGGCCGCAACGGAGATATCATCACGGAAAAGGCGAAAGCCGGACAGCGGCGATATCAGAATGTGGATATCAAGTACAAGGCATTCTTTTTCAACGGCCTGCCGGCCAAGACCGCAGCGGTCAAGGCATGGCTGCTGTCCCCGGCAGGTTATCAGAAGTTGCAGGACACCTACGACCCGGATTTCTTCCGGATGGCAGTCTGCAAGGATGCCCTTGCTTTTGATGTCACCGCTCAGAAAGCCGCTGAGATGGAGCTTACCTTCAACTGCAAACCTCAGCGGTGGAGTGTGGACGGGCAGAGGAGCATTCGGTTGGAGAAAAGGACAACACTCAAAAATCCTTTCGCTTTCCCGGCACAGCCCATCTTCAAGGTCTACGGAGATTCCGGCGGCGAGTTGTATGTGGGTGAGGAGAAGATCACCATTCACAGCATCACGGACTATGTGCTGCTCAACTGCGAAACGCACAATGCCTACAATGCCGCCGGGTTCTGCAATGAGACCATCCTTTCGGATGACTTCCCGGAGCTGTCGGAGGGAAAGACACAGATCACATGGACGGGCGGTATCACGGCGGTGGAAGTCATTCCTCGTTGGTGGACACTGTGAGAGGAGGTGCGGCCGGTGATTCCTTGTTTGTATGATTCCAAAGAAATGAAGTTCAACCACAACGGCATCGGAAAGCTGGCCGACACGCAGTCTTGTACCGTGACTGAAAAGCGAAACGGCAGCTATGAACTGAAGCTGGTCTGTCCGGCAGATGGCATCCATGCCGAAATGCTGGAGGAGGGGAATATCATCCTCGCCAAGCCGTCCGATACTATGCAGAGCCAGCCGTTCCGTATCTACAAGATCACCACTCCCATTGACGGAAAACTGGAAGTGCAGGCACGGCATATTTCCTATCAGCTCAACTTTATTACAGTTTCACCATTCTCGGTGACAGGGTGCGCAGGAGCAATGCAGGGGCTGAAAGGCCATGCAGCTTCCGACTGCCCATTCGATGTCTGGACGGATGTGGAATCCAGTGCGACCTTTACGCTCGGAGTGCCATCCTCGTTCCGTAACTGTCTGGGTGGTATGGATGCTTCTGTGCTGGATACCTTTGGCGGTGAATTCGAGTGGGATCGGTACACGGTCAAGTTCCATAAGGCCAGAGGTGCTGACCACGGCGTCCATATCACCTACGGCAAGAATCTGACTGACTTCAAAATGGAGAAGTCCATTGAAAACACCATCACGGGTGTGCATCCATACTGGGTGGACAGCGAAACACAGGAGGTTATGGAGCTGCCGGAAAAGGTAGTGCTGATGAGCAAGAAATCTGTGCCGTACCAGAAGATCACTGTGCTGGACTGTACCAGTGACTTTCAGGAAAAGCCGACCGAGGTAGCACTCCGGGAATATGCACAGAACTATATCGATACGACTGACCTCACTGAACCGGAGGTCGATATCAAAATCGACTTCGTGCAGCTCTGGAACACGCCGGGATACGAGGACATTGTAGAAGCGGAGCGAGTTTCGCTCTGTGATACGGTCCATGTGTATATCTCCAAGCTGGGCATCGAGGTCAGTTCCA
>CAVBWT010000075.1:0-6887 GCA_963599235.1 Lawsonibacter asaccharolyticus | reverse complement strand
CCGTACTTCTTTCTCTCCTTCATTCTCGGATCTCTTGTCAGGAATCCGGCCTTCTTCAGAACGGGTCTGAAGTCCTGATCCATCTCGCAGAGAGCTCTTGCGATACCATGTCTGATGGCACCTGCCTGTCCTGTGTATCCACCGCCGTGAACGTTAACCAGGACATCCAGCTTACCCTCATTCTGGGTTGCTACGATGGGCTGCATAACGATGGTCTTCAGTGTCTCAAGACCAAAGTACTCATCCAGACTTCTCTTGTTTACAGTGATCTTGCCAGTACCCGGCATGATGTAAACTCTTGCTACAGACTTCTTTCTTCTGCCTGTACCGTAATTTCTATTTGTAGCCATTTAGATATCCCTCCTTAGAATGTCAGCTCAACAGGCTGCTGTGCCTGATGCTTGTGCTCCGGTCCAGCGTACACGAAAAGCTTCTTGTACATCTGTCTGCCCAGGGGTCCCTTCGGAAGCATACCCTTAACTGCAAGCTCGATTACCTGCTCAGGCTTGTTGGCTCTCATATCTCTAAGAGTGGTCTCCTTCATGGATCCAACATACTTGGAGTGAGTGCGGTAGATCTTCTGATCCAGCTTCTTACCTGTAACAGCAATCTTCTCAGCGTTAACAACGATTACATAATCACCGCAATCCAGGAACGGTGTGAATGTCGGCTTGTTCTTTCCACGAAGAACAGATGCGACCTCTGATGCAAGACGTCCAAGGGTCTTGCCTTCAGCATCTACTACATACCACTTTCTCTCAATAGTAGAAGCCTTTGCTACGTATGAATTCATAACAACCTCCTATATGCAGGCTACTTACTCTGGTGAGATGCGTTTCCGCACATCGAACCAAATCCGTGAGACTCCTCGACGATCGCGGGGCCTCCGCTCACTGATTTCAGTATTTAATGTAGCCCGGGCATTGCGCCCTGCTTGATGTTCTTCTGTCTATAGCTCAGACAGCCCTACCAATATATCAGGATCATCCTTTGCTGTCAAGGCATTTCTCCTGACTTCTGTTTTACATTTGGGGGTGCTGCTCCCCCTCCGGAAAGATGATTTTATAAATCGGGAAGTAAATCACCATCTGCACACCTCCGTTGATAACGGTAATCAGAATATTGTACAGCGCCGGCGGGAAAAGCCGCTTGCACAGCGGCACATAAATGCCCATTAAAAAGCTGCACACGATGGTGATCAGCACAAATGCCACCACGTACCATGTAAGCTGATACCAGACATTTCCCTTGGACTTGAACGTGATGTTGCGCTGCATCGGAAAATTGACACATTGTGCCAAAAACAACGTAATGGCAAACGCTGCAAAATATCCCATGCCGCCGGTAGCATCACCGGTAACAGGATAGTTGAACACATACGTGTCCACCGGACCAAGATTCAAATGGATCAGCTGACAGGGGATGCTGCACCAGTCGGTCAACGCATAGAACACCCCAGGCAAGAAGGTCAAAAGCAAATATTGCAGCACCGTGACAAACAGTGAAAACGCATAGAATTTCACGAACTGTGCCACAAGCTTATGCCTGTCGGAGAAAGTCGTCCACCCATTTTTGATCATTTCCATAAACTACCTCCTACCTGCACAGTCAGCTCTGCACTGTATCTTCCGTCGGACGCAGCCAGTCTCATTGCCTCACCTTCTCCCATGCGAACAATGGCAAGTGCCTCACCGTAGTAAGTGTCGGTCTCATCTTCCAGATAGCTATGCTTGTTGAAAGGGCAGGCACTGCCAAGCCCCACCAGCGTGCCGCCTTGCACCTGCACCTTGATACTGCCGCGCATCAGTGGTTTTGTGACGCCGTTTTCATCCGTATAACGCAGGCGGACGTAGCACAGATGCCCCGAGCCCACAGCAGCTTCCTCAGCATCCAGCGTCAAACGGGTCGTGTCGCCGGCGCTTTGCAGCTTGCAGCAGCCTATGATGTGACCGGCAGCGTCATAGCTGACAGCTTCCAGCGTGCCGCTCTCATAGGGAATACGGAATTTCGCCAGACAATCATTTTTCAATGCTTTACGCCCCACTGTGCGGCCATTCAGCATCAATTCCACGCGAGCGGCGCGGGCGTAAACCTCCACGTTGGCCTTTTTCCCCTCGCAGCCAGACCAGCTCCAACTGGGCATAGCATTCGTCATCTTCCATGCACTAGGGCTGTGGCGGTCATCGGTGTGATTGACCGGACAAACCGCGATATATGGTCCCTTGTCCGCTTCCAATGCCACGCGGGTATAAAGGGCTTCGCCCAACGGCTTGCCCGTCAAATCAATGCGCCCCGAGCCCGCCGACACCCAGCCAAGGCCGCCGTCGAACGTCTCGGCATAGTCAGCGTACTCCCACGAGCCAACCATGACCTCACCCAGATAGTCCATGCCGGCCCAGACGAAATCACCCACCAGCCGCACTTCTTTCTTTGCCAGCTCACGGAATTTATATGCATCATTGCAAAATGTCTCGCTGCCCAGAATCAGCCGCTGCGGATATTTTTTCAGGTCATGCTGATAGCGATAGATGCCGTAGTTATAGCCCGCAATATCCATGTTGGCAAAAGCATCTCGCGTCTTAACATCACAGCCGTGCAGGGTGGCGCCGCGCTTCATGAATTCGTCGCCCAGAAGCCCCGCCAGATTGTTGAAGAATTGGCTTCCGACTGCTTTTTTCTTGGCTGACTTTTTGCCGCACTGTTTGGCTTTTTCGGCACGCTCGGCTTCTTTTTTCGCTTTTTTGTCGCTGTATACGCCGAACCCGATGGAACTTAAAAAATTGAAAAAGATGTTTACGCCGCAAGTCACCGGTCGGGAATCGTCCAGCCCGTGCAGGAAGTCCGTCATCTCCTTCGTCAGCGCTATGCCGCGTTTCTGGGCGGTCTCGCTGACTTCATTGCCGGTGGAGTAAAGCACGACGCACGGGTGATTATAGTCCTTCTCAACCATGTCAGTCAGATCCTTCCGCCACCAGTCGTTGAAATAATCCACATAGTCATGTTCGGTCTTGTGAATATACCAGTGATCGATATACTCATCCATAACGAGCATACCCTGACGATCACACTCGGCCAGCAGTGCCTTGGAACAGGGATTATGTGCCGAGCGAATGGCATTATAACCATTTTCTTTCAGCAGGTGTACCTTGCGCGCCACGGCATCTGGGTCACAGGCAGCGCCCAGCAGGCCGTTATCATGGTGGATGCAGGCACCTTGGATGATGTACCGCTTGCCGTTGAGCAAAAAGCCGTGCGCGCCCCACTCCACCGTACGGATGCCGAAGGTTTCGGTCACTTCGTCCTCAGCAAAGGCGACGCGGCAGGTGTGCAGGTTGGGCATTTCAGGTGCCCAGAGGCGGGCATTGTCGATGGTCAGGGTGAATTTAGCCTCACCATCACTCTCCTGCTGCATGGTAGGCAGACTGTCCACCGTCAGGTGTACCGTGCCGGGGGCGGTAGTCTTTACGCACACCTCCACAACAGCTGGATCCAGCGACAGAGTGCGAATTTTCACGCCATTTAACTCGATATGCGCACCGTGGGCTGTCCAAAGCTGCACCGGGCGGTAAAGTCCCGCACCGGAATACCAGCGGCTGTTGGGCTGATCCGCGTTGCGGGCAATGACGCGCAGTTCGTTGTCCCCTGCATGCAGATAGGGTGCGCAATCCACGTAAAAATTGGTATAACCATACGGGCGGAACGCCGCCTTTTGGCCGTTGAGCCAGACCTCTGCGTTGTGGTAAACACCTTCAAATTCCAAGATGTGGGCGTCAGCCAACTCGCTTTCGGGCACGGTCAGGGTGCGCTGGTATTCATAGTCGTACCCCTCGTACCAGCCGGTATTGGTACCGCCAGCACTCAGAGCGGTACGGGGTTCCGCCAGCATGGCATCATGGGGCAGCGTCACAGGCTTACCGGGTGCGGTATCGCCCAAATGGCGGCAGGTCCAGCCAGTAAGAAGGGATGTTGATTTCATGCATAATACCTCGTCTAACTACTGCTTTTTGTTTCGGTTCAGAAAGCTACTGACCAGCTCGAGCAGGATCGAACCCAGTGTAATGCCGATAATGACAAAACGAGTCGGAACATTTTTGGGATTGCCGTACATCACGATGCCGCTGAAGAAGTCTGTGAAATCGCCCACAGAATCCAGCATGAACAGCCCGAATGCAATTGTAATCAGTAGTGCGTTGATAATTACCAGATAGTCACTGAAGAAGTTATCAGTAAAGAACAGAACTGCACCGCAGCCGATCGCTGCGAGGAACGCCAGCAGAACGAGAACATTGAATGTGCCGGAAGAAAATGCAAATACCAGATACGCAACCGTTGCAGCAACAGCGACCACACTGGCACACAGTCCCAGGATACGACCGATTCCTTTATTTGTCTTGCTCATCTTACTTTGCCTCCTTTACCTTGCGCTTGCTGACCGTCAGCAGAGCCAGAGACAGGATTTCCAGAACAGAAACGATCCCGATCGCAGCTTTCAGAGCGGTCTGCCACCACGGCGTGATCATAACGATGTAAGCCGACTCACTGATGCCATTGACAGCGCAGCTATGGCTTGCAGCATAGTGGAAATGCTTTGCCTGCTCCTTGACGCACTGTGCCAGATAACCGTCGTCGGTATCCTCAATCTGCTTCAGGATGCTCTGGGTAGCAATGCCTTCATTCAGGCAGTAGGTATCCGAACCGGCAGTCAGAGAAGTGGCATAGTGGCCCATATAACCGCTGGCGGCAGAGTCAGTACCATCGGTTTCCAGATGACCATGGAAGCCCCACTCCCCAAGGCAGACGTCCTTGTTCAAAGCGGCTTTGGAAGAAGCCCACTCGCAGCCAAGACGATTGAAGGACTGCATCAGAGACGTTGCATGGGCAACGCGGAGCGCACCCTCAAAGCCGCGCAAAGAACCTTCGCGGAAAGCCTGCTCGTTGAAGAATGTGGAAACACCGTGTCTGTCGAACTCCTGATCGTTGCCGGTGAAGTGCTTAACACCAGCCAAAACGCCCTTGGACTCCATACCTTCAACTTCAGGAATAGAAGCCAGATAGTTCATGATGCTGCACTCGGACATGTACTCATAATTACGTCCGCCAAAGGGAGTGCGGTGCAAATTGGCGCCGATGCACCAGACCTCCATCTGACCGCACCAGAGAGCCTCCTCGCCCATCAGCTCGCCGCGGCGCTGGTACAGGTCCTTGTTCCAAGTAGCTGTCAAAGTGCCTTTATTGGTGTAGCAGCAGGTCGAGAAGTTCTCGATACCATCGTATGCGTAAGGGAACTTACCCATGCAGCCGTCAACGCCGTCGCCTACCGTGGTAGCGGGCAGAACGACCGAGGAAACTGCCTTTCGGCCGCTGGAGCAGGACAGCGTAGAAGCCATCTCTTCCAGCGTCATTTGGTTCAGATATTCATCCCACGTCGCATCGTCATCCCAGTCAACATCACGCATATTGACCAGCGTAATGCCCTTGTTGTTGCCAAAGTCCTTGGTCACGTCTTCTGCACTGGGAGCATCGTCGGGCTTTACGTAGGCATCACCGCCGAGTTGCTGGATCATATCCTCCGTAGCTTCCACGGCGGTCTTTGCAACGGGATAAGTGCCCTGCCAATCCTGCCGGGACAGATAGGTGCCTGCGCCATCGACCCAATAGTTCAGATCACAGTCATCGAACCGGTTCGTAACCTCAACACCGGCATTGGATATACGATAGCTGTCTTTATCCACTGCGTCCTGCGTCCAGTGATAGGTCTTATTTGCGTTGCCGGCTGCTTCATTGCCGTCGGCATCTACCATGTCGGTTGCACCCTTGGCAGCCAGAATGTTGTTCAGTGCATCATGAGCGTTGTCGCCGATGGCAAAGTAATAATCACCGGCGCTCAGGATGTAGCCCTTGGCGTTCACATAGTCGTAGCTTGCCAGCAGATAACGGTCGACGGTGACCTCGATCTGCTGGGACTGGCCGGGCTGGAGCAGGTCGGTTTTGGTGAAACCTGCCAGCTGCACAGCGGATTTTTCGACCTTGTTCTGCTTCTCGTAGTCGCCGTAGGGGGTCTGTGCGTACAACTCAACAACAGATTTGCCTGCCACACTGCCGGTGTTTTTCACGGTGACGGTTGCGCGGTATTCATCGTTTACAGCGTCGTACTGCACGGAATCCAGCGTCTGCTCAAAGCTGGTGTAGGACAGGCCATAACCAAACGGATAGGTCACTTCATCCTGATAGACCCACTTGGCCGCACCATTGGAGGCACCATTGCTGCCGCCGGCATTGCCCTGACCGAGAATGGAATCCTCGTAGCGGGTCTCATAGTATTTGTAACCAATGTAGATATTCTCGGCCTGGAAGATCATATAGTTGGCATTTTCATCTTCGCCGATCTCTGCGCCGATGGCCGCAGCGTTCTCATACATCGGGGTCTCGGTGCCGGAGTTCACGCAGGAAGGGGCGGACAGAGAGCTGGCTGCGTAGGTGTCGACCAGATGGCCTGAGGGGTTGGTCTCGCCGGTCAGGATACTGCTGACGCCGCGGAAGCCCTGAGAGCCGACCGCGCCGATCAGCATGCAGGCGTCCACATTGTACTTGTCCAGCCACTCCAGCTCCATCTGGTAGGGAGAGTTGAGCAGAACGATAATCTTCTTGAAGCCTGCATTCTTTACCATTTCCAGCAGATCTTCTTCGTTCTGATGCAGGGCCAGAGAGCTGCGGCCATCGGTATCCACCATGTTCAGGTCGTTGCCCTCGGAAGCCTCGCGTGCAAATACAACGATAGCCACATCGTTATAGTCCTTAAAACTCTTCTGCAGCTCCGGCGTGTAAAACTCTGCCGGTTCTTCTTGATCGACAGCGGAGCCATCCATCACACGCACCGGGAAGCCCAA
>CAVBWT010000074.1:0-6958 GCA_963599235.1 Lawsonibacter asaccharolyticus | reverse complement strand
TTCCCATCATCGCCATGATTTTATTGCCCAACTCTTTACCTTCGGCCAGCCGCCACGCTTCGCCAAAGTTCGTTGCCACCAGTCCCAACAGAATATAGGGCAGATACAGAGCCAGCAGCTTTGTCAGCTTTTTTGTTTTCATAAGCCCCTCTTCTGTTCTTTGTGCCTGACTTTTCCAGTAAGTTCGGCAGCCGCTTGTACCAGCTCATGCAGCTTTTCCAGCACAGAAGGACGCTTGGCTTTACTCAGCAGTGAGGCCGAGTATTCCTTGAAAGCGGCATGGAACGCTTCTGCATCCGGGGCTTTGAAAAAGACCAGATACCGGGGCGGCATTTCAGAGCTGTCCTTTCGGATGGCGTAGTCGATGCCGTATTTCTTGGCGTACCGTTCAAAACCCTTGATATTGGTTTTGTCGATTTCCACACTGGAAACACCCCGATTCTGCCGCAGGAGCATACGGACGCTCTGCTTGCCGCGTGATTTATCCGCCTGTAATTTTGAATGATACTGCTGGATAGCCGTTCGTCCTGCATTCAGAATCGTCCGGGCGGTCAGCTTCGTGGTGGACACCACAATGTTGAATGTTTTCTGTTCGACTTCTTCCTGCAATTTCACCACCTCCTGTGGGGATTTTTTACTTTATCGGTCATGCTCTGCGGATGGTTTGGTATGCGCTTTCGGTTCTGCCGATTGGACAGCTTCATCGGGAACAGGTACTGCCAGCAGACGCTTTCCTAATTTGATAAAGGCTTCCGGCTGATGAAAATGCTCCTCATACTTCTGTGCCAGTTCTGGGGAAAGAGACGCAAAATCTTCTTCGCCGTTGCCGACTACCAGAAAAGTTCCGGCAACGACATCGTACATTTGTCCATGCTCATCACGCAAGGCACGGTTCAGAGGAAGCCCAGTCAGTTTGCCCTCATCATTGTACACGATAGCAACAGGATCATCGAAAGGATAGCTTGCCGCAATGGCGCCGCCAACAGCCTCCTGAAAGTCTTTCAAGTCTGTGCCGATGCTGATTTTCTGCGGATACATACCGGGCTGCACCAGAAGCACATCCAGTCCCTTTGCTTTGGACAGCTCCTGTTCTCCCACCGTTTTGAAGTCAACGTCAACAAAATCGTTGGAATCGAGAACATAGTCCTCGTTGTTCCATGCTTCTGTGACGATTCTTTCGGCTTCCTCTCGCGTAGCGGCTTCGACAGAAACCGTGCGCTGGAGCGTTTCGGTGATCTCTACATCAAATTTTTTCATGCGCACCTCAGTCGATGCAGATGCAGGTCAGTTTGTCGCGGTCGATCATCAGGGTGACGCTGTTGCTTTCCAGATATTTCTGGATAGTGTACATATCACCCATCGTCAGGGATGCAAAGTCCCCCTCATCATCGAAGCGGTGAAAAATCACCGGGCCGACCAGATACCGCTTGCCCATCAGCTTAATGACCTGTTTGGGATTGTAGCGGAAGCCCAGCGGCTCATCCTCGGAAATGCCGATGCCCTCATCCGCTTCATCGAAGCAGGGCAGGATATGCGGTGCATCGTCAGGCCGGATTACGGTCAAATCCAGAACAGGCGAAGTGGCGGCAAAGTAGGGTTCTGCACTGCCCAGTTCGTTCCTCATGGCCATGTGCATGAAAGAGAAGAAGCCGGATACGGCATCGTCGATGTTGTCAATTTTCTTGCTTATGGTGTCGATGGTCTTTGCAGTCTTGAAATCAATCATATTGTTCATGGGCGTTACCTCCAAAATCTTTGCAAAATAAAAAGACCCAATCGGGTCTTACCGTTTCATGCGCTGTCAACGCTCATTGCCACGCTGACGCTTTTTCTGCCACGCATCCAGCAACTGTATGATTTTTTCTTCCATCTGCCGGGGCGTGTAACTGCGCGGAAAGTATTTCCGCAGAATGTCGTTTTTGATGGTTACAGTGTCCTGTTCGCTTTTCTTTTCCTGCCCCAAAATATCGAACGCTTTTTCATAGGTGAACTCACCCCGCTGCGCCTGCGATACAGATGGGGAATTTTGCGTGCCATCCATAGCTTCTAAAAAATCTCGCTGCTGTTTTTCATCCAGATAAGACAGTTCCACCGCAGGGTTAAATGAGATTTTCTTTTCGTCCACCATAGCAAGCAGTTCGGGAACAAGGTTCGTCAACCGAATATACCGTTGAACTTGATTACGGCTATCGCCAGAATCTTTGGCTACTTTTTCATCTGCCCGCAACTTCGTCCCAAGTTGGGACGAAGTTAAATCTGACCTAGCACCTTGATTTTTCAGAGCTTCCAGCTTCATTTTATAGGCGAATGCCTTTTCACTGGGCAGGATGCTCTCACGCTGAAGATTCGAGTCAACCATAAGCAAAACTGCGGCATCATCATCCATTTGACGAACGATAACCGGCAGCGTATCCAGCCCAGCAAGCTGTGCAACGTGCTGGCGGCGATGGCCAGAAATAATCTCATATCCGCCCTCTGGACAGGGACGAGCAATCAGCGGATTTGTAACACTGAGCAGCTTTATACTTTCTACCGTCCGGGTCATGGCTTCATCGTCCACGACTTTGAAAGGGTGATTGGTAAACGGATGCAGCTCATCAATGGGAATCTGTTGCACCTGTTCGCGCTGTGCTTCCTGCCGCTTTTCCTCCGTAGAGAAAAGTTCATCTAGCCCTTTCAGAGCTAAGTTTCCGCTGTCTATCGGCATCGGCCAGCACCTCCTTTGTGAGAGATTTGTAGGCTTCTGCTACTTTTCCTTTCGGGTCGTAGGCAAAAATGCTTTTTCCTGCCGCACTGATTTCAGCCGCACGGACAGACCGGGGAATGGTCTGTTCAAATACATTGATTTTTCGGCCATAGCCTTGTCGGATTAGATTGTCGATTTGCTTTCCATAGTTGGTGCGATTGTCTGTCATGGTCAGCAGGATACCCTCAATTTTCAGTTTCGGGTTTATCTGCCGCCTTACCTTCTGCACGGTCTGTAAAAGCTGTTCCAGACCTTTTGCGGAAAGATACTGCGCCTGCATGGGAATCAGGGTGGAATCTGCCGCCGCCAGTGCATTGATGGTGAGCATCCCCAGCGAGGGCATACAGTCCAGCAGGATATAGTCGTATTCCCGTTTCGCACTGTCCAACACCTGTTTCAGCATCTTTTCCCGGTTCATGCTGTTCACTAGAGCCACTTCCAGTCCTGCCAGTTCGATGTTTGCTGGAATAAGGTCAACGCCCTCTGCATGGTGCAGAACGCCCTCACCGGGCTGGATAGGCTGGTCGCTCATGGCTTTCTGCATCAAGGTGGAGAGTGTAGTGTTCAGTTCGTCCGGCTGTTTCCAGCCCATGCTGATGGTCAGACTACCCTGTGGGTCAGTGTCCACCAGCAGAACTTTTTTGCCCTCCATTGCCAGACCGATGCCAAGATTTTCACAGGTGGTGCTTTTTCCGACACCGCCTTTCTGATTGGTGACTGCGATAATGGTAGCTTTCTTTGCGATAACATCACCTCCCCGGAGAGCCACGCGCAAAGTCGTGGTTCGTTTTGTTATGATAGTAAAGGTTCATCGTTGTGGGGGCATTGTACAGCGATGCCAGCAGATACTGCTTCATGTTCCGCACCGGGGCAGTAGCTTCTGCCAGACACCCCAGTACAAAACGGATGTGGTCTGCGTTCAGCTTCTTTAACCGACTGCGCACTACTTCGGTGGGCTTATCGTCCCCGGCAATCCTCAACATCTTGCGTTTGGTGGAGCAGGTGTCCACAAGTAAATCTACGATTTGATAGATCGATCCTCATCGTCCGGGCAGAGCCGGAGCAGCAGTTCGACCTCCAATGCCTGATAAAAATAATCTTCAAGCTGTTCACGAATGCTCCCTGAATGGATAGGATCAGGTTTATTCCTCTCTGTTTTATTCTTATCAGTTTTATTACATTGCGGTTTTGGCTGTTCCTGAACTGCATTTTCGGCAGCACCTGAATTGCTGTTTGCGCAATTCAGTGTGTGCATTTTTGACACCCCTGTGGAAAAGTTTTTGACGAAGATCAAGCTGGGTCTACCAAGCCCACGCCGCTTGCGCTCAATAAGGTCGGCCTGTTCCAGTTCTCGGAACAGCTTGACCGCCTTGTGTTCGGCGCAGCAGAGTGATTCCTGCACCTCCCGGACGGTGTAGATAATATACACCCGACCTTGCTCATCCAGCCAGCCGTTCTTTGCAGACAGGCTCATACGGTCAAGCAGGATGCCGTACAGTGTCCGGGCATCGGTGGAGAGCTGACGGAAACGACTGTCCTGAAAGAGTGCTTTCGGAATGCGGAAGTAGGAAAACAGCTCACCCGACTGCCCATAGAAGTAGTCGAGCATCATTTGATGTGACCTCGGATTTTCAACAGATAGATGGTTCTCTTGTGCAAAACTATCCCTCCCTCCGAAATGAATGAAAAACAGGTTGACATTCACCAGAAAAAACGCTTACAATGGTGATAATAAAAGTGTCAACCGATGTAACAGGAGAAGACACCTGCGTATAAAGACTTCTAAGCAAACAGGACTGCCTCACAGTGATGTGGAGCAGTCCTGTTCGTTTATGATAATCAATGAATTTTGTAGAATACCCGATTTCCTGCCGTCCGTGCAGCTAACAATCCCATTTCATGGAATTTCATTACAAATGTCCGAATCGTGGCATACGCGGCGTTGCGGAAGTCCTTTTCCAACTGCTTGGTGGTAAACTCTTCTGCACCGTAGGCAGACAAAACATATTCCCAAAGGAGCCGCTCTTTTTCAGTAATTTTTCCAGCAGAGAGGGCAGCTTGGTATACCTGAAGATTGGCCTGCGGCGGTGCTGCGTCTACTTGCAGATGGTTGTAGACCTCGTTGCAGAAGTAGGACAAAAAAGGTGTTACATCCGTATAGCCGGAGATCAAAGCATTTTTCTCAACACGTTCATAGGCTTTGTAATAAGCCCCCTTGCTTTCGGCAATATAGCGAGAAAACGGCGTAAACAGTGCCGCAGGATAGCCCTGCTGGACGAGATACCAGAGGTGGAGCAGCCGCGCGGTACGGCCATTTCCATCGAAATAGGGATGGTAGTACGCAAAAGCAAAGTGCAGGATGGCTGCTTTGTGCAGTTCGTTGATACCATCCTTGGCATTGGCAAAGTTGATCAGCCGTTTCATAGCATTTGCAAGCTGCACAACAGGAATGCCAGCACGAGATTTTTCACCACCGACAATAAAAACATCGTCATGGCGGTAGAAGTGGTCTGGAAGCAACCGGTCTTCATCGGGCAGATAATCGCCTGTGCTGATTTGGTAGAGATGGTGCAGATTTTCCTCGGTGATCGTATTCTGGAGGTCTGCAATAAAATCCAGTCCACGCTTCATTCCATAGATTCGGGCTTCCTGTTCATCGCGAGGAGCATAACCATTGAGGATATGCCGGATGCTGTTGCGGGTAGAATGGATGCTTTCAATTTGAAAGGTGGCGTGGATTTCTTCGGTCATGGCCTGCAAACTGAATGTTTGCCCGCCGATAGGAGCAGAAAGCAACTGCTTCATACCATTTGTGGAAATCTGAGCAAGATTCGGCAGATAAAACAATTCATCACCAGAAAAATCAGACAGCGGCAGGGCCTGTGCGAAGTTCTGCTGCAATAGTTCTGTGAACTCTTTGACGCTGGCAGTAGAATATTTGTACTCCATCCGCTCAAGTTCAAACAGATGCTTGTCTGAAAGCATTTTGGCAAATTTAGCTCCATCCATGGTACGCACCTCGCAACTGATATTGATTGATACTAGTTGGTGTCAATATACAGGATACAGATACTCTTTAGAAAAGTCAAGCGAGAATCGATGAATTGTGTCCAGTTTTCGCCCACAATTATTCTGATTTGTCCGCAAGGGCGTCATCAATTTCAGATATGTTATTTTCTCATGGAAACAGGGCGGTTACGCAATTTTTGTGGAACCGCCCTGCAAAAAATCAATATGTAATTGTCATTGCACCCTCATGGCAGTCCTGCGCATAGGTGCGGAGCAGATCAAGATGCTTTTGAGACTTTCGGACAATAGCTGTTGCACGGTCGCCAGATATAAACTCAACGACTGCAAGGCGCGGAATCGTAAGCGTTCCTCGAATTTTGAATCCGACAAGGATTTTCTGATTGCACCATCGCTGGATACTCTGAGCGGAATAGCCAGTCAGTTCGGAAACCTGTGGAGTGGTCATAAGGTCATCGTATCCGGCAGTGAGCTTCTCCCACATGGTATACAGCCCTGTTTTTTCTGGCTCGGTAAAATCAAAGTGGATAATCTCTGCGGTGGGCTTGTCCGGGTTTCGCCGCTTGGGGGAGCCGTTCTTTCCAATATAAAAGCCCGTTGGAGCCTTATATTTTTCGGGGTTGTCTTCACGGTCACACAGGTAGGTTATCACATCGTGGGTCGCAATGCGGTATTTGCGCGTTTTCTTTCCCGTGTTGATACAGGGAACGAGGCCGGAATCTAAAAGGTATTTTGCGTGTTGCTTGTTGATGCGAGCAACGCGGTAGAACTGGTCTTTCGTCATTCCGTTCGGGTATTCTTCGAGAATTTTATAGCACTCTAACAGAGTTCTCATGTTCATCCATCCTTTGCTGCTTTGATTGCTGTCAGCGGCAGAAGCAACATATTTCGTGGATGGATCATGGCTCCCGGAATCTCTCTCGCCCGTTCTCTCCAACGGGTGCGAAATCTCTCCCAATTCTCTCTTTTGGGCGGATTTTTACGCCTTTTTTGAAGTGGGTTCAAATCCGCATGGAGCCTAATGTTTTTGGACTTTGATGAAATTTTAAGCGTAAATTCGCTGGTTCGTATCTTCCGCTAAAGTCGGCCAACTTCCTCTATCTTTCACCAAGTACCGTGAAGCAGGAAAAACTCGAAATGCGATAGGCCGGGAGACCGGTGCCAGGGTTCGACTCCCTGATGCTC
>CAVBWT010000073.1:0-7713 GCA_963599235.1 Lawsonibacter asaccharolyticus | reverse complement strand
GGTATCGGCTTCGGCGTGGGCGGTCACAGTGATTTCGCAGACGTCTTCGCTCTCCTCCACGCCGTACTTGATGGCGTTCTCTACCAGCGGCTGTAAGGTGAAGTGGGGCAGATACCAGCTTTCCAACGCGCCGTCTGCATGCAATGTAAACGCCACGCGGCGCTTATAGCGCAGCTGCTGAATTTCGATATAGCTGTGCACCAGCTGCACGTCGGCTGCCGCTGTGGTGTTCTGCTTCGGCGAGAGCGCCGCCCGCAGCATATCGCCCAAGTTTATGATAAGCCGCCCGGCATCCTCGTTCTTGCCGGCGCGCACAAGCCAGCTTAATGTGCTTAAGGTGTTGTATAAAAAGTGCGGGTTGATTTGTGCTTGCAGCATCTTGTAGCGGGTATCCTGCAAAAGAAGCTGTTTTTCGTAGTTTTCATGAATCAGTGTATCGATCTGCCCCAGCATCGTGTCCACGTCGCAGGTCAGTGTGCCAATTTCATCGGCGGCGGGGGTGTTGGGCAGCATGGCGCGGGCAGTGGTAAAGTCGCCGCCCTCCACGCTCTTGACGGCCTCGCTCAAGGTATGCACGGGGTGGGTAACAAGGCGCGCCATCTGCAGCATGACCCAGCCGAAGAGTACCAGAATTGCACAGCCGCCCAGCAGCAGCGCCAACCGCGCACGGGTTGTCTGGCCGTAAATCTCTGAGTAGTTGAAGACACTGCACAGCCGCAGCCCGCTGACCTGAGAGGTTAACCAGCAGACAAACACCTTTTGACCGTTTATGGTCTGTACAGCGTAGCCTTGGCAGGTGTCCGGCAGCGTAAAATCTGCCGGTGCGTCGCCGCTCTGGTAGATGAGCGTTTCCTTGTTATATAGGTAGAGTTCCGAAGGCTTGTTGGACAGTGCGTCGATCTGATTATTCAGCAGCTTTTCAATATCCACTGTGATAAGCACCGTGCCAAGCTTCTGCATACTCATATTCTGGCTGCGCAGCACGTCGCGCCCGCAGATAAAATAGGGGAAGTCGGCATCCGGCGGCAGTATAGTAAAGCTGCCGGGGATGCGGTTCAGGGCATCGTACAACCGCGTGCGGCGGTCGTCGCCGGGGTCAGGGAACGACTGCCCCACCACAATGGCGTTTTCGTTCAAATCAACAAACTGCAGGGCATCAGCCTGCCCGCTCATATAGAGCTTTTCCAGCAGCAGCGGCCGCACGGCGGTCAGCAGATAGTAATACTGTGCGGTTTCCGGATCAGCCGCTGTCAACTGGGAAAGCTGGCTTTGAATTGTTGTATCCACCGCAATGCTGCGGGTCAGCACGTCCATCTGCTGCAAATCGTCATCCATGCGCTGAACAAAGAAGTCCAGTTCCTGCAACGATTTTTCGTAGAGCTTTTCCTCAAAAAAGCTCAGGCCCAGATGCAGCGCACCGACCATAACGGCACAGCTGAGCAGCGTCATCACCGAAAAGATGCTGACAAATTTCTGTGATATGGGCAGGTCAAGAAAACGCTTTTTGAGGCGGGTCAACATGGAAAATTGCTCCTTTTACGCTCCCCACCGCTGCTCCATCAAGCGCCAGAGTTCGTCGTCAGTGGGGTGGGTGTCGGTGTTCAAAATCAGCATGATGCGGCGTTCTTCTTCGGGGTCGCCAAATTCGCGCATCCACTCGTAATAGTGCGGGCCTTCACCGAGGGTGCGGGCAAAGCTCATCAGATAGCCGCACACCTGCGCGGTCTGCCGCACGTCGGTCTGGCACTCGTTGGCGTAGTGGCCCACCCACTTGCCGTGTTCGCGGTCCTGCATGGCGCGATATGATTGCGCATACAGCCGCTTGGCACAGCCCGCATAGTAGAAGCAGTGCTGCCAATCCCCGGTAAACCCGGAATCCAGCGCACGGCAGACAAACGCCGAGCCCTGCGCCCACAGGTCATATAGCTGCGCCTGCAAAAGAACACTGTCCATAAACAGTATGCGCGGTTTGCCGGTCAGCTCGGCCTGCACCTTTTCACAGCCGCGCAGATAAGTGGCGTAGCCTTGGACGGCTTTGCCAAAAATCTCCGCGCAGTGTGCCGTCTGCTCCCGCAGGGTCGGCGCATCCCACAGCCAGCGCAGGTCGTCGGCGGACGCGGCGCGGTCTTGGATAAACTGCGAAATCAGCATACGCGGCACGTGGTTATAAAATTGGTCGCCAGCGCGGTCGTCGGCGTTGGGGCCGTAGGGTACGGCAAACTGCGCGTAATCCACAAGGCACTGTGCAATCTCGCAGCGGTGCAGCAAGCCGTAATAGGCCGCTGTGTAGGCAATGCACTGCTGCCCGGCATCCACTGCGCCATCGCGCCAGCAGCGGGCAATCAAGTCCAGCAAAAAGGTGTGGGGCTTGACGTTGGAGCAGTTGACGAGCCAATAATCGTCCGCGCCGTGTTCCACTACGCTCGCCAATTCGCGGCTGACAAACTCGGTGGAGTTGGGCAGCATCGTGATATGGCTGGCAGCCTGCAAATCATAGAACGACGCATGATAATAGATGCCGTGTGCGCCTGTATCGCCGCGCGGCGGCAAGGCAGGTACACGAGGATTCAAGTTTCCCTGGCGGCGGCT
Source organism: Lawsonibacter asaccharolyticus (assembly GCA_963599235.1). Taxonomy (GTDB): domain Bacteria; phylum Bacillota; class Clostridia; order Oscillospirales; family Ruminococcaceae; genus Faecalibacterium. The sequence goes on along the minus strand of CAVBWT010000073.1, from coordinate 5,124 downwards.
TACCATCTTGCCGTAACCGTTGTCGGCCCAGATTTTAATGACATCCTCCGGCAGGTGTAAAAAACCGTCCTTGTACAGCTCCATCGTCTCACCATACAAATTGGTGCAGCAGACGGCGTGCTTGTCGTTGGCTTTCACCAAATCATATTGTTCTTTTATCAGCGAGGAAATCAGCGCGCCGCGCTTTTCCGGCGTGTCGTACTGGGGATCATCGTCCCAGAACGGCTTGTCGCCCTGCCCACGGAAGCCGATGTTCCAGATGACGCGCATAGCTTTCTGCGCATCAATGCCTGCCTGCCAGAGTGCGCGGAATTTCTCCGGGTACTTGCTGTACATAGGCTCTAAATCGGGGTAGGCTTGGGCAAACATCTCCGCGCCCAAGGGTTCCGCGTGGTGGTGGGTGATGATAAGCCCCATATCGGCAGCCGTCCGGCGATACAGCACGGCATTTTTGCCTGTGCCGGGGATGACCATATTGCCGCCCAGCCGCAGCAGCGTCTCAAATGCCATGATGAACGGCAGGTCGGCACGGCACTCGACTTTCCAGTGGGAGAGCAGTGTCTCATCGTTGACGAACCAGCCGCGGTATTTTACCTTATACGGTTTGCTTTCTACAACCGTTCTGGCGGGGATTTTCTCGCCCTCCCGAGCGGTAAACGGCTGGTCGTTCCAGAACCAGAATGGCTGCACACCCAAATAGCGGCGGCTGATTTCAAACAGGCCATACACAAAGCCGAGGTCATCGGCAGCGGACAGCAGCAATGTGTCCGCATCGGCGGTCAGCATGTACTGCTCTGTCGGCAGCGTGTCGTTGATGGTCAGCAGGATGTGCCCGCCCGGTGCGGCAGTATCCGAAAAAACGCGGTCAAAATCGCGGCGCAGCGCTTTCAGTGCGTATTGCACCGGCTTGGCCGCAGGCGCGGCGGGGAGGATGGTATTTTTGTTCAAAAGCATGGTAACCCCTCTATATGCAAACGTAGGGGCGGATTCCATATCCGCCCGTGCAGCTCTGCCAACGGCACGGCCCACGGGCGAATACAGGATGCGCCCCTACATTTGATCATTTACATCAACTTTCCCACATGGGGAATTAAAATTTTTAACCCTTAATGCCGTCAGTGGCAATACCCTCTACCAGATATTTCTGGAACTTGATAAAGACGAGAATGACTGGCAGCAGCGAGATGACCGACATCGCAAACAGGCCGCCGTAGTTGTTGTAGCTGTTGGGATCGGTGTACAGCTTCAGAGCCAGCGGGATCGTGTAGTTTTTCGGATTGGAAACGAAGATCAACGGCTGGAAGAAGTCCTGCCAGATCCAGTAGAACGCGAAGATAGACGCCGTGACAATGGAAGGCTGTACAATCGGCACCAGAATTCGGAACAGAACGCCAATCTTGGAGCAGCCGTCCAGCATGGCGGCCTCATCCAAGTCGCGGGGGATGCCGCGCATGTACTGCACGATGAGGAAGATAAAGAACGCATAGCCGAAGACCCACGGCAACATCATTGACACCAGCGTATCAGACAGACCGACTTTTTTCAAGATGATGTACTGGGGAACGACCATGACCTGCGATGGAATCATCATCGTCATAACGATGCAGCCGAACCAGAAGTTGGCGCCCTTGAACTCGATGCGGGCGACGGCGTAGGCTGCCAGCAGCGAGCAGAAAATAGAGCCGACAGCCGAGACCACCGTGACGATGGCAGAGTTTTTGAAGAACGTCCAGAACGAGATGCCTGCGATGCCCTTAAAGCCGGAGACGTAGTTCTGAATGATGTCCCACTTTTCGGGAATGAGGCTGAACGCATTGTGGAACATCGTGTCGTTGGATTTGAACGAGCTCATCAGCAGCCAGAGCAGCGGATAAATCATGATGAAGCCCAGCAGGCAGGAAAAAATGTGGAAGAACACAGATTGTGACTTAGAACTTTTCTGACCAACCATAGTTGTATTTCCTCCTTAACCTTCGTAGTGAACCCAGGCATTCTGGCTCTTGAACAGAATTGCCGTAGCAATACCGATGATGACGACCAGAATCCACGCCAGTGCGCAGGAATAACCCATGTGGAAATTGGTGAACGCGGAGCGGTACAGGTACAGCACGTAAGTCAGGGTGCTGTCCATCGGGCCACCGTTGGTGATGACGTAGCTTTCAGTAAAGACGCGGAAGCTGGTGATGATTTGCTGCACCATGTTGAAGAAGATGGTGGGGGTCAGCATTGGCATCGTGATTTTCCAGAACTGATTCATCTGGGAAGCACCGTCGATGGCGGCAGACTCATACAGGGAGTCGGGAATCTGCTTCAGACCGGAGAGGAAAATCAACATACAGGAGCCGAACTGCCACACGCCCATCAGCACGATGACAAACAGCGCCGTCTGGGGGTTGCCCAGCAGGGACATCTTCTGATCGATGCCAATCGCACCCAACAGCGTCATCAGAACGCCTTTATTGCCGAAAATCTGCTTCCAGACAACGGCAACCGCGATGGAGCCGCCTACGATGGAAGGGATATAGTACAGAACGCGGTAGATCGCCATGCCTTTGTGCTTCTTGTTCAGCAGTGTTGCCACGAACAGAGCGAACGCCAGACGAAGCGGCACGACCATGAAAACATAGCTGAAGGTGACAATCATCGCTTGCTTGAAGTTTTTGTCGTTGGTAAAAATCGTGATGTAGTTTTGCAGGCCGACAAAGTTTGGCTCAGACAGCAGGTTGTAATCTGTCAGAGAGTAGTAGATGGACATGGCGGCAGGAATCAGCCACATAAAGAAGAAGCCGAACAGCCACGGTGCCAGCAGAAGATAGCCGGTCACATTGTCTTTCATCCTATAATACTTCTTGGCCGGTGCTGCGGTTTTCAGTGCGGACATGGGTAAAAATCCCCCTTTCCTTGGATTCACCTGGATTTTGGGCATAAGAACGGGGGAGGGTCAGGGCTTGACCCTCCCCCTGTTGCTGCTCACATGATTTAAGGAGAAAGCTTATGAAAAAGAAGAAAACTCCAGGAAGCTTTGTGATTAGTTGTTGGCCTCGAGAACTGCGTTGACCTCAGAACGGAACTGGGCAGCAGCGTCAGCCGGGGTGGTCTGGCCGTAGAAGACGGCGTAACCGATGTTCTTGAAGATGGTGTTAATCTCGCTGATGCCGGCGGGGTCAGCAGCGGGGGTGTCACCACAGTAAGCAGCGGCCGTGTCAACAAAGTTGAACATATCGGTCTGCTGGGTGCTCAGATTGCCGGAGTTAATCAGATGCTCACGAGCGGTGGAGGAGGCGGGGGTGCCGCGTTCGCCCATCATGATGTCGTTGGCCTCGTCGGAGTTCAGGAACCAGTTGATGAACTCAGCAGCCTCTTTCTTGACGGAAGAAGTATCGGCAACGGAGAAGAACATACCGGGCTTGTACCACAGGGCCTTGGTGTTGGTGCTGTTGACCGGGGGTGCAACCAGCTTCAGGGTATCGTTGCCGGCGTTGGCGCCGATGGTGGAGAAGTTGTTCCAAGACTGATGGAAGGCGGCATCGTTGGTAATGATGGGGTTGGCGTCGTTGCCCAGGGTAGCGATCTGCTCGTACTCATCGGGGTTCGGCACAGCACCGGCATCAATCAGGCCGAGCCAGTAGGTGAAGAAGTCTTCGGTGATTTTGTCATCATCGTAGCCAAGGCTCTTGTTGTCATCGGCGAACAGCTTCTCGCCGTAGCCGCGCACCCAGTAGTTGAACAGGTTAGTGTCGATGACCGGGGAGCCGCCCAGACCATACTTGCCGGTCTTTTCCTTGACCGTCTTTGCGGCGGTGGCGAAGTCATCCCAAGTCCAGTCGTCGGTCGGGGCCTCCACGCCGGCCTCCTTCAGAACGGAGGGATTGTAGACGTAGGCCAACAGCGCCGTAGACAGCGGAATGCCAACAACCTTACCGTCGATGGTTGAAGCGCTCATCAGGGCATCATCAATGGTGGAGACATCGATGATGCCGTCATTGACGTACTCGCTCAGGTCGGCCAGAGAGCCGTTCTGTGCGTAGGTGGAGATGTACATATAGTCCATCTGCACAATGTCGGCCATGCCGCCGGTGGCGGTATCGGTGGCCAGCTTCTCAAAGTAGCCGTCCCAGCCGGAGGGTACAGCCTCGAAGGTGACATTGGGATGCTCGCTGACGTAGAGGTCGAGCACCTGCTGCGTCAGGTCATGGCGGGTCTGGCCGCCCCACCAGGTAATACGGATGGTAACAGGCTCGTCGGTGGTTTCGGCAGTTGCCTCGGTGGAGGTGGTAGTGGAAGTGCTCTCGGCTGCAGTGCTGTCAGCGGTGTTGGAAATGGAACCGCCGCAGGCTGCCAGAGAACCGGCTATCATGACGGACATTGCCGCACTCATAATGCGTTTGCTTTTCATTTTGGATTTCCCTCCTTTATTGATTGTTGTGGGTCTTTGTCGTGTGACCCCTTCGTTGTTTTTATGATGCACGGTTTTTGTCGGTTTGATAATGGACAAATCCGATTTAAACCTTGAACAAATCCGACTTATTTTCTGATAGATTAACCTTTCTGATACGTTTGTCCTCCGATCGGATTGGAATTGGAAAAGATGGTTCTATCATGACCGGGACATTTTCACTTGTGGTATACAAAGACATTATCATTTATGGCTTATATAGTTGTGACATTATATTGGAAATTCTTTGAAGAATGTGTTAGTTTAATTAGTTAGTGAGCAGAGCAGGCGATCGCGGCCCCGCAGCAGTGCGGGGGTGAGGAAAGTCCGGGCTTCACAGGGCAGGATACCGGTTAACGGCCGGCGGAGGCAACTCCCGGGATAGCGCAACAGAGATATACCGCCGCTGTGCATTGCACGGCGGTAAGGGTGAAAAGGCAGTGTAAGAGACTACCGTCCGCGCAGTAATGTGCGGAGCCATGCAAGCCCTATCCGAAGCAAGACCGAAACGGAAACCATGGATTGGCCCGATCCGTTTCCAGGTGCGTCGCTTGAGGCTGTCGGCAACGGCAGTCCTAGAAAGATGATCGTCCAACGACAGAACCCGGCTTATCGCTCTGCTTACCTTTTATTTAAAAGTCTTGGTAACTGGTCTGCTGCCGCAGGTGGACTGTGGCATGGAGTTGGAT
>CAVBWT010000072.1:0-7801 GCA_963599235.1 Lawsonibacter asaccharolyticus | reverse complement strand
ATAAAAGCCTAGGCTCCCCATCCCAGCAAGAATGAAAGCCTAGACCATGAAAAAGCAACCGGGAGACCTGCCACCCGGTTCGCTTTTTAATTTTAGCAAGGTCGGCAGGAGAAATCAAGATTTTTGCTCATTTTTGAATAAAAGTCATAGGAGGAAAGAATATGCTTGACCTACGCAACCACACAAATCTGATTCACAGCTTGGTCGCTGAGGCCAATGAGAACGACACCAACTGGAAGTGGTCTGTCAAGTCCGTCAGCAAAACAGAAGCTCGCATCTTCTGGGGCTACCTCGAATACTGCGACCAGCCTGAGCCGTGCTTCAGCATCAATCTGGAAGAGTTCGTTGGCGATTGGATGCTGACCGCCAAAGACGAACATGGCGATATATTGACAGGCGTGATTGTCGAAGATAAAGACATCCCCGAATTCAATACGCCGCTTGACACTGCAATCCGCGAAGCAATTGGCAGACTTGTTCGTCTCGCACACTACCTGTACTGATAGGAGGAAAACACATGAAGTACGCAGACATCAACCGAAAGTTCACTGAGATCGTGGCTGGCTACCTCAAGGCTGGATGCACAATCAACACTGCCACGATGGTCGGCAATCAAGGAGAGGTCGCCCACATCGACCTGAACGATGGCGATAACACCATTCGCATCCTGATTCAGCAGTTCTTCTGCAAGGACAACTTTTACAATGACGGTTACGAGATCGTGGTCGGAAACACTCGGAGGGCCGTTCGCGCCGACCAGCCCCCGGTGAACACTGCCAAAATGATTTGGAATGATCGTCTTGATGTCATTTGCCGTGAGGAGTTTTACCAGATTGACAAACGGTATGGATACCCTGTGTGGTTTGGAACTCGTGATGATGCCATCGCTGCTCGCAATGTCAGAACTGAGCGCAGCGTTCAGGATTACTGCGTCAATCCCATCCGAAAGGATGAGATGAGCAGCAACGCTGTCAAAATCGCTGAACGGTATATCCGCCGGGTGACCGGCATCAAGCACCCAAACCGCGCAAAGCTCACTGTCCGCCACGCAATTCGCAGGGACGGCTGGCGAATTTATGGCCAGTACATCGTCATCTACAACGGAAAGTCTTACATTTTGCACTGAGAGAAAGGAGAATCCTCTATGAATTGTTGCTTTTATCGCGGCGAAATCTACTATGTTCTTTACGATGATTCCAGCGTCGGAAGTGAACAGCGGAGTGGTCGTCCCGGAATTATCGTCAGCAACGACCAGAACAACCGCTATGCCTCCACTCTGGAAATTGTCTATCTGACAACAAAGGAAAAGAAGCCCCTGCCTACGCATGTTCATATTGAAGCGTCAAGAATTCCTTCTACTGCACTATGTGAGCAGATTTTCACAGTTGACAAGTCTCGAATCGGAAATTACATCGGCAAGCTTACGTCGGAAGAGATGAACGAAATTGAAACCGGTATTCTCATCAGTCTTGGCCTCGATGCCTACCTCACCGCTGCGAATGAAGACAAGATGAACGCTTCGGTTGGTGAAGTCTCCTCTGATGATTGCAAATACATTGTTGCCTGCGCCCAGCGTGATGTTTACAAAGACCTGTGCATGAGGCTAATCGACCGAAAGTGAGGAAATTTAAGATGGAAAATCTCAAATTGAAGCCATGCCCATTCTGCGGCGGCAAAGCAGAACTCAAAGGCGGCGATTTCATCCCTGTACCGCAAATCGACAGCACTGGAGTATATATCGGCATGGGCGTAACGCCTGAATGCGAAATTTCTCCGGCACACGTCGAATGTACCAACTGCCACGCGTATGGGCCTGATTTCGACGAAACCGAAGATGCTGTCGAAAAAGCTGTTGAAGCGTGGAACGCTCGCGCTGACAATGATACTGAAGCCACGAAAGTGCCGGCTCTGCTTGCTTTCATCCGGCAGGAGGTTCCGTTCCGGCTGAAGAACATCTTCAATATCCCCGATGAAAAGATCAGTCCAAACATCGTTGATGTCTGCCGTTGGTCGCTGTACGACAATAGCGATGTTATGTTTGATTACGAGTCCATGGACGAGCATCTTCATGAAGTGCTGAAAGAATATGACATTGACCCGGATGACCATGAGGAGGAATAAGAAAATGACTAAGATGAGCAATTTTAATCAGGAGCGCATTGATGCCCGTGACTACGCTATGCAGGTGTTCTGCTGGTGTATTGTGGCTGCTATGCACCAGAACGAGGGCATTGGAGCAAACCGGCTGATGAAGGCTTGCAATGAAATGGAGGCGTTCGAGGCTAAGTACGCCACGGCCATCCGTTACGGTGGCAAGGAAGCGGCCACAGATGCAATGCGGAAGGACCTTAACGGCCTGTGTAACCTCGACATCCGGCTGCCGGTCTTGAAAGCTCCTCGCAACCGCAAGGAAGAACAGCTTCGTATGGCTCGCGATTATGGTGGCCGGATTGCATGGCTCGTCATGGCCGCCACCTGCCGCACCACGTTCAAGTTCGGCAAGGACCGGCTGACCCGGCTTCTGAATGAATCACTCGACAACTACCGGCAATTCCTTGAATGGGATGCTGAAGACCACGACTACGCCGTAAATAAGCTCTGTCGTATCGTCGAACAGGCATTGCAGGAGGAACTGAAGGTGGCTGATGAGAGCAAGCGCACAGAGTTCCTGTCCGTATCCGGCGTAAGCCCCCACGACTACAGCGAGATTATGACCGCTGTGCATTTGGCTCGCAAGGACAGCTCCGTGCCGCTGGCTGTTCTCAGCTCCAGCGAGATCGAGCGGCGCATGAGCAGCCTCAAGAGAGCATGATGGAGGTCGCTTATGTTTGAATTTCTGACCACGTTCAACCTGATGCTCCAGAACCTCACCAACTGGCTGTCCTACGCCGCCATCGTCCTTGTCCTTATTCTGGCTGTCGGTCAGATTGTTTACTTTTTTACTACGAGAAAGTAAGTTAAAAAGTAGTTGAAAAAAACGTGGTTCTTTGGTAGAATAATAGTGAGGATATTTCATCCTCACTTGTAGAAAGCAGGTGTGCCAATGGAAGAAGACAAAATGCAAGCCGATATTGACTTTGTGCGCAAGCACAAAGAAGACTTGCAGCGCATCCGTGACTTTCGGCTTATGGACGATGATTTTATGAGCAAGGTCTTTGAAGACAAAGAGTGCGCCGCATTTCTGCTCCAAATCATTCTGAACCGAGATGACTTGACCGTTCTGGAAGTTCATGGACAGTATGACATCAAGAACTTGCAAGGTCGCTCTGTTCGGCTTGATATTCTGGCTGTTGATAAGGCTCATCGCGTTTACAACATCGAAGTTCAGCGTAGTGATCGTGGAGCTGTGGCGAAACGAGCAAGATACAACAGCAGCTTATTGGATGCCAATGTGACCGAACCCGGCGACAGCTACAACGCCCTGAACGAAACCTATGTCATCTTCATTACCGAAAATGATGTCCTGAAGCGCGACTTGCCGATTTACCATATCGACCGGGTTGTCCGCGAAACAGGTGAAGTCTTTGAGGATGAGGCGCATATTATTTATGTGAACTCTCAGATTAAGGACGAAACTAATCTCGGCAAGCTGATGCACGACTTTTCCTGCACCAATCCAGCCGATATGCGTTATCCTGTCTTGGCTGACCGGGTGCGCTATTTCAAAGAAGATACGAAAGGGGTGGCAACTATGTGTAAGGCTTTTGAAGAAGTAAGAGAAGAAGGTGCGCGAGCCAACGCCATTAAAGCTGCCAAACGGTTGCTCTTAGGTGGCAAATTGTCTTATGAAGAAATTGCTGAGGCTCAGGGGCTAACCGTTGAAGAAGTAAGATCTTTGGATTCCAAGCAGCCTGCTTGATATGGTGGCAACTATGTGCAGAGCTATGGAAAAAATGAGAGATGAGCAGAATTTTTGATGAAGTAAGAGAAGAGGGCGCATTGGCCAACTCTATTGTAGTAGCTCAGAGGATGCTTAAAACCAGAAAGTATAGCTATGATGACATAGTTGAAGTGTCCGGCCTTACTCTTGATGAAGTGAAAGCCCTTGACTCCAAGCAGACTGCCTAACGAAGAAAGCCCCACATGGGGGCTTTCTTTTTGGCCTTGTTTGAAATGAATACGTTAATGGAAAATCCACCTTAATTTTTTGTAATACAATGTTTCGTAAAAATGCGAATGTCTGTATGTTTTCGTGACTTTGGCGATGCGATGTTCCTTCGCTGAGCCGGAGAGAATATAAAACCGAAAGACATAAGGATTGCACGGCTGTTTTCCGTGCGCAGAAAGGAAACGAGATTATGCCTTCTTTAACGACCTACAAGCTCCTTAAGCAGGAACACAATGCCCGGAGGGGTGAATTTAAGACCGTTCACGGTACAGTGCAGACGCCTGCGTTCCAGAACGTTGCAACGGCCGGTGCCATCAAAGGCGGCCTGTCAGCACAGGATCTGAAGGAAATCGGCACGCAGGTGATGCTCTGCAACACTTACCATCTGCATCTCCGCCCGGGTGACAAACTGGTTGCAGATATGGGGGGATTGCATAAGTTCACTCGCTGGAATGGCCCTATCCTGACCGACAGCGGCGGATTTCAGGTGTTCAGCCTTGCAAAGCTGCGCAAAATCACCGAAGAGGGTGTGACCTTTGCATCTCATCTGGACGGTCACCGTATCTTTATGGGCCCGGAAGAGAGTATGCAGATTCAGGCGAATCTTGGTTCTACAATCGCGATGGCTTTTGATGAATGTGTTGAAAATCCGGCACAGCACGATTACTCTAAGGCTAGTTGTGAGCGCACGACTCGTTGGCTGGCACGCTGCAAGGCAGAAATGGCCCGTTTGAAGCATGAGGGACTCGCGACGAACCCTGACCAGCTGTTGTTCGGCATTAATCAGGGGTGTACCTTTGCCGACCTGCGTGTGGAACATATGAAGCGAATCGCAGAGCTGGAGCTTGACGGCTATGCCATTGGCGGCTTAGCAGTTGGTGAACCGACCGAAGTTATGTATGAGATGATCAGCGAAGTCGAGCCTTATATGCCGAAAGACAAGATCCGCTATCTGATGGGTGTCGGTACGCCGGGCAATATTATTGAGGCAGTTGCTCGCGGCGTTGACCTGTTCGACTGCGTTATGCCCAGCCGCAACGCACGTCACGGTCACCTGAATACTTGGAGTGGTATCATCAACATCAAGAATGCCAAGTATGAGCGTGACGAGCGGCCCATTGACCCGATTTGTGGCTGCCCGGCTTGCCGGAACTATTCCCGTGCTTATATCCGTCATTTGTTCAAAGCAGAAGAGCTTCTGGGCATGCGTCTGGCGGTCATGCACAATCTGTGGTTCTACAATCACCTCATGGAACGTATCCGTGATGAGCTGGATGCAGGTACCTTTACAGCGTTCCATGACCGGTATGTCAAGCTTCTTGATACGAGAATTTGATATTTGGCCTTGAAACGGGTCGTATAAGGGATTATAATAAGATTATCTGAATTTTGAGAGGAGATTTTGCCCAATGCAACTTCTGACTACTACGACCGAAAGCTATATCAGCCTGTTCTTTACGCTGGCTCTGATGCTTGTTCTGCTTTACTTTATGATTTATCGTCCGCAGAAGAAGCAGGAAAAGAAGGATGCCGCAATGCGCGCAGCTCTGGAGATCGGCGATCAGGTCACCACTATCGGCGGTATCATTGGCCGCGTGGTTGCCATCAAGGAGGACACCTTCGTTCTCGAAACCGGCGCAGACCGTGTGAAAATTCGTTTCACCAAGAATGCAATCAGCTCTGTTGAGAAGCTGAACATGGACAACGCTCCGGCTAAGAAGTAAGTTCAATCCGTAATGGAAACGCGCCCCTCTGCATACAGTAAGTGCAGGGAGGCGCATTTTTATGTCTGGAACTCAATCAAATCGCAGTCCGGCAGGTGCGATACTGGCAGCATTGCTGGTCAGCCTGCTGCTTACCGGGCTTTTATTGGCTGGCTCAGCCGCATGGATGACAAAACGAGAGCTGTCGCAGTCGGCGGCATGGCCATTTGCGACGGCAGTAGTCTGTATCAGTACATTTGTTGGAGGGTGGATCTCTGCGTTTTTGCAGAAAAACCGAGGGCTTGTCTGTGGAGCGATTGAAGGACTGTTGATGGTTGGTATCTTGTTTTCTTTTTTGTTTATACAGGGTGGCACATTGACCGAAATGCAGGAGCTTCGCTATGCCATGACGATTTGTGCCGGATGTACAGGAGGGTTCTGCGGAATACTCCGAGCGGAACGTCGCCGACATGTTTCTAAATAAAGCGGAAAAAGATAGAGTGAGAGGAGAGAATCGTTATGTGGATCTATCAGGAACCATCAAATCCACGCTGTCTTCCATCGACGTCAATTACGGAACTTCACCCGGTGGTGTCTGTTCAAACGGATATTCCCGAAAAGATACAGAAGAAAGTAGATGCGCCAATGGAGCTTGAACCTTCCACGATACAGGAGGGTTCTTTGCAAAGATTTGCTTCAGCCAGCCGGGATTGTATTCTTTTGGCCGGAGCTTATCTTTTTGGTGCATTTCTATCCGGCATATTACAGGCATTTTGCGACGGTACAGAAACGGACATGCTGTCTTATTATCTGGCCTGTTGGCAGAGTCTCTTTACAGTGTCTAATGCAGCCAGCCTTCCGAAGCTGTTTGGCGCGGAACTTTGGACAGTATTCGGTGCGTTGCTGATTCTCTTTTTTCTGGGGCTATCCGCAATTGGGCCAGTTTGTGTTTTTCTATTTGTAATGCTTTATGGGCTTGGCTCCGGATTGCTGTTTTCGCAATGGATGGCTGGGATGAATCTGCAATCGTTTTTGCTGGTCTTTATTGCAGCAGGACTCCCGGCGGCACTTGCTGCAGGCGGATTGTGTATATTCGGAGCATCAGCATTGCAGGTCAGCAGCCGGATTCAGGCGTTTTCATTCGGGCGAAGGGAAGGGATACCGCATAAAATCGGTGCAAAGCTTTTAATAGGACAGTTTGCAGTGACGGCAACGGCATTTTTGCCGCTTTGCGGAATTGCGACCGGACTAGCTTACCTCGCTGGACAAATCGTTTCTTGAGTATGGATTCTTGCGAGTGGGTATTAGATGCGGTATAATAAGTACAAAATTAAATGAGGTAACAGGAGTTTGAGATGAGAGAACCGAAATTGAAAACTGTATATGTCTGTTCCAACTGCGGAGAGACAAGTCCGCGTTGGATGGGACGCTGTCCAAGCTGTGGAAGCTGGAATACTATGAATGAAGATGTTATTGCCGAAACTCCAAAAGGCGGTCTTTTAGGCGGAAAAGCATCTGCTTCAGTACGGAAGGAGGGAGTAACCTCGCTGACTGCGAAATGTCTGGCCGATATCAGTACGACCGAAGAGAAGAGCCGTATTTTGACTGGCATCTCGGAACTCGACCGAGTGCTTGGCGGCGGTATCGTTCTGGGTGGTGTGGTATTGCTCAGCGGTGAGCCGGGTGTTGGTAAATCGACTATGCTGCTGCAGCTCTGTGGTGCGATATCAAACCAGCATAGCGTTCTGTATATTACTGGCGAGGAGTCCGTGCGGCAGGTCAAACTCCGTGCAGCACGCCTGAAAGTTCCACAAGATAATATTTATCTGGCTGCAGAAAACGATGTTGATGAGATCTGTGGCCTTATTGAGAAAGAAAAGCCGGATTTGGTTGTTATCGATTCAATTCAGACAATGCGCTGCATGGATATCTCTTCTTCGTCTGGTACGGTCAGTCAGGTGAAAGAAAGTGCAGCTCGGCTCCTTGCAGT
>CAVBWT010000071.1:0-8003 GCA_963599235.1 Lawsonibacter asaccharolyticus | reverse complement strand
GATGTGCCATAATAACTCGTGATGAATTCAGTTGCCCTAAATTCACACGAGCAGGGACACGACCAACTGGATTCAGGTAATGAATACATACGGGAGGTTTACCATGAATAAACTGCTTTCCTGTCGCTTCAACATGGACACCAACCGGGTGGAAGCCCGGTTCACGGATGGCACTATCCTTTCCATCGACTGCATCGCCATTGAGAACGAGTACGGCAACACTCCGGCACAGCGGGCAGAACTGGACTGGCTGCTGTACAACAAGCCCTTGGAGTATGCTCAGATAGTTCTGAATGGAGAGATTGAACACCATCTCTCGCTGGGGTGTGAACACGGAAGCATAGAAGATTGATATGACCGATTGAAAAGCCAGAACTGTTGGATAACTTTTCCATACAGTTCTGGTTTTTATTTATTCTTCTTTGTGGCTTACTATTTATCGAATAACCTTTTCAAATCGGAACATTCCCGTCGGGAATTGTTCATCATCCTCTATATTCATTTCCGGGTCATTAGGGTCTGGATGATACTTGTTGAAGAACTCTACGATATGAAATCCACAGCGATTCACGTAAAAATGAATGTTTCGCTGTTCAAAATAGGGCGTTACGGTTTCCCAGACCTGTACTTCTGAATGAATTTTTTCAATTTCACACCACGCCGCATAGCCGATGCCATTACTATGAACCTCCGGCGATACGAACAAAAGTTCCAGTTCTCCCTTATCACCATCTACTTTGACCACGACACCGCCAACTTTTTTATTGTCAGCCACAATGTAATATGCTTCTCCACTGTCAATGGACTGTTCTATTGTTTCGCGTGCAATGATTTGTTCCTCCTCTTCAAAATGATTGTTTCGGAGTCCAAATTCTTCCATTGCTCCGTAGTTGAAAGCTCTTTGATTTTCGATAATAAATTGTTCTCGTTCACTTTCTTCAAGTGGTAACAGCCTCACGGTAGTATTCATATAAAACCTCGAACTTCTGATTTGCGAAAGTAAGCGTCGTATCGCTATTTTCAAATTTGTGCATCACTCAACCGCCGGACAAGCTCAATAAAATCTCTTGCATAAACGGGAAGATAGCTTCCTTTTCGGTAAGCTGCAACAAAATTGGAGGTAATGCAAGGCTCACCAAAGCTATAACAATCGATTGGGTGATTACTAAGCCGATGGCGTAGATGTGGCTCAAACATAAATGAGACGCCGTAACCGACAGACACCAGTTCAATGATTGCCGGAAGGTTGCTGGTATACATAACATTTTTGAATTCAATGTCATTTTTCTTGAGGTAGTCGTCCATGATTTGCCGGGTGCGCTGTCCGGAACGCATCATCAGAATACGCTCATTTTTCAGCACAGAAAGATTCAGCTTCGGATATTTGCTTGCCGGATTTGGTACAGCGAACCGTCCGATGGGGTGATCTTTACAGGTGCAGATGAGCAGTTCTTCTTTTTCCAGCGTGTCGTATTCGATAACGTCCGACACTTTAGGTGGTTGAGAATAAAATGCGACCTCCACTTCACCACTGAGTATTTTCTGGTCAAGCTGGTCTGAATGTGCTTCGATGATTTCCACCTTTACGTTTGGATAAAGCTTTTGGAAATCGGGCAGTGTCGCTGGCAGCATATAGGTACAGCGCATTGTGGGAAAGGCTACACGCAAAACACCCACATCACGCTTCATGATGTCTGCCAATTCCAAATCAAGCTCATTTTTCAGCTGCAATATCTGCTCCGCTTTTTGCAGATAACATTCTCCTGCATGAGTCAACACATACCGATTGCCTAATCGCCGAAACAGCTTCAATCCAATATCTTCTTCCAGTGCTTTCAAAAATTTACTCAGGGTCGGTTGACTGATATAGAGCGACTCTGCGGCTTTCGTAATATTTTGATATTTTGCAATAGCTGTAATATAACTCAGCTCCCGGAAATCCATCTGTTCCACCGCCTTTCTATGTTCCTATTATAATAGAGATTCCTCGGAAATTCAACAAACTATGCACCCAAGCTATACTTTTACGAAAGAAAAAGAATCGTTCGTTTCATCTTGAATACAACAAAGAATCCTCTGATTTGAGCTATTTTTCCTGAAAAGTTATGTCTATTGCACAAAAAATCCGTTTCTTTTTGGAAAGCTCAAACAATCTTCATGGCTAAAAGCCATAGTTTTTATTTTAACCATGAATTTTACTTTTTGGCTCGTTCGTATTACAATAAAACCAACAGAAGCGGATATCCGAAAACAGGGCGAGTGGTTCTGCGCAGGCCATCGCAAACAGGATAAAAGGAGTAACACGCATGGTTAAGTTGTATGATTCCGGTGTCTACCTGCTGAATGGCAAGACTCTGATACAAGAAAAGGACGCAGAACCCTCTTTCAATAAGAAAGAAGCCAAAAAAGGCACGATTGCTTATGGCATTTTGCAAGCGCACAATACCAGCGGCGACCCGGAAAATCTGAAAATCAAATTTGATGCCATCACAAGCCACGACCTTACGTATGTTGGCATCATTCAGACTGCACGAGCTTCTGGTCTGGACAAATTTCCACTGCCCTATGTGTTGACCTGCTGCCACAATAGCCTGTGCGCTGTGGGCGGCACCATCAATGAGGACGACCATCTATTTGGTCTGACGGCCTGTCAGAAATACGGTGGTATCTTCGTTCCTCCTCACATGGGCGTTATCCATCAGTATATGCGTGAAACAATGGCTGGCGGCGGTAAGATGATCCTCGGTTCGGATTCCCATACGCGTTACGGTGCGTTGGGTACGATGGCTGTTGGTGAAGGCGGCGGCGAACTGGTCAAGCAGATTTTGGAGCAGACATGGGATGCCGCCTATCCTGAGGTCGTAGCGGTCTATCTGGATGGCAAGCCCAATCCCGGCATTGGACCGCAGGATATTGCCATCGCCATCGTTTCGGCTGTCTTTGCCAACGGTTATGTCAAGAACAAAGTCATGGAGTTCGTCGGACCCGGCGTTTCCTCTATGTCCACCGACTACCGCAACGGCATCGATGTGATGACGACTGAAACCACCTGCCTGTCCTCTATCTGGCGCACCGATGAGGATACGAAAGCCTTCCTGATGGAGCATGGCCGTGGAGGAGATTTCAAGCAGCTCGACCCCGCTGATGTCGCCTATTATGACGGCTGCGTTTACATCGACCTGTCCACCATCCACAGTATGATCGCGCTTCCGTTCCACCCCTCTAACGGTTTTGAGATTCGTGAATTGAACGCAAATATGGCAGATATTTTGCACAGTGTCGAGGAAGATGCCAAGAAGCTCATCAAGAATCCGAACCTGAGCCTGAATCTGATGAGCAAAGTTCATGACGGTGCACTCTATGCCGATCAGGGAACCATCGCTGGTTGTGCAGGCGGTACTTATTCTAATATCATGGAAGCCGCCTATCTGCTGGATGGCAAGAGCACCGGAACAGGAGAATTTGCTTTAGGCGTCTATCCCAGCAGCCAGCCCGTCATGGTAGACCTTCTCCGCAAGGGTGCAATCGAAAAACTTATCAATGCAGGTGCTACCATCCGTACTGCATTCTGCGGTCCTTGCTTCGGTGCAGGCGACACCCCGGCACACGGCAGTTTGGCTGTCCGCCATACCACACGCAACTTCCCCAACCGCGAGGGTTCCAAACCCGGCAACGGTCAAATCGCCAGTGTCGCACTGATGGATGCACGCAGCATTGCCGCCACCGCTGCCAATGGCGGACGCATCACCGCAGCGGATGAGCTGGGTTATGAATATGAATGTCCCAAGTTCAACTACGATGCAACATCTTACGAGCACCGTATCTATCAGGGCTTCGGCAAGGGTGACCCGAATGCCGAACTAGTCTGCGGCCCGAACATCAAAGACTGGCCGGAGATGCCTGCTCTGAACGAGCATATGCTGCTGAAAGTCTGCGCTTATATCACCGACCCTGTTACCACCACCGACGAGCTGATTCCTTCCGGTGAGACGGGTTCTTTCCGTTCCAACCCTATGGGTCTGGCAGAATTTACTCTCAGCCGCCGTGTTCCGGAATATGTCGGCAAGGCAAAGGCAGTCATGAACCATGAGAAGACCCGGAAGAACGGCACTTGCCCGGCAGAAGTAGCCGAAGTGATTGCAAAAATTCGCACGATTCCCGGTTTTGCCGAAATCAAGGAAGAAAAAATCGACCTGTCCAGCACTATTTACGCCGTCAAACCCGGCGATGGTTCTGCCCGTGAACAGGCTGCATCCTGCCAGCGCGTCCTGCTTGGCGGTGCAAATATTGCCAAGGAATATGCGACCAAACGCTATCGCTCCAACCTTATCAACTGGGGTATGGTTCCTTTCGTGACCGTCAGCGCACCGGACTTTGCAGACGATGATTACATCTTTGTGCCGAATATCCGGGAGGCATTAGAGGGCAGCATGGTGAACATCCAGGCTTATGTTCTGGGCGAGGCCATCAAACCTTTGACCCTTGCGATTGCCCCTCTGACGAAGGAAGAAAAAGACATTATCCGCGCCGGTTCGCTGATCAACTACAACCGAATGCTGAAGAAGTAAGGAGAAATCGTCATGACATCGAATATTGCATTGTTTTCTGTATTATTCCTTGCCGTCATCGTTGCCATTGCGTTCTGGCGCAAATGCAACATTGGTATTCTCGCCATCGGCGGTGCATTTATCCTTGGCACGTTGTCTGGAATGTCCGGCAAAGAGATTCTCGCTGGTTTTGACGCATCCCTCTTTTTGAATCTCTGTGGCGTGTCTTTCTTGTTCTCTCTGGCACAGGTCAACGGTACGCTGGAATACATCTGCAAAAAGGCGATTGGTCTGGCTGGCAAGCGCACATATCTGGTTCCCATCCTGCTTTTTCTTGTCACTGGCATCCTCTGTGCCATCGGCCCCGGCAACATTCCCAGCGGCAACCTGATGACCGTTGTAGCCGTCACACTGGCTGTTGAAATGGGCGCAAATCCTCTCCTTTTCGCATTGGCTGCAAAGGTTGCTGCTAACGGTTTCACCCTTTCCCCCATCACGCCTGCTGGTATTCTGATGGATAAGCTCTGCACCGACGCTGGCTATTCTGCTTCGGACTTTGCGATTCCTTCCATGGTGAACCTGATTCTCTGGTCCTGCCTGCTGATGGTGATTTTCTGCATCTATTATAAGGTCTGGAAAATCAAACCTGCCGTGCAGACCTCCGCTTCCTCTACTGCTGTTGCGCAGAAGATGAGTAAAGAGCAGATGATTACTGCTCTCGGCATTGTTGTTATGGTCATCATGGTCGTTGGCTTTTCAATCAGTGTCGGTCTGGCTTCCTTTGCTGTGGCGGCTGTCCTGATGGCTCTCAAGACCTCCGACGAGAAAAAGGCTCTAGCGAAAGTGCCTTGGGGCACACTGCTCCTGATCACCGGCATGGGCGTCCTGATGAATGTTGTTCTGAAAGCTGGCGGCATTGATATGATTTCTGCGGCACTGCTCAAGGTCATGAGTCCTATCACGGCTGCTCCCATCATGTCCCTGACTGCTTCGATCCTGTCGTTCTTCTCTTCTACCACGGGCGTTGTCATGCCGACTCTGATTCCCACTCTGGATGGCATCGTTACTTCTCTGGGTACTGGCACGGCTGGTTTTGTCGAGCTTGCTGGTGTCGTTGTCTCTGGTGCAATGTCTGCTGCATTCAGCCCTGCGTCCACTGGCGGCGGTCTGATCATGGCGGCTTACATGACTGCTTCCAATTCCGAAAACAAAGAAGAAGAACAAAACAAGCTGTTCGGCACTCTGTTCGTCATCGCACTTGCCTGCGTTGCCCTGAATGTTCTCTTCTCTTTCCTCGGTGTTTATAAGCTGGGCTACGCGCTCTTCGGTTGATTTGAGAGGTATCTTTTATGATAAACAAAGCACATCGCATTCCCTGTATGATCATTCGCGGCGGCACTTCCAAGGGCTTATACTTTCTGGAACGCGACCTGCCCGCTGATGCCGCTCAGCGTGATGAACTGCTGCTGAACATTATGGGCAGTCCGGACGTGAAACAAATCAATGGTCTGGGCGGCGCAGCTTCGGTCACTTCCAAAGTTGCTATCGTCGGTGTCTCTTCCCGTCCGGATGCGGACGTTGATTATACGTTCTGTCAGGTCAGCGTAGATAAGCCGCTGGTCAGCACCAAAGGCAACTGCGGCAACATTTCTTCCGGCGTCGGTCCTTTTGCCATCGAAAAAGGTCTGGTGAAAGTCACCGAGCCTGTCACGCAGGTTCGTGTATTCAACACCAATACCAATAAACTCATCGTGGAAGAAGTGGCTTGCGAAAACGGCTCTGTCAAATATGACGGCGACTTTGCTATCGCAGGCGTTCCCGGAACAGCCAGTCCCATTAAGCTCAAGTTTGTCCGCCCTGCTGGTACGCTCAAAACCAGACCGGCAGAAGGCACGGACTTACTGCCTACTGGCAATGCTGTTGATACGCTGGATGTTCCCGGCTTTGGCCCGGTGGAAGTGTCCATCGTAGATGCGGCAAACCCGCTGGTCTTTGTAAAGGCTTCCGACCTTGGCTTAACAGGAAAAGAGCTGCCGTCCGAATTGGATAACGACTCCGAAAAGCTGGAGCTTCTGGAAAAAGTACGCGGCATGGCCGCTGTCAAATTGGGGCTGTGCGATGATTACACTCGCAGTGCATGGGAAACTCCCGGCATCCCCAAAATGACCTTTGTTGCCCCTGCCGCAGACTATATCACCGTCACAGGGCAGGAAATTTCTGCGGATAAAATCGATTTGCTTTCTCGGATGATGAGTATGCAAAAGACTCATCCAACCTATGCCATGACCGGCGCAATGTGTACTGCCGCCGCTGCCATTGTTCCCGGCAGTGTCGTGCAGCAGGTGCTCCGCCCGGATGTGGACACCCAGTTTATCCGCATCGCTCATCCCGGCGGAATTCTGGAAGCTGGTGTCGATTACGCAGTAGGTGAAGACGGCTCTGTGGATGTGGAAGACACTTTTGGCTTCCGTACGGCTAATTTGCTGGCAGAAGGAACTGCATTCTGCTGATTTTTTGAGGTGAAGATTATGGAAATTAAAAAAGCCGCGACTGCTGGAACTCTGGAATCCAGCGACTGCATGGTGACGGTCGAGCCCGGTGAGGGCAAGGTTGACTTCTCGCTGGAGAGCTCGGTCATCAACCAGTATGGCAACCAGATTCGCAAAGTAGCTTTGGAGACGCTGAAGAATCTGGACATCAACGACGTCCGGATCACCATCGTGGACAAGGGCGCACTGGACTGCACCATCAAGGCCCGCATCGAGGGTGCGGTCTACCGTTCCGTTGAACAGTATGAGAATCTGCCCTGGGGAGGTGCCATTCGATGAATAATCCGAACAAGAAGCGTCTGCGCCGCACCATGATGTTCCTGAATGCGCAGAAGCCCGGCCTCATCAAAGACCCGTACATCTACAAGCCCGACTCCATCATGCTGGACCTCGAAGACGCTGTTGCTGAGAACCAGAAGGACGTCGCTCGTTTTAGCCTATATCACGCTCTGCGCACCATCGACTACCATGGCTGCGAGCGCGTCGTCCGCATCAACGGCCTCGACACCCCCTACTGGCGTGAGGACATCCGCGCTGCCGTTGCTGGCGGCTGCGATGCTATCCGTATCCCCAAGACCGAAAGCCCCAAGGACGTTCTTCTGGCGGCAGATGCCATTGCTGAGGACGAAAAGACCTATGGCCGCGCAGAAGGCGAAGTTCTGATTATTGCAGCTCTGGAGTCCGCCCGCGGCATCATGCGCGCTCTGGACATCTGCGAAGCTTCTGAGCGTCTGTTCGGCATCGCACTGTCCGGCGGCGACTACACCAAGGACCTGCAAACTCATATCACCGGAACCGGTGTTGAGCTGATGGGCGCACGTCAGAACATGATTATTGCCGCCCGTGCCGCTGGTGTGCAGTGCTTTGATACCGTTTATACCGACCTGAAGAATATGGAGGGCTTCCG
>CAVBWT010000070.1:0-8023 GCA_963599235.1 Lawsonibacter asaccharolyticus | reverse complement strand
CTTCCGTAGGTTTCTTTTGCCTGAGAGCGGCTTCCAGTAAAGCCGAGACATCCACAGCGGATGCATTCGCTCTCTTCTGCTGTTGCTTCTGTTGCACTGTGTTCTTCACAGTCTTTTTCTGCAAATTTGCAAGGAAATCTGTACCAGCACTCATATTTTTTCGCTCCTTTCTGCCCCGTTTCTTCTCTTTGGGCAGTCACATATTCCCTCTGTTTCGTGATATTATCAAGTGATTTCGGCGCAGAAAGACGGAGAATAATCTATCGGATTATTGTCTCATCTGCACGATATGTACGCCCCGCCCAAGGAGGACGGGGACTGTTTTAGATACGGGTGCAATAGTCAAGCGAGATCCAGCCTGCGCCGGATTTCAGCTTGCCCCAGCCTTTCGTGGAACCAGCCCCAGCGGATTCTGCAACGATGGTGAACACACCCTTTCCGGTGTGCTGCCCGGTCTTTGCATAGTTCGTGCCCGGACCCTTGCGGATATTAAGGTCGTTGATGGACACACGGACCGCATACGGTACAGATGCCGCCGGGGTATCCGGATAGACTGCCTTGCCGTCCGGATCATAGACGGTATAGCCCGGATTGGCGTCTGCGCACTGCTTCGCATTGTTCAGGTCATGAAACGCACCTTTCTGGGAAGCTGCATTCTGCCAGCTCTTACGCACACGGTACCAGCCGGAAATCGTAGTGCTCTCAGAAGCCTTTGCCACATCATACTGCGTGAGATTCCAACGCTCGATGATACTGCAAAGGTTCTGCACATAGGTGAGGCTGGTGGCATAACCGCCATCCTTGATGATCTGCGCGGCTTTCTTATAATCCGTGCAGCCAGCCAGACCCTCATAGCGTTTCTTACTGCCGTTCAACGCACCGAGCAGATATGCTGCGTGGTCAGCAATAGAGTCCTCCACGCAACTATATTTGCGAAAGTCTGCGGTGATCGTCACATAGCTGCCATCCTCATTCTGCTCCTGCGTTTTCTTCGTATAGATGGACTTGCCATCCCAACTGCTGTTGCTCCAGCTGTTCCCAGAAAGCGTGGTCTTCATGCCAAAGCAGTTATTGGCCTGCTGCGCCAGTTCAGACTTGCCGTAGCCGGACTCCAGAATGAACTGTGCCATCGACACGCAGGCAAGGATGCCAGTGGTTTTCTGGTTCGCAGTAAACAGCGGACCAATCTTTGCAACTACTTCTGCCTCGGTGAGATTCTTCAGCGAAGTTGCCTGCATACCAGATGCAGACGAACCGCCCAGTGCAGCGGTCACTTTTGCGGCCAGATCACCCAGACGGGCATACAGCCAGTCTCCAGGGCAGCTTTTGTTAGCAAACCAGCGGTGGACCGTCAGCACCATCTCATCCGCAGCTGGGGTATAATTGAGAGTTTTATTCTTATCGCCCAGCCACAGGAGCTTTTTCTTGCCGTTACGCTGACAGATATCGATACAGAGCTTGATGAGCGAAGCGTACACTGCGCTGTTCATGGCATACGGCTCACTCTTATCGCTGGCGCATTCGATGGTGACCGCCCTCTGATCATTGGCGTTACTGGATGAGCACCAGCTGCGGTTCTTTTCTTCGACACAAAGCGACACACGACCATCCGTACCGATGCCGTAGTTGCAGCTTGCCTGACGGCTCGTACTGGTGAAGCACCCACAGATGCTTTCTGCAGAAAGCTGACCGACCACACAATGCGGCGTGATGCGGTCAATGCTGTGGGTTCTCTGCCCGGAATGGTTCGGGGAGAGCTTGGTGTAAACAACGAGTGGACTATTGGTATATCCCATAATGATTTCCTCCTGCTAAAAAAGTTAAGGCCCGGATTTCTCCGAGCCTTGTGCTGTGGTTATTTTGTTGTTACGGGATCAGCAGCTTCATGCCGACCCGGAGAGCGTTGGAAGTCAGACCGTTCAAAGCACGGATGTCCGCACAGCGATTGCCGTCCCCCAGTTCAGCCACCGCAATCTTCCAGAGGTTGTCGCCGGGACGGACCTCATAGATCTTGCTGGCAGTAAAAGCGTAGGTGTCTGCACTGTTCAGGACATACGCCACACCATCCTCCGCTTCCGAGCACTTGATCTTCAGCCAGCCATCGCAGAACTGAATGATTTCCACAAGAGTGTTCTTCTTATAGACAGTGATGACCTCTGCGCTGGTATCCGGCTTCTTACGGATATTCATGAGGGTCTTGAGCTTGCCATAGGCAATGGTGGCCGGCAGTTCCTCTGCGGTCGGGAACTCACTCTCATCCACAGTGGGCTCCTCGTTCTTCTCCCCTTCCTTACCGGAATCATCCGCCGGGGCATCTTCTTTCGGCTGTTCCTCGTTTTCCGGCTCTTTCTCCTCCGGCTCATCCTGTACCGGATGCTCCTCTTCTTCCTCTGCTCCAGTGACAGGCACAGCTTCCTCCGGGTAGATCACATTGCCGTCGTTGTCGAACACACGACTACCGGGATTCTCATCGCACTTGGCCTTCGCGTTCGCCAGCAGACGGTATGCTCCCAGCTGGGATGCTTCATCTTCCCAAACTTCACGCACACGGTAATAACCGGTCGTCAGCTTTGCGGGATACTCTTTCTTACTCATGGTTCATGCCTCCTAAAAATTCAGGGAGAGGCTGTTACACCTCTCCCCATTGATTACTCGTCCTTATTCTTCTTTTCTTCCTTCAGCTGTGCCAGCATCTCCTTGAGCTTGTCCGGCACCGGAAGGCCGATAACTGCTGCGTTTTCGAGGCAGCTCAGGCCCTCATTCGCCAAATAGAAGAAAACAACTGCCGTGCGGATGGCGGAGCCATTCTGCAACACCTGCGTGTCGATGATGTTGGCGATGCCGACCAACACAAAAATGCACACCTTTTTAGCGATACCACGGAAGCCAACCGCAGAGGACAGCTCGTGCTTGATGGCTGCTGCCAGCACCCCGGTGAAGTAGTCGCAAACCACAAACACCACCAGCGCATAGAGGAAGCCATCGAAGCCACCAAAGAACCAGCCCAGAAAACCACCCAGACCTGCGAACATCCATTCAATCTTGTCGATCACATTCTGCATAATCTTACCCTTTCCGCCCTTTTGGGCATAAAAATAGGCGGTCGATGCCGCCCTGTGTAAATACTCCTCTATAATGAACACCGTTTAACAGACAAATATAACCCCTGTCTGCCATTGACGATGGAAATTTATTTACTGTCCTCGGTCAGCCATGCACGAATCTGACAATAGTAGCCGTCTGCCCATGCCTGATAGCCCCTTGAGGAAGGATGGATGCTGTTGGTCAGCGTCCGGCTGGTTTCCGTGAAGCGATTCGTCACAGGCTTGTCCGAATATGGGAATGCCAGTCGGCGGTCGGTGCGTAGTCCATGTGCAAAGCAGGTCACATTTTTATGGTACTTGCCAGCGTCGAATGCCTTGATGAGCGCGAGGTTGAGGGTGTTGATGCTCATGTGGAAGATGCCCATGCTTGCACCGCACTGGTAGGAGTAATCGGAGCCCGGACCACAAAGACCAATGCCGACCTTGCAGTTCGGGAAGCCGGTTTCCTTATCCAGCAACGCATCAATGAACTGCTTTGCCTGGTCTACGAACTTCTGCACCTCTGCTTCGGTACGGTACAGTGTACTGCCCTGCGACACATCGTTTGTACCGAGTGCAATCAGGAAGTAGTCGATACCCTCATAGCCATTGGTCTCACAGTATTTCTGGAAGTCCAGTCGGCTCTTGAGCTTATCCCAGAAAGCGTTGGTCTTGCCGGCGTAGTCGCTATCTGCCAGATATCGGGCGAAGGTCCAACTGCCGCGCCCCTCATGCTTGCCACCGTCCGGGCCTCTCGTGCCAAGCTGGTGGATCACACAGTCACCATCCTCTGCCAACAGCCGATACACTTCCGTTGCCACATGACCGTTGTCCACGAGGGAATCACCGCAGATGCAGACATTCTTCGTGAGCTTGTTCTTCAACTTGTGGTGTACCTTGACCTGCACAGCCTTAGAAGAAACGATGTGGCAATCGTCCTCATCCAAACGGCGCACTGTAAGCGAGAAGTCAGTACTCTCCGCAGTCGGCGTGTAGTTCATACAGTATTCGTTCCGGGTCAAAGTCGGTGCATTCGTGCCTCTGGCAAACACATACAGATTTTCCTTGCCATCGTGCCGGGAGAGGCAATCGAAGAAGATGGAGAGCTGCCGACCCTCCATGCAGTCCCAATGGGACGGGGTCACGATATCATCTTCTGCTGCCGGAGCAATGGCTTTCTGAACATAGTCGGTAATACGCTTCGGGATAAAGGATGCTTCGTTATCTGCAAACAGATCACCAGCCTTATACTCCTTACCGTTCAGAATGATTTTCACATCCGGGTTGATATGCGGATTATACAGCTTACTCAGGTACCAGCTTGCGATATAGAAGCCATTCGTGCCCAGCTTGCGGAACAGACTGGTATCATACAGGTTGATGGTTTCCGTCTTGGCATCGTAAGCGAGAATGCGCATCGGCATTCCATAAGAGCCGGCCGTATTGAATGCCATCTCCACCGGATCACTTGCTGTGATCCACTGATAGTGGAATGTGTCCGGCACACCCAGACACTTGGAGCTGACCTGGATCGTGCCAGCATTCTGGTCGATGGTGATTCCACCGCTTGCCAGATACATGTGTCGGGAATCCTTACCAGCCAAATCAGAGCGGAGCTGCTGGAACTGATTCGCATACTTTTTTTCGATATACGAATCACGCCGTTCTTCATCAAACAGGGCACCAGCTTTGTACTCTGTGCCATTCAGTACGATGCTGAAAGACGCTCCCATGTGCGGATACCAGAAGTAGTTCTCATACCATGCGGCAATATAGTAGCCAAAAGCTCCCAAAGCACGGAACTGTGTGGTGTTGTAAAGGTTGATTTCGCCTTTAGAAGAATCATAGGCAAGGATCAGCATGTGATGCTTTTCTGCTTCCTCACTGTCCAGCATCGGCACAGGTTCCTCACCAGCAGCAATCCAGTAATAGGCACCGTTATCCACCACGCCCAGACTCCGCTTGGTGACCTGAATGGTGCGGTTGACGGTGTCAATCGTGAGCTGACCTGTGGAAAGGAACATCTTTGCAGAACGGTACTTGTGCTGGGTCATTGCATTGTAGGCAATCTTCGCCGGGTTGCCGTAGTCGATGCTGTTGATGACCGTACCGTTGTTGGACGGAGCAACATATACGACGTTACTGTCATAAAGCACAGCAAACACAAAACGGTTTCGGGTGAACAGATTTCCCCAGTTGCCATCTGTGTTTGCCACCTTGATGACCGGGACTTCGGTCTTCTCTCCAGCTTCATCTGCCGAGACTTCCATGCCATCGTAGTAAACTGCCCACCACTGTTTCGTTGTAAAGTCAACGGAGACACTGTTCTCCGCGCCCAGCCTCGTCTGCTCATACTGCGTACCGTTGGGGCGACGGCAGATATACACGTTCTTACCCTCCGGGAAGGTGACTGTCACCTTGCTGGCCGTGAACCGGATGTCCACACTGCCGTTCATCCACTGCCAGCCCGTTGCGTAATTCGAGAGCAAGCGCAAAGGAAGCATATTGTCGTAAAGGTATACAGAGAGCTTTGACAGCAATTTTGCGCTGGTGGTAATGGAAATGAACCGGGTGTTCGGGAGCAGCGTGACCACATAGTTGTCATAAACCTTACCACTCTCTGCCCGGAAGCATCCGCCGAGGTATTTGCGGTCCATGTCGTAGCAGACCACATTGTTATAGTCATCCCGGCCGCTCATATAGCCGAACTGGCCATCCACCAGAATCGCACCGCCGCCGACCGGAACCATGTGTGCGACACGCCAGGCATCCGAAGCCACAAGGTTGCCGTTCTGATTTGTATATCCGGCATTCAGATACCAGTTCTTCATGATATTCTGCATGGAGCGAACTCTGCCGATGGCTCGGACATTCTCTCCTGCTGTATCATAGGTCTTCCCGGCATCATCCACACGGGCATCCACCAGTTCCTGCGCATAGTTGGCGTTCTTATCTGTGGATGCCTTGACATTGGCATCGATCTGGGCTTTCAGCGTTTCTGCCGTCTTGTCCATCTCAGACTTGTTTGCAGCCACAGCACTATTGACAGCATCCACCTTTTGCGTAATGTCAGCCACATCCTGTGCCGTCATCTTACGCAGGGTCGCCACATCATCTGCCGTGTTCTGACGGTAAAGAGCCATCTGCTCCGAAAACCGGGAACATATCGCCCAGTATTCCTCCTGCGCCAGAAGTGTTCCGGCTGGCACAGGCTTCCGGCTAATATAGCTGTCACCTGTGGACTCCTCATACACAATGGTAAGAGGTTCATATGCTTTTGCTTTGTCCCAGACACCATCATGGCGCGGAACGATTCGATTGCCGACATATTCCGACATAACTTTCTCCTTTCCCGGCTGCATCAGCCGTTTGCAAACTCTACGACCAGTCGTCCGTCATCGTCCATCGAGAAGATGAGCTTCAGACCATCTTCCGTGGTAAAGGCAAGATACCCGTCATCCGTGATCGTGCAGTTCAGAAGATTCTCGATGAACTTCTGGATGGTGCTGGACTCCGATTTATCACTAAAACCAAGCCCATCCTCCGACACAATGGCAAAATAACCATCGTCCGTGATATAGACTTCCAGCAATCCCTTGCGGATGGCTTCCACCACACCGGCATAGGTGTAAGTGGCGATCTTGCCGTTGTTGATGGCTGCCCGCTCAACTTTCAGCGTGAGGGAGAACGAGCCAAGGACGTCACCATCTGTGCTGAGCATAACAACATCCAGCGGAAAACGCCCAGCCTGTGCCGTCATGAAGGTCGTGATTGTAAAGATGACTGCTCCATTTTCAACAAACACAAGATCGGACGCCGTTTCACTCGTGTAATGAAAGATCGTACCATCCGGTCTGGTGCCTGAACAGGCAACGATGCAGTCCTGCGGCACGGAATACTGCACGGAGTTGTTATACAGGACACACCGGACTTTCCGTGCCTTATTGTCATACTGTTTGACCGGAACCGTCACCGGGATGAGATTTTCCGTCAGTGACAGTTCCACTTCCTGATAAATGCTTGTGACCATTACGCGCTCCCTCCTTCCTCGGTGTCACTTTCTTCTTTGTTTTCGGTATCTGGATTTTCTGGCTCTGTGGATTCTGTTGGCTCCGGTTCAGTTAGTTCCGGGTCGGGTTCTTCCGGCTCATATCCAACCGTCTGCCATTGCTTTCCATCCCACAGCTTCAGCCGCAGGTTCTTCTTATCTACCCAGAGGGTATCTGCTGCAGGATTCTTCGGTGCGGTTTCCGACACAGGGATTCCAGTGTCATATCTTTTATCCAGCTCCTCATACAGTTCTTTCGACAACTTTTTTGCTGTTTCGTACCTCTGGTCGAGTGTTTTCTGAAGCTCGGCAGAAATGGCGGTCGCTGTTTTGTACCGCTCATCCAGTTCTTTCAGCAATTCATCGGAAAGCTCTGTGGCTTTCTTATACCGCTCGTCCAGTTCCTTGAGGGTCTGTTCCAGCAGGATCGCTGTTTTGACTGCGGTGTCATTCGACTCCCAGCCATAGCCCCACGTCTTACCACCGTCTGTAGATACAAAGAAGCCGGCCGAACTGTTCTTCCATGCTATCGTAGACTGGCTCAAAGTTCCGGCATTGAACGCATACCGGGTCGTATTGCCCTTGCTGTCGGTTTCATTTTTATAATGTAGGCCGAACAGCGCGGCAAAGAGTGTGCCGTCATAGATAATCGATGCCGTGATTCCGCCGACCTGTTCTCCCACAGCTGTTTCTGCTCGAATCGCCGTGTCGTAGGCAATGGTCGCTGTATTCCGGATACTGTTCAGCGAACCTGTCAACGAGGAATTCCGACTGCTGACTGTAGAGTTCGACAGTGTGATGCTGTTGTACCGTTCCAGCAGCGAATCGTACTCTGTCTCCGTGACCTTGGAACTGACCTCGATGCCCAGCTTGGAGATATACACATGGACCG
>CAVBWT010000069.1:0-8054 GCA_963599235.1 Lawsonibacter asaccharolyticus | reverse complement strand
TGAAGAAACTTTCCGAACAACGGAAACTTCTCTTCGATGAAGCACTCATGCAATTCGCCATGGGTAACTGCATTGCTCTGGAAGATACCAATGGCAACCGCAAACTGCTGAAACGCCGGTCTGACCAAAAGATTGATGCTGTGGCAGCCATGATGGATGCCTATATTGCATGGAAGCTGAACCGAGAGATGTTTGAGTAAATCAAACGACTTTCTGGTAAACATCACCATTTGGACGAAGGTAAAGTTCCGTAGACGCAGAGGGTTTGTCCAGTGCATCTTTGACTAGAGCAAGAAGCGGGGACTCCGGCTGTGCGTTCAGGGTGTCTAACAACTCCAGAATTTTGTGCTCGCTCGCG
This sequence comes from Lawsonibacter asaccharolyticus, assembly GCA_963599235.1. GTDB lineage: Bacteria > Bacillota > Clostridia > Oscillospirales > Ruminococcaceae > Faecalibacterium. The sequence goes on along the minus strand of CAVBWT010000069.1, from coordinate 7,696 downwards.
GATACATCGCCTTTGAGCAGACCCTTCTTTTTGCTTTCGATTTCTTTGTTGATCTTATCAGAGAAGGTTTTCAGTGCACCAATCATGCGATTCTGGGTAAGAGCAAACAAGGGTTTGGCATCAGAATTGATGTTCGCAAGGTAGGACTTGTTCCAGTTTTGTGCATAGTAAGCTTCCATAATCGTGCTGATTGCATACAGTTGGGAAGCAAGGTCGATGCCTTGTTTATTCCGCAATACAATTCTGGCTTGATTTTCGTTGGTTTTCGCACCAACTGAATCCTCCAACTGCTCTGTGTAGAATTCCATGTCGGCCACGGCCTTGATTTTTGCACGCTGCAGGTTGGCAATGGTAGCCATGCGCTGCGGTTCACTGAGCATAACGGTCGAGTAATTTGCAAGGGCATACTTGGCAAATGTGAGTTCGGACAGCAATTCGGTACGTTTGGAAGCCTGAAGAAAGACCAGAAGGTCATCCAGCTTTCGATTCACCTCCGTCAGCTTAGAGCTGATGTCAGCAAGGAAATACTGCCCGGTGGCAAAGGAAGCGACACTGAACATCTGAAAAGCTGCGACCGATACAGGATCAACCTTGTACAGAGAAGCAGTACCTGCAAAATGTCCGGTGACATCTACCATAGTTGTGGACTGACCACCCTGATTTAAGTTCATCAGACTGCCTTTGATGCCTTCCGGAAAACGGAGTACATACGTATTTGACATGGCATCCGCCGTAGCCTGCGCCGGAATCAGTTGCAGCAGCGAATTAGCAGCAAGCCCTGCCTGTTCGGGAAACTCGACCTTTTGAAAACGGGTCAAATCATCGAAATCAGGATGGGACTCGCAAGACGAAATCTCACAATTAAAATCTGCGAGACGCAGTTGAGAATCAGACATAGTTTCAGACCTCCTCCACACATACAAATAAGCGGATAGCCCAGTATAACATGGGGGGGGGGTACAATTGCAATACTCTATAGAGAAGGAGGATGAAGCTTGTACTATAATGACCAGATTTGGCATTGGGGTATTCCCGGTATGAAGTGGGGTGTCCGCCGTTATCAGAACAAAGACGGCACCCTGACGGAAGCAGGCAAGAAACGGTATGACCGAGATGTTGCTGCAAATGCTAAAAAGAAGAAGGATAATCGTCTGTCTGAGGAAGGCCTGCAAGATCCAAATCGCTGGGTTCGTGAAGACCGCGAACGGGCAAAATCTGTTGCAGATGCTGGTAACCAGATGGCTGGTAATCTGAAGGCATTAAGCGACAAGTCCATGAAAATTCAGTCCCGCAGGACAGAAAAGATGGATTTGAGCAAGATGACCGATCAGGAGATGCGAGAGCAAATCAATCGTGCCATGTTGGAAAAACAGTATGACGATATGTTTAATCCGAAGAAGGTCTATTCCGGCCGCGAAGCTGTCAGCGATACCTTGGAGGTTGCTGGCAGTGTTCTTGCAATTACCAGTTCCGCGCTAAGCATTGCTCTTGCAATTCAGAAGTTGCGAGAGGGGTGAATAATTCAAAATGGAATTGTATCACCATGGAATCAAAGGGCAAAAGTGGGGAGTTCGGCGGTACCAGTATGCTGATGGTACTTATACTCCGGCAGGACGAAAACGATATGGTGTAAGCCAGAATGCCAGCCGTGTGGAACGCATGGCATCTACGATGGAAATGCGCGTGAAGGACTGTGTCAATACTGCTCGGACTCAGGTGACTGGGCGGCAGTACGTTGATACTTACCTGAAGAAGGGCACGACGTTTTCTCGTATTCAGACTTCCAAAGAGTTTGAAAACTTTGCGTTCTATGCAACTTATAAGAAGGCTGACAGTGACAAGTACATGGGCCTCTTTGGCAAGAATCTGACGACACGAGCTAACTATGATGCCAAGCAGGCAGAAAAGCAGGCGAATGCTTCCGGCAGTGAAGAGGATTTGGCGACCGCCACCGCACTGCGTGACAGGGCTAACAATATGAAGGTCTACCAGCTGAAACTGGAAACTGTCAAGAAGCTTAAAGTGCCCTCGGATGAGAACGCCAGTGACATTACGGCCGGATTGCTGAAAGAAAAGGAGTTCAAACAGAATCTTGAAGCATCCATTGCGGATTCCAAAGAGAAGATGCGCAGACCTACCCAGCAGGTGCTTTTCAAGCAGGCAGAAAACGCCTTGAAGAAAGACCCGACTACATTGACCGCTTCCGAAAAAGTGGCCATCTACAAGGCATTGAATCTCTCTCTGACGAACCACAATGCACAGGAGGTGGCAGCACAGAGCCGCTTCTATGCAGAACTGAGCAAGAAAGGTTACAACGCTCTGTTGGACTACAACGACAAAGATTACTCCAGCTACCATGCAAAGCGGCCGATGATCGTATTCGACGTGGATTCCGTCCGTCTGCAATCTGTGACAGAAACGAATCCGAAGGTCGTGGACAAGCTGTATCGAAAGTATAATGCGGAGCGCATCGCAAAAGAAATTGGAGCGAATACCATTGGCTATGTTTCCAAGTGGGGTAACAAGACTGTTTCCGAGTGCACTGCTTACATGGAACGCAAAATGAACGACTATTTGAGTTAAAGGAGGATTTTTTATGTGGCAATGGAACGATGGTACTATTGAACTCTATCACTATGGTGTTAAAGGCATGAAGTGGGGTGTGCGTAAGGCTCGCTTACAGACGAATCCATCTATGGCTCGACGTAAACAGAGTTCTTCTGAACTTCACGAGCTTCAGGGATATGCAAAACATCCTAGTAAGATCGGAAGTTCAAGAGTATCCACAGCAATTCGCAATCGTCAAATCAAGACGATTCAAAAGAAGGCGGAACTCAACAAAAACATCAAGGATTACCGAAAGAAATACAACTCGGCAAGTGCCCAGAGCGACCATGCGGATGCACTTTGGAAGGATGCCAAGGCTAAGTATAATGCTCTTGGGCGAAATCGTGTGGAGAGAGTCCTTGCATCGGCGCGGAATAAATCTTCCGCAGCAAAAGAATACAATACCGCTTTTAACAAAGCGAGTTCGGCATCTGATCGTGCTGATGCTGCGTGGGCTAAGAGCAGAGAGGCGTACACTAAGACCGGCAAGAATGTTGTTTCAAGAGTAGTCAATAATGTTCGTTACGACCGCAGGCGTAAACGCTAAGAGGATTTCAGAAACGCTATGTGGAGATGGACTGACGGAACTTGCGAACTTTACCACTATGGTGTAAAAGGCATGAAGTGGGGAGTTCGGCGGACACCTGCACAACTTGGACATAAACCCTATACAGACAAGCCTGAACGTGCTAAAATAAATGTGTCAGTATTGCGTAGGGCAATAAAACACGGCGATGTGAGTCTTCGTATCAAAGTTGATAAGCAGGCACAACATGACAGAAATTCCCCGAAGTACGTGAAGGGCAAGAGCTATGTCTATTTTAGGACAAGTGATGCTCAAAAATATATTTTGCGACTTCACGGAACTGGAGAATTAGTGTCGTCCAATAAGGGTGAATGGATAAAGAAAGAACGTGTTCGTTCTGAAACGCCCATTGGAGTTTGTATAGATAAAGATGGAGATGCCCATGAAACACATAATGCCATCATTATCTATTCCAAAGCAGGAACTCACATTTACCCTATTAAGGAGAGTAACCATGGAAACGGAAACGCTTAGAAAGTATGAAGGCGAAAAAGTTGAAATTGTAGACACTGACGGGCATGTATGGAGAGGTGTTGCAACAGACTGGATTGCAGCGGACGACAATGCTCCTGTTGAGATTGAGAGCCTTCTTCTGGATGAACTGACTGAGTTTACGAAAGCGGATATTGCATCCATTGAAATCATCAAGTAACTATTGTTGAAGATTAGTGCATTGGCTTAACGGCTGATGCGCTTTTTCTTTTTGGAGGAAAATTCAAAATGGAGATGAACATTGGCTCCAGGCTGAAACACGCTTGGAATGCCTTTCTGAATCGGGACCCTCCCGGGAGTGGGTATTATGGAGGCGGCTACAGTTACCGCCCGGACCGGATGCGCTACTCCCGTGGCAGTGAGCGCACCATTATCAATGCCATCTATAACCGCATAGCACTTGATGCAGCATCCATTACGATCAATCACGTAAGGCTCGATGAGAATAATTGCTTTGATGAGATTATTGATTCGGGTCTTAATTATTGTCTTACCGAGGAAGCCAATACCGACCAGACTGGCCGAGGGCTGATTCAGGACATCGTGATGACCTTTTTGGAAGAGGGAGTGGCGGCTGTTGTACCGGAGAAAACCGACTTTGACCCACGCTACAGTAACAGCTATGAAATCTACTCCATGCGTGTTGGCGTACCGGTGGAGTGGTACCCGAATCATGTGCGCGTGCGGATGTTCAATGAGCTGACCGGGCAGAGGGAAGAAGTCACCTTTCCGAAGAAGATGGTTGCACTCATTGAAAACCCGTTTTACTCTGTCATGAATGCACCGAACTCTACGATGCAGCAGCTGGTAAGAAAGCTGGCATTGCTGGATGTGGTGGATGAACAGGCTGGCAGCGGAAAGCTGGACATGATTATTCAGCTTCCTTACGTCATTAAGAGCCAATCCCGGCGAGAACAGGCCGAACAGCGCAGGTCTGACATCGAAAAGCAGCTTTCCGGCTCCAAGTACGGTATTGCCTATACGGACGGTACGGAGCGTATCGTGCAGTTGAATCGCAGCCTCGAAAACAACATTCTGAAATCCATCGAATACCTGATGAACATGGTATACAGTCAGTTGGGTGTGACACAGGAAATCCTGAATGGTACTGCGGACGAGAAAACGATGAACAATTACATGAACCGCATTGTTGAACCGGTCGTATCGGCTATCGCGGATGAGTTCAAACGGAAGTTTCTGACAAAGACTGCCCGAACGCAGGGCCAGAGCATTATGTGCTTCCATGATCCGTTCCGTCTGGCACCGGTGAGCATGATCGCTGAGATGGCGGATAAGTTTACTCGCAATGAAATTATGACCCCGAATGAGTTCCGGCAGGTTATTGGTATGAAGCCCTCGAAGGACCCGAAGTCTGACCAGCTTGCAAACCGTAACATTGCCTCTGCTGATACGGGAACGCCCATTCAGGGCAAAGAGAATGATGCTGATGAGCCAGGTAATGCAAATCAGCAGGAAGGAGTGTGAAAAATTCAAAATGGCAATCAATTTTGACTACGACTTTTCCGGTTGGGCGACCAAGGCAAACGTGAAGTGTTTTGACGGCTTGACTATTGCACCGAATGCCTTCAAGGAATGCGATGGTCAGGTAGTTCCTGTCGTGTGGAATCATGACCATTCTAGCCCGGACAATGTTCTGGGCCATGCGCTGCTCCAGAACCGTAAGGAAGGTGTGTATGCCTATGTCAAGCTGAACGATACGTCCAGTGGACAGACTGCCAAGGCTTGTGTGGACAATGGTGACATTGATGCAATGTCTATCTACGCCAATGGCATCCAGAAGGCCGGAAAGACCGTGATGCACGGTATGATCAAAGAACTGAGCTTGGTTATCGCCGGATGCAATCCCGGTGCGCTGATTGATGAGGTTGTAAAGCACAGTGCGGATGGCACCGAAGAGGACAGTTCTGAAGCTTTTATTTACACCGACTCTGGTTTGAGCTTGAAACATGGGCTGGATCCAGATGATAACCCACTTGAAGACGACAAAGGAGAAACCAAGATGGCTGACGCCAACGAGAAGACCGTCAAGGAGGTATTTGATACCCTGACGGAGGAACAGAAGAACGTGGTTTACGCAATCATCGGTTCTGCCTTGGATGACGGCAAGGACGGTGAGGGCAATGATAACAACGATGGTGAGGAGGAAAAAACTATGCACCACTGCTTTGAAAACAACAACGACGGTGCCGTGCTGAAGCACAGCATGGATGACATCAATAACATTATCACGACTGCCCACAAGCACGGCACTCTGCGTGATGCCTTCCTGGATGCAGGCATTACCGGTGATGAGCTGGCTCACAGTATCGAGAACATGGACTACCTGTTCCCGGATGACCACAATCTGGATACGGTGCCCCGTATCGTGGATCGCGACCAGACCTGGGTTGATAAGGTCATGAATAGCGTCCATCATGTGCCGTTCAGCCGCGTTAAGGTTATGTTTGCTGACCTGACCGAGGATGAGGCTCGTGCCAAGGGTTACATCAAGGGCAACTACAAGAAGGAGCAGGTCTTCAAGCTGCTGAAGCGTTCCACTACTCCGACTACCGTGTATAAGAAGCAGCGCTTCGACCGTGATGACATCATTGATATGTCTACCATGGATGTTGTGGCCTTTACCAAGAAGGAGCAGCGCGGCAAGCTGAACGAGGAACTGGCTATGGCTTTCCTGATCAGCGATGGTCGTGACGATGCCAGCGATGACAAGATCAACGAGCTGAACATCCGTCCGATTTACAACGATGATGACTTCTACACCATCAAGGTCGTGGTTCAGCCCGGTACCAACGCGAACGAGGACGCCAAGGCGAAGGCAACCATCAAGTCCATCATCAAGGCTCGCAAGAACTACAAGGGTTCTGGCTCTCCGACCTTCTACACCACCGAGGATGTGCTGACCGACATGCTCCTGCTGGAGGACGGTATTGGTCATCCGCTGTATGCTGACGAGGCTGCTCTGGCCCGTAAGCTGCGCGTGAAGGAAATCGTGACCGTGCCTCGCATGGAAGGCCGTAAGGGTGCTAAGGGCGGCGACCTGCTGGGTATCGTTGTCAATCTGGCTGACTATACCGTGGGTGCCGACAAGGGCGGCGAGGTCAACATGTTCGATGACTTCAACATCGACTATAACCAGCTGATCTACTTGATCGAAACTCGCTGCTCTGGTGCTATGACCACCCCGTATGGTGCTATGGCTATCGAGATGGATGCCGCCAACTCCACCAATGCCTGATAAGGAGCTGAGATGATATGCAGTCAAAGTATCCAGGTTTGACGATTGCACCGAGCTTTGGCGGGCAAGTGGTATGGAATATTTCATTCTGGATGTCTTCTGAAGAACTGATGGAGTTCCAGAAACTGAAATGCTATACCTACGTGAAAGAGCATTATCCGATTACTGGTCGCGTTCTTTATGCAGATAATATCCCGTATGCGACAGAGTTTGTGTTTTTTGTGAAAGACTACGAGTGGTCTGAACTTGAAAATTCACAATCGTTCCGGGAGTTAGCTGCTTATGCAGAACACTTGTATCGGGAAAAAGAATGTAAGCGTATTGAACTCCGTGAGCAGGAACGCAAAGCGGAAATTCAGCGGTTGAACGAACAACCGTTCCATCGCGCCTGGTTTCGACGGCTCTGGACTGCAATAAGCAAATGGTTCCATTATATTTGATAGACGTGATAGTGAGTGGGCTATCGGATGTATTGCTGATGCAAACGAAAAACTCTGTAACCCGCTCGTAAACGACCAGATAGTCTATTACATCCAGTGAGTAACATTCTCGTTCTTTCATGAATGTACGAATTGCCAATCCAAGTGAGAGCGCAAAACTTAAAAAGCTTACCATGACTGCAATAATCTCAGGCATACAAATTCCTCCCTTTATGTGCTAAGTATAGCGTAGGAGGGAAAATTTTACAAGGAGGAACAACAATGGAAAAGATCTACGAAAACGGCAGCGAGCTGCATGTTGCAAGCTACATCGTC
>CAVBWT010000068.1:0-8352 GCA_963599235.1 Lawsonibacter asaccharolyticus | reverse complement strand
TCTAAAAATCGGAGACTACACTATTTTCCGTGTCCACTGTTATGGGTACATTATATCCAAAACACATCCCGACAACTATTGTCCTCACTAAAAATCAGTATTAACTGGGGGTGAATTGAGTTATGAAAAAGAAAGTTATCAGCCTGTTTATCTGCTCAATATTGGTTGCTCTGCTCTCCATTCCTGCCTTTGCCGTTACCGTTCAGTGTTCTTCTTGCGGTGGTTATATGGCTCAAACTATTCAGTATGGACCTTGGCTTACAGTTGGTTACACAGATTGTACTCACGGAAAACTTTATGCACGAGATGCCAAGGTTGAACGCCTTGTAATTATAACGTATGTCTGCCAGCGATGTGGACATGGTTTTACCGAAGAATATACAGACGAAGATACTCGTTGTCTGGCAACGAAAAGCATGAATTTAGATCTTCCCGAAGGTGACGTTGTCGAAGGCGGCACCTGTTCTATCTGCGATGCAGATGCTGTTATCACAGAAATCCAGAACGGCCCTTGGTTCACGATTTCCACCGATGAAAACGGCATTTCCACGCAGGAGCGTCTTATCATCAAGACGGATGTTTGCAGCAACTGCGGCCGCGGCTATACCACTGAAGCAACCGAAACCCGGACAATCCGGCTGAACAAGTAATGTAAAGCGGCTCCGCAACGTTGGCACTCCAACGCGGCGGAGCCGCTTCTTTTTGTTAAACGATATATCCCATGCTATGTGCCAGCCAGACCCAGAAGGTGAGGGTCAAGGCACTGAAAAAGGTGGTAGTAACGCAGACGCTGCCGGAGAGGACACCCTCGTGACCCATCTGCTTTGCCATAACATAGCCGGAAGGGGTCGAGATGCTTCCCAGCATGACGAGGAGGGCAACCAGCTTTTCATTTGTGAAGCCGCATTTGACGGCCAGCGGAAGGAAGACCGCGGGCAGGATGACCAACTTGACAAGTGTGGCAACAACGGTAGGTTTGAGGTAACCCAGAGCGGCCTTGCCCTTGAAGCCTGCGCCGATGGCAAGGAGTGCCAGTGGACTTGTCAGGCTGGCAAGGCTGGAAAGTGTTTTGCCGGCGATGGCAGGCATCGGCAGGCGGAGCAGAGAATAGACAAAGCCCAAGGCGATACCAATCAAGATAGGATTGGTGAAGATCCCCTTGATGCTGGCCTTGATCTTATCGCTCATGCCGGTCTGCGCATCGGCGGATGGGCTTTCAATCGTCAGGATCAGGACAGCAAAAATGTTGTAGAGCGGCACGCTGCCCAAGATCATCAGGCCGGACATACCGGAAGTGCCGTAAATATTTTGGATGAACGCTGCGCCGAGGATAGCGGCGGAGGAACGGTAACAGGCCTGAACGAATTCGCCGACGATGTGTTTGTCTTTGAGGAGATGCCGTGCCAGAAACCAGATGACAAGGATGCTTACAAGGGTCGTGACAAAGCAGAACAGAACATACTTGCCATCGAAATTGGCATAGATGTCGGTGGTGGCAAGGTCACGGAAAAGCTGCACCGGCAGGGCAATGCGGAAAACAAATTTGTTGGCGGACGCCACAAAGCTGTCCTCGAGAAAGCCTTTGCGGTGGAGCAGGTAGCCCAGCAGCATGATAAGGAACAGGGGCATGGTGCTGTTCAGGCTGAAAATAAGATTTTCCATCCGTCAGATTCCCCCGTTGCGCTGTTTCTCGGCGGCAAGCTCCTGCTGCAACGCCGCTTTGCGGTGGTCAAGCAGAAGGTCTTTGTTGTACTTGAAGTACCGCTCGCATCCGGTCTCGCTGATAAAGGCATGGGCGGCAGGCGAGAGGGTCAGTTCGGTGACAAAGACGACCATCTCCTGACTCTCCTCGAACGCCTGCTCCATGAAATCAAAGGCAGCTTCCAGAGCGGAGGACGCCTTGTTCTGTGCCTCATCCCGGGCATCTGCCAGCGAGTTGAACTGGTTCCGCAGCAGGTCGAATGCCTCCTGTGTTCCGGCTGCATTAGCGCGGCGCAGTTCACCGTCCCACTCTCGCAAGGCGGAGAATGCACGCAGGCGGATGCTCAGCTCATCGCGGCTCAGCAGACCAGCATCACGCTTTTTCTGCGTTTCGTCGTTATAATCGGAGATCATCTGGGCGAACAGGGTGGACGGGCCGTCCGGAATGTCATCGGGCAGGGTTGCAAAGGCTTTTTTGGCTTCACGCAGGAAAGCATAGCAAGCATCGGCAACGCCGTCGGCCTGACGGGAAGCTGCGAAACGAGTCTCAAGACCGGACAAAATCAGGCTGACGAGAGAGAGCCGCTCATCAAAGGGAGCCTGCATGAGACGGGCATAGATCGCAGGTTTGACCTGACCGGCCAGAATCTCTTCCACGCCGTAGTCGTCCTGATATTTATAGTAGAGGTCGAGATAAGATGCAAAGTCCTCGGCGATCTTCTGGTGCTGGATGTACTGCCGGATAAGAGCTTCGTCAGCTTTCAGGCCGATTTTTTCGTAGGTGTCCAGCAGATTGGAAAGGTCTTCCCAGCCGCGAGCGGTGACGAACTGGGTGCCGTCCACATCGGCGTTGATCTGATAGAAGTTCTGAGGATGCAGTTCCAGATAGCTCAGAATCGCACTGTGGATGTGCGCGGCACGGGCGTACTCTTTCCAGACGCCCAGATCCGGCTCGATGTCCATCCGGCGGACACGGTCGAGAGTGACGACATCAAAATCCCGGACAGATTTGTTATACTCGGGCGGATTTCCGGCAGCCACGATGACCCAGCCGGACGGAACAGCCTGATTGCCGAAGGTCTTGCACTGCAGGAACTGGAGCATGGTGGGAGCCAGCGTTTCGGAGACGCAGTTGATCTCATCAATGAAAAGAATGCCCTCTTTCAGGCCAGTGGCTTCCATCTTGGAATAGATGCTGGCGATGATCTCGCTCATGGTGTATTCGGTGACGGAAACGTCCTTGTCACCATAGTGCCGCTGACGGATGAAAGGCAGACCCACTGCGCTCTGCCGGGTGTGGTGGGTGATGGTATAGGCCACCAGAGCTACGCCGCACTCCCGTGCGACCTGCTCCATGACTTGCGTCTTGCCGATACCCGGAGGACCCATCAGCAGGATGGGACGCTGACGAATGGCAGGGATGGCGTATTCGCCCAGAGGGTCTTTGGCGAGATAGGCTTTGACGGTATCTTCGATCTCCTGTTTTGCACATTTGATATCCATAGAATTTTTCTCCTCACGAGTTGTTTAGATCCCGGTACAGGTCGTCTTCTTCACGCATGGCTTCGGACAGAGCCGAGGCGGAACGGGCAGATCGATCCGAAAACTCTTCTTCGTCCAGAACGACTTTCATCGCCCAGGACGGAACATTGGCGTCATCGAACCGGTCGCCGAGGAACAGAAAAGCGGTATCGTAGGCAGGCCGTTTTGCCGGATACATGCCCATGCCGTCAGTGAAGTAGAGCAGGCCGCGAAGGTTCGAGAACTTTTTCTCATCGCAGAGCCGGTTCACATGAGCGAAAGCAGGCCGGAAATCGGTTCCGCCGCCGCCCCGAAGCTCAAAGTGGTTCATGGCATGGATCAGCTCGTCCTCATTGTGGATGAGGATGTCCTGCTGAATGGCATTGTCGGCCTGAATGAGATGCAGGTTCATCCGGTGGAAGAAATTGTCCTTCCCTTTTAATAAGGTATAGGTCTCCGCCAGAAATGCCCGAACCAGTTCGCCGGAAGTGGAATAGCTGGTGTCGATGACGAGGGCAAGTTCTTCAATTTTTTTGCTCTCCCGTGTTTCCAGCGGTTCGATCAGGGGTAAGTTGCCATAGACCGACAGGCCGTAGGTGTAGAAGTTCAAGTCGAATTCATCCGGGTCGAGGTGAACTTCCTCCCGGGTCACGCAGAACCGACGGAGAAAATCCCGGTAGCTCCGGCGGCTCCGGTTGGCAGCCTTGACCTGCTCTTTCAGAGCGTCGGCACCCTCACCGGCTTCTTTGTCACGCATGTCCAGTTCGGTCTGCATCCGCTCGCCGATCTTCTGCCACGTTTTCTGGGGCAGGGGAGTCAGCATCTGCTGGGGCTGTTCGGGGGCGTCTTTCGGCCAGAGCCGGTGGTCGTCGGTGTAGAATTCCCGTTCCAACTGACGCAGGACTCCGGGCGTCTGGGTCAGCAGCCAGCGGTAAGCCGGAGCAGCGGCGACCACTTTGCCCTCGGCGGCAATGGCTTCGTATGCCCGGCGGCGGACGTAGGTCAGCGGTCGCTGAACGCTTTTCCGGTTCAGGTTGTCAATGACATTTTCTACTGAGATGTCGCAGGCTAAGTCCCATAAACGCTTGTCACGTCGGCCTCTCAGCCAGAGGTGACGGAAGATGCAGTGGAATACAGTGTGGAGATAAAGCCGGTTCAAATACTTTGGGTTTTCCTGATAGAGCCGGAGCAGGGCGGTGGGCTGATAGTAGAGTGCCTGTCCGTCGGTCGCCAGCACACCGCACCGCTCATCAGGCGAAGGCGTCAACGCCGAAAGTGCCATGTCGAGGAAGCGAAAATCCAGATATAACCCACTCCGCACGACAGCAAGCACTTCACCGCCCATCCGGGCCTGCCACTCTTCGTGGGTCTCCGGACGTTTGGATTCAAAAGGTTTGCGTGGGTCAAAGAATTTTTCTTTTTGGAGCAATTGCGCCACCGGGCTTCACCTCCTAAAAATCAAAATCATAGCGTTTTTTCCGGGGCTGAGCGGCACGCTTTTTGTACTCAGCATCCGCCAGCAGAGCCGCCGCCGAAGCATTGTCCGCTTTTGCGGCAAGGGCAGCACCCTCGGCGAAGGTTTCCGGCGTCATGATATCCATTGCAAGCAGAGCCTTGATTCCCTCGAGGTCCTGCGTTTTGAGCAGACGGGTCAGGATGCGGCCGGTGTTAGCGGCAACAAATTCCTGATAAGTGGTTTTTGCATTTTCACTCAACTGCCACGGCCAGCGCAGACGGTCGAAGCAGAGCATGGCGATGATATTGGCATCCTCAGAAGCGTGACCCTGCGGAAAAATTGCGTCGTATTCTGCCGGGAGGAATTTTTGATTCAGAAAACACTGTCTGTAATGATATCCCTGCCCGGAAAACGTGTGAAGAAGGATGTGCGCAGGGGATTCCTCGATATCCTCCCAGTAAGCCGGATACCACAACCCGGCCAACGGAACGGCAGAGTCTTTCGGCTGATAGACTGCCTCGACCGCTTCGGTGATGCTGTTTACAAGTGGAAACAGGCCGGTCGGTTCATCCGGAGTTGCCCGAACGAGGATCGTGTCAAGCGTGAAGCAGTTCAAAAAAACGTCGCTGCCGACAGTCAGTTCCCCCGAGCCGACCGAAAGCCGCCGCAGCTTCCGGCAATTGTAGAAGGCGCAGCTGCCGACCACGCGCAGAGATTCCGGAAGGGAAATTTCTTCGACAAAATTGCCGCATACGGGGTGAAGATCGGCTCTTTCGGTCAGAAGCACAGCAGTGCCGTCTTCACCGACCTCGTACAGCAGAAGTTTTTCCGGCGCAGGCAGATTGCGCGGATTTTCGGAAAAGCAGTAGTCACCCAGTTCTGTGATAGCCTGCGATGTGCCGTCCGGTGCAGGAAGAGCATCCGGCAGAGAGACGGAAGGCGCATCGCCGTAGACACGGCATAAACGGACTGTATTATTTTGCAGAGGTAAAACGTCCAGAAACATAAAGATTCCTCAAAATTTTCAGGCAAGAAAAAACTGCCGCACAGCGCAGGCCGTGCAGCAGTTCGATTCAAATACAATTACTGTGCGGCCTGCGCGAGACAATCGTCCATGGCGGTGAACACAGCGTCACTCGTCATCGTGCTGCCGGTAATGGCATCGACACCAGCCGTCGAGCCTGCTTCAGTCAGGGAGACTGCCAGACTTTCGGCAGCTTTTCCGCCAAGTTCCGGAGTTTCGCCCGAAGCGTCGATAGCGACGTTCGTTACCTTGCCGCCGGTGATGGTTACAGTGACCGAGACATCGCTCAGGCATCCCTTTGCACTGGAAGTGTAGGCGCCATCGCTGTAGGTGTCGGCATTGTCAGCAGCCGGGACAGTGCCGGTGTTGGCAATATACAGAGACAGGACGATGCCGAGAACGACATCCAAAATCAGCATCAGGATGATGTTGCGCGTCATATGCTTTTTCATGGTATTGAATCTGCTCCTTTGATGATGACTTTTACTTTGTGGGTTTGAAGCTGTCACGCAGGGTCACGACACGGTTGTAAACGCCGGGATTCTTGGAATCGGGCGTGAAGAAGCCGGTGCGGACGAACTGGAACTTCTCGCCGGGCTTTGCGTTTGCCAGCGACTCTTCCAGTTTGCAACCCTTGCGTGCAACAACGCTTTCGGGATTCAGATAATCCTTGTAATCGCTGCCGTCCGGAATGGCGTTCATGTTGGTCTCGGTGAAGAGCTTGTCGTACAGACGAACTTCTGCATCGACACAGTGAGCGGCACTGACCCAGTGGATGGTGCCCTTGACCTTGCGGCCATCGGCAGGGTTGCCGTTGCCAGTCTCGAGGTCGGCGGTGCAGTGGATAACCGCAATGCTGCCGTCGGGGTTCTTCTCGACGCTCTCGCACTTGACGATATAAGCACCCATCAGACGGACTTCACCGCCGATGGTCAGACGCTTGAATTTGGGAGGCGGCACCTCGGCGAAGTCCTCATTCTCGATCCACAGCTCCCGGGTAAAGGCGACTTTACGAGTGGTGGTGTCGTTTGCTTCACGGTTGGGGTTGTTGGCAACATCGAAATACTCGGTCTTGTCTTCCGGATAATTGTCGATGACCAGCTTGACCGGGTCGAGAACAGCGATGCGACGCTGAGCTGTCAGATCCAGTTCACTGCGGATGCAGGCTTCCAGCTGACGCATATCGATGAGGTTGTCCGACTTGGAAATACCAGCCTCGCGAACGAAGGTAAAGATAGAGGTCGGAGTATAACCACGGCGGCGCAGACCGCACAGGGTCGGCATACGGGGATCATCCCAGCCGTCAACGATACCCATCTCGACCAGCTCACGGAGATAACGCTTGCTCATAACGGTGTTGGTCACGTTCAGACGGGCAAACTCACGCTGCTTCGGGAACTCGGTGCCGAAGATGTTCTCAATGACCCAATTGTACAGAGGACGGTGGTTCTCAAACTCCAGACTGCACATGCTGTGGGTGATGCCCTCGATGGCGTCCTGAATGGGGTGTGCGAAGTCGTACATCGGATAGATGCACCACTTGTTGCCCTGACGATGATGCTCGGCGTATTTGATACGGTAGATGGCCGGGTCACGCATGTTCATGTTGGGGCTTGCCAAGTCGATCTTTGCACGCAAGGTCTTCTCACCCTCTTTGAACTCACCGGCACGCATCCGGCGGAACAGGTCGAGGTTCTCCTCGGGCGTGCGGTCACGCCACGGAGACGGACGGGAAGGTTTGCCGGCATCATTGCCGCGGTACTCGCGCATCTCGTCACGGCTCAGGTCGTCAACGTAGGCTTTACCCTCGTTGATAAGCTTCTCGGCGTACTCATAGCACTTGTCAAAGTAGTCGCTGCCATAGAAAATGCCGCCGGTGGGGTCTGCACCCAGCCAGTGAAGGTCTTCGATGATGCTGTTGACATACTCTTCGCCTTCACGAGCCGGGTTGGTGTCGTCCAGACGAAGATTGAATTTGCCGCCGTACTGGTTTGCGATGGACCAGTTGATATAGATGGCCTTTGCGCTGCCGATGTGCAGGTAGCCGTTCGGCTCCGGCGGAAAACGAGTATGGATCTCGCTGACTTTGCCTTCGGCGAGGTCGGCGTCGATGATCTCGGTCAAAAAGTTTTTATCTGCCATGGTGGATTTCCCCCTGTCAGGGCATATCTGCCCGGAATTTACACTTTTACTAATACAAATTATTCTACACCATTTTTCGCTCTGCTTCAAGGTGAAAACGAGAACTTTCAGCCTCATTCCAGCGAAACACCGGTTTTTTGCGCTGCCGGGATTGACGAATCACTCAAAAAAAGGTATAATATATAGGCATTCATATTACGGGGTGTTGCGCAGTTGGTAGCGCGCCTGCTTTGGGAGCAGGAGGCCGCGAGTTCGAGTCTCGCCACTCCGACCAGAAACTGCACGTTGATTCGATTTGAATTGACGTGCTTTTTTGTTTTGCTGCGCAAAATGACGAATGACTTTTGAAAGGGTGCCAAAAGCTTATAGAGCTATTATATACATATTTATAATACAGACAGTGACCGATGATGTTTGATAAGGAACGAGAAAACCTAAATTTGAATAAGAGAAAAGAAAAAAGCGGTTGAATTAAGGAGATGTCAAAAGTCTGACTTTAGTCTGAAGA
>CAVBWT010000067.1:0-8459 GCA_963599235.1 Lawsonibacter asaccharolyticus | reverse complement strand
TGAAACTGCGTGAATCGCTGTAAGTAAAGTTCCAGCCGGTCACATTCCTGCACCGCTTCTGCATGGCCCAGACCCGAAAAGCACTCCTGAAAACAGATTTTTTCCGCTTTTGAAAAAGAACTTGGCGCAGAAAGCGTCTGAAAGTTCCCTGCCGAAGAAGCGCAGAAGTCTAAAGCATTCTCTCGGCGGAACGCCTGATAGAGCAGGTTCAAATCTGTCCGTCGGCAGGAGATCTCCTGCTTGAGCCGACGCAGAAGTTCGATGGTCTTGTCCAGTTCGTTCAGATGGACCTGAGTCTGCACACAGAAAAAGTCTCCGCCAAACCAGCCGCAAATCACCCAGAAGCAGGCCCCCACAAGCCGCAGAGAACTCATAACGGCCGCACTTCCTTTACCTGCCCCGGGAAACACCGCCCACGAAGCAAAACCATCGCGCGGAGGGCATCCCGTTTTTTCAGGGCTTGTACTTGTGGACGGCGGAAAGCTTCTTCCAGTGAGGCCGCATGGAGGGTCGCCACAAAATCCACACCGCTGAACAGACCCTGCTCTAACGCTTCGACCTCTTGGATTCCGCCAAGTTCATCCAGTAAAATCACCCACGGTGACAGAGTACGCAACGCCATTTGAATCGCTCGGTCTTTCGCAATGCCGGAAATCACATCGACAGGTGGTATATCCTGTCTTGTCAGATGGTTTTGCAATGGAAAAATCTCGCTTCTCTCATCAATAATAGTCGTCAGCTTTTTTTGCTGGGTGAGGTAATGCGCGATTGCCCGAAGAAGGGTCGTTTTTCCGCTATCCGGTTCCCCAACGATGAGTAATCCTGTAAATGGCTTTTTCAAAATTTCTTGAAGTGCTTCTGGCAACGTAATATTTTTCTGCCGTGCGATGCGGAAGTTCAGAGAGCGAAGTTTCTGTAATACAACGCCCTGTTCCGGATGTTCCAGAAACTGCCCTCCGATACCAACACGGCATCCGCCGGGTAGAGTGATGTATCCTGACGCAATCTCATTTTGATGGCTGTGGACCGAACCGCCGCAGAGGGTGTAGAAGATCTCTTCCATCTGAAGTTCATTCAGTTTCAGGGATGTGATGGACTTTTCGACCGGAATCGTTTCGGCCAGTTCCCGGAGCGTTCGAGGTTCGCCGTCCATTGTCACCATCAGTTCACAGCCTGTCCGCAGACGAAGTTCATGGATGCGCTCTGCCTGCTCGATGGGCATTTCCATCAGCGGCCTTGCCAGCCACGATGGTAAACACTCCACAGCGTGATAATACTCGTCCATTTTGCGTCTCCTTTCGTTTTGGCTTCTTGCCATTACTGTATGCCGGAACAGACGGATTAGAACCTTGAGCATCAAAAAAGCCCATACAGCAAAGTTTTTACGCTTTACCGCATGAGCTGTGATTTTGTGGTTTACTGGTCGATCATGGCGAGGAATTCTGCTTCCGTCAGGACATGGACCCCCAGAGCCTGCGCCTTTGTCAGCTTGGAGCCTGCCGCTGTGCCTGCGACGACGTAGGCCGTTTTTTTCGATACAGAGCCGCTGGCCTTGCCGCCGTTTTTGACGATAAGAGCTTCCGCTTCGTTCCGAGAAAGGGTCTCGAGCGTGCCGGTGACGACAAGTGTTTTTCCGGCCAGCTTGTCACCCTTCGGTTCACCCTTCCACTGCATATTCAGACCAGCATCGGCCAGACGATGCACAAGGTCGGTCGTGCCATCCTTCGCGAAAAATTCTGCGACGCTCTGCGCCATGACACCGCCAAAACCGTCGATCTCGCTGATCTGCTCGACGGTCGCTTCCCGGATGGCCTGCATAGAACCGAAATGCTCAGCCAGCAACGCGGCGGCCTTGTCGCCGATGTTTCGGATGCCAAAGCCGAAGAGCAATTTGTCGAGGTTATTCTGCTTAGAACGCTCTATTGCGTTGAGCAGGTTGGTCGCGCTCTTTTCCTTGAACTTGTCGAGGGTCAGAAGCTCATCCATCGTCAGGGTATAGATATCTGCCGCAGAATGGATAAAGCCTTTTTCGACCAGCTGCGTCGCCACGGCAACACCCAGACCGTCGATGTCCATCGCATCCCGAGAGGCAAAATGGATGATGTTTCGCAATGCCTGCGCCGGGCATTCGGGATTGATGCAGCGCAGCGCAGCCTCATCTTCCAGATGGACAACAGTTGCGCCACAGGAAGGGCAGATCTCGGGCATCTGGTATGGCTCTGCCCCCTCTTCATGCTTTGTGACACCGATGACCTCCGGGATGATATCACCAGCTTTGCGCACTTGAATCGTATCACCAATGCAAAGGCCAAACTGTTTGATAAAGTCCTCGTTGTGCAGAGTTGCACGTGCGACCGTAGTTCCGGCAAGGAATACCGGGTCAAAGCAGGCCGTCGGCGTCAAAACACCAGTGCGTCCCACTGCGACTTCAATACTGCGGAGGACAGTTTCTTTCACCTCAGGCGGATACTTGAATGCGATCGCCCAGCGAGGAAATTTGTTGGTCGAGCCCATCAGGTCACGCTCAGAAAAATTATTGACCTTGATGACGGCACCGTCCATATCGAAATCCAGCTTGGAACGGTTCTGTCCGATCTGCTCGATTTCCGCGATAGCATCTTCGATATCATGCACAATATGATACCGTGGTGAGACAGGCAGACCCAGACTCTTGAGATAGTCCAGACTTTCGGCATGGGTCGTCAGCTCGTGGCCGCGAATCTGCTGTACATTAAAAATAAAGATTGACAAGCCACGGCTTCCGGTGATTTTTGCATCTTTCTGACGCAGAGAGCCAGCCGCCGCATTGCGCGGATTTTTAAAGGGTGCCGCACCCTGCAGTTCCTGTTCGGCACAGAGTTTTTGGAACGCTTCATGCGGCATATAGACTTCGCCGCGCACTTCCAGAAACTCCGGTGCGTTTTTCAGTTTTTTCGGGATAGCCCGAATAGCCCGGACATTTGCCGTCACATCTTCACCTACAACACCGTCACCGCGCGTAGATGCACGCACCAGCTCGCCGTTTTCATACTCAAGACTGCACGAAAGGCCATCAATTTTGATCTCGACGACATACTCCGGCGTTACGCCTGCATCCCGAACCCGGCGGTCGAAATCGCGCAGCTCCTCATATGAGAACGCATCCAGAAGACTTTCCATTTTGACTGCGTGGGTCACTTTGGCAAAGCGTCCGCTCGGCGTACCGCCAACATGCTGTGTCGGCGAGGTCGGCGTGATTAGCTCCGGAAACTGTGCTTCCAGTTTTTTCAGTTCCCGGGTCAGCGCATCGTACTTGTAGTCTTCCAGTTCCGGTGCGTCCTGATCATAATAAAGCCGGTTGTTTTTCTCGATCACCGTGCGGAGTTCTTCCACTCGGATTCGTGCCTGTTCCAGTTCCAAATTTTCCACTCTCCTATTTACCCATGATACGGTATCTCTATTTTACCACGCTTTTCTTTCAAATAAAAGGTTTGACCAGAGAGTTTGCTGCCGTTTTCATCACTTAGCAGGTGTCAGCTCCGTCTCGGACAGCATTCCATATTCTTCCAGAATAAACCGCTGTACCATATTATATTCTTTGCGCTTCCGTGCCCTCATGCAGATCTTTTGCTGTACCTTGATCCAATCTTCTCTGCTGATGATGGCCTCATGGTGGTTCAGGATGTAGTACCTCGGCAGTTCACCATTGTTCTCAACCGGACGATGGCTCAAAACATCCTTCGTATAGGTTTTTTGAATCAGCAAATCGCCAATATACTTTTCGTTTTGTAAAATACACAGAATGCCGGTCGTACACCAATTTTTCCCATTGATGGTCTTTATCTCACTGCCATTCAAATCCTCTACAATGCCATGTGCAGAACGCCCTTGTAAATACTGACCATAGATATAGCGTACAATTTCAGCCTGTTCTTGGTTTATCACCCACCTTCCATCCTTGTCCATGTCATACCCCAGCATACGGTTCAGGTTGATTTGTGGGATCCCTCGCCGGAAACGCTTCCGAATCCCCCACCGGATATTCTCCGCGATGGAATAGCTTTCATTTTGTGCCAGTGCGGAGAAGATGGTCAAGAAGATATCATACTTTGGATCCAGCGTAAAAATATGTTCCTTTATAAACACGACACCAACGGGTGGATTCAAGCTTCTCAAATCTTCAACACACTTCAGAGCATCAATGGTATTTCGAGCAAATCTGGAAATTGATTTTGTAATGATATAGTCAATTTTCCCTGCTTTTGCATCTTCCGTCATCCGATTGAACTCATCCCGGTCTTTGCGGCTTGTTCCGGATTTGTTGATATCTTTATAGACTCCACCGAATTTCCATGTAGGATTTTTCAAAATCATTTCACGGATGGATAGCTCCTGCGCCGCAGCTGAGCTTTCCTGACTTTGTTCATTTGTTGAAACTCTGCAATATCCGACTACACGAAGTTTGCCTATGACCTCCTGTTCTTTTTCGGGAGATTTTCGCTCTGCATATGCCGGTATCGTTCTAACTGCCGCCGGGCTTTTTCCAAGTGGGTTTCTATCCATCACTTTATTGTTCCTCCGCTTCACTCATCAAATCGATACTCGTGCAAGTATTGTCAAACCAGCGGACCGTATATTGCTTTTGTAAATAGATCGTAATATCTAAAACAAATGCCCTGAAATATCTTCCTGTGATACCGTTTAGAAACTCTTTACACCCATTTTTTCCTCTGGACAGCTCTTTCACCCATCGCAATGCTTCTACCCGGAGTTCATAGTCTTCTTCCAACTCTTTCCAATATCCTTCCAGCTTCCCGAGCTTTTTCGTCAGCGATTCATATTCCGTTTCCAGCTCATCCCCGATTTTTGTAAGCTGCTCCTTGTAAATGCCGCGAGTTTGTTCAACATCGTCATCATTCAGTGTTTTCTCCAAGCGATTCAGTATATCTTGAAAAAGCCTGTACAGTTTCTTTCTTATACTGGCGCCTTTACAGCGTTGCCTGTCAGTTTTCGCCTTTCTCCGCCGGTATATATCAGAATGCGTCAATCCATATTCCTTGAAAATTGCTTCACGAATGACGAAGATGATTTCTCGCTCCGATACGCTCTCTGCAGAACAGATGCACAACGTCGTATTGCTCGCAGCTATCGGGCAATACCATATTCCCTGCTCGTTTTTTCTTGATATGATAAAAAACCGCCCACATATTCCGCAAAGCAGCCTTTTGGAAAATGGACTTTTAGGAGGCCTGATTCGCCCCTTATACGTTTTCTTTTTTGCATCCAGAGCTACTTGCGCCTGCATATACAGTTTCCTGCTGACTATGGATGGGTGATGGTTTTTGATATAATACTGCGGCACTTCGCCTTTATTGACCTTGCCCTTATGCGTCAGATAATCCGGCGTGTAGGTTTTTTGTGCAACAACATCCCCCGTATACCGTTCACTTCGCACGATTTTGGCAACACGCGCTCCATCCCAGCCATCATCCAGATCACTATTCAACTGCCCTTTCTTTGCGCAGCTCATACGCGCTTTTTTATAATCACTGACCGGTGCTGGGACTTTCTGCGCGTTTAAACATCTGGCAATCTCAGCAAACTTGTAACCGTTTACTACTTTTTGATAAATCCACCGTACAACATTGGCTTCTTCTTCATTTACTTCGATTTCTCTATATCTATAACCGTTTTCCGTATACAGCCAGTTTCCCGTAAAACGATAACCGTAGATTGCAATATTGGGTACATTTCCATGCTGCATGTGCATGGTTTTTCCAAGCTTGATATTACTAGAGATGCTTCTGCTTTCCTCTTGTGCATATGCACCAAATACGGACAGAAAAAATTCATTCTGTAATTCCGCTGAATCCATGTTTTCCTTTTCAAAAAATATTGTCACATGTAATTCACGCAGCAGAAGCAGCACTCTGGAAAAATCCGCTGTATTTCGCGCAAATCTCGAAATTGATTTGCAGACAATGCGGTCAATTTTACCTTCTTTGCAGTGCCGGATAAGCCTGTTAAAACCAATGCGATCTTCTGTTCCAGTTCCGGATATTCCATAATCCGAATACACCCCAGCATATTTCCATTGCGCATTGCTTGTGATCAGTTCACAAAAATACCGCTCCTGCGTGGTATACGAGTTTTCCTGATCCGACAGGTCTGTCGATACACGGATATATGCCGCCACCCGGAGTATCGGCAATGTGCTTTTCTGCTCTATGCTCTTGAATATGTAATCGACATCAAAACTCGGACGATCATCATAATCAAACATATTGCACGGAATACTGACTGATTTTTCCACCAAATTTCTTTGTTGTTCCATATGAACCAACCCCTTTTCTTCGGATTGCGCTCAATATAGCATGCTTGTCTTTCCGTGGAAAGTGCAAACCGATGCTGTTCTCCTTTTTTAAGGATGAGAAATTTGCAATCTTTACGATTTCCACAATTTTTCTCGCAAAACCATCTGTCTTAATCGTCCCACAGAACTGTAAAAAAGTATCCAAACAGGAATATCTGCAAAAAATCAGTGTACAGAATAAATCGACGATTCGTTTTTTGGCGCGGTCATCCATTGTCTCTATTTCTTCTTTTGCAACGGCGCACATGTAACCATAGCTATAACTTTTGTGCGGAACAATGAAATCCGGCACTTCTCTGTGTGACCTGCTGCACTCCTTACAATCCAGTACACGCAGCACATGCCGGATTCCCTCCGGGTGTTGCAGAGTTCTAAGTTTTCTTTCATAGGTGCCATGGACCTTCATTCTTTTCCCACAATCCGGACAGCAGGGTACCCCTTTTCCATATACATAAATTCTTTCATCTTTCTTATATGGAAAATATTCCGGCTGCAATACCATGGCGATCTCCTTACAATATTTATATCACGATAGGCATAGCCTGAAATAAAATATTGTCCTATTCACTGATCTACAACATTTTTCTATAATAGCTTGTTCCTTGCGGTACACTTGTTGTATTTTAATTTTACCATTTAATAGGGCAATTCGCAAGCTGATGTTCCGAACTCCGCTGTTTTCAGCTATTCTTCAATAAACACTCAATATCTCTTGCCAGCATAAAACAAAAAACCTCCTGTACTCATCGGATGCTACACCCAATAAATACAGGAGACTTATCGCCTTTCATTCAACTTATTTATCGCTATGAGAGCATAATTCTACATTTTTCAGAGCGATAAATCAAAGTCAAACTCCCAGTAAACCCAATTTATTCCTAAAAATATCGCCTATGCAAGATTTTTTCATCCCACTCTCTGTCTTTTATCCAGCCGCATCTTGTCAGCGATCATCGCAATGAACTCGCTGTTCGTGGGCTTTCCTCTCAGGTTATGGATGGTATACCCGAAATAGCTATTTAAGGTATCCACATCTCCCCCTGTCCCACGCAACCTCGATGGCATGGCGGATAGCACGCTCGACACGGCTGGGCGTCGTGGAACTATGTTTTGCGACATCCGGATAAAGTCGTTTTGTAACTGCGTTAATGTACTCCGGCTCGTTCATTGTGAGGAGAATGGCTTCTCGCAGGAACTGACCGTATAATAGGTAGGCAATAAATTCAAGGAAAATTTCTGTTATTTGTCGGTGTAATACCGAATAATTTATCGTGCTACCAGTATACGCTTTCTTCTCGCGAAATACAATGCTTTATAGGGCAAAAAATAAAAGGCCCCGTAATATCCGCGTCCGCCAGCCAAAGCAGACGCAGAATATCACAGAGGCTTTCCCTCAGTCACTCCATTTTGAATTTTTCATATCGACCCTAACCGAGCCATAAGTTCCGGAGTCCAAGGGCTTATCCAATCGGAGCGCAACCACAGAACTGTCATAGATGTCATTTTTCGAGCGAACGACTGCTCTCCATTTTGAATCATTTCACTTCCCGTTCAGCTTTCTCTGACGGTCATACTCAACATCCGCCGCCAGAGCCTCCGGCGTGAACGAGTTGTTCTTCCACCATGCCACCAGGGATGCCACGGTCGTGATACCCACGCTCACAAGCTGCTCCAGTTCGGTGCTCTCGATCGGCAAAACCGGCTTGCCCAGTGCAGACAACACCTGATTCGTCAATGCCAGCAGCAGAACGGCAGTGCGTGCGATCGTTCCAGCAGAAATTTTGTTGTTCATAGATCAGTTCCTTTCTCTCGCTTCCAGATCGCCGATGCGGCGGTCAATGGATTTCATCTGTTCCTCAAGGATTGGTACGCGCCGCGCAAAATTGTTGTGTTCACGCACCTCACGAGTCAGTTCTTCCAGTTTCGTGTCTGTAACAGCCTGACTGCGGCTGTTGGCGATCATGACACCGATCAGGGTGATCGCTCCGGTAATGAGGACGACGATGATGCTTTCCATTCGCTCACCCCTTCCACCGGCTCTTGTCCTTGCGTACATCCACATGTACCCAGCCATTCGCTCTGCCAAGACCGGGAGGATAGATGCCCA
>CAVBWT010000066.1:0-8841 GCA_963599235.1 Lawsonibacter asaccharolyticus | reverse complement strand
CCAGAGTACTCAGAGCTTTTGTTTTTACTCTGTCTACTCTAGGGGTAGCATATCAGCTTGCCGGACAGGGCTTTTTTGTAAGTTTCAGTGTCGATGTGGTGCTCTTTCAAAAACACCAGTTGGATGCCCTTGTGGTAAAGGTCTTCGTACAGAGCAAAACCCTCTTCTGCATTTCTGGACATCCGGGATACAGAATCGAACACTACCATATCCCCATCTTTTAGAATCCGATAGAGCTTCAGCCATTCCGGGCGAAAGATGGATGTACCCGTGTAGGCTTCCTGCACGATATGGGCAGTCGGATATTCGGCCTTGATGTTGCGAATCTGACGATCAATGCTCTGCTTTGCCGTAGAGATGCGGCAATAGCCATAGATGTTCATGGTATTCCTTTCTGGCGCAAAGATAACGGACGACATTTTTAAGACTGTGTTTTGTGCCTTGAAACAGCCTGAAAACGGCTGATTTTGATACAAAACTGTCCATACGACATCTTTAAGACAGTTTTTGGTGGCCGTAGACAGCCATAAAATCGGAAATGGTAGTACACGGCTCATGGTCGGTGGAGCCCTCGCCCTCCAAGGGAGAATAATCCCAGTCGGTTTCCTCGTCAATATATCGCCGCCCATCATCCGGCAATTCCAGAGGTTCCGCAAGGATGATGGTTCCCCAGTGGTTGACCATCACAAAGGATGCAATCTCACAAGGGATGCCCCGGCACTCGTCATCATGCCGGACGTCATAGGCATGCAGGCCATCCGGGACAGTATCTCTCTTGATGCGGATGCTGGTGAACAACGCAGGCTTTCCGCAAACCGTGATTTCTTCATAATGTTCGGTCATTGCATTGAAAGTCATAAAGCGTTCCTCCTTAAATTTCAACAATAAAGGCTCTGAATTTTTCCTTGTAGAAGTCCATTGCGCTCTGCGGCAGAGAAGTCAGATTCCCTTCGTTATCGCATCCGGCCAGAAATCCCGGCCCTGCAAGAACATCAGCTCCATCCCACAGCGGACGATTGAGCGGCAGGCCAAGCAGCTTGCCTTCATCGTTGCAGACCAGCGTAACTTCTGAGCCGGTGTCACTTAATATGATGCATTCAATCAGCCCACCTACAAATTTCTGCATGGCTTCAAGGGTGTTGTCCAGCTCGATCTCCTTTGGCAGTTCCATTGGCAGGAGCGCAAGAACTTTGATTTTTTCTTCTTTCATTATGTGTCTCCAAATAAAAACAGGACAATCCAAATGGACTGCCCTGCAAAAATAAAAGGGGAGCATCCAAAGATACTCCCCTAAGTCAGATATGGTTTAGTTGATGCCAAGCTCTTTCATCAACTGATTGCGGTATGCTTCATCTTCAGAAGCTCGTTTTGCGTCCTCAATGCGGTTCTGATTGAAAAGTTTCTTGAACAAAAGTGCCATTTGGGATATTCCTTTGGCCTTTCCCCTGTTTTCTACTTTATCAAGCACATCGCACATATTGCGTAAGCCTCCAGTGCAGTATTTATTTTTTGCGTACCATGCAACGTTTTTTGAAGAACGCAATACCATAGCAGAGAATGTCATCATAGTCATCCCGGAAGTCTGCTGCATACATCCGGTCGTTGATCTGCTGAATGGCAGTATCACAGGCATCTGGCAGAGAATCTAAAGTTTTAGCATACTTGGCTTCAAAAATTGCCACGCGGCCATTGCGGATATCTTTTACGATAACATCGCTGCGTCCCTCGCCATGCTCTTTGTTGGATTCTACCACATAGCCAGCACCAGTAAAGATGCCTGCAAGGAAAGCGTGGTAAAAATCCTCCCGATAGTCATGGTAGCTGATGGTCATGCGAAGCAGCTTGGTCATTTCTTTTGTCAGAGCTTCGCTGTTTCCGTTCCAGACTGCATCAAACAGGGGGCTGCGGTTCCATGCCTTTGCGCTGTCGTCAAACCATTTGCTTACGGTGGTTTCAAAAATTTCCCGAATCTCTGCGTTGGGAATCATCAACGCGGAGTAGCCATCCGGCAGCGAGTCCGTCAAATTTTCATCTCGAACCTTAGTCAGATAGCCCGTAAGATACAGAACACTCCAAAGATTTTCCTCAGAAGAGTGCAGATAATCATAAGTCAGGTTCTCTTCAATGTGCTGGACAATGGAGCCGCCAGCCATCAGCGTTTCGAGCTTTGTGGTGATATTGTCACCGGCATAGTCGATGAAAGAGCGAATAATAGCGTTATCACTGGTGTTTTTCCAATAGCTTTTGGGTTTCTGTGCCACACCATACTGAAAATCTCGCAGATAACTGATAACATCCCACGGACAATAAATATCTGCATCGCCAAAATGATAACCGTCATACCATGCCTTGATTTCAGCAGACTGCGCTTCGAGGCCGGCATCCTTCAGCATCTGATCTACATCCGCCTGTGTAAAGCCAAAGGATTCGCTCAGCCGGGGAGAAGGAATCGTGTCCGAAACAAAATTATTCGTCCCGGTAAAGATGCTTTCTTTAGCAATTTTCAGACAGCCGGTAACAACAGCAAAGTCGAGCGAAGTGTTGTCTTTGAGCGTAGTGCTCATCATGGCTCGCATCACATCCAACATTTGCGAATAATATCCGTTGCTGCTGGCTTTGGCAATAGGAACATCGTACTCATCCAGAATGACGACCGCCGACTTTTTGAAATGGATTTCCAACATCCGGGTCAACAGCAGAAAGCAGCTTTTGGTTTCATCCATTGACGCAGTGCGCCCCAAAATCCGCTTAAAGATGCCTTTGTCATCGTCGGAAATAGCAGCGTCATCCAAAAGAAACTGATAATCCTGAAATGCAAATGCCAGTTTCATACACAGCATTCCATAGGCACTTTCAAAGGTCAGACCGTCCGTATCTTTGAAAGAGAAAAATACGACAGGACACTGATTCATCCACTTTTTGCAAAGTTCCGCATTTTTGGAAATCGCCAATCCCTCAAACATTTGCTTGCTGTCTTTGCGGATGTCCAGAAAATTTGCGAGAGTGCTCATACCAAGGGATTTTCCGAAACGGCGAGGACGAGTAATCAAGTTGACTTTAGGAATACCGCCATCCAGAATCTCTGCAATCAGATTGGTCTTATCAATATAATAATATCCCTTTGTGCGAATCTCTGAGAAATTCGAGATTCCAACAGGAAACTGCAAATCTGCCATGCACTGCTCCTTTCTGCTCACAGATGTGAGCTTTCAGAACTTACTACTGTAAGTGTACCATGAAATATAGAATCATACAAGAATTAAGTGACATCGAAGTTAGGCGATTCTATTATGCTACGTTCAATCTGGTTGCCTTATAGCAATCTGCACACATTCCCTCATGGGTTGCTGCAAACTCTGCCGCCTGCATGATTGAGCCATCTTTCAGCTTGACTCTCTTGATGGGCTGGTTGCATCGAGCACAGATGCACGGCACGGGCGGCTTTTCCTGCTTGGTGCTGGTGGATTTCGGCTTCGGCTGCTTTTGCGGTTCTGCATCCGGCTGCGGTGCAGCATCTTCCGGCAAATCTTCTCCGGCATAGACATACAGACCTAAGCCAAACATGGCGAGGTTCTTTACAAGGCAGCGCATAATAGCCTTGTTTACATCAAACATGGAGGCTGCCTCTACAGTACGTTCTTCCATGCCGACTTTCTCACGGCGGCGCGTCTGCTGGTTATATTCCCATTTCGGGGTGGTGTAGGTGTAGGGTGTGGCTTTCATAGCTTTATTCGCGCCATCCAGTACAGGCAGCCACATTTCGTGCGAAACGCCCTCAATCGTGACCGAAGTATACACCATGAATCCGGTTATGGGGTCATAAACATAAGGCAGGCCGTTGAATTTCTTGACTTCATAGCTGGCAGAGGGATACAGCTTCTTAACTTCTGCCCAAGCATACGCCCAGCTTACATATTTCAGCTCCGTATTGCCAGATTTCTTAACTTCCAGATGGTCTTTAAAGTTGATAGCGAATAATTTTACGAATGGATTTTCAGTTGCCATAGTAAACCCTCCAAGAAAAAGACGGCAGAGCGTATTTGCTCTGCCGCCACAGAATTACGCTGCATGAATGATGGTGAACCTGCGGCTGCTCACGTTCTTGCTGTACTGGTTGAAGATATCCGGCTTCTCCTTCCGCAAACGCTGGGAATCTACCCGTTTGCTTTCAGAAGATACCTATGACACCTTATAACCCGGTGCTGTGCCATAAGCAGCATCCTGCATTTTCAGCTTCACCTGCTGTTCAATAGCGGTCTTTTCCTGTTCCAACTGCTCGATTTGGGTAGAAAGCTCCTGCCGCTTATCCAGAAGTCCATGCAAAGCACTTAAATCAGCGGTCTTGTCCCGGTCATCCACCTCATAAAGCTGGTTGATTTTCTGTGTATCGCTATCGCAACCGTTGGGCGCAGGAGGAATCTGCGGAACCACATGACGTGTCCAGAACAGCTCTTCCTTATCAATGAGATCGGAAAGTACCTGTTTATCTGTCACAATTTTGTGGATGACCAGCTCTCTGCCGAAAATCAGAGCTGCTACATACCAGCAGTCAAAGCCGCTGACAGCCAAGTAATGGTAAACCTGAGCCAGATAATGTGCAGGGATTTTACCGTCTGCCCACTTATCAGCGGAGAACGGCGAAACCGTTTTACATTCCAACCCTGCTTTCTGCCCGACAATCAGACGGTCAAAGTCTGCCAGAAGCAGCGGATGTTCCTCACTCTGGTAGATTGCATTTGCACGGCGCACCTTAAAGCCCGTTTCTTCGGAGAAACGCTGCGCCACATACTCCTCCAGATCGCGGCCCTGCCGCATGGCCTCGTTGTCGATATTTTCAATGGTATCGCTGATTTTATCGTGATAAACCTGAAATGCAGAGCGATAGGGATTCAGGCCAAGGATAGAACCAGCATCCGTGCCAGTGATGCCGCACTTCCGATAGCGAAGCCAATCTTCCTTAGATAAATTCAATGTAGATACAAGTCTTTTCATGCGACATTCAACCTCTTTTCTAACTGTTCTTTTGCGATAGAAAAATCATATTCCACCAAGTCTTTAATAATAGTGGAAAACTCATCTACCAAGGTGCGGTTATCATCCAGCCTCAGGGCATACAGAAAATCCAGAATGTTCCGCTGCACCCGAAGATGATTCCAGAAACGTTCGTCCATCTGTTTCTCAGTGTCCAGCGTAATTAAAGCACTTACGATTGTGCTTTTCATCGTAATCTCATAGGCTGTGCTGGAAATAGGCTTCGGGAAATCCTTCTCGACACCATCAAGGAACTCAGAAAATTCCCGAACAACCCGATTGCTTACATCGTTCATAAGTCCTCCTTTATGCTGCTGCCAGCACCATCTTATAGGCTTTGTCGATCATCGGATTGCCTTCTGCGGTGCGCAGGAACAGATTTTCGTTGTAGTTCCGGGTCTTACGAATGGGGTCTGCATGGGTGGCGAAGTCCGAAACAGCGTTCAAAAACCGCCAACCGTTCTTTCCTACCCATTCCAGATCGGGTGCATTATAATAGCGGGCCTTCAAATCTTCCTGCAAGCGCAGATTGTTCTTACGCTGGCCAGCGGTCAAATCTTCCGTGATGGGGAAGAACTCATTGATGAACTCCTGAACCTTGCGGTCAGACAGCTTGATGGTGGTCAGCTCATGGATGCCTTTGCCCAGCTCTGCCATATAGCCGTTGGCAAGCTGTAAGGTTTCACGGGCATCCTGCACACGTAGCAGAACGTTTTCGGTATGGCGAGCAGTCCAGATGCGCTTTGCAGTACCCAAAGCCAGATTCAAGGTGTTCTGGCAGACTACACGAACCGGGGTCATTGCAACTTTGACACCAGAACTGCCATCGTGACTGTTGAAGAACACAAGATATGGGGTCACTTCATCTCCGGCGATGATGTATTTTTCCGGCAGTTTTGCCAGCATCCACACCTTCTTGCCGCCTTGCAAAGAGCCAGCAGTTTCATAAGTAACGCCCTCGCCCAGCAGGTCATCCGTGAACTGGAATGCTTCTTCGTTCTGCCCAATGCGATAGCGGTCAGATACGACACCGAGCACAGCAGCATCGGTGTTGCGGACATTGGCGCGATAGCCGGGAATCATGACACCAGTGCTGGAATAGATGTTGAGGCTTTCGACCTGCCAATCCAGACCAGCCAGTTCCAAGGCTTCACGGCTTGCAGGTGCATCCATCACGATACGGCCAAGACCGTGCCAAGGGGTTTCGCGGACAGAGAACATCGTTTCAACATTTGCAGACATAGTAAAATCTCCTTTTCGATTTATTTTCGTTAATTTTTCTTTTCGACTTCTTCAGCAATCATCACAAGGACTTCAACAAGTACCGTGCCAAGTTTCTGAATAAGTTCAGGTAAAAAGTACATAGAGGCTTCTCCTTTCTGTGCAGATACAGCTTAGAATGAAAACGTAATAGTGATGATGACAACGATGATACGGAAAAACATGAAAAATCACCTCCAGACATAAAAATAGCCCCTGAGTCTTTCGGCTCAGAGGTTTCGTATCACGGTTATATTATCTGGGTGAGATTTTTTGGATTACAGTATGCAGAACAGGCTTGTTTTGCAAGTGGAAAGACGGTACAATAGTAAAAAAGAAAGCGCGTGCTAGTCAAATAAGGTGGTGAAAGCAATGGGCGAAGCAACAGTCTATCGTGTTATGCACATGGAAAAGTGTGTGGCACAGGTGAGCATGGCTGGTGAATGCAAGATTTACCTTGAAGATTTTATGCCATACGATTTGGTGCTGGAAGAATCAGATGATTTTGATGATCGAATCAATAATGTAACGAATTTCTATTATTGGTGTGCATCCCGTATGCTAACACTGGATCGTACCTACGCGAAAGAGATTCTGAATAGTATCGGCGCATCCCAGAATGTTACAGACCGCGAGCGCGCTCAAATTGCACTTTCTTATCATTGCCTATCGCTGTTGGATGTGTTCTGGGTAAAAGCAGAAAATGAGACAGTTCGGTTCGAGGAAATCAACCTTTATACGCACTCTTTGAGCAATGCTCTTGTGGATATTGCACTGCGTGGACATCAGATGACTGTGACAAATGCACATCTTTTAGCGAATGATTTGTCCACTGGCGGTTGCTATCCTAAAGCGTGGGTGCGCAGAGAGGATGGCTTCTATCTTTATAAAGACGGTGGACAAGATGCAGTCGAGCGCGAAGTGCTGGCAAGTAAAATCTGCCGATGCTTTGACTGTCATCAGATTTTGTATGAACAGGGGATGTTTGAGAACGAGCCAGTTTCCATCAGCAAAATTATGACTTCACAGCGGTATAGCCTTGTGACGTATGCAGCCTATGATGTCTACTGCACAAACCATGATTGGAATACGCTGGATAAAATTCTGGAACTGGATGCTCACGGATACTATATGATGAACATTCTGGATTATCTGGTGGGCAACACTGACCGCCATTGGGAAAACTGGGGGCTGTTGGTAGATAACGGGACGAATCAACCTGTCCGGTTGCACAATCTGATGGACTTTAACAGGGCATTTCAGCAGTATGATACACTGGATGGCGCAAACTGTTTAACCGTTGGAAAGCGGCATTTGAGCCAGAGAGAAGCGGCGATAGAGGCAGTTAAGAAAGTTGGCTTGAATCAGAATTGTTTTGTGGATGCTGCTGTATGGAATGAGCGTATAGAATGGAAAAATGTGTTTCAAATGAGGCTGAGTGATTTGAAAAAGTCAGTTGGGTAGTATCGAACATCTTTTGTGGATTCATTGGATGGCCAGAAAATGCGAGGGTACAAAGAATTTGATTTTAGGCTTGTGTAAGTGTTAATTCAGTTGCGTTGGATGGAATATAAGAAGAATTATATTTGGTTGATAAAAATATGAGGAACATAGAATGACACAAGAAGAGTTAAATGCCGCAATTGAGGCAGATGGATATTGCAAACCACGCGAAGAAATAAAAGAATTTGATAATCGTCTTTATCTGCAAGAAGTGGGAGCCCATTGCCCATTATGTGGAAAATTGCTGATAGATCGAAGGCAAAAAAGAAAGTAAAGCTATTTGAAATAGCACACATCTATCCTAATAGACCGACAGAAGAACAGTATAGAACCTTGCAAGGACTACCAAGACTTGGAGATAATTCGGAGTCGTATGACAATAAGATAGCATTATGTCGTGATTGCCATAAAACACAAGATCATCACACTACTGCGGAAGATTACATACAACTTTTGAATATAAAAAAGAAATGCTTGCAAAATACCGCGTTGAATGAAGCAACAGCAACTCTCGGACTAGAAGATTAGATTTGTGAGGTGTTAAAAAGGCTGACAACTGTGAAAGAAAGCGAGTTGGCAGAGCTTAATTATACTCCTGTTCCGGTTGCAAAAAAATTCTCTGAGTCAGAGCTTTTATTGAAAATACGAGTTGAAGGATATGCGATAAGGTTCTATCCATTGATTTACGATATTTTTAAGGATATGGATGGAAAAAAATGGATTTCATATACAGATTTTATCAGGGCAAATCAAGAGCTGCTTTGTAAAGATGAATGATGTTACATCAGATAAATCGAAAATCTTTGACTATATAGTGAATTGGGTAAAGACTAAAACAAGCACGCAATCAAAAGAAGCGTGTGAAATAGTTGTGTCGTATTTTGCTCAAAACTGTGAGGTTTTTAATGAAATTGCCGAGTAAAGTCACTTCGTATAAAGGTAAGCGGTCAGTAAGCCCCCGGCTGTAAGGAAGCTCCATTTAGTGAGATAATAGATTCCAAGAAGTCTGAGAAGTCCAAGAAGTCTAAAAGAGAATCTTGAAAATCT
>CAVBWT010000065.1:0-9155 GCA_963599235.1 Lawsonibacter asaccharolyticus | reverse complement strand
GGACAACGTTGCGCCCAATGTATGAGAAATCGGCACTTTTGCCCCATGAGAACTCATCAGTTCATGTACAACTTGCAAATCATCTGAAGAACTGGAATTTCTACTTAAGCGTTGATATGCTATGCTCCAAATAATATCAAGTCCTTGAAGGGCACTAATTTCCATGCCATATTGCACATTACTATATTCGATGACATTTTCCGCCTTTAGCAAAATCTTTTCTATGGCATGTCCATTCTTTTTAATTTGAACCACACCATCAAATGGAGCTAGTATCCGTATGATGTGATTTGCCGGAAGCTCATTTTCCAAACCACCCTTCAATGTATTTCCATTAACATCTGTAACACTCACTATTGGTTTGGTCGAGCGTTCTTTCAATTGTTTCTTCCAAAGATAGGTATATTCCAATACCTTTGCCCGACCTGTTGAAATCAGCTGTTGTCGCTCATTGATTTCAACAGAACACACTTCACCTTCATCCGAAGTATAATACAGCATTGGTGCTGCCGGATACGTTTTTGTAACAATCTCTCCTTGGCTCTGAACACCCTGACCTCGAATATGAAACCATGTCGTTTCCCCTGAGTTTTGGATAATATACGGTGACTGCACATAGATCGGCCAAATCGGCTGAATTGAGATTGGTTCACTTGTAAGACGGCAATGATAATTCAGGAAAAACTTTGCTGCTGCCTCCGTAAAGTCTGTCGCCGATACCTCAGATAGATACCATGTTGTCCATGAAACGCTCTTTTTCAAAAGTGATTTTATAGATATTCCATTGTAAATGTCATACGGACGACTTGCCGAAAGCAAATAATACGTTTTTCCAACTATAACATCTGCATCATCTGTAAGCATCCGTCCGGTTTCTCTATCAAAGACTGAGCCTCCCCTTTTTATACCTCCTACCACTCGTGGCCAATAGGTTTTCTCAATTTCATCAGACGATACAACAGCGTAGCTTTCGCACGGACGCTCGCCAATTGGAACATAGGTGATTGATTCCACGTTCAGCCGTTCAAACGAGTATACAAACGGCGTTATGGATTTATCTGATGGAATAATCGTGACACTCTTTTTCTCTTGCTGTTTCAAGATTGCTCTTGGAACAGCAAGCAATCCCAATTCAAATTCAAAACTATGATCTGTAACATTAGCTATCCGAATTGGGAGTTCATGCTCACCTGCCACGTATGTATAATCATATCCGTGGGCAAGCATCCGTTCTGGGCAGCTCTTATCTGCTTCTGCTGAACTATGTCTAAAATGCGGAGTTT
Source organism: Lawsonibacter asaccharolyticus (assembly GCA_963599235.1). Classification (GTDB taxonomy): domain Bacteria; phylum Bacillota; class Clostridia; order Oscillospirales; family Ruminococcaceae; genus Faecalibacterium. The sequence continues at coordinate 7,872 of CAVBWT010000065.1, read as the reverse complement.
GTACCCTTCCATTAAAAAAAGTAACATATTGACCGCATAACGAGCACATGAAGATGCCGCTTCGTGCAGAAACACCTCCACGCGAATGTTCTCGTGCCACTTCTTCTGGTGATATACGCTTCCAACCACTTTTTGACCATACACATACATGAGTTAGTGATGCCATAATAGTCCCTCGTCTACAATTCCACTTCAGTCATGGCATAATTCTACCACTAATCGTCAAGCAATGAAATAGAAATTCAAAACCATCGCAGTTTCACCAAAGCGTCAACTGTAAATTTGTCTGTTTTGTCTCTCATCTGCCACATAGCCTGCATCCATCGGATGTAGTTTAAGGGTTTGGGTGTTCCCAACAAGCATTTTGCAACGCAAAATTCGCGTTTGTATATACAGACGCATTGCTTGCACAAGCCGTGATCCTTTCCAAAACAATTTCTGTATTTGATCCTTAACCGTCAGTTTCCAAGTTCTGCTTGAGGCTAGCGGTTATTTTTTGTGGTTCTTTACATTGTTTCAGAATTTCAACCGCTACTTTTATAAGCCCGACAGAGTACGCAAGCAATGGAAGCTGGTACCAACTTCCAAATTTTGAATCTGGCTCTTCAATCTCAGATTCAAAAAACTCTTGTTGGGCTTCGCCCAAACCCGATGTTCCGCACAAAATTGTGCTGGCTACGCATCCTTATGGATGCTAAACAAGTTGATTTTTAGTATTTTTCCTATTTGACGATATATCGAGAAACCGGAACCAGCAGTTCCGGTTTTGCCACACAATTCAGGTGAAATTCATAAAAAACCGGAACTACTAGTTCCTAAAAATGTCTGTTGAATTATGATATGCTTTTTTGCAAACCACTGTCGAACATTGAAAATTGCATGACCGTCTGCATGGAATATACATGGCCATTCCCCTAAGGGAAGGTCTGATAACGCCGCTGGGAAGGGGACAGGAAGTCTATGCAGAGAGAACGGCACAACACAACAATACTACCATTTTAGAAAGGATGTGCTGCCTATGATGAACTCGAATCAAATCAAAATCGACCCAGAGTTCCAAGGGAAAATTCCTCCATTAACATTTGAAGAACTAAATCAACTTGAAGCCAATATTTTGCGTGAAGGACGAATCATCAACCCCATCATCCTTTGGAATGGAGTCATTGTAGATGGGCACAATCGTTTTACCATTGCAAAAAAGCATCCAGAAATTCCATTCAGCATACACGAAAAAGAATTTGCAAATCGTCAGGAAGCTATCATTTGGATCTGCAAAAATCAGTTAGGTCGGCGTAATCTCACCCCAGAACAAAAGAAGTACCTTGTCGGGAAACAATACGAAACAGAGAAAATGTCGCATGGTGCCAACGATGGTTTTCGTGGGAATCAGCATAATCTGGTAAGTGCCGAAAAACGGCACTTACCAACTGGCCTACAGACTTGTACACGAATTGCCAAAGAAAATGGTGTTGGCAAGACCTACGTCAAAGATGCAGAACAATACGCTAAAGGCATAGATGCTGCCGAAGAAGCAGTTCCCGGCACGAAGCAGAAAGTACTTTCCGGAGAGGTCAAGCCAACTGCCGCCGAAATCGTGTCTATTGTTTCCACGGCACCAGAGGAACGCCCTGCACTGGTGGCTCAAATCTGCCAACCCAAGAAAAAAATGAAACGTACTACTCCCATCCAAGAAAAAGCCGCTCATTCTCAATCTTCCAGTATCAATAAATTGAATCGTCAGCAGCTTCTTGAAATCGCAAACAATCGCTACCACACCAAACAGCTTGCCAATGGTTCCGCAATGCTTTGCGAGGTATCAGGTGCTGCCAACACCCTGATACGCCGCTGGGAAAGTGCTTTTCAGGACTTTCCTGATATTTTGACTGAGCCTGAAAACTGGGCACAGGTCGAAAAACTCATGGAAAAACTGCAATCCTATCTGACTGAAGTAAAAGACAAACATCGCAATTTATCATCTCAAAAATAAATTTTGAAAACTGTATTCCAAAACAGCCCTGTGGATTCCTATTAGTGTAGGGACATCCCATGATTTCCTTACGGAAGTTCTTTGAAAATTTTATGAGCCATCCCAGCAGGATACCACTGGTATCGAATGTGCGTTCTGCGCATCTTACCAGAAAATACACCGGAGAGAATCGGGCAGGAACAGGCTGGGACAGCATGGACAGTAATTTAGAGCAAGATTCGCCTAGAGTTGCTCAAAACTCCCTTTGGGGATTTTGGGCAACTGGCCTCTTGGTAAGGATTGCATTCCCCACACCCTGCTCTCTGCAAAGATTTTGCAGTTTAGTTCATCCCAACGGATTCACAGCCATGCCGCATCCGCGCCATGGGACAAAAGCGAAGCCAAAACTCCTCTTTTGGAGTTTTGAGCTGCTCCGGGCGAATCTTGCGCTAATGATGTTTTTGGACGTAAAAACACTGGAGGTGAATGCTATTTCCGACTATCTGACTACTACCACGCCTTTGCCGCAATATCTGCCGTACGCCCGCTTTCTGCTGGATACCGAACTGAGCCATACGGCCAAAATGCTCTACACACTGTTGCTTGATCGAGCAACACTTTCTCAGAAGAACAACTGGATAGACGAGCGTGGTTTTGTCTATGTGGTGTTTCCGCTTTCGTCATTGAGTGAAACTCTGCAATGCAGCACCATGAGTGTCAAACGTGCATTGCGCTCACTGGAAGATGCTGATTTGATTGAGCGCAAGCGTGGTCGTATCACTACTCCCAACAACATCTTTGTGAAAGTCCCAACAGAGCAAAATTGTTCCTTCGTATGGAACGATTCCGTTCGATGTGATGGAACAAAAATGGTACTTTCCGCAGAACAAAAATGTTCCACTAACCAACGTAATAAGAACAACCTGAATGATAACCACCTGATAAGAACAAACAATACTCTGTTGACGCTGGGTGAATATCAAAATGTCTTTTTAACGGAGAATGAGTATAAACGGCTCAAAGCCGACTTTTCCGGGCTAGACAGTTTGATCGAGCAGCTTTCAGCTTATATCCAGTCTACGGGCAGAAAGTACGCAGACCACGCCGCCACCCTACGCATCTGGGCAAAGCGGCAGAAAGCAGAAAGAAAATCCGTACCGAGCATCCCGGATTACACATTCAAGGAAGGAGAAAGTCTATAAAGACGATTGAAAAAATCTTGAAACAATCCATTTCCAATATTCCCGAAAACACCGAAGATTATCACAGCGAGAATGGCTTGCTGTACTGCGGCAAATGTCGCACCCCGAAAGAAGCGTTTTTCTCAGCGGGCATTGTCCTGATGGGCAAGAATAAACATCCAGTCGAATGTGCCTGCAAGCGAACCGAAAGAGAAAAACAGGAATCCATCATCAACCAGCAAAGGCACAACGACCTTGTGCAGCGGCTGAAAGCAGATGGATTTTCCGACCCAGTAATGCTTGACTGGACATTTGAAAATGACAATGGCCGCAGTCTTCAGATGCACCACGCACACTGCTATGTAGAGCAGTGGCAGACCATGCGTTCAGAGAACCTTGGACTTCTTCTTTGGGGCGGTGTTGGCACGGGAAAGAGTTTCCTTGCTGGGTGCATTGCGAACGCTTTGATGGAGCGAGAAGTGCCTGTGTGCATGACGAATTTCGCACGAATCCTAAACGATCTTAACAGAAACTTTTCTGGGCGAAACGATGTAATCGACCACCTGTGCCGCTATCCTCTGCTTATCATTGACGATTTCGGTATGGAACGCGGCACCGAGTACGCACTGGAACAAATCTACAACATCGTGGACAGCCGATACCGCAGCCAGAAACCGCTGATCGTCACTACCAACCTGACACTGGACGAACTGCGGCATCCGCAAGATACTGCTCATGCCCGTATCTATGACCGTCTGCAGGAAATGTGCGTTCCGCTTTCCTGCATCGGCGCAAATTTTCGCAAGGAAACGGCACAGCAAAAGCTGGAACGCTTAAAAGTTTTGATTGGATAAATCAAAGGACGTTTTCAAAAAATCCGCAGGACAGTCAAAGTTCTGCTACAAGGAAATGGAGCTGCCTATTGAAAAAATACCATTCTGCTGAAATCAATTCCGACACCATCGTGTGTTCTACACCTACACTCGATGAATGGAGTGCATTGGCAACCTTTTTGGCTGATGTAATCGAAAAGTACGCATCGATCTTGGAAATGGACAAAGTGAAATCCTTGTCGAATGATAAAATTCATCAAGACCCTGTTGATACAGTACTTGCAGCATGATATAATATTCTTGTAAAATCTGTCCCAACACAGTGGTATGGGTTCCCTCCACTGTGCTACATACACTGAACGAGGTGCTTAAAATGAATCACCCAGACGAGTCTCCCAAAAATTCTATCATCATCTACACCACAGAAGATGGACTAACCAAAATTGACACTACCTTTGATGGTGACACCGTCTGGCTTTCCATCGACCAGATGGCTGATTTGTTCCAACGTGACCGCAGTGTTATTGGAAAACACATCCGAAATATTTTCAAAGAAGGCGAACTTCAAAAGGAATCAGTGTGGGCAAAATTTGCCTACACTGCCGCTGATGGAAAAACATACGATGTAGATTATTACAATCTCGACGTCATCATTTCCGTCGGTTATCGCGTCAAATCCAAACGCGGCACACAGTTTCGCATCTGGGCAACAGGTATTCTAAAAGAATATATGCGCAAAGGATTTGCACTGGATGATGAACGCCTGAAAAATCTGGGTGGCGGTGGATATTTCAAAGAACTGTTGGAACGTATCCGCGACATCCGTGCTTCCGAAAAAGTGTTCTATCGTCAGGTTCTGGAAATCTATGCAACCAGCATCGACTATGACCCCAAAGCAGAAATTTCCGTCCAGTTTTTCAAAAAAGTTCAAAACAAAATCCATTATGCTATCCATGGTCAGACAGCCGCAGAGGTCATTTACAACCGCGCCGATGCCGAAAAGGAATTTATGGGCCTGACTACCTTTGCAGGAAACCAGCCCACTTTAAGAGAAGCCACCATTGCAAAGAACTATCTGAATGAAAAAGAGCTTCGCGCCATGGGGCAGTTGGTTTCCGGCTATCTGGACTTTGCAGAGCGTCAGGCAGAACGTGAACAGCCCATGACCATGCAGGATTGGGCAAACCATCTTGACCGTATTCTGACCATGAGCGGTGAGCAGTTGCTTGTTGGCAATGGCAGCGTCACCCACAAGCAAGCTGTGGACAAGGCCACCACCGAGTATCGGAAATACAAAGCCAAAACTCTTAGCGACGTGGAACAAGACTATTTGGATTCCATCAAATTCTTGGAACAGAAAACAGACAAGAAATAACTGTTTTGTGAGGTTTTCTTATGCCGCAGGGAAAGACAAAGGTTTACATTTATACACGCGTTTCTACCGCAATGCAGATTGACGGTTACTCTCTCGATGCCCAGAAAGCCCGCATGAAAGCCTACGCTGGCTTCAACGATTACCAGATCGTTGGCGAATATGAGGACGCTGGTAAATCAGGAAAATCCATTGAAGGCCGTGCTTCTTTCTGCCGGATGATGGAGGACATTAAATCCGGTAAAGATGGCGTTTTCTATGTGCTGGTGTTCAAGCTTTCCCACTTTGGCCGCAACGCCGCCGATGTGCTGTCCACCTTGCAGGTTATGCAGGATTTTGGTGTGAATCTGATTTGCGTGGAGGATGGTATTGATTCGTCCAAGGACGCGGGCAAGTTGATGATTTCTGTTCTGTCTGCTGTCGCAGAGATTGAGCGTGAAAACATCCGCGTCCAAACCATGGAGGGACGCATCCAGAAAGCGCGGGAAGGCCGCTGGAACGGCGGCTTTGCACCTTATGGCTATCGTTTGGTTGACGGTGTGCTGCAAATCAACGAGGATGAAGCACCCGCCATTCGCACAATTTTTGAGCAATATGTCAACACAGACACGGGTGCAAATGGACTGTCCAAATATCTGGAAACACACGGTTTTCAGAAACTTGCCCGTCAGAACGGCACCTCTCCCCTTTTCAGTGCGACATTGATTCGTGCTATCCTGAAAAATCCTGTCTACTGCGGAAAGATTGCTTTTGGCCGCCGCAAACTTGAAAAGATTCATGGCACCCGGAACGAGTACCATCAGGTGCCACAGGAGAATTATCTGCTGGTGGATGGCCTGCATGAAGGCATTGTATCAGAAGAATTGTGGAATGCTGCACAGGTCAAGCTGCTGGCGCAATCCAAACGATACGAGCCAGTCAACCGCAACAAAACAGAACAGGCACACTTGTTATCTTCCCTTGTCAAATGCCCTATCTGTGGTGCTGGAATGTACAGCAACAAATGCACCAAACGTAAAAAAGATGGTACACCCTATAAATCTTTCTCCTATTACAGCTGCAAGCACCGCAAGATGCAGCGCGGACAGAAATGCGATTTCAACAAGCAGATTCAGGAAGAAGTTCTGGACAATGCCGTAGTGGAAGTTATCATCAAGCTGGTCAGTAACCCAAAGTTCGCCGCCATGATGCAGGAGAAAATCAACAGAAAAGTCGACACTACTGCCATCGAACGGGAAATCACAACCGCTGAAAAACAGCTACGGCAATATTACACCGTCAAGTCCAAAATCATGGAGGAAATCGACACCCTTGACCCGGATGACCGCCACTATATCATGCGCAAATCCGACCTTGACGAGCGGCTTTATAAGATGTACGATAAAATCGAAGAAGCTGAGAACAACTTGATGGAGGCCCGTGCTAAGAAGCAGGCTATCGAAGCAGACAAAATCACAGGTGATAACATTTATAAAGTTCTTACCTGCTTTGAGAATCTCTACAACGTTATGACTCCAATCGAGCGCAAGAAGCTGATGGAACACCTGATCTCTGAAATTCAGATTTACCCAGAGCGTCAGCCTAATGGCCAGTGGCTCAAATCCATCAAATTCCGACTGCCTATCATTGAAAATGACACCGATTTGCGTTTGGACAATGGAAGCCATGTCGAGTGCGTACTCCTGATGTCAAAAGTCCAGTAATATCGTTCGGTGATTCGTTCAATATTGTTTGGACATCATTTTACAGTCTGAACCGTTCTCGTCCTTGGAAACAGGTCGAGGGCGGTTTTTGAGAATTTGAGCAGTATCTAAATCATAGCCACAGGGGTAGTAGATAATTGAGTGTACAGATTAGATGTTTTGCCTAACAGCGAATCCGGCAACTCAGGTATCTGGTGGGTTTCAGTGTAGGATTTGGATGTCAAAAGAACACAGGCACAAAAATAACCCTCCCGGCCGTCATGGTCAGGAGGGTTTTGATTTAAGTCCATTCTTTATGCAAGTTTTACATATTTATGACCATCCCTTTCCGCTGCGCTGCAAGGCACAAACAAGAAATGAAACATGTTTGTACTGTACACAGCATGGTTGAATTCGATATACTTAGCTTGAGAGAGCAGGTACACTACAAAGTACGTGGAGGTGAGTGGATACGGTTGCTTACAGCCGTTCCGCATGTTTATGTGTACCGGATACCCTTTCAAGCACAAACAAGTAGGGCTTAGTACCCTGTAAACTTATCTTTGGAGAGACAGACTACTCAATCTTTCAGTGGGTATCCAGTCCCTGCCCGCTCCCTTAATCTTTATTTTGAGGGGATGAGCTATGTTAAAAATCGTTTACCCGATTTGCTGTGGTATGGACGTTCACAAATCGTTTTTGGTTGCCTGTATTGCATCCACGAATGAACATGGCGTTACTTTCTACAAAAGCAAACGTTTTTCAACTTTTACCAAAGACCCGCATCGCTGTGCAGAATGGTTAAAAAGCAATAATTGCAAGGATGTCTGTATGGAAT
>CAVBWT010000064.1:0-9368 GCA_963599235.1 Lawsonibacter asaccharolyticus | reverse complement strand
CGCCCTTGAGGTGGTAGAAGGAGGTGCGATTTTATGAAGAAAAGCACGGTAAAAAATGAAAATACGCAGATGGGCAGGGCGTTCAAGGTGACCATCACCGAAACCTACCAGAGAACCATTACGGTTTACGAATCGGAGATGAAAGAGCCGACCATCGAAGAGGCTCAGCGTGTGGCAGAGGATTGGTGGCAGGACAGCCAGATTGAACTTGGAACAGAAGATTTCCAGGGCGTGGAGTTCATGGGCCGGGAGGACGGTGGTTCGGATGAATGAGCAGCTTGAATTCATCGGCCGGACGCCATCGAAGTTTTACCTCGCTTACGGAAGCAACCTCGACATGGAAAGAATGGGGCGGAGATGCCCTTATGCAGTGCCAGTCGGTGTGACCGAAATCTACGGCTACCGGCTCTTATTCAAGAAGAGCAAGACTGGAAGCTACGCAACTATCGAACAGGATGCCAACGAAAGCGTACCGGCTGTGGTCTGGAAACTTTCAGAATATGATGAGCTTCTGCTGGATCGATATGAGGGATTCCCGCGGTACTACTACAAGAAGCAGTTCCAGCTTCCCGTCTGGAATATGCACGGCAACCGCATGAAGAAGCTGAAGACCTGTATGGCTTATGTGATGCATGAGGACCGACAACTGGGCTGCCCGGACTTCGAGTATTTCGACCTGCTGCGCGGCGGCTACAGCGATTGGGAATTTCCGCTGGAGACATTGAAGCGAGGGCTTGCTGCCAGTATTGGAAGGATGCCGGCTGCCAAGTATCTGAGCAAGCTGAAACGGATGTGAAAGTACACGATCGCAAGGGAAAAACATTGTGCAGTATATGATGCTCATTAGACTTGATAAATCAGGAAAATAGAGGCATATATACCATACCGCCAAACGAGAGCGGAAGACAAAAACGAATTTGAAGGGAGAGATTCAATATGAAGAACAAGAAATATTACATTGCCTATGGCAGCAACCTGTCAGTGGAGCAGATGGCACACCGGTGTCCGGATGCCAGAATCGCAGGTCAGGCGGTGCTGGCCGGCTGGGAAATTTTGTTCCGAGGCTGCGCCACCATTGCACCGAATCCGAAGAAAAACACACCGGTTCTGGTGTGGGAGATTTCGGAGCGGGATGAGAAGAACCTTGATACCTACGAGGGCTACCCGACCTACTACCGCAAAGAGAATCTGGACATCGAATTGCTGCGTGAGGGGGCAGAGCCGGAGAAGGTGACCGCGATGGTCTACATCATGGAGAACGACTTCGGACACCGAGCACCCAGCCCGTACTACTACAAAGTTCTGCATGATGGCTACAAAGCATTCAAGTTCCCGATGCACATCCTCGAAGGTGCGCTGAAGGAATGCATGGATAAGGATGCCGCCCAGCGGATGATCGAGGAGGTGGCAGAATGATTTTCCCAGATAAGAAAACAGTCGAACACCTCCGGGCAGAGTATCCGGTCGGATGTCGCATCGTCCTCGATGAGATGGATGATGCGCAGGCACCAAAGATCGGAACACAGGGAACCTGCATGGGAGTCGATGATGCCGGAAACATTATGGTTTCGTGGGACAGTGGCGGCAGCTTGAGCATTGCCTACGGCGCGGACAGTTGCCACCGTGTGGCTTCAGAAGCGGAAATCAAGGTGTCGCTCGAACACCTCGGTAAAATGCGACAGACCGGCCCACGTTGCCCCAGGTGCGGAGCAGAGCCTACCTGCTACAACCGCCAGCAGCAGGCACTCAGTCGCAGAGCAGACATCCAGATCTGCAATCGATGCGGAACCGAAGAAGCCTTGGAGGACATTGCTTGGGGCGGACACCAGAATATGCACTTGGCAGACTGGGCAATCGTGAAAGCGGGGTGGATCGAATGAAAGTCCTTCTGATCAAGCCAATGGCGCATCCGCAGGTGGTGGATATCGAAGATTCACTGGAAGAATTCTATCGGATTCTGGAATGCAACTGCATCACGGCGACTTACCCTTGGGAAGACCATGTGGCATTGGTTACCGATGACAACGGGCTTTTTACGGAAAAGCTGTTCAGTCGGTATGTGAAGGAACTGAAACAGCCCATCAAAGGAAACTTTTTCATTTGTGGGTTGGGTGAGGAAGATTTTGCAGAACTTCCCGAAGATATGATCCGAAAGTATAAAGAACGTTTTTGGGTGCCGGAAACATTCATTGAGATGCTTGGAAAGGTGGCTGTCATCCGGATGGATGATGGCACGAAATCGGAATAAGAAAAACAACCCTCTCGGCCAGAGCAGACCGGGAGGGCTTGGTTTAACAGGAGGAGCGCATGGGACACAGAAAGATGCCTGCTTACGGCGAGAGGGAACAGGGTGGCAGATATGTTCTGGATGACTATATTTTTTCTAGAAACCATAACAAAGCGGAGCGGATTCGCAGATGGAAGCGTGACTTGAAGAAAAGGGCAAGAGCACATAACCGCAGGGTTACGTATCAGGCGATGCAGGGCGAAGCCGATTAGACGAGAATGGGGGCCTCGAAATAACGAGACCCCTCTTCCAGTTTACTGTATCTTACCTCTGGATAGCAACAATAGCAAGCAGAACCGCAGCCATAATGTACACAAACATCTGGCAACAGATCTGTGTATCTGAACAAACGAAAGCGGAGGATACGAGGAACAGCCCCAGCCTCTGCTGGGGAGTCCCTTGGGGGATTCTTTAGTAGAAATCCCTCATGCTCATGCCCACCTCGTTGAGCTGCTCTTCCATGCTGCGGTAGTGCCATTCCTCTTCCTCGGCCTCTTCTTCCTCAAGTTCCTCTGGAAATGGGTCGTGCTTCCAGCCGCCTTTTTTGTATTCTTCCTCTCGGATGTCGTTGCGGTCGTAAATGTCCAGTTCGTATTCTTCTTCAAGTTCTGCGATGCGCTCCTCGATGATGCTTTCGATTTCGGTAATGGTCTTTTTCATGGTTTGTATCCTCCGTTTTCGTTTGGTTTTCTTTGCTTTCGTTGTGTGTATAATGCCGCAGAAACACATATATAGCAAGCGAATTCGGAGGTATATATGTACCAAACATCAGGGAGCAAGATCGTTGATAATATGACGTTTTATGGCCTTGCTATTATCTGAAACTGACGGTAACATACAGCTACAAAAACGAAAGGAGGACAGCCGGATGGCAGACTGGAGAACATGGAAAAAAGGAAGAAAGACCACATGGAAATGGGATGACTTCGATGGCAGCGGAAGCTGCGAGGGCATCATTGCGGAGGTTGCCGAAGACCACGCAATCATGGAAGCAGATGGGATGCACCTTTGGATCGATGACAGCACGGCAGAGATGTTCAGCTAAGAAACTGGGGAGGGAAGTCTCCCCCAAAAATAAAAAGAATGGAGTGCTAAAAATGAACATGGACAAAAGTTGGAATAAGGATCGCCTTGATGAATTGGCGGCGGATTTTAATAGCGTTGAGTCCCGCCGTAAGCTCATGCAGGAATTTGGAGATTATCCAAATGCTCTGTGTGGAATTAACGAAAACGGTGAAAGGGTGATGCTCAGTATTTGCAAGGACAAAATTGCAGTGCGTGTTTTTCAGAGAAACGGCTGGGTAAGAGTCAATGAGTACAATGCGGACGGGCAATTGGAAGGGGAAATATACGATGGTCGTTGGGCTGAAACTCCGCAGAATGATGAGGCAGAACCGACCGAGGATTTAGAACTTTCGGATGAGCAGATTGTACGAAACGATGAAATCTACAATGCCGCCTATGACTTCTGCAAGGTTATGGCTGAGAACGAGAATCTCGAATGGAACATGGAAATCCTTGGACAGCTGGCAGATTTCGCCGCCGACCTCCTGATTGAACATGGCAGCAAAGTGCGCTACCCCTCGGTGGTAACCGAGCCGGATGGAAGCCAGCATATTGAGGATTTCTATGGCGAGGATAAGTGACACATCTGCCCGAACATACGGCTGAATGATTGTGTACATTAGCCGCTTGCTATTACCTTGGAGGGACGGTAATATACAGCTACTAAAACGAAAGGGGAACAAAAACATGACCTACACAGAAATTAATCTCTATCTGGACAACGGAATCCCGGAGGCACTCAGTAACCTTTGGTACGGCACTGACAGCTCGGTGGTCGAGATCAGGGATGCCGTTGAGGATGCGAAGAACGGGAAAGACCTTCTGAGCCGCATCCAGAAAATGAAACTCCTGCGAAAATTCACCCTCGACTGGGAAAACGACAAGCGTGTGCGGCTCAAGGCCACCGACTTTTGCGGCAACGTCAGCTACCTCGAAATTATCCGGTAAAAATAAGGCCGGCAGGCGCAAGAGGCTGGAATTGACCAGCCTTTTGCTCGTGTCGGTCTTTCGAGAAGCGGCATAAAAAGCACATAAATATGACAACAACTGGGCTGAATGATCGTGTAGTATAGCCGCTTGATAGTGTGCCAAGGTGACGGTAATATACAGTCACCGAAGGGGACAAAGCCCCAAGCAACAACAAAAACACATGGAGGACACGACAATGACGAAGAACGCAGAGCGCATCAATAAACTTTTTGAGGAACTGGTACCTTCCGAGGGCAAGGCAGACAGCCTCGCCGGAGAATTGGTAAGGGCAATGAGCCGTATTGGATACCGCTTTTTCAATGACGGCGACATGGTCAATCAGGGATACGGCAAGGAAACCTGCAACGCTCCCGCCCGTTTCCTGATGGCAAAGGGTAACCACGAAATCGCAGACCTGGCGGTTGCCCTTTGGGAAATCTACAGCGAGGATGCCTACGAAAAGGTGCTGGACACCCTTGAGGCAGCAGTTGCCGATTACATCGAGCAGAATCCAGACCTTTGCAATCAGCCTACCGAAGATATGTGGGGTTTCTTCGATGAGGAAGAAGACAAGGATGACAGCTGGGATGAGGAAGAGGATGATTGGGCAGAAGAGGACTACGACGAAGAGGAAGACTACTAAGCCGGGAAAACACACGGGGCTTGCCGGAAACGGCAGCCCTGTTTTTTCTGCCCTGATTGTCACAGCTCCGACAGATGATCTTTGTGTAGTATGGCCGCTTGATAATGTGTCAAAGTGACGGTAATATGTCCATACCATAAGGCAGAGACAAGGAAAATGGAGGATACATACCATGAAGAAAAACATCACTAAGACTGAGGAAAAAGCCCTGCTGGAGATTGCCAAGCGCCTGATGGCATCGGTGGATAACCGTGGAGACCTTGAGGACCGTGGATGCGATAGCGAGGACTTCATTGAAGTATCTGTCTGGAGCATCAAAAAAACACTGGAAGAAGCGTACCTGCTGGGCAAGGGAAAACGCTAAACCCCAGACAGCCCGACACAGCCCCACACAGGGGCTTGTGTTGCAGGTGGCAAACCAGTCCGAATAGGGCGGAAACTGCCCAAACAAGGGGCAACACGGAGGAGAACAGGCCATGACAAAGGAAGAAATAGAAAAAGCGGCGCATTTACTTGAAGCGGATGAGAAGGAGGAACTTGAAAGTGTAAGACTTGGGTTATGGGCAGCGGTCAGTGAACATGGAATTGCAGGTGTGTTTCATGCAAAGCGGGAAGCAATTGATGATTTGCTTGGACGGCATCTTCAATCTCGTGATCATTGCAGAATCAAAAGAGTCCGAAAAGGCTTTTATAATGTGGAAATTTTAGATGCGGATGAAGACCCGATTGAACAGGCATATTTTTCATACACGGTTCAGCGGATCACAACAGAAAACATCATTTTTTTCCGGGAACTTAAATTAACTGAACTGCTTCCGGATTGGTATTTTGACCCATATTCGGACGAATACAGAGAATATTTTGAAGCGGAAGAATAATGCACATTCTACCTGATATTTTGGGCAGATGATCGTGTAGTATAGCCGCTTGCTATCCTCCGCACATGACGGTAATATACGGTCACCAAGGGGAAAAGCCCTGCGGAAAACAAAGTACACGGAGGAATTGGTATGGACGAGAATGAGAAAATCATGGACCTCATCGCAGAAATTTACAGCTACATGGATGATGGTGATAAGGAAGTCTTCACATTGGAAGATGCCAAGGATATGGTCGAAGACCAGATCACGATGGACAGGGCGAAAGGACGGGAGCCGCTGGAGTACGACCCGAATCTTTTCTATGATACGATTTGTGAACTTATCCAGCAGGATGCAGAGGACGAAGATTGATGTACATTCTGCCCGGTATTTCCGGCAGATGATCGTGTAGTATAGCCGCTTGCTATCCTCCGCACAGGACGGTAATATACACCTACCGAAAGGGAAAAGCCCCAAGGAATAACAAAACACGGAGGATTTTACCATGAAACGCACATTCAAAGCAGAGAAGAACGAGTACACTTTTAAGACCACGACCACCCAGGAGCACCTCGAAATGCAGGTCACCGCAGGGGATGGCATGGTGTGCAAATACGGCGACCACATCCTGATGGCTGACCGATACTGGAAAGGCGGATTCATCGCAGGCATCTACGAGTTCATTGAGACACCGGAAGAAACCGGGCTTTGCGAATGCGAATGCCGCCTGAACTTCTGCGAGAGGTCGGAAATGAGCTTCGAGGATGGCGGCCACGCAATGGCATGGGCAATCAGCCGGGTGCAGTAAGCACCCAGGGGCGAGGCTCCCGGATGAGGGCTTTTGCTCGTTGTGGTGAGATTTCCCAGTGTGGATATACACATAAATCCGACAAGTGCCGGCGCAGATGATCGTGCAGCATAGCCGCTTGAATGTGTGCCGGATAGACGGTAATATACAGTCACAGCAAGGGGAACAGCCCCAAAGAAAAAACACATCGGAGGAACAAAACCATGACGAACAAAGCAAAAACCTACCTCGCCAGCATTCAGGTGGCCGCCACCGAGCGAGAACTGACCGGCATCGAGATCAAGTTCAAACAGGACATGACCCTCAGTTGCGATGACCTCGGAAAATTATGCAGGGCAGCAGAGGATAAGAAGTACATCCTGCGGAACAACGAAGAAACGCTGAAGCTGAAGCATATCCTTTTCTTTAGGACGAAGGCGGAGATGGATGCCTACCACGACATGAGCCGCCAGCCGGAACACTGGTCGGCAGAGGAAATCGAACAGCAGAGGACCAGATTCTGCGCAGTCTGGCAGGTCATTGAGGAAGCAGAACTGGTCGATGAGTACGAGGCTTGGAAGAAAGCCAACCCCAACGACTAACAACTAAAGGACACACGCCCCGAAAGGGGCTGTGCCTCGTATCCGATGTGTTTTATATAGATTCCAAGGACTTCTTCGGAGGTCCTTTTTCTTTACCCATTTTTGAGGAGAGGAGGGGAAGCCAATGGCTACCAGAGGCAGAAAACCAAAGCCGACCGCCATGAAGGAACTGGAAGGCAATCCGGGCAAGCATCCACTGAATACCAGCGAACCGAAGCCCAATAAGAAAGCACCGGCCTGTCCGAAATGGCTGGAACCGGAAGCAAAAAAAGAGTGGCGCAGACTTGCAAAGCAAATGGAAGCTATCGGCATCCTGACCGAAGTCGATATGGCTGCCTTTGCCGGTTACTGTCAGGCCTATGCCCGATGGAAAGAAGCTGAGGAATTCATCACCCAGCACGGTACCATCGTGAAGACCCCATCCGGATACTGGCAGCAAGTGCCGCAGGTGTCTATCGCCCAGACCTATTTGAAGATTATGAACAAGTTTGCAGAGCAGTTCGGTCTGACACCGTCCTCTCGAAGCAGGATCATCGCTTTGGACAGTGGCCCGGCGGATGCAAACGATGAGATGGAGAATCTGCTGGGAGGAGGTGACAGCTGATGGCAGAGAGTAGACCTAAAAACTATCCGAAACTGAAAGACTATAAACCCAGCCGGTTCATGCTTCCGACCTGCCATTACGATAAAGCCAAAGCAGACCGGGCCGTGACCTTTATCGAAAATCTGAGGCACACCAAAGGCAAGTGGGCTGGGAAGCGGTTCTGGCTGCTTCCTTGGCAGGAGCAGATCATCCGGGATGTGTTCGGCATTGTGGATGAGCATGGACACCGTCAGTTCCGCACGGCTTATGTCGAAATCGGCAAGAAAAACGGCAAGTCCGAGCTTGCCGCTGCTGTGGCACTGTATCTGCTTTTTGCCGATAACGAACCTTCCGCAGAAGTCTATGGTGCTGCGGCAGACCGCCAGCAGGCATCCATCGTTTTCGATGTTGCCCACCAGATGGTGCAGATGACACCGGCACTGCTGAAGCGGTGCAAGATCATGGCTGCGACCAAGCGCATCGTGAACTACGGCAACGCAGGATTCTATCAAGTCCTGTCCGCTGAAGTTGGAACGAAGCACGGCTTGAATGTGTCCGGCCTCGTTCTGGATGAAGTTCACGCCCAGCCAAACAGAAAATTGTACGATGTTCTTACCAAGGGTTCCGGTGATGCCCGTGAACAGCCGTTGTTCTTCCTGATCACCACGGCCGGCACGGATAAGGAGAGCATCTGCTACGAACTGCACATGAAAGCTCTCGACTTGTTGAATGGCCGCAAGATTGACCACACCTTTTATCCGGTAGTCTACGGCCTGACCGATGAGGATGACTGGCACGATGAAGCTAACTGGTATAAGGCAAATCCGTCCCTCGGACAGACCATCCAGATTCAACGTGTCCGAGATGCGTATCAGGAAGCACTGGATAACCCGGCAGAGGAGAATGTGTTCAAGCAGCTTCGCCTGAATATGTGGGTGTCCTCGCTGACCCGGTTTATCCCGGAACACATCTATAACCTTGGCAATCAGCCAATCGATATGGAAACCCTCAAAGGCCGTGACTGTTATGGCGGACTGGACTTGTCTAGCACCGGTGACATCACGGCTTTTGTGCTGATGTTTCCACCCAGAACCCCAGAGGAGAAGTATATCATGCTTCCTTTCTTCTGGATTCCGGAGGATACGATCCCCCAGCGTGTGCGCAGGGCATCTGTTCCGTATGATATCTGGTTCCAGCAGGGATACCTGATGGCGACCGAGGGCAATGTCATCCACTACGGATTCATTGAGAAGGTCATCGAGGAACTGGGCAAGACCTATCACATTCTGGAGATTGCCTTTGACCGATGGGGAGCAGTACAGATGACCCAGAACCTTGAGGGGATGGGTTTCACGGTCGTTCCTTTCGGACAGGGCTTCAAAGATATGAGCCCTCCCACCAAGGAGTTCTATAAGCTCCTGATGGAAGGCAACATCGTTCATGGTGGCAACCCGGTCATGACATGGATGGCCGGCAATGTGGTTGTGGACACCGACCCGGCGGGCAACATCAAGCCGACCAAGGCAAAGTCGCCGGAGAAGATTGATGGTATCGTCGCTGCGATCATGGCAC
>CAVBWT010000063.1:0-9995 GCA_963599235.1 Lawsonibacter asaccharolyticus | reverse complement strand
TAGTTATTATGGGCATCATGGATTTTCTGTTGAATCCGGATAGCCTTGATTTGTAGATTATGGGTAAGAACAACAAGGTCTGCCTAAACTGTGGGCGTAAAATGAAGCAGCAGTTTATTGAACTGGTGCTCTTTTTGTATCCGGAGAAAGCATGCCCGAGGCCTCCAACTTTTCCGCATCCTCTTTGGCACAGCAAATCGTGCTGTTTTCCAACAAGGATGCCTTATCGGAAATCGCCGCAAACAGATATTGCGACAGTGTTGATTTCAAATTCAGCACATCGCCTTCCGCCGTCTTAAAAAGCACATCCTGCCTACACTGCTTCACGGTGCTCAAAAATGAAAACAAGTCAGCGTTCCCGTTCAGATGCAGTGTGACGGTGCTTACATTTCCCTCCGACATAGTCCACTCCCTTCCACTCGGTACAAATTGTAACTATTCAGAGCCAAGTGAATTTGCATAAAATGCGCGAGTAATGCTTGCATTAACGAGCACATTTTTGCAAATTTATTTACGCGAGTAATGAGCCAAAGTTCGAGCTTGCTCGAAACCTTGGCGAATACCGCGATAGCAAGGAAAACTCGTTATACAAGTTTTCCTTGCTGGCGAGAACGCCACATGAGCAAAAGGAAAGCTGCGAAGCAGCGATTTTGCGAATGGGCTCTGAATAGTTACTACAAACTGAGTCCACAGTATAGCAAGACAGGACTGATGCGTTCAAATAATAGGTGGCTTTTTCCGGTCTGGATTGGCAAGCTTTTCGATTTTTTCATCATTTCTCGTGTAAACGCTATATTTTACCCTAAAAAGCCATTACTCACTTGCGGCGTAAAGACATTCATTGCTATGCTTGCAGAAGAGAAAGGAGCGCAGATGCGATGAATACCGAGAAGAAAGAAAACGCATGGACACGTCTGTGGGCATTTTCCGATATGGTCCACGCTTGCTGTGGACTGGGGGTCTGGTGTTTTGATACAAACCGCCAACTAACCGGCGCGAACTGTCCGGAAAACGAGGATTTTCTCCTCTTTCTGCGCATGGGGCAGTGTCTCGAACAAGCCGCTGACGCACCGGATAAGCACGCCATACCGCTTTTTATGGAGGACGCCATCGGGATGCTCTGGGCAGCGGATTATCTTGTCGATTCTGCCGGCAGGGAGTGGTACATCGTGATGGGGCCTGTATTTGACACACAGTCATCCATCCATTTGCTGGATGACACCCTGCGGCAGTTCAACCTTTCCGTCGCGCTGACAGCCGCCCTGCAGGAAAAGCTGCACCGCGTGCCGATTATGACAACAACGAATTTTCTCCAGTACATCCATATGCTGCACTGGACGCTGACCGGGGCAGACATTCCGGAAGACAGCGTCCGTATGCAGTACCACACCAACTGTGCCGCTGAAAAGCAGGAAGAAAAGAGCTCCCTGGAGAACCCTGAACGTTCCCACCTGAACGAAAAGCAAATGCTCGACCTTGTGCGCACCGGGAATCTGCATTATAAGGAAGCGCTGACCTTTGCAGCGGCAGCTTCCCCACGCGGTGGAAACGGCGGGCAGGGCGGTCTGCGGCAGTACAAAAACACGGTCATCGTGTTCACGGCGCTGTGCGCCCGAGCTGCCATCGATGGCGGTCTGCCGCCCGCAACGGCCAACATTGTGCAGCAGCGATACACCGTAATGGCTGAAAACTGCTGCCATTACACTGACTTGGTGGATTTGAACGCCCGGATGATTGAAGATTTTATCCGTCGGGTTCATGCCTTGCAGGCGGAGGATTACTCCCGCCCGGTGCGGGAATGCTGCGATTACATCCATCTGCATCTGAATGACCCCATCAAGCTGAAGGACATCGCACAGGCGGTAGGCTATACAGAATACTATTTAACAAAGAAGTTCCGCCGGGAAACCGGTGCCCGCCTTGTGGACTACCTGCGGGATGCACGTCTGGAACAGGCCTGTGAGGCCCTGCGCAGTACCCACAAGAGCTTGCAGCAAATCAGCGAGGAATTGCAGTTCGGTTCCTGCAACTACTTTGGCAAGGTATTCACCAAGAAGTACGGCATCAGTCCTGCTGCCTATCGGCAGCAGACAATTGATGGACAAGAGTAAAAAATGGCGTTTTGCGGTAATTTCATAGCCAATTATCCAATGTGAACCAAATATTACCCGAAAACACCAATCTGAACATATAGCCTGACGAAAAAGCATGATACCATCGAGTTGTCAAAGGGGAACCCCACAAACCCGACACCGAAGGAGAAAAGGATCATGTTTGGCAAGAAAAAGGCAAAGAATTCAGATAAAATCGGGCTGCCGCGCCTGTTACAATGGCAAAGCAGCACCATATCCCAGTCCTGCAACGTTCTGGCACTTGGATACTTCCAAATCTACTGTACCGATACCCTCTACCTTGACCCTCAAAAGCTCGGCATTCTGCTGATTTTAAGCAAGATCTTTGACGCTGTTACTGATCTGTGCGCGGGTTATATCGTGGATCACACCAATACCCGCTGGGGGCGCGGCCGCCCGTATGAACTGGCGCATATCGGTCTGTGGCTTTGCACCTGGCTGATGTTCAGCTGCCCTTCGGAGTGGAGCACCACGATAAAATACATCTGGGTATTTCTGCTGTATACCACGATCAACGGCGTGTTCCTGACGCTCTTAAATGCAAACGACGTTGTATACATGGTGCGAGCATTCAACCATCAGCAGATCGTGCGTCTGAACTCCTACGGCGGCATCATCACCTCGATTGCCGCTGTTGTTTTTAACATTCTGTTCCCTACGATGGTGGCGACCTTCACCCCGCAAGCGGGCGGCTGGAGCAAGCTCTTTGCCATCTTCGCTATCCCGCTGACGCTGATCAGCCTGATTCGCTTCTTGACTGTAAAAGAAATCTACCAAGTCGATGTAAGCGCCCAGAAAGAGCAGCCCAAGTTTAAGGACAGCATGAAAGCTCTTGTGCAGAATCATTATCTCCTTGTTGTTGCCGCCATCCTGCTGTGCATCAACTTCGTCACCAACATGGGCATCGGCGTGTACTACTACAAGTACATTGTCGGCAACATCGGCCTGCAGAGCATTGCCTCCGTGCTGATGGTGGTGGTTCTGCCCATCATGTTTGTGTTCCCCAAGTTATCTAAGAAAATCAGCATCACCAAGCTGATGGCGATGGGCTACTGCTTCTCTGTTGCGGGCGGCATTATTGTGTTCCTTTCCGGCGGCAAGCTGGTTCCCCTGATGGTCGGCTCGGTTGTCAGTGCCATAGGTTCTGCCCCCACCAGCTACCTGTTCCCTGTGTTGCAGATTGCACTGGCTGATTACAACGAGTGGAAAGGCCACGAGCGCATGGAGGGCACGATGGGCAGTGTTATCGGCTTTGCAAAGCGTGTTGGCGGTACGATCGGCGCCGGTGTCGGCGGCATTGCGCTGGGTCTTGCCGGATATGACGCCGCGTTGGCCGTCATACCGGACTCTGCGCTGACGCTCATCGCGGTTCTGAACTCGTTGGTTCCCGCTGTTATCTATGCTGTGGCCGCCATTATCATGTACCGCATGGGGTTGGACAAGCAGCTGCCGAAGATTCAGAAAGATTTGGCTAAGATGCGCGCCGCTGAAACTGCATCGGTGCAGGCCGACGCCCCGCAATAATTCCATCGGCTCCGGGTTTCGACCCGGAGCTTTTTTAGAAAGGATTCTCTCCCATGAGGAAATGTGAATGCTTCAACGAAAATTGGCGGTTCTACAAAGGCCCTGCCGACGCAGCCGTCTGCCCCGCACAGGCGCAGCCCGTCACGCTGCCTCACACCTGGAACGCGCAGGACGGCCAAGACGGCGGCAACGACTACTATCGCGGCGAAGGGTGGTACTATAAATCGCTCGACCTTCCGCAGACAGCGGACGGCACCGAGCGCTGGCTGGAATTTCGCGGCGCGGCCATGTCCGCCGACGTCTATCTGAACGGCCAATGGCTGGGCAGCCATGCGAGCGGCTATTCCACATTCCGCGTGGCCCTGCCCGCCCTGTGCACAGGGAAAAATCTGCTTGCCGTCCGCGTCAGCAACGAGAAAAATTGCACGGTCTACCCGCAGAAAGCCGATTTCACCTTTTACGGCGGTCTGTATCGGGATGTGTACCTGCTCACAGTTCCCGCCGCACACTTTGTGCTGGATCGTCACGGAAGCTCGGCCCTGCGGGTCACAGTGGCGCTGAACGACGATTTCACCCACGCGGACATCGGCGCGGAAGCATGGGTCAGCGGCCAAGCCACAACCGTTACGTTCACATTGGGCGCAGAGAAAAAGACTGTGCTGGTCGATGATACCGGGTACGCCGCTGCTCGCTTTACGCTGGAGCGGCCCCACCTGTGGAACGGTGTGGATGACCCGTATCTCTACACGATGCAGGCTGAACTGTCCGAAAGCGGCGATGCCGTAGAAGCCACGTTCGGCTGCCGCAGCTTTTTCATCGACCCCGAAAAGGGTTTTATTCTCAACGGTCATAGCTACCGCCTATGCGGCGGTGCGCGGCACCAAGACCGACAGGGCCTTGGCAGTGCGCTGACTCACAGAGAGCATGAGGAAGATATGGCCCTGCTGCTGGAAATGGGCTGCAACAGCGTGCGTTTGGCTCACTACCAGCACGATGCTTATTTCTACGACCTGTGTGACAAATACGGCCTTGTCGCATGGGCCGAGATTCCGTACATCACCGAGCATATGCCCGAAGCCCGCGAGAACACCGTGCAGCAGATGACGGAACTGATTTTGCAGAATTACAACCACCCGTCCATCGTCTGCTGGGGGCTTTCCAATGAAATCACGGCAGCGGGCGGTGTCAACGATGACATGGTGGAGAACCACCGCATCCTTAATGATCTGTGCCATCGGCTTGACCCCACCCGTCTAACCACGATGGCCCACGCCTTTATGCTGGACATTGACGACCCGTTTGTGCGTCTGCCCGATGTGTGCGGCTACAATCTGTATTTCGGCTGGTACTTGGGCGAATTGCAGCAGAACGAGAAATTCCTGGACGAGTTCCACCGCAAATACCCGCAGATGCCCGTGGCCCTGTCGGAGTTCGGCGCGGATGCCAACCCGGCGTTCCAGAACGGCAATCCCCAGCGCGGCGATTGGAGCGAGAGCTACCAAGCCGTCTACCACGAACACATGATGCAGATATGGCAGGAACGCCCCTACATCTGGGCGCTCTACATCTGGAACACCTTTGACTTTGCCGCTGACGGCCGCAGCGAGGGCGGCAAGCCCGGCCAGAACCAAAAGGGCCTTGTCACCTTTGACCGCAAGACGAAAAAGGATGCATTCTATCTCTACAAAGCCTATTTGAGCAAGGAGCCTTTCGTGCATCTGTGCGGGCGGCGCTATGTGGACAGAACCGAGAGCCAAGCCGAAATCAAGGTCTACTCCAACCAGCCGGAGGTCACACTGCTGGTGGACGGAAAAGCCGTTGAAACGCAGACGAGCGATAAAATTTTCCGCTTCACCGTTCCCATCAGCGGCGAACATCATATTGAAGCCGTCAGCGGCAGCCTGCGGGATGCAATGACCATCCGCAAGGTAGATACGCCGAACCACGATTACTACTATGGCGGCGGAAATGCCGTCAACTGGTTTGACCGTGAGGACGAAATTGTGCGCGAGGGGTATTTCTCCATCAAGGATTCTATGGAATCCGTCGACGCCTGCCCGGCTGCCCATGCCGTCATTGAGGAAATGCTGCTGCCCGTGCTAAGCCGTATGAGCGATGCCTACGGCGAGGTCGCCAAGAGCGTGACGATGCCGGAATCCATGCAGAAGCTGATTGCGCAGATGAGCGTCGAGGGCTGGCTGCGGCAGGCGGCCAAGCTGGTGACGCCCGACCTTGTCCACAAAATCAACTACGCGCTGAACCAAGTCAAAAAGGAGAACTGAACCATGAACAACCACGGCATGAATCCCTACCTCCCCTCGTGGGAGTATGTTCCCGACGGCGAACCCCACGTTTTCGGTGACCGCGTGTATGTGTACGGCAGCCACGACCGTTTTAACGGCTATGCGTTCTGTCTGAACGATTATGTCTGCTGGTCGGCCCCCGTGGACGACTTGACCGAATGGAAATTTGAGGGTGTCATTTACACCCGCGGCGAGGACCCGAAAAACGCGGACGGCGAGCATTGTCTTTATGCCCCCGATGTGACCTGCGGCCCGGATGGGCGGTACTACCTGTATTACTGCCTTGATGGCATCAACGTCACCTCTGTGGCCGTCAGTGACAGTCCGGCAGGGCAGTTTCACTATTATGGCGAGGTTCACCATCCAGACGGAACGCCCTACGGCCAAGCCCCCGGCGACGGCTACCAGTTCGACCCCGGCGTGCTGACCGAGGGCAGCTCCACTTGGCTGTACACCGGGTTCTGCCCGATTCCGATGAAAGCCCGCGACGGCGCACAGGTCACGGAACTGGCGCATGATATGCTGACCGTGCTGCGCCCCGCAAAAACCATTGTCCCCAGCACTGCCTATGCCCAAAACACATCCTTTGCGGGCCACGCGTTCTTTGAGGCCAGCAGCATCCGCAAGGTGAATGGGCGCTATTACTTTATCTATTCCTCCCAGCTCAGCCACGAACTGTGCTATGCCGCCGCCGATTCCCCGGATGGGCCGTTTGTCTATGGCGGCACGATTATCTCGAACGGGGATGTGGGCTTGGCCGACACGCCGCGCTATTTTCTCGGCAATGACCACGGCAGCATTGAAGAAATCAACGGCAGATGGTATGTGTTCCATCATCGGCACACCAACGGTAGCAGCTACTCCCGGCAGGGGTGCCTGGAGCCTATCGAGATTCTGTCGGACGGCAGTATCCCGCAAGTCGAGTGTACCTCCTGCGGGCCGAACGGCGCACCGCTGCCCGGCAAGGGCGTGTTCCCGGCCTACGCGGCGTGCCATCTGTTTATGACCCAGCCGCCGATGGTGAACAAGGACTTTGGTCAGTCGCCGTTCCCGCGCATCACGCAGGACTGTGCCGATACACCGGAGGGCGTCGGTGCCGAACCTGCGTACATCGCCAATCTGACCCCCGGCGTGGTGGCGGGCTTCCGCTATTTTAACTGCAAGGACATTCACAGCGTTTCCGTCAATGTGCGTGGCAAATGCTACGGCGGCGGGCTTCAAATCAGCCTGACTCCGGACGGCGAACCGCTTGGCACGGTTCCGGTGAACAGCAGCAACGAATGGCACTGGGATCGCGCAGAAATCGACATCCCCAACGGCATTCACGCGTTATACTTTAAGGCCATCGGCTTCGGCGTGTTCTCATTCGCGGCGTTCGGTCTGAAATAACAGGAAAAGGTAACTATTCAGAGCCCATTCGCAAAAATGTGCTTGGCTCTGAATAGTCACAGGAAAAGGAGAAAACCATGAAAGCGTTGGATTTTAATACCGGCTGGGAAATCGTCCGCACGCAAAAGGCGTTCCCGTTCACGACTACCCGCATCCCGGTAACGCTGCCCTACGACGTGATGCTGGACGAGCCGCGCACCCCGGATGCCCCCGGCGGCTCTGCCAAGGGCTTTTACCCCAGCTTGGCCTGTACGCTAGAGAAAAAGTTCACCGCCCCTGCCGAATGGCGCGGCCAACAAATCGCGCTGGAATTTGAGGGCGTGTACAGCAACAGTATGGTGTATCTGAACCATGAGTACATCGGCGGCTGCAAAAACGGCTACATGAACTTTGTCCTGCCGATGGATGACGTCCTGCTCTACGGGCAGGAGAACACGCTGACCGTCAAGACCCGCACGATGCAGGACAGCCGCTGGTACAGCGGCGCGGGCATTTACCGCAACGTCAATCTGCTGCTGGGCGGCGAGTGCAGCGTAACGCCTTACGGCCTGCGCGTCACAGTCAAAGAGACGGACGAGGCGGGTGCGCTGCTGGAGGTGGCCGCCGATTTGCACAACGCGGGCCGCTATGGCCGTACCGTACAGGTGCGCACCACGCTGCTGGACCCTGCCGGGGAGACAGCCGCGCAGGGCTGCGACCCCGTGACGGTTTTCTCCACCGCACAGGAGACGCTGAAGCAGCGGTTCTATCTGGCAGACGCCAAGCGCTGGGGGCCGGACGCGCCGCTTTTGTACCGCGTCAAGGTCGAGGTGTACGACGGCGAAGAGCTGCTGGATGGCGCCGAAACGACTTTCGGTATCCGCACCCTTGCGCTGGACCCGCAGCACGGCCTACGCATCAACGGCAAGCCCGTCAAGCTGCGCGGTGCGTGTGTGCATCACGACAACGGCCTGTTGGGCGCTGCCGACATCGACCGCGCCGAGGAACGCCGTGTGCAGCTTTTGAAAGCGGCAGGGTTCAACGCCGTGCGCAGTGCGCACAACCCCATCAGCAAGGCGTTTCTGAATGCCTGTGACCGTGAGGGCGTGCTGGTGATGGACGAACTCACCGATATGTGGACCCAGAGCAAGACCGACGAGGACGCCGCCACGGATTTTACGCACTACGCCGATGAGATGATCCACGCGATGGTGGCCAAGGACTACAACCATCCCAGCGTCATCCTCTACTCCATCGGCAACGAAATCCCGGAGGTCAGCAGCAAGCACGGCGCACAGCTGAGCCGCAAGCTGGCGGAGACGTTCCGCGCCTGCGACCCCGGTCGCTACACCATCAACAGCATCAACCTTATCATGGCGGCGCTAGGCAAGCTGACCATGCCGGAACTGATTGCCAGCGCCAACCAGAACGTCAACGATGTTATGACGAATTTGGCAGACCGTATCGGCCAAATCGCCAACTCCGACCTTGTGACAAAGGCTGTGCGGGAGAGCCTGTCCACCACCGATTTGATTGGCTATAACTACGCCACCGAGCGCTATCTCGATGACCGCAGGCGCCTGCCGAACCATGTGCTGTGCGGCACCGAAACCTACCCCAACAAGATTGCCGAGAACTGGGGCATCATCAAGCAAGCACCGCACGTCATCGGTGATTTTACATGGACAGGCTGGGATTACCTCGGTGAAGCCGGTGTCGGCCAGCAACGCTACCGCGAGGAAAGCGCTGACGGCGGCTACCAAGACAGCTACCCCTGCTTCATTGCCTACTGCGGTGACTTAGATATTACCGGCTTCCGCCGCCCGGCCTCGTACTACCGCGAAATCGTGTTCGGCCTGCGCACCGCGCCGTACATGGCTGTGGAGTACCCTTGGCGGCACGGTCTGACCC
Source organism: Lawsonibacter asaccharolyticus (assembly GCA_963599235.1). Classification (GTDB taxonomy): domain Bacteria; phylum Bacillota; class Clostridia; order Oscillospirales; family Ruminococcaceae; genus Faecalibacterium. The sequence goes on along the minus strand of CAVBWT010000063.1, from coordinate 757 downwards.
CCATGACCAACAAGTGGGTATTCTTTGACGGCATCGCCAGCTGGACGTGGCCGGGGTACGAGGGCAAGGAAGTCACCGTACAGGTCTACACCCCCGGCGAGTCGGTCTGCCTGTTCTGCAATGGGGAGAAGATTGCGGAAAGTCCGGTGAAGAATTTCATTGCCGAGTTCCACATTCCCTACACACCCGGTACATTGAGCGCCGTGGCAATGACGAACGGCAAGGCGGACGGGCGCATCGACCTGCGCACAGCATCGGAAAGCTGTGCCTTGCAGATGCAGTGTGACCGTACCGCACTGACGGCGGGTACGTACGACCTTGCCTACATCGACCTGACCCTCACCGACGAGAACGGCGTTCTGCAGCCCATCACCGGGCGGGAAGTTACCGTCACCGTCGAGGGCGAGGGAACGCTGGCCGGGTTCGGCAGTGCCAATCCGATGGGCAGCGATACGTTCCGCACCGTGACGGCCCACACCTTTGACGGCCACGCACAGGCCATTATTCGCCCCAACGGTGTCGGCACGATTCGCGTTACCGCTACCGTGGACGGTCTTGTCCCGCAGACCGTGGAGCTGACTGTAACTGAATAAATGAGTAAAAATCGGAGGCTTCAGGCATGATTGTGGGTAAATCTCCCCCTGCCTCTGACTAAAATTTCATATTGAAAAAGCCACCCTGGCTCTTGTAAAGTATCAGCGACCAAACATCAACGTACAAGAAAGGATCCAAGATGGCTTCAGCTGATACATTATGT
>CAVBWT010000062.1:0-10202 GCA_963599235.1 Lawsonibacter asaccharolyticus | reverse complement strand
GTGCCATGATCGCAGCGACGATACCATCAATCTTCTCCGGCGACTTTGCCTTGGTTGGCTTGATGTTGCCCGCCGGGTCTGTGTCCACGACCACATTTCCGGCCATCCATGCCATGACCGGATTACCGCCGTGAACAATGTTACCTTCCATCAGGAGCTTATAGAATTCCTTGGTGGGAGGGCTCATATCTTTGAAGCCCTGTCCGAAAGGCACGACCGTGAATCCCATCCCCTCAAGGTTCTGGGTCATCTGCACCGCGCCCCATCGGTCAAAGGCAATCTCTTTGATGTGGTAGGTTTTGCCCAATTCTTCAATGACCTGCTCGATAAAGCCGTAGTGGATGACATTACCCTCAGTCGCCATCAGGTAGCCCTGCTGATACCAGATATCATACGGAACGGATGCTCTGCGCACACGCTGGGGAATGGTGTCCTCCGGAATCCAGAAAAAAGGAAGCATGATGTACTTTTCCTCTGGGGTTCTGGGTGGGAACATCAGCACAAAAGCCGTGATGTCACCGGTGCTGGACAAGTCCAATCCACCGTAGCAGTCACGGCCTTTGAGGGCTTCCATATCGATTGGCTGGTTGCCAAGGTTGTAGATGTGTTCCGGGATAAACCGGGTCAGCGAGGATACCCACATATTCAGACGGAGCTGTTTGAACACATTCTCTTCTGCCGGGTTATCCAATGCTTCCTGGTAGGCATCCCGGACACGCTGGATCTGGATGGTCTGCCCCAGTGAGGGATTGGCTTTATACCAGTTGGCCTCATCGTGCCAGTCATCCTCATTAGTCAGACCATAGACCACCGGGTAAAAGGTGTGGTCAATCTTACGGCCAGCCAGCAGATCAAGTGCCTTCATGTGCAGTTCGTAGCAGATACTCTCTTTGTCTGTGCCGGCCGTGGTAATCAGGAAGAACAACGGCTGTTCACGGGCATCACCAGAACCTTTGGTAAGGACATCGTACAATTTCCTGTTTGGCTGGGCGTGAACTTCATCCAGAACGAGTCCAGACACATTCAAACCGTGCTTCGTGCCAACTTCAGCGGACAGGACTTGGTAGAATCCTGCGTTGCCGTAGTTCACGATGCGCTTGGTGGCTGCCATAATTTTGCACCGCTTCAGCAGTGCCGGGGTCATCTGTACCATCTGATGAGCAACGTCAAAAACGATGGATGCCTGCTGGCGGTCTGCCGCAGCACCATAGACTTCGGCAGAGGGTTCGTTATCGGCAAAGAGCAGATACAGTGCCACCGCAGCGGCAAGCTCGGACTTGCCGTTCTTCTTGCCGATTTCGACATAGGCCGTGCGAAATTGACGATTGCCATGCTCATCCACAATGCCAAACACATCCCGGATGATCTGTTCCTGCCAAGGAAGCAGCCAGAACCGCTTGCCCGCCCACTTGCCTTTAGTGTGCCTCAGATTTTCAATAAAGGTCACAGCCCGGTCTGCTTTGGAAGCATCGTAATGACAGGTCGGGAGTATGAAGCGGCTGGGCTTGTAGTCTTTCAGTTTCGGATAATTCTTCGGTCTTGTTTCTGCCATCAGCTGCCACCTCCTCCCAGTAGATTCTCCATCTCATCGTTTGCATCCGCCGGGCCGCTGTCCGAAGCGATGATCCTGCTTCGGGAGGACGGGGTCAGACCGAACTGCTCTGCAAACTTGTTCATAATCTTCAAATAGGTCTGTGCGATAGACACCTGCGGCACTTGCTGCCAGTAACCGGACGGGGTCTTCACGATAGTGCCGTGCTGGGTAATGAACTCCTCTGCCTCTTTCCATCGGGCATAGGCCTGACAGTAACCGGCAAAGGCAGCCATGTCCACTTCGGTCAGGATACCGATGGCTTCCATCTGCTTAGCAAGTCTGCGCCACTCTTTTTTCGCTTCAGGTTCCAGCCATTTCGGACAGGCCGGTGCCTTCTTGTTGGGCTTCGGTTCGCTGGTGTTCAGCGGATGCTTGCCCGGATTGCCTTCCAGTTCTTTCATCGCGATAGGCTTTGGTTTTCTACCTCTGGTAGCCATTGGCTTCCCCTCCCTTCTGCAAAAATAGGTAAAAGAAAAGGACCTCCGAATGGAAGTCCTTACGATCTATATAAAACACATCGGATACAAGGCACAGCCCCTTCCGGGGCATGTGTCCTTTAGTGGTTAGGCGTTGGGGTTGGCTTCTTTCCAAGCCTCGTACTCATCGACCAGCTCCGCTTCCTCAATGACCTGCCAGACTGCGCAGAAGCGAATGCGCTGCTTTTCGATTTCATCTGCCGACCAGCGTTCCGGCTGGCGACTCATAGCGTGGTAGGCATCCATCTCGGCTTTCGTCCGAAAGAAAAGGATGTGCTTCAGCTTCAGCGTTTCTTCGTTGTTCCGCAGGATGTACCTCTTATCCTCTGCTACCCTGCAAAGTTTGCCGAGGTCATCGCAGTTGATGCTCATGTCCTGTTTGAACTTGATTTCGATGCCGGTCAGTTCTCGCTCGGTGGCAGCCGCCTGAATGCTGGCAAGATAGGTTTTGGCTTTCTTCATCATGGTCTGTATCCTCCGTGTGTTTTGTTTCCCGTGGGGCTTTTTCCCTTCGGTGTGACTGTATATTACCGTCACTACCGGGATATAGCAAGCGGCTATGATGCACGATCATACGCACATTGTTTTGTCGGATTTATGTGTATATCTGACACGGAGAATTTCCACCACAACGAGCAAAAGCCCCCGTCCGGGAGCCATGCCCTTGGGTGCTTACTGCACCCGGCTGATTGCCCATGCCATTGCGTGGCCGCCATCCTCGAAGCTCATTTCCGACCTCTCGCAGAAGTTCAGGCGGCATTCGCATTCGCAAAGCCCAGTCTCTTCCGGCGTTTCAACGAACTCGTAGATGCCTGCGATGAATCCGCCTTTCCAGTAGCGGTCGGCCATCAGAATGTGGTCGCCGTATTTACACACCATGCCATCCCCTGCGGTGACCTGCATTTCGAGGTGCTCCTGAGTGGTCGTGGTCTTGAAAGTATACTCGTTTTTCTCTGCTTTGAATGTGCGTTTCATGGTGAAATCCTCCGTGTTTTCGTTATTCCTTGGGGTCTATTCCCTTTCGGTAGGTGTATATTACCGTCCTGTGCGGAGGATAGCAAGCGGCTATACTGCACGATCATCTGCCCGAAATACCGGGCAGAATGTGCATTATTCTTTCGCTTCAAAATATTCTCTGTATTCGTCCGAATATGGGTCAATATACCAATCCGGAAGCAGTGCAGTTAATTTAAGTTCCCGGAAAAAGGTAATGTTATCTGTTGTGATCCGCTGAACTGTGTATGAAAAATACACCTGTTCAACCGGATCTTCATCCACATCCAAAATTTCCACATTATAAAAGCCTTTTCGGACTCTTTTGATTTTGCAATGATTACGGGATTGAAGGTGCCGTCCAAGCAAATCATCAATTGCTTCCCGCTTTGCATGAAACACACCTGCAATTCCATGTTCACTGACCGCTGCCCATAACCCAAGTCTTACACTTTCAAGTTCCTCCTTCTCATCCGCTTCAAGTAAATGCTCCGCTTTTTCTATTTCTTCCTTTGTCATGCCCTGTCCTCCTCCGTGTTGCCCCCTTGTTTGGGCAGTTTCCGCCCTATCCGGACCATTTCCCAACCCGTGGCACAAGCCCCTGTGTGGGGCTGTGTCGGGCTGTCCGGGCTTAGCGTTTTGCTTTGCCCAACAGGTAGGCTTCCTCCATCGCTTTCTGGATTCCCCAGACCGGAACTTCGATAAAATCCTCACTGTCGCATCCGTGTTCTTCGAGGTCGCCGCGGCTGTCTACCGCTGCCATCAGGCGTTTGGCAATCTCCAGCAGGGCTTTTTCCTCGGCCTTGGTAATGTTCTTTTTCATAGTAGTTTCCTCCATTTTTCTTGGTTCTCCATTTCGTTATGTGCATATTACCGTATATTTTGCACACATTCAAGCGGCTATACTACACAAAGATGAGTGGCCGGATCTGTGACAATTACGGCAGAAGAAAAGGGCTGCCGTTTCCGACAAGCCCCGTGTGTGTTCCGGCTTAGTAATCTTCTTCCTCGTCGTACTCCTCTTCTTCCCAATCATCCTCTTCCTCATCCCAGCTGTCATCCTTGTCCTCTTCTTCATCGAAGAAGCTCCACATATCCTCGGTCGGCTGGCTGCGAAGGTCCGGATTCTGCTCGATGTAATCGGCAACTGCTCCCTCAAGGGTGTCCAGCACCTTTTCGTAGGCATTCTCGCTGTAAATCTCCCAAAGGGCGATCGTCAGATCTGCAATTTCGTGGTTGCCCTTGGCCATAAGGAATCGGGCCGGAGCGTTGCAGGTCTCCTTGCCGTATCCCTGGTTGACCATGTCGCCGTCGTTGCCGAATCGGTATCCGATTCGGTTTATGGCTCTTACCAGTTCCCCTGCGAGGCTGTCTGCCTTGCCCATGTCCGGTACCAGTTCATTAAAAAGTTTGCTCAGCCGCTCCTCGTTCTTCGTCATTGTCGTGTCCTCCATTTTACGTTGTTCTGTGGTTTTCTCCCTTTCGGTGACTGTATATTACCGTCACTCTGGAACACTATCAAGCGGCTATACTACACGATCATCTAACCCTGTAATTGTCATATTTATGTGCTTTTTATGCCAGTTTTCAAAAGACTGACACGAGCAAAAGGCTGGCCATTCCAGCCTCTTGCGCCTGTCGGTCTTGGCTTTATCGGATGACTTCGAGGTAGCTGATGTTTCCACAGAAGTCGGTGGCCTTAAGCCGTACCCGCTTGTCGTTTTCTCGGTCGAGGGTGAACTTCCGCAGAAGTTTCATCTTCTGGATGCGGCTCAGAAGGTCTTTCCCGTTCTTCGCATCCTCAACGGCATCCCGGATCTCCACCACCGAGCTGTCGGTACCGTACCAAAGGTTGCTGAGTGCCTCCGGGATTCCGTTGTCCAGATAAAGATTGATTTTTGAGTAGGTCATGTTCATTTCTCCCTTCGCTTTTTGTGACTGTATATTACCGTCACTTCAGAATCATAGCAAGTGGCTAATGTACACGATCATTCAGCCGTATGTTCGGGCAGATGTGTCACTTATCCTCACTATAGAAATCCTCGATATGCTGGCTGCCATCCGGCTCGGTCACCACCGAGGGATACCGCACCTTGCTGCCGTGACCGGTCAGAAGCTCCGCGGCAAAGTCAGCCAGCTGTCCAAGAATCTCCATATTCCATTCGAGATTCTCATCTTCGGCCATTACCTTGCAAAAATCAAAGGCAGCGTTGTAGATTTCATCGTTGCGGGCAGCCTGTTCATCTGAAAGCTCCAAGTCTGCGGTTGATTCCGCCTCCGCAGCATTCGGCAGTTCTGCCCAACGGCCCTCATAGGTTTCGCCGGTCATATACCCATTGGCATCGTACTCGTTGACGCGCACCCACTGGTTCCTCTGGAACACACGCGCGGTGATTCCGTCCTTGCAAATGCTGAGCATTACCTTCTCCCCGTTTTCATTTTCACCCCACAGGGCATCCGGGTAACTTCCGAACTCCTGTACCATCCGGCGGCGGGATTCTACACTATCAAAATCTGCCGCCAGCGCATTGAGGCGGGTCTTATTCAGTTTCTTTTCCATGTTCGTGTTCTCCTCTCAAAAATTCAGGGTTTCCAGAATCTTATCCTCGCCAGTTTCCCAGTCATGGCAGGTCAGCTGGATACGGCTATAAAGCTCTGCGCTGTCAGGCTCATTGAAAAGCTGGAAGCATTCTCTGGCGAAGCTCTCATCCGTGTGCTGCTGGACTTCATCGGGCTGTCCATCCAGTCGGGCAAACGTGATTTCGTAGGTAAACCGTTCCATGTTCGTCGCTCCTTTCCGTTTCGGTGTGCCTATATTACCGTCAGATCCGGCTAATAGCAAGGCCATAAAACATCATATTATCAACGATCTTAGCCCACCATGTTTGGTACATATATTCCTCCGAATTTGCTTGCTATATATGTGTTTCTGCGGCATTATACACACAACGAAAGCAAAGAAAACCAAACGAAAACGGAGGATACAAACCATGAAAAAGACCATTACCGAAATCGAAAGCATCATCGAGGAGCGCATCGCAGAGCTTGAAGAAGAATACGAACTGGACATTTACGACCGCAACGACATCCGCGAAGAAGAGTACAAAAAAGGCGGCTGGAAGCACGACCCCTTCCCAGAGGAACTTGAGGAAGAAGAAGCCGAGGAAGAGGAATGGCACTACCGCAGCATGGAGGAACAGCTCAACGAGGTCGGCATGAGCATGAGAGATTTCTACTAAGGAATCCCCCAAGGGACTCCCCAGCAGAGGCTGGGGCTGTTCCTCGTATCCTCCGCTTTCGTTTGTCCGGATACACAAAACCGCTGCCGGATGTTTGTGTACATTATGGCTGCGGTTCTACTTGCTATTGTTGCTTTCACGAGGTAACATACAGTAAACTGGAAGAGGGGTCTCGTTATTTTGAGGCCCCCATTTTCACTTAAACCAAGCCCTCCCGGTTTGCTCTGGCCGAGAGGGTTATTTATCTTATTGGGTTTCGGTCTTATTCTGGCTTCGTGCCGTCATCCATGCGGATGATGCTCATCCGTCCGAACATGCTGACGAATGCCTCCGGCACCCAGAAGCGTTCCGTGTATTTGCGGATAAGGCTTTCCGGCAATTCCGTGAAGTCCTCCTCACCCAGTCCGCAAAGGAAGAAGTTTCCCTTGATGGGCTGCTCCAGCTCCGAGATGTATCTGCTGAATGGCTTCTCGGTGAACAGCCCGTTGTCGTCCGTTACCAAGGCAATCCGGTCCATCCAAGGATAGGTCGCTGTGATGCAGTCGCATTCAAGGATGCGGTAGAATTCCTCCAGCGAATCCTCAATGTCAACCACCTGCGGATGTTCCATCGGCTTGATCAGAAGCACTTTCATTCGACCCACCCCGCTTTCACGATTGCCCAGTCTGCCAGCGGACTCTTGTTTCCAGTGAAATCTTCCATCGCTTCGATGTTTCCACAGTGGTTACAAACTTGGATGTTTGCCCTCCTGCTGAGTGCCTGCTGCTGATGATCGTAGCAGTCCGGCTTTGCTCCGCACCTGGGGCAACGTGGGCCGGTCTGTCGCGTTTTTCCGAGGTGTTCGAGCGACACCTTGACCTCCGCTTCCGAAGCCACACGGTGGCAACTGTCCGCGCCGTAGGCAACATTCAGGCTGCTGCCGTTATCCCATGCCACCAAAATGTTTCCGGCATCATCGACTCCCATGCAGGTTCCCTGCGTTCCGATTTTCGGAGCCTGTCTGTCATCCATCTCGTCGAGGACGATGCGGCATCCGACTGGGAACTCTGCCCGGAGGCGGTCGATCGTTTTCTTATCTGGGAAAATCATTCTGCCACCTCCTTCATCATCCGCTGTGCGGCATCCTTCTCCATGCATTCCTTCAGCGCACCTTCGAGGATGTGCATCGGGAACTTGAATGACTTGTAACCGTCATGCAGGACTTTGTAGTAATACCGGCTCGGTGCGCGGTGTCCGAAGTCGTTCTCCATGATGTAGACCATCGCGGTCACCATCTCCGGCTCTGCGCCCTCACGGAGCAGTTCGATGTTCAGGTCTTCCTTGCGGTAGTAGGTCGGGAAACCCTCGTAGGTGTCGAGGTTCTTTTCATCCCGCTCCGAAATCTCCCACACCAGAACTGGCGTGTTCTTCTTCGGATTCTGCGTGATGGTGGCACAGCCCCGGAACAAAAGTTCCCAGCCGGCCAGCATCGCCTGTCCTGCGATTCTGGCATCCGGGCACCGGTGTGCCATCTGCTCCACCGACAGGTTGCTGCCATAGGCAATGTAGTATTTCTTGTTCTTCATATTGAATCTCTCCCTTCAAATTCGGTTTTGTCTTCCGCTCTCGTCTGGCGGTATGGTATATATGCCTCTGTTTTCCTGATTTATCAAGGCCAATGAGCATCATATACTGCACAATGTTTTTCCCCTGTGATTGTGTACTTTCACATCTGTTTCAGCTGGCTCAGATACTTAGCAGCCGGCATCCTTCCAATACTGGCGGCAAGCCCCCGCTTCAATGTGTCTGCTGGAAATTTCCAGTCTCTGTAGCCGCCGCACAGCAAATCGAAATACTCGAAATTGGGGCATCCAAGCTGCCGTTCCTCGTGCATCACATAGGCCATGCAGGTCTTCGGCTTTTTCATGCGGTTGCCGTTCATGTTCCAGACAGGAAGCTGAAACTGCTTCTTGTAGTAATACCGTGGGAAGCCCTCGTACCGGTCCAGCAGAAGTTCATCGTATTCGGAGAGCTTCCACACCACAGCCGGTACGCTTTCGTTGGCGTCCTGTTCGATGGTGGCATAACTTCCGGTCTTACTTTTCTTGAACAGAAGCCGGTAGCCGTAAATCTCAGTCACACCAACCGGCACTGCGTAAGGGCATCTCCGCCCCATCCGCTCCATGTCAAGGTTGCTTCCGTAGGCAAGGTAGAGCTTCGATGGTGTACGGCTGATAAGTTCAAACCGCTCATTCATCCGAATCACCGTCCTCCCTGCCCATGAATTCCACGCCCTGAAAATCTTCCGTTCCCAGTTCGATCTGGCTGCCCTGCCACCAGTCTTCTGCCACACGCTGTGCTTCCTCTGCTGTTGGCTCTTTCATCTCGGATTCGTAAACCGTGATGGTTCTCTGGTATGTTTCGGTGATGGTCACCTTGAATGCCCTGCCCATCTGCGTGTTTTCATTTTTTACCGTGCTTTTCTTCATAAAATCGCACCTCCTTCTACCACCTCAAGGGCGGTTGCCCGCCCAAAAGGTGCCCGTGCATTCTGGCTTATTTGTTCCGCCAGGATGCGTTGCCCTCCATATTCCGCAGAAGGATTTCCCTTGCCGTTGCAAATTCCTCGCCGATGAATCCCAGCCGGAGCATCCAGCACCGCATTGCGTATTTGTCGTTGTCGGTCTGCTGGGGTCTTGGGCTTGCCGTGCGCACCATCTTGGCAAGCTGACTCATTGCAAGGCAAAGCTGGATGTAGGCCTTCATCTCACCGGCGTGCAGTCCGTTCCGCTTCCCATCCGCAGGGTCAGCGAATTGGAAAAGCCGAAATTCAATGGTTCCTTTCGTGAATGTAGCGTGTAAATTCAGCATGTGGTAACGGCTTGAGTTGTAGTGGGCATTCCGGTTTTCCCAGCTGGAACCGTTGGTTCCGTACCAGATGTCTGCAAGCTGACGCATGGTAGTCGGCTTCTCTTGGTTCAGTTTTCTCAGGAATTGCGGATTGACCAGCTGGCAATATTGCCCGGTTCTGGCTGCGTCGATGCGGATGGCTCTGCCAATCTGCTGTTCGTGCGAAGCCATGATGTTGACCAGATTCCGCAGGGTCTTTGCGGTGTGGTCGCCTTTTCCAATGTGAATGTGGACACCGCAGCCGCGGCTTGGTCCACTTTTCCCTCCCGCCTTGCGAAGCAGTCGGATGATGTCCTGCAGGGTTTCGATGTCCTCGTAGGTAAGAATCGGAGTGACCAGTTCGCATTTCTCTGCGTCCGGTCCGAAAATGCTCGAATCCCGCTGAAACTTCCAAACCCTGCCTTGCTGGTCTTTGCATGCCCAGCTGCAATATCCGTATTCGCTGTCAGCGTACCATGCTCTGGTTCCAAAGTATTCGGCTACCTTTCTGGCGGCTTTCTCTCTGGTGATGTTGTTCATCTCGATTTCAACCCCGATGGTCTGCTTCTTCATGGCTTCAATCTGCGCTCTCGTCTTATCATTCATGGTATGTTCTCCTTTGGTTTTTTCCTTGTTTTCCCTTGCGGTATGTGCATATTACCGTCAGGTGCGGATAATAGCAAGGCCATAAAAGAGCATATATTCGACAAACATGAGAGCGAAAGATCGTGTACATTTCTGCGTTTTATTTGCTTGATAATGTACATTTTCAGAGGTAATATCGGTACAATGGAAGAGGGGCTCGCATATTTTCCGGCCCCCATTGGGGCTTGGGAGCTTACGCTCCCGCCTCCATCATCTGCGCCGTGTCTGCCCCACAGTCGGGCTGTGTCGGCTCGGCTGCTTCCGGTTCGGCCGTTTCCGCAGCGGAGGCGTTGCCCTCCTGTGCCGCCTGTTTCGCGGCTTTCAGGGCATCCCGCTTTGCCTTTTCCCTTGCGAGGAACTTCTGTGCTTCCTCATCCGTGCGGAAAG
>CAVBWT010000061.1:0-10634 GCA_963599235.1 Lawsonibacter asaccharolyticus | reverse complement strand
CGCAATCTAACCCTGATGGCAAGCCGGATGAATCGAAATGGTTCATGTCCGGTTTTGAGCGGGGGAAAATCCGGCGATAACATCAAAGGATTACCTATCGCTATTTCTTTTTGAAAGAAGAACAGACCGCAGCGTACTCCGTGGAGATCTGGAAGCGTTTTCGTAAATGGGGCGGACTGCCCACGGCGATTACGCAAAACGTGAAAGATCTGCTTGCAAGTTCCGAAGTATCAAACATTTTTGAAAATTCGGACTTTGTCTATATGCTCAATCAGGCCAATGGCGACCGGCAGATTTTGGCGAAGCAGCTAAACATCAGCCCCCACCAGTTGTCCTACGTTACGCACAGTGGTTCCGGCGAAGGTCTGCTGTTCTACGGTAACACTATTTTGCCCTTTGTTGACCATTTCCCGCACGATCTGGAACTGTACAAGATCATGACCACCAAATTGTCCGAGGTGACGGAGGCAGAAAAGCATGAGTGAAAATCAGCCGAAGCTGAAATTTGAGGAGGACAAGGAGCGCACGGCCACACGCTCCCCTCCGAAAAAATCCAAGGTAGAACAGTCGGTGCCCAAAAAGAAAAAGCTGAAACTGGATGCAGACAAGGCTGCGGAAAAATCCCAGCATCTGCGTTTTGGCAAGGCTGAGATCACCCCCGATGAAGCATCCCGCATGACCAAACAACAGAAGCGTGCTATGTATGCCGCTGCTGCCGCCCTGTCTGCGGCACATCGGGAGGTTGACCAGTACGAGGATGATAATGTAGGCACACAGGCTCTTAACGAGGGCCTGAAGTCCGAAGAAGCTGTTAGCAATTTTTCAAAGAATCGCTATGGGCAAAGCAGACCTGTCCGCTTTGCCTATCGGAGAAATGAGCATCCTGCGGCTGATCGCTGCACGGCTGCTCTGCGCCGTGGGTGAGCCTTACCGCTATGCAGAAACCACACTGACAGCCATCTGTGCAGGTGAAGAATTTACCGCCAAAGGTAAGGTTGTGTTGTCGGATGGATGGAAAGGCATTGAGCGCAAGGTGCTGGGCGAACTGCTCGGCAAGAAGAAAGAGCCGACTGTCCTGCCCGATGTGCAGGAGCAGAGCGAGTGCAAAATTGCCGGTGCCGAACTGAAAGAGGGGCAAACGTCCCCTCCGAAGCACTTTGACGAAGATCTTCTGCTTCATGCAATGGAAACAGCCAGCGCGGACAGTATGCCGGAGGGCGTGGAGCGTCAGGGCATTGGCACCCCAGCCACTCGCGCCGCTACCATTGAAAAGCTGGTGCAGAAAGGTTTTCTGGAACGCAAGGGCAGCAAAAAGACCAAGGTACTGCTGCCCACCGACAAGGGCAAAGCGTTAATCACCGTAATGCCCGAACAGATCCAGTCGGCAGATATGACGGCTGACTGGGAAGCAAAACTGCTGCGCATCGAGCGCGGCGAAATGGAGCCGGAAGAATTTATGACCGAGATCAAAGATATGATTTCCTCGCTGGTAAATACCACCGAGGCCGTGAAAGGAGCGAGTACGCTTATGAAAAACAAGGTTGCTGGTATCTGCCCGAACTGTGGTAAGTCTGTTGTGGAGCGTGAAAAGGGCTGGTTCTGCGAGAACCGTGAGTGCCGCTTTGCGCTCTGGAAGGACAATGCCTACTTTAAGCGGCTGGGCAAGCATCTGGATGGCCGCATGGTGGACAAGCTGCTGCGGGATGGCCGGGTGCGCCTGAAGGACTGCAAGAGTGCCAAGGGCAAAACCTACAATGCGACTGTTCTGCTGTCTACCGAACCCGATGGCCGCAGTAAGTTCTCTCTGGAATTTGAAAACGGAGGCTGCTGATGGAACAAGCAAAAGAAGCCGTTTATCTCATCAATGACGATAAATACCTGCATTTGCGCGAAAATAACATGGGTGTCGGCTTTGCTACTTATAATAAGGTGACGGGTGAACCGCTGGAAAGCGGGCAGATCTCCGAAAAGAATCTGCCGCCCGATGGCCGAAACTCTCTTTCTGCTGCTCGGAACTGGTATTTGTTCGAGCTTTCGGATGATGACCGCAAGGCCATCCAGCTGGAAAGCGTGCAGATTCTCGAAAGCATCCCGCAGGCCGGCATTGGTAGGCGGCGCATCTGGGAACCCGAAACGATTCCGCCCGATGTCCGGCTTATCAACAGCCACTACGATGATATTTACCGCATTCCCGATGGCGGTGTCCTTCAGATCGACTTTTTGGATGGCAGTAGCTTTACAGCACGAGTGAAACGTCTGGATGATTACCACTTTGATCTTGGTGGGCTGGGGGACGTATATCATATCTGCCAGTTTGCAGAAATCATGGAGCGCAACGGCACTACCGCTTACCCAGAAATCCAAACACAGGACGATCAGGGTGCATGGACGCTGGGAAGTAAGGGCTGTCTTGCCATTCAGTCCAACGATGAAGGCTGGGACTATACCATCTACAACAGTGATTACTCCGTGATGGATGGCGGGCAGGTCGATGCGCCGGAACTGACCATCCAGGAAGTCCGGGAGCAGATTTTGGAAGCGCACCACATGGAAAAAGGCCAGCGGACACTTCAGGACTATGACCTCGTTATGGATAAGGCTGCGGAAGCCGAGGAACTGGGGCTTTCTAATAAGCCCTCTACGCTGGAAAAGCTGGCGGAATTGTCCAAGTGTGATATGCCAGAGTGCAATCCCAGCGGATGCAAAAAAGAAAGGAGTGGCCATGAACTTTGACCATGAAGAGCTCGTATTGATGGCACTCTACAATCCCGGCAATCGGCTAGGGTTGATTCAGGAACTGCGGCTCATGCAGTGTTACCTGATGCCCGATGAAACCTCCCTGCGGGAACTGTCCGAGCAGGTCATTGAAAAATTGAAGCTGCTGACAGATGCAGAGTTTGCCGAGTTAGAATTTCCGCTCGACTAAATTTTTGCCGCCTGCGGGCGGCTTACATATGCCTCTTTTATATCAACCAGCAATATGATATACTCAACTTGACGAATACGTTTTAAAATAGTATTTGTATTGTAGAAAAAGGATAATATTGTATGCCTGAGAAAGTAGAATCACTACTCACGGAAATGGAATATTACTGCCGTGAGAGACAACCCGCAGGAGCACTATTGCTCACCGGTGAATGGGGTGGCGGTAAAACATATTTTGTTGTTAATAGGTTGCAGCCGTGCCTTAAGGATAGTCACATTTTCATTCGCATTAGTCTTTTTGGAATAAGGAGTATAACCGAACTTCAGACTTCTATAAAAAAGAAATGGCTTGAAGCTATTGCTGATTATATGGCAAAGAGTAAAATCGATGTAGGCATTGCGTCTAAAGCGTTTACTGCATTGAAGCCCTTTGCAAAAGCGTGCATGGATACGCTTATTGATGCGTCCATACCAGAAGGAAAACAAGGTATTGCAAAAAGTCTTTTTTCAATAAGTGCAGATCAATTGATTACTATTACTAATGAAATCAACGGTAAGACTATCGTTTTAGTGTTCGACGATTTGGAGCGTGCCCTGATTCCAGTCAGAGAACTTCTAGGGTGTATCAATGAATACGTGGAAAATCAACATTTTAACACTATTATCATAGCAAATGAAGACACAATCAAAAAAAGAGCAGATGCGGCTGAAAAGGATTCTACAGTGCTTAGTTACAATGAAATCAAGGAAAAAGTCGTAGAACGTCAGCTTGAATTTCAGAATTCTCCATCAGAAATAGTTTCTGCATTGATTGAAAGAGAGTCGGATAATGTTGCATATCATTCTTTTTTGATACCACTAAAAGATGCACTTGTTCAGCTTTTTAAAGGAGACGAGAAAAAAGACAAACGCCCACATAACATTCGAAGTTTAAAAGTCGCCATCAGAGATTTCAAGAGAGTATACGATAAGTTGATTGAATGTGGAATCGAGCCGGGAACTGAACCGCGATGGCTGTATTCTTTTGTTACATACACAATGGTATATAAGACTGGTTTGTTAGCTCAAGGCGATGGACTGTGGAATCCGTCTGACTCGTCAAAGGTTAAAGATATATATCCGGGATTTTATAATAGCGACTTTTTATTTCCTAGCGTAAGGAACTGGATATGCACTGGCTGTTGGGACGAAGATCAATTAAAATCTGACTGTGCGCTGTATCTCGAAAAGAAGAAAGTTACCAGCCCATATGATAAGGTCAGATTATATAATATTTTTCAGATTGATGACAGAGCAATTGAACAAGGTTGGCCAAACGTAGCAGTTGCAGCGTATTCAGGAAGTCTTTCTTTAGATGATTACATTAATTTTATTGGGAATTATGAATGGATGATTTCTAATAAATATCCTATTGCTCCCATGAAATGGGACGACCTACAAGCAGGAATAAAGAAAAAAATTGCGCTATCACAAGAACAGAAAGAATCTTTTAGGCAAGTTCGAATTTGGCCAATGGAACGAATAAAGCAGTATAGTCCTGAAGCCCAAAAATCTCTGACTCTAATCAAAGATTTTTTTGACTCGCCACGCTTCTTATACGCTAATAATGAGTGCGCTTATATATCAGCAATGAAAACGGATTGCTTCATCGCATTACAAATTGTCGAGGAAAAAATCATAGCCGTTTTTACGGATGAGATGGCTGAAGTAACCGTTGAAGCATTCAAATCTCTTTCAAACATGGAAAAAAGCGAGTTTCAGAACCAGTTTAAAAAACTATGGCTTAACACTTTTAATTTTTCGGACTTTGATATAGCCCCTTCTGTTCAAGGTTTTGAAAATATGAAGAAGTCGCTTGAGATATACCTTGGTCAATGTGAAAAAGAACGCAATCTCATGGCAGCAATTCTTACAGGGAAATTGGCACAAGATATTGAGTTCCTCGTGGAAAATCTAAAAAGGAAAGAGATAAAAGGACAGTAACTCACTCTATCAAAAGATTGCAATTTTATAATGATGCGGACAGCTTTAGTGGTTGTCCGCTTTTTTATACCCTAAAATCTAAAGAAGGAGGCAAAAATGCCAAGCAAAACCGAAGAATACCTTGCCCTTGCCCAACGCACAGCCAACGGCCTGACCCGGTATTGGGAAAGCTGGACAGCATACCTGACCACCGCATCCCGGCTGTACAAGTACCGCTTTGAGGATCAGCTGATGATTTATGCCCAGCGGCCTGATGCCACAGCCTGCGCCGACTACGACATCTGGAACAACCGGATGAATCGATATGTCAGGCGTGGTTCTAAGGGCATTGCTCTGCTGGATGAATCCAGTGGATATCCGCGTCTGCACTACGTTTTCGATGTGTCGGATACTGGTGCGCGCCGCAATTCTCGTGACCCTGATTTGTGGCAGTACAACGATGATCTGAAACAACCTGTTTCGGATGCGCTGACTGCTGCCTACGGCATCAGTCATGAACGGATCAGCCAGCAGCTTGCCGACATTGCCGGGAAGTTGGTTGCGGATTATTGGGACAACAACAGTGAGGACATTCGCGCCATCGTTGACGGTTCGTTCCTGATGGATTATGATAGTGCCGGGTTGGAAATGCAGTTCAAGTCTGCTGCCGCAATCAGCGTCACCTACACACTTCTGGAACGCTGCGGATTTGAACCGGATGGCTATTTTGACAAAGATAATTTTCAGGCCATCTACGAATTTTCCACCCCGGATACCGTCTACGCCCTCGGTGCAGCGGTCAGCGACATCAGCCGTGATGTGCTGCGCACCGTGGAGCGGGCAGTCAAAACGACCATCCGCCGCCGAAACAATGAAAGGAGCCAGCATGAATACGAACAGCAATCCGAGTTACACGCAGACCGGGGTCTATCTTCTCCCGAACCTGACCCTGCATCAGCCGAAGACCCCTCTGGGCAAGTACGGCAGGATGCGTCTGAACTTCCTGAAGCAGCAGCATCCGGTGCTGTACCACACGATGCTCCTGAACGGAAGCCTGTACCCGACCCTGAACGAATTGGAGCAGACCGCAGCAGCGATGAAGGAACAGATGATGGCCGAACTGCTGGCGAAGAACCCGGCTCCGGACAAGGAGAAGAACCAGATGGCGTGGGTGCAGCACATGAACAGTCTGCGAGAGCAGGTCGAGGAAGTGATCCGGACGGAGCTGATCTACAGTTAAGTTTTCTGGATGCAGTCATCCCCACCGAGGCTCAGCAAATCGAACATATTGACCGAGCGGAGAGCGAAAAAAAGCCCTCCGCTTTTGTTTTGTCACAGGCCGAGATTGAAAACGAACTGCGCAAGCATGGCTCCGGTGTGCAGGATGGCAAGCAGCGGATCATCGAACTATATCAGACCCAGCCTGACCGCAAACTCCGCGCCAAAGCGCTGGCGAAAGAATACGGCGTGGGTGGACACACCCACTACTATCTGGATGGAAGTACGGGGCACGTCAACTGTGATGGAAAAGGACTTGAATTTGACTGCTATCCGGATCATCAGAAATTCACGTTAAGCTGGACGCAGGTCGAAAAATACATTGATCTGATGATTCAGTCTAACCGCTACCTGACTGATAAAGAAAAAGAACATCGTGCCGCCGTGCAGAAAGCGGAACGTCAGATCCCCATGCTGGAGGGTGATGCCGCTGCCGAATACAATGCTCTGAAAGAGCAGTACCCCAATACCCTGATTGGCTTTGAACTCGACCATAAATTTTTATTTTATGGCTCGGATGCCTCTACCGTTGTCCGAATTTTGAACACACACATGATGACACAGGTAAATGCGCTCGAAAAAACTCCGGTAACCAGTTTTCCGCATGAGCAGTGGTCAACAGAAACCAAACGGCTGTGGGCAACAGGCAAAAATATCTATCTGGCTGGGCAAAATGAAGATGGCACTCATTATCAAGTAAAACACCTGCTTGAGGAAGAATACCTTCCTTTGGGCACCAATATCCAGCTTTTTGGCGAGTTTTACGAAGTTGTTGAGATACTTTTTCTCATACAGTCTGTCAAACTAGAAAACATCGTAAAGAGCAAAGAGAACTCTCCGGTTTACTTTGAAGCATCGCTTCCGGATATTCGTAAACTGTATGAGCAGCAGTACACTCTTGTTCCGGACTGCGTTGTCGAAGATATGCTGCCCCAGAGCAAGCCGGCAGAACAAGAAAGCCCTTCAAGTAACGACAATATACAGCTGAATTTTCTGGATGCTGCCATCCCCACCGAGGCACAGCAAATCGAAAATATCAATCGAGCGGAGAGCGAAAAATTGCCCTCCGCTTTTATTTTGTCACAGGCCGAGATTGAAAATGAACTGCGTGAATATGGCTCTGGTTTTCAGGATGGCAAATGGCGGATCATTGAATTGTATCAGACGCAGCCTGATCGCAAACTCCGTGCCAAAGCGCTGGCGAAAGAATACGGCGTGGGTGGACACACCCACTACTATCTGGATGGAAGTACCGGGGCACGTCAACTGTGATGGAAAAGGACTTGAATTTGACCGCTACCCGGATCATCAGAAATTTACGTTAAACTGGACGCAGGTTGAAAAATATATTGACCTGATGATTCAGTCTGACCGCTACCTGACTGATAAAGAAAAGGAGCATCGTGCCGCCGTGCAGGAAGCAGAACGCCAACTTCCTGTGCTGGATGGTGCTATTGCCGAAGAATATGCCGCATTGAAAGTTCAGAATCCAAACGCACTGCTTGGTTTTGAATTGGACGGCAACTATTTATTCTACGGCAGTGACGCGGTTACTGTGGAGCAGACCCTGCACACCAACCTGCTGTCACAGGAAAATGCGCTGGGCCGAGTCAAAGTCACAGGGTTTCCCACTGACCAATGGGCAGCAGATGCAAAAAAACTGTGGGCCGAAGGTAACAGTGTTTATCTGGCCGGGCAGAGCGAAAATGGCACCCACCACCAGACAAAATATCTGCGGGAGGAAGATTATCTACCGATCGGCAGCGTCATTAAGCTGGATGGCCGGGATTTCCGTGTGGATCACGTCAACTTCATGTTCAAATCCGTCAGCTTGCAGGATATGGATTTGACCAACAGCGGACAGCCCATCTTCCGAAGTGAGAGTTTGCCCTATATCCGCGAACTGTATGAACAGCAACAAGATGAAGTTGTTGATGTTTCTCCTGAAAAGGCTGTTGACTACGAGGTCGGTGACGAAGTTGTCGTTGACCTTCCTACTCGAACTATTGAGGGCAAAATCGGCTATGTTGGCGAAACTGATGTGCGCATCGACACCAGCGCACAAGGCTATTCGTGGAGCAATGAGGTACTCAACAAAAAGCAGTTCGAGGACGGTTTACGGCAAGATGAACCTACACCGGATGAAGAACTGGACAAGCTGCCGATCTCCGCAGAAGTCAATGGTGAATGGCAGACCTTTCCGAACGCTGCTGCCGCAGACGAAGCCCTGAACGCTGAACCCGTTCCGGAAGCTGCGGGAAATTTTCATATCACGGATGATAACCTTGGTGTTGGTGGCCCCAAGCAGAAATTCGCCCGGAACATTGAAGCCATCCAGACCCTGCGCACTTTGGAAAAGGAACATCGCGGTGCCACCGCCGAGGAACAGCAGGTGCTTTCGCAGTATGTCGGCTGGGGCGGTCTGGCGGATGCCTTTGACCCGAACAAGGAAAACTGGTCTGCCGAGTACACTCAGCTGAAAGGACTGCTCACCGAGGATGAGTATACCGCCGCCCGTGCTTCCACGCTGAACGCTCACTACACCAGCTCTACCGTGATTCGCGCCATCTATGATGCCGTAGAGCGCATGGGCTTTCAGTCGGGAAATATCTTGGAGCCTTCCATGGGCGTAGGCAATTTTTTCGGTATGCTGCCCGACAGCATGGCCGACAGCCGCCTGTACGGTGTGGAACTGGACAGTATCACCGGACGCATCGCCCAAAAGCTGTATCCGCAGGCTGACATTACCGTGGCAGGTTTTGAAACCACCGATCGCAGAGATTTTTATGATCTCGCCATTGGTAATGTCCCTTTTGGTCAGTACAAAGTCAACGACAAAGCCTATAACAGCTGGGCTTTTCTATCCACAACTACTTTTTTGCAAAAACCATCGACCAGATCAGGCCGGGCGGCGTGATTGCCTTTGTGACCAGCCGGTTTACCATGGACAGTAAAGACAGCAGTGCCCGCAAGTACATGGCAGAACGTGCTGACCTGTTGGGTGCAATTCGTCTGCCCAACAACGCTTTCAAGGTCAATGCAGGAACGGAAGTAGTCAGCGACATTATCTTCCTGCAGAAGAGTGACCGCCCTGCGGACATCGAACCTGCATGGGTGCAGCTGGGGCAGACCGAGGATGGTTTTACCCTCAACAGCTATTTTGTAGACCATCCGGAAATGGTTTTGGGAAGATTGGAGATGGAAAGCACCCAATACGGCCATGACCTGACTGTTGCGCCAATTGAGGGTGCAAACCTCGCAGACCAGCTTGCCGAGGCGGTACAACACATCGAAGGTCAGTACACTGCGGTGGAGATTGCCGCCCCGGATATTTCAGATATGGAGGCACAGCGCAAAACGCTGCCCGCAGACCCTGCCGTGAAGAATTTCTCATATGCTGTGGTGGATGGTGAGATTTACTACCGCGAGAACTCCATCATGACGCAGATCGAACTGTCCGATAACGCCAAAGGCCGTGTGGCTGGCATGGTGGAGTTGCGGCAGATTGTCAGTGAACTGATCGACCAGCAGTTGAACGACTTCCCGGATGAGGATATCAAGGCATCGCAGGCAAGGCTGAACGCTGCCTACGATGCCTTTACTGCAAAATACGGTCTGATCAACGACAAGAGAAATGCCCGCCTGTTCGATGATGACAGCTCCTACTATCTGCTCTGTTCATTGGAAAATCTGGATGAGAATAAAAATCTCAAATCTAAAGCGGATATGTTCACCAAGCGGACGATTCGCCCAGAACGTGTTGTCACCAGTGTGGATACCCCCAGCGAAGCACTAGCGGTGTCCATCGGGGAGCATGGCAAAGTCGATTTGCCCTACATGGCCGACCTGCTGGGCACACCCGGTGATTATGAGCGCATCACCACTGAACTGTCCGGCGTGATTTTCAAAGATCCTGCCGCCGATGCAGACGACCCGGAAGCCGGCTGGCAGACCGCGGACGAATACCTTTCCGGCAATGTGCGCGATAAGCTGCGCATGGCACAGCTTGCTGCGGAAAGCCATCCGGAGTTCAAAGTCAACGTGGAGGCATTGGAAAAAGCCCAGCCCAAAGATCTGGAAGCATCTGAAATTGATGTGCGGTTAGGTGCCACATGGCTTGACCCCTCTATCGTACAGCAGTTCATGATGGAAACTTTTCAGCCGCCCTATCGCATCCGCTACAACAACGCCATCACTGTTCGTTATTCTCCTTATACTTCTGAATGGCGGATCAGCAATAAATCCGCTACCGGCTACGGCGACATTATGGCTACCGAAACCTATGGCACCCGCCGGGCCAATGCCTATAAAATCTTGGAGGACACCCTGAACCTGCGCGACAGCCGCGTCTATGATACCATCGAGGAGGATGGCAAGGAAAAACGTGTGCTGAATCAGAACGAGACCACTCTCGCCCAGCAGAAGCAACAGACCATCAAGGACGCTTTTGCTGGCTGGGTCTGGAAAGA
>CAVBWT010000060.1:0-11081 GCA_963599235.1 Lawsonibacter asaccharolyticus | reverse complement strand
AACAGCCGCACGCTCTATCGTGCCATCCTGTGGAGTGCCCACAGCGAGGAGGAGCTGCATACATGGTTCAGCTCCAATTATAATGTAGAAGTCCATGCCTACGTCAAGAACGGCAAGTATCGTGTGGTGAACAACACTTATGAGCCGCAGGATACCACTGTTTACACCACAGACGGTAGCAGCTTTGACCTGCATCTGAGTGCAAACGAGATCAAGTGGTATGAGATTTAAGTTCTCCTTTCCATAAACGAACACAACGGGCGGCTCTGTTACCGGAGCCGCCCGTTATGTTTGCTGTATACGACGAATGAGGAAAGTGAATGTCAATAGAGATGCCGCCCCTGCACAGATCTTATCCGTGCAGGGGTCGGCGAAAAAGGAGAAAAGGTAAAATGTGTTGATGTCAAATGTTAAGCAGCTGCGCGCAATTTTGCATTTGCTTCCTCGACCTTCATACGGGAAAGGATAAAGGTGATAACTGCATCCAGAGCGAACGGAATCACCAGATACATAATCTTCAGCATTGAGATGCAGGATTCGGGCTGGACTGCCAGCGCACTATCGAAATGACTTGCTGCCAGCAGCCAGCCGGTGATGGCGGTACCCAGACCGCCACCCAGCTTCACACCGAGAGAAGTACAGGAGTACATCGTACCGTCAACACGCTTGTGCTTTGTCAGCCAAGTATATTCGGAGCAGGCGGCAATCACAGCGTTCATGTCGCCCTGCCAAGGACCCTGACCCAGAGCAGCGACTGCGGTAAAGAGCAGCATCAGGGGAACATTGCCACTGCCCATATAACCTGCTACGGCGACCAGCGCACGAGCGACCGTAGCCAGAGAATAGCTCAGAACATTCAACTTATACATTCCGCTCCACTTTGCAACCAGCGTTGGGGTGAACACCAGTGCAATAATCAGAGGGATGTTAACTGCCCAAGAGAACACGCCAAACAAGTTCTGATTGCCAAGAATATAGGTGGCATAGTAGGTGCCAATGCTGATCATGGCACCGTAAATCTGCTGCAGGATGTAAGTGCCGCAGATCATCATATAATACTTGTTGCCGGCCAGTAGCTTTGCAGCCTGCACCAGATTGTACTTCTCATCTTGCTCAATTTCTTTTTTGTCGTTGGTGTCCACCAGTTCGCTTTCCGGCAGTTCCTTCACGGAGAAAACGGAAAGAGTGTTGACAATCAGACCAATAATCGCATAGACGATTGCCACGGTACGCCAACCAGCAGCACCGCCGCCCAAAGCGGTGACGACACCCAAGGTAATGGACTGGATGAGCAGGCTGGTGGCAAAGGCAAACATGAAGCGGTAGGAACCCATCTCGACCTGCTCTGCACTGTTCTTCGTAATGAGGGCGGTCAGGGCAGAATAAGCGATATTGTTGGCAGTATAGAACACGGCGTTCAGCAGCGTGTATGCAATCAGGAACCATGCGTACTGTGCAAACTGACCGAGATTTGTCGGAATTGCAAAAATAGCCACCAGTGTGATGGCGCAGCCGATATAGCCATACAGCATCCATGGACGAGCTTTGCCCATCTTGGAGTGGGTCTTATCGATCAGCGAGCCAAAGAAAATATCCGTCACACCATCCAGCAGTTTGGAAACCGCAATCAAAGTGCCGACGATGCCGGGGTTCAGACCAACCGTGTTGGTCAGGTAGATCATAACAAAGGACGAAAGGAACGCATACACAACATTGCCTGCAATGTCGCCTGATCCATATCCGACTTTGTTATACCACTTCAAATATCGCTTCTCTGCCATTATGATTTCTCCTATTCCATCTGAATTTTTCTGCAAGTTTACCAAATCTCTTGCGTTACGTCCGGAAATATTATAGAATTTATGACAGAGAAAAGATATAGACAAGATGGAACAAAATATGCACAAAATCAATGAGTTTGTAAAATCAGCCTAAAAGATTTCATGCTTTCCGGTAAAATTTCGCGCAAAGGAGGCAGTCCGAAATGTATTTTAACTCCGGCTATCTGAACAACTCCCGTCTGGACTTCAAAGACTACACGCGGCCTCTTGTCGTTGGCAGCTGCGGTACCTATCGGTTGAAAACTCGTCCGACGCTGCCGACTTTCTGGCAAAAGGGTCGGCGGGATTATCAGATTTTGTATGTGGCATCTGGCAAAGCGCACTTTTGGTTCAATGGCGTGGAAGAAGTGGTCACTTCCGGCCACATGGTTCTTTACCAGCCGAAAGAGATTCAGAAATACATTTATTATGTAGAAGACCATCCTGAAGTATTCTGGATTCATTTCACCGGCTATGATGTGAAGAACATTCTGACTTATCACGGCATCCCACTGGATCAGCACGTCTTTTACAGCGGAACACTGCCGGAGTATAAGATGCTGTTCCGAAAAATCATCCGGGAACTGCAACAGTGCAAGTATGGCTATGAGGACTATATTGCTTCGATGTTCAACACGATCCTGCTTCTTGTCAGCCGCCAGCAGCAGGAAGGTGAAAATGTGGAGATCAACATTCCAGAGGAGATCGAAGCTGCCGTTGCCTACTTCAACGAGAACTACAACACCAAAATCAGCGTGGAGGACTATGCAGAATCGCTGCACATCAGCACGAACTGGTTTATCCGCAACTTTAAGCAATATATGAAAATAAGCCCTGCGCAGTACATCCTGTCACTTCGGATGGTCAATGCGCAGAGCTTGTTGGAGAATACCGATTATAAGATCGGTGAAATTGCGGAGATCGTGGGTTACGACAACCAGCTTTACTTCAGTCGGGTATTCCGGAAAGAATATGGAGTCAGCCCAGCACAGTATAGGAAAAAGAGAGCGCAGCAACAGGAAAGTAAAACGGAGGAAAGCTAATGCGAGGGCGTATTCCGTTTCTTATTTTCCGCACAGCCGGTATGTCATGCAGATGGGCCGGCCCGTCCAAGGATCCTGTGCAATATAGGCATCCAGAGAAAACACATCCCGAAGCACCTGATTTGTCATGATATCTTCCGGAGTACCGCGATAAAGCACTTCGCCCTTGCGCATGGCAATCATCCAGTCAGAAAAACGTGCGACAAGGTTCAGATCGTGAATGACCAGCGCAATGGTTTTGTGCGCATTGGTGTTCAGTTCTTTCAGCAACTCCAGAACTTCCAACTGGTGTGCCATATCCAGATAGGTGGTCGGCTCATCCAGCAGGATCAAGGGGGTATCTTGTGCCAGTGCCATGGCAATCCATGCGCGCTGCCGCTGCCCGCCTGAAAGAGCATCAATGCCACGCTGGGCAAATTCAGCCATGTGAGTGATTTCCAATGCCCACGCAATTGCACGGTGATCTTCTTCGTTCAGTTTGCCAAAGCCCTTCTGATGTGGGTAACGGCCATAAGAAACCAGTTCTTCCACGGTCAATCCGCCGGGAGCCTGCGGACTCTGGGGCAGAATCGCCATTTTTCGAGCTACTTCTACGGTGGACAACTTGGCAATGGCCTGTCCATCCAGCAACACGGCACCGCTCTGCACCGGCATCATCCGGGAAAGAGCTTTCAGCAGCGTGGATTTTCCGCAACCGTTGGGTCCGATGATGGAGGTGATTTTTCCTTTCGGGATCTGCACATCCATCTTCGGGATAATGATATTCTGCTGGTAGCCAACCGAAATACCCTCACCTTGCAGGCTGAATTGTTGTGTTTCGTCTTTCATACGTTACCTCGTTACGATTTGACCAGAAGATACAGGAAATACGGTGCGCCGATCACTGCTGCCACAATGCCGATGGGAATTTCATTGGGAGAGAGCAGTGTCCGGGAGATGATATCTGAAAAGACCATCAACACGCCTCCAGTAAGCACCGTTGTGCCAAGCAGGACGCGGTAATTAGGGCCAACCAGCCGCCGTGCCAGATGCGGACAGACAAGGCCCACAAAACTCAGGCCGCCGCCCACCGAGCAACACAGACTGGACATTCCAATCGCAGCTGCCAGCAACAAAACCGTCTGGCGAGGAACATCTACGCCCAAGCCGGTGGCAGTTTGCTGCCCCAGCACCAGCACATTCAGAGTGCGACTCTTGTAAAAGACTACCAACAGCAACAGAGCAAGGCCGATGGTGAGCAGTGTCACGTTTTGCCAGTTGGCACCCCAGATGCTGCCGGAAAGCCAGTTCTGCACAAAGGCATATTCACTGTCCGACATCCGGAGCATCAGCATGGTGGTGGCACTGGAAATGGCCGTGGACATTGCAATGCCCACCAGCAGCAGACGCCGGGGCGAAAGTCCCTGCCGTGTCAACGAAAGAAAATAGTCTGCGGCCGCTGTGCAGATGGAACCGGCAAAAGAATGGAGTAAGTGACACTGCTGCCGGAAAACAACACGATGTAGGCAGCGATGAACAATCCGGCACCTGCGTTGATGCCAAGAATGCCGGGTTCTGCCATCTCATTGCGGGAAACGCCCTGCAAGACACAGCCCGCTGCCGAAAGCCCCACGCCAACGAGCAGACTCGTCAGCACACGGGGCAGGCGCAGGTTGACCAGCGTATAGGTCACGCCTTTCTCGCCCTTTCCGCACAGGATCTGCCACAGCTGGGTCAGCGTAATCTGGCGGTATCCTGCGTTGATATCCACCCAGATCAACACCAACAGGAGTACGACCAAAATCAGGATGACGCTCGCAGTCCAGCTGCGGCGTTTTGTTTTTTCAGTCAAGGCTGCGTTCCTCCTTTCGGGCCGTCCAGATAAAGAACGGAACACCGACCACAGCGAACACCAGACCGACCGGCGTTTCGCTGGGGGCGTTGATGGTACGGGAGATCAGGTCTGCCGTCAGCATACAGAATGCGCCGGCCAGCATGGAACTGGGGATGATGGCGCGGTAGTCTGCACCCACAAAAAAGCGCACTACATGGGGCACCAGTAAGCCGACAAAAGCCACCGGCCCAGCCAGTGCCACCGCTCCGCCCGCCAGCAGCAACACCACAAATAGGCAGAGCGTCCGGGTCCGGTCAATCTCAAGGCCAAGGCCGCGTGCAGCATCGTCACCAAGACTCAGCAGAGAGATTTGGCGGGACAACAGCAGTGAAAGAAGCAGCCCCACAAGAATGACCGGGGCCGCAAACGTCAATTGTTTCGCCCGGATACCGGCCACGCCGCCCGCTGTCCAGAACGTAAGGTCGTAGCCGATATTATAGAAAATGGAAATCGCCTGGCTCAACGAGGACAAAAACACGCTGACGGCACTTCCGGCCAGCACCAGCCGCACCGGGTCCAGCTTGCGGTGCTTCATGCTCATCAGGCCGTAAACTGCCAGCATAGCGACTGTTGCACCCAGAAAGGAGAACAACACCACGCCGGAAAAGCTGATGGAAGGCAGGAATGCCAGACAGACCGCCAGTGCAAACGATGCACCGGCATTGATGCCAAGCAAACCGGAATCTGCCAGCGGATTCCGCGTCACACCCTGCATAATGGCACCGGCTACCGCAAAAGCGGCACCTACCAGAATGCAGCCGATGGTGCGAGGTATGCGCAGTTCGTGAATGATGATCTGCTGCTGGTCGGTCATATCAGGAGCGCGCAGAGCCTGCAGGACAGTTGCGAACGGAATCTTCGTGCTTCCGTAAAAAACAGAAAGAGCCGCGGCCAAAATGACCGCAGCAATTCCTGCTACCAGAAACACAGTTAGTTTTGTTCTGGAATGTTTGCTCATGCCTGCTCCTTGAAGCCACGGAAGAAGTCGAGGAAGATGTCCAACTGGGCATTCAGGGTGATGGGGTCACGGTGCATGAAGGCGACCTGCTCATAAGAGAGGACGCGGCCTTCCTTGACAGCATCCAGGCTCTTCCACAGCTGAGATTCATCCACAAAGGAGCTGTCCGTATCGGCCAGAACACCGTACAGAATGAAGTCGCCGGTATAGTCGGGCAGGGCTTCCAGAGAAACGGTCTCGTATGCGGTATCGCCGTCCACTATCTCTTCCTGCACCTTGGCGGGAGCTTTCAGCTCCCACATATCGTACAGGATGCTGCCACCGCGGGCAAAGTGACTGCCCATGGTGTAGATCTGCTGCGGCCAGACTTCCACGATGGAAACGGTACGGTCGCCCACGATGCCCTGAATCTCGTCCTTGGAGTCCATCACACGGTCATTGAAGTCGGCGATGTAGGCTTCTGCTTCTTCGCTCTTGCCGACAAGGTCGGCAATGTAGCGGAACAGATCTTCATCGGAACGCTGACCATCCTGAATGTAAAAACGGTGGGAGCGATTTCAGAATATTTTTCGTAATCGGCCTCGGTGATGGTCACGATGAGGTCGGGCTGTGCCTCGGCGATCATCTCCAGAGAAGTTTCAGCACTGGCCACGTTCATAGCCTCGATGCCATCCACATAGTCGGCAAGGAAAGGATTGTTCAGAGAGTAGGGCGAAGCAATGACCGGCTTCACGCCCACAGCGAGGAACTCGCCCAGATAATAATCTGAGAAGATGACCTGCGGATTCACAGGAATCTCCACGGGGCCTTTGTCGGTATCCACTGTGCGGGTACCGGTCTCTGCCACGCTGGAAGCGACGGCACTGGATGCCGTGCTGGAAGCAGCAGAGGAAGAAGCAGTGTTGTTGGAAGAGCAACCGCTCAGGGTCAGCGCGCTCACCGTAGCGGTAGCGGCCATCAGAGCCATAAAGTTTCTTCTGGTGATTTTCATATATTTTTCCTTTCAAATGCGTTTGTTTTGAGAAAATATTTTAACTATTAGATATAGCTAACTGACGGGAAATATGGTATCATGGAAACGAATAAGATGCAAGAGTTTTGCTGAATTGCACCTGATTGGAATATATTTCGACCCTGCTTTCTTTATCGAATTAACATAGGATAACTTTCCGGGAGGTTTCTATGTCACTGGTAACCCATCTGAAGTATCAGCAAGCTGTTTTTCATGGACTACACTTTACACCATGCACATTAGAGTATGGGACACTCTGGTCGGATGCCAAACATCCAGAGCATGGTTCCTGCCTCGTCTGTGAACGACCGGGCCTGTATACTCTGACGGTTGCCGATTATATTGTCGCATCTGATTTTTCAGTTCCATTTTCGATTCGCCAACCGTTCCTGCGGTTCGGCAGTTTTTATGAGGGCCACACCAGCTTTGAGATTGAGGGATTTCAGACCTCCACTTCCCTGCCGTCCAACTATATTGTCAAGGAAGCCAATATCTCCGGGCGACAAAGCTGGCATGAAAACGAGCATTATAAAGGGATCGAGGTTGATCTTTCCTTTGCATATCTTGAAAAAATAAAAAGCATCGATGCAAAAGTTCTGTCTTTGAAAGATCTTCCTGATAATATCACACAAACTGCACTGCCCGCCAAAGTAGTCACATTACTGCAGGAACTTTCCACGCTTGCGCTTGCTCAGCAACTTACACCGCTCGACTTTTCCGGGCTGTTGGTTCGCTGCCTTTCTGCATTAGTCAGTTCGTTGGAAGAAGGATATTCCCATAATGTGCCCTATGCACCAACTGTCTTTTTAGGCAAGCGGAAAGTTTCGTTTACTCTCATGGACTATCAGGCAATCTTATCGGCCAAACAGATCATCACCGATCACCCGGAACGAGATCTCACGATCCATTCGCTGAGCAAAGAAGTGTTCCTCAATGAGCAAAAACTCAAACTTGGATTTTCCCTTTGTTATGGTATCTCCATTGGTGCGTATCTGAAAAACTGCCGGATGACTAAGGCGTCTGAACTACTTGTCCATACGGATTTCAGCATCGAAGAGGTAGCTCATGCTTCCGGTTATACCAGCAGCGCAAGCTTTATCAAAGCCTTTCGCCAGAAGTACGAAACCACTCCATTGCAATTTCGGACAGACGCAAGGCTGCGAACCGTACCGAAACATATCGCAGAATAAGGTGCCCGTACAGATATTTTTGTATGCGGACAGAAAGGACGCATTGTTGCGGCAAGCAGGGCTTTTGTCTATACAAACGCCATTTTTGCGTTGCAAAATGCTTGTTGGGCTGTGCCCAATCCCCCTTCATTCTGCATCGTTCCGATGCAGGCTGCGCGTTTTTTCAAAACGCTTCTATTTATATAAGGTAGAGCTTCAAGAAATTTGTACTCTGCAATTTTGATGGAGACACCTCGAATCAAACAAACAGCCAGCAATGGCCTCAACGGCAAGTGAGGTCATAATGCTGGCTGTTCTTCGTTCAGAACGGAAAATATTCGACATTTTTGTTGGTTCATGGTACACTACATCCAATCCATGCGAATCCG
The DNA here is from genome assembly GCA_963599235.1 of Lawsonibacter asaccharolyticus. Taxonomy (GTDB): domain Bacteria; phylum Bacillota; class Clostridia; order Oscillospirales; family Ruminococcaceae; genus Faecalibacterium. The sequence goes on along the minus strand of CAVBWT010000060.1, from coordinate 2,817 downwards.
TTGGAGGTGGTTGTGTTGCTTTCCCTGTACTTAGCTGTTCTTGACGATCAAAGCAATGAAGAACAATTTATAGATGTATATAATACCTACAAGCGGCTGGTCTACCATACCGCTTACAAAATCATGGGCGATTCATATCTGGCAGAAGATGTGCTGCAAGAGGTGTTTTTGTACGTTGCCAAAAATTTTTCTAAAATTCATCGAGAAAACTGTCACGAACTCGCTGCTTATCTCGTTAGTTGTAGTAGAAGCCGTGCATACGATATGCTTCGCAAGCAGCGAGAAGAACCGCTGGAAGAAGTCCCGGACGCGCCAGATGATGCCCCGGTGCCGGATGATGCAGTGGTCAGCACCGATAACATCCAACACCTGACAGAACTGATTGGACAGATGAAACCGATGTATCGTGACCTACTGCGTCTTTTGGCAATGGGCTACACCAACCGGGAGATTGCCGAATCGCTTGGACTGACGGATGAAGTGGTTCGGATGCGGCTTTTCCGTGGAAGAAAACTATTGTGGAAGGAGCTGAACAGCCATGAGTGAGCGGACAGAAGTTTCTTTTGATGCTGCATTGATGATGGCACTCCGTGCAGATGCACAGAAAGAACTGGACGAGCTGCCAACTCCGGCACAGCTTAAGGAACGCTACCCGGACACTTCCCGATGGGATGCTCGCCTGAAAGTGGCATTGCATAAACGCCGCCCGGTGCTGAAACGAGTGCTTGTTGCGGCCCTGACGCTGGTAATTTTAACTCTCGGCGCACTTGCAGTAAGCGCAGACTTCCGCAAGGCGGTCTATACGATGATTCAGAAGTTCCTGCCGATTGAGATGCAGCTGACGTATCAAGTGGACGGCGAACCGTTGGAACAGCTTCCGAATGGATACAGCGACCATTATGTGCCGGATGGATTTGAACGAGACTACGAACAAGGGTATGATAACGAAATATCCTTTCTTCATGCCTATGTTGATGTCAGTGATAAGAACATCTTTTATTATGTGGACTGTTCCATAATTCAAGACTACGGACAAATCGAAACTTTCGACAATGAGCATACGGTTTATGAGCGCATTAAAGTTGGAACAACCGATGCCACACTCGGAACGAGTAATAACGGAGGACATACAGGATATGTGCTAGTATGGGAGAAAGATGGCATATCACATACGATCATTGGAAAGATACCACGTGAAGAGATTCTGAAAATTGCAGAGAGCATTTCCTAACTGGCTGAATTTTTGCCCACACGCTTGTAATTATTTACAAATGTGTGGGCACTTTTTTGTTGAAGCGTCCAAAGCTGACCAGATTTTGAACTTTTTTCAAAAAAGCTGTCACAAACACAATGTGAACTACGTTGACTAAGCAAAAGCTTCTATCGGAAACAAAAAATTGGAGGAGGTAAACAGCGAATCAAAATGACAAGAGAAGAAATTATTTCTATGCTGTCAACGGAGCTGGACGTGAAATGGGCAAATGGAATCACCTGTTTGATGGTGGAAAATTCAGATGGCTGTATTCCGGTGCTTGTTCATCATAAAAAGGATAGACGTATTGTTGAAGTAGAAGAACAAGACAAGAAAATCTATCAAATTGATTTGAATGAGCTAAATAAGACGTCTGAATTCATACGCCCTATGAAAGCAAGCCACAATTGATAGCCGAGTGCAGGAACAAGATCAATGTGAGATAGTTCCAATGCAGAACTAAAAAGGAGGAAGCAAGAAATGGAATTTTTTAAGCAAAAGGGCCCGTTGACCAGAGATATTTGTGATGCGTTACTTTATGTTATTGCGTTACAGGCCTTGAAACCGGCAACGCTCCGAGATACTTTGACAGCAAGCCAATGGAGCGGTATGTGGTTCTTTTCTCTGGCATTTTTCGTTGTCATCTTTATGGAAATGCTGTCCGATTTTTTGCTGGTTACAGATCGCTGCACCGCATGGAAAGCATTAAATGGAAATGTCAGCGAAGCCGAATTTTACAATCTTCAGCAGATTGTCCTATGCGAAAATCAGAAAGTTTCCATTGAGAAGAAACTTGCAAGTACGATACTACTGGTTCTGATGATATGTGAAACTGCTGCGTTTGTATGGTTCACTTTTTTGGCCTGACTTAATAATTTTGGTATTTTGAATTCACATTCTTAGAAATCAGTTTTCAAAAGCAAAAATCCGCCGAGGACTCCTCCCAAAAAAACGGGAAGAATCCTCGGCGGATTACGTTTATCGTGCTTGTTCTTTTTCGGTTGTACTCTTTTCCTCTGCAAAGAACATCTCTACATTTTTCTGAGCTTTCATCAACTCCTGCATCTCATCTCGTGCCTTACGGTAGTCTGGGTATGCTTCTTTCTTCTTTTTCAGAAGTTCAGCATATTCGATATTCAAGTCCTTAGCTTTTGGTAGTTTTTTCAATCCAGCTTCATCAAAAGCGGCTTTTGCGGCCTTGTGCAGCGTGATTTCTTCCCGATGGGCTTCTAAAAACCTCTTGCTGTACCCGGCCTTGCGGTAGGCATCATAGACCGGGCGGGTTCGGGCATAATTGACGATGTGCGTCCGCAGAACAGCAATCTCGGCCATGCGTGTTTCTGCAACTTTAATGGAATCGCCCAACTCGTGATAGCGAGCAGTGGCGGCATCCACACGCTCCTGCATTTCTTCAATGCTTCCAATCTTATTCTCCTGTAAGAAAATCATCGTCTTGGATATCTCTTTCAAATTATATCGCTTTGCCCAGCGAGCATACCCCATGCTCTTGCCCTCGGCCAGCTTTTCCTGAATATCCACCAGCATCTGGAATTTCTGCTCCGGTA
>CAVBWT010000059.1:0-11153 GCA_963599235.1 Lawsonibacter asaccharolyticus | reverse complement strand
CTTTGCGCTCACTGTTGTACCGGGCGATCTGTTTGAAATAATCCGCAAACATATTGCCCATGCCGATCTCATTCCGACCGTACCGGGCATTCGTGTGCGGAGCCATTTCTTCCAGCGTGACTGTGATTTTCGACAGATCTGGCTGGAATTCGATGTAGTCATCGTCGTCCAACTTGGAGAACTCCTCATCAACGATATCCTGCGCATTGACCGGCATATAGACAGCCGAACAGGTATTGACAGTATTACGAATGGAAATCGCGCCGTAGGTTGAACCGGCCTGTTTGCGGTTCCACTTCGGTCTCATAAGACCAGAGGTGCGGAAAATGCGGTCCATCTGTTCCTCGTCACAGCCGCACCAAAATGCCAGAATAGACAGGAGTGCCATATCTGCATCTGACTGGCTGCCGTAGAGGTCTTCCCACTCACCGGCAAACAGCTTTTTGAACTTCTCGCTGTTGCTGGCTTCGTTGGCGTGTGCGATGACTGCCTCATCGTCCAAATACGAATGGTGCTGGAAATGGGTCTGCTGCACCTGCTTGTTTCGCTTCATCAGCGTGTCGAGCAAGGTAATCATCGCCGTTTCATCGCTGGGGATTTCACCTGTGCGGTAAACATCTCCCGTTACGGTGACAAAACGATTTGTGGCACCAGGCATGTACACTTCCAGACCCTTGCTGCGGTTGTTGATGTAGTAGACCGTCTTGTCGTAGACATAGTCCTCTGGCACATGGAAGAATCCACGCAGTCCTTTACCGGACGGGGATCTTTCCACATAGGCAGTGGAGAAGATGGAAAGAACAGTGTCCGCTGTGTCATTCAGCGTACCATCCTCTCGGATACAGTGATCGATATCGAAAGCACCGATGCCGTTTCCGACCGCGATGCCGATGCCATCATATCCACCCATCGCATAGGTGACGAGCGTAGTCTTGAAATCCGCAAAGGTACGCAGGTCATTGATTCTGGCCCGCTCCCCTGTTGCCGGGTTATACGGCATCTTGGTCTTCTGACCATTGCGCTTCTCGAATTTCCAAACGCAGAACTGACAGGAGGACTTCAACTCCGCCGGAATGTTTTTGATATCCACCATAGCGGTCATGCCTCCTTTCTCGCAGAATTCGCACCATGTGTTGAAGCCCGCATCGCAAACTGCTTTGTGACAGCAGCTTCGATCTCGTTCTTCTTCTGGTCGGAAGTCACCTGACAGAGCCGATTAAAAAGGACCACCTTGTCGATGGTCGTGATCTGCTCTACCAGCAGGATAGAATCTTCCAGATGCTCATCCCGGAGCATCTCACAGTCATTTTCGGTCAGTACGATGTGTACCGGAAGCTCCAGCTTCTTCAGCTTGGAACTCATCGGAATCACCGTAATAACCGGAGCACTGCGATTTGCCACATCATTGCTGATGACCAGCACCGGGCGTGTACCACTCTGCACCGAAGTACCAGAGTGATCGCCCAGTTCGGCAAACCAGACTTCATACTGTTTGGGGATTCTCGTAGTCGGCCACTGGTAAGTCGGCATTTCATTAAACGGAGTTTCTTTCGGTGCCGGCTGCCAAGATACTGCCGACTTGCGGCACTTCTTTGTTTTTCCGCGCTGATTGATGTACTTGTTGACATGAATCCTGCGACCATGTGCGCTGTGTCTTGCATTTTTCTTCTTGCGCCCCATACGGGTCCCACCTCCTTGATGCTTAATAAAAAAAGCTAAAGAGAGCATGAAAAAAGCCGACAGGCTTTTGACCTATCGGCTGTTCGTTTGCTTCTCTTTAGCTTTTGACAGTTTATATTATAGCACAGGTTTCTATACGATGCAATGCGTTTTTTCTCCAATATAAGCCGTTTTCCTCCAATTAACATGGCTTTTCTCCAATTAAAAGCGATTCTCTCCATTTATGATGAAAAGCTCTGAAAAATTATAACTCTCGATGTTTTATCGTGGCTGGTAGAAGTTCAAAAAAGGAAGTGAACTCCTGAAGTTCACTCCCCTATCATCTTATCCCGTATTGCAAGATACCGCTGGATTCCATATCCCATCATCTGATACCCGATTTTGAGATAGTGGTCTACACAGCCATTCGACATTTTTACCACGCTGCTTTCTGGGGTTTCAATTTCGTTCCATCCTTTTCCGTTGAGAAATTTCTGGATGATAACTTCTCTGGGTGTTCCTTCTAAAAACTCCTCTCCAGCTGTGAAAAGTGTGATGATTTCTTTATCTCGGTCAGCCATTTTCTGAAGTTCCTGCTCTTTTTCCAGATACAACTGCCGCATCACTTTGTTCTCTTCCTCAGTCCGCTTAGTTGCCAACCGAGCAAGATCCTGCTCCAGTATCGGCAGTTCTCGCTTCGCCACTGTGTATTCCCTGCAGACCTGTTTTGCTCGTTCTACCATTTCCTTATCCACCGGTCTATCAAATAACTTTCTCCGTGCCATCCTGCATATCCTCCTCGTGTTCGTCCTGCTGTGTTTTCCAGTACTTCAAAATAAACTCAGCCATTTCTGCCTGTGCCTGCCGTTCCATCTTTCGGACGATCTGCCATGACAACACCTCTCCATTTAGTCCAACAGCATCTTTCCAGAAAACATCGTTCACATAGATCTGTCGAACAATCGCCCCCTGTTCTCCGCCCACATAATCTGCCGCCGTTTCCAACAGATGTATATCACTTGCCAGAGTTCCATATTTCTTCAGCAATTTCTTATAATCATCCCGCCATGTTCGGATAATGTAGTCCAGTGCGCCAATTGCCGCCTTTGCAGTCGGGTCCGAGATATGGCTGCTTTGAACCCGTTCTCCTTCACCGGAGCCTCCAGAATTCATGGCATAGTAGGCTTCTACGGGTGTCAGAGTCGGCGCAGACAAAAGCTGTTCTTTCAGCTTCTTTAACTGCACCTTTTTCCCTGCAATCGTCTTTCCCATATCACGCAGCCAGCGTTTAATTTCATTCAGAATCTTGGCTTCGACTTCACCCGAATCCTCATTTGTATGTTCAAAAATGTAATCCAGCAATCCAAACAGCTCAGACGGCCTTTCGGCAGCATGAGCAAGCACCTGTTCCTGTTCTCTTCGGATATCCTGTGCCGTCATCTTCACTTTCTCCTTTCGTCTGCTTCTAAATCACAGGCGATGAAAAAGTGGAGAAATCGAACCCCTTCCCAAAAATAAATGGAGAATTTCTAAAAAAAAAGAAGCGGTGCAGGACATTATCGCCCTACACCGCATGGAAATCACATTTCCAACTGTGCCTTAACTGCTGAGATCAGCTTTTCCTGTGTCATGTCTTTCTGCTCCAATGCAGCCATGACATCCTCGTCCACCGTATTTTTTGTGATGATGTGGTGGATGGTGACCACATCGGTCTGGCCTTGCCGCCACAGACGGGCATTCGTCTGCTGGTACAACTCCAAAGACCAGGTTAGTCCAAACCAGATCAGGATGTGTCCACCCTGCTGGATGTTCAGACCGTGTCCGGCCGATGCCGGGTGGATCAGAGCAACTGGGATATTTCCTGCATTCCAGTCCTTGATGTCGGTACTGCTCTTAATGTCCCGGACTTTGATCTTCAGCTTCGACAGATGGTTGATGATACGCTCCCGGTCATGCCTGAACCAGTACGCTACCAGAACAGGCTGTCCATTGGCCGCTTCAATCAGGTCTTCGAGAGCTTCGAGCTTGTGGTCATGGATGACTCGTGCTTTTCCGTTCTCGTCGTAGACAGCACCATTGCTCATCTGCAACAGCTTTCCTGTCAGCGATGCAGCATTGGCGGCATCTATGTCACCATCTTTCAGCGGAATAAGTAAGTCATGCTTGAGCATAGCATAGAGTTTTCGCTCATCGTCGTTCATCTCTACCTCATACCGTGTCGGTACACAGTCCGGCATATTTAAGTAGTCCAGAGCTTTCATGGAAATCGTGATATCCGAAATTCTCTGATAGATCATCTCCTCGGCTCCCTCTCTGGGAACATACTGGAATACGACGCCTGTTGCTGGATTCAGGGAACCAGCCTTAAAGTAGGCTTCCCGGTAGTGGCCGATGAATTTTCCGAGCCTCGCACCACCATCCAGAATCCCGATCTCTGCCCAGAGATCCATAAGGCCATTGGATGAGGGTGTACCGGTCAGTCCGACCCACCGCTTCACGAAAGGCCGGACTTTTCGCAGAGACCGAAACCGCAGAGACTGATGATTCTTGAACGACGACAGCTCATCGATCACGACCATGCTGAAATCCCACCGCATGCCATTTTTCTCGTAATACTCCACCAACCATTTGATATTTTCCCGGTTGATGATATAAATCAGTGCCGGGTGGTGGACTGCTGCGATCCGGGTCTTGGCATCCCCAACGATCACGGAAATGTCTAAATACTTCAGGTGATCCCACTTCTCGATTTCCGCCGTCCATGTGTCACGAGCAACACGAAGCGGTGCAATAATAAGAACTTTGTTGACCTCAAATGTGTTCAGCATGAGGTCTTCGATTGCGGAAAGGGTGATGACTGTTTTGCCTAATCCCATATCCAGAAAAAGAGCTGCAACGGGATGTGTCTTGATATACTCTGTGCAGTATCTTTGATACTCATGTGGAACAAACTTCATACACCGTCTCCCTTCTCCGGAAGATTCACCTTCGGCATCTCCGGGATCTTAGCTCCAATCCCCTGTGGGATAGGCTCACCGGGTGTCCAGTGCAGGAGTGCATCCACCGCAGGCTGGATCTGCTCCAAGCGGTCAACGCAGAACACAGGAAAGCCCAGTTCTTCAAGTTGCTGCCTACGCTTCCGCTGGAGGATACGCATCTGCTTGCCGGGTGCTTTCAGTTCAACAAAGGCACACTTGCCGCCAAGCAGCAGAACCAAGCGATCCGGCACACCGTTCATGGTCTGGCTGGTGAATTTAAGAGCCTGTCCCCCTGCCGCTCTCACCGCATTCACGAACTGTTTCTCAACTTCACTTTCCCTCATACAGACGCCTCTTTCTTTTTGTGGGCCGCGAGGTACTTTTTCTTTGCCGCATGATACTCCGATCCGAACCAGAAATCGCCGCTCTCCGATCCCTCTGTTTTGATAATCATGCCCTCGGAAGGATCAAATTTGGAATACACTTTAATGACCTTGCGCTTAAGTACCGGAACGGCTTCTCGTGTCGGCTTTTCCTCTTTGTTCTGGCTCGTCTGCATATTGCTTTCAACAAAAGCCATATCCTTTTTGAGTTCCTTAGCCGTGCCGATGAAATAAAAGGCTGATTTGGACCCGATGTGTAGAATCGTTCCATCGTCAAACCATGCAAGAACATCTTTCAGCAAGGGACGATTTCCAGCCTTAAAGGTCCGGTCAAATTCCTGCTGCTTTTGGGGAAGCTGTTCTTTTAGCAGCTTCTCTTTTCGGCGTTCCTCTCTCATCACATTCCCGATAGCCTCATTTGCAGTCGGATCGGAATGACTGTGATTATGGCGGCATTCCGGCACCTTTTCTTCTTTATGCTCGACCCAATGAATAACCTGTTCTTCTTTTTTCATGACGATTACCTCCCCATCACTGGTTGATCTGCTTCCACTGCTGCGGCTCCATCGTGGCGACCTGCCAGCCGATGCCTTCCAGCGTAGTGGCCCGGTCATAGGAAACGACATCCTGCGAAGTACGGGTGACCGCATTGGACAGACCGTACAGCGACAGGTCGCCGCCTTCGATGAGGTACTTGAGGATGCCCTCCTGCTCCTCAGCGTTGATGCCGTAGCTCTGGGCAGTCAGCTGCACCACGTCCTGCACCTTACCGATAATGGGTACGGCCATAGATTCCTGCAGGCGGCCGACCACCTGAGAGAAACGGGCCTCATCGATGGCAGCCATCGTGGTGTCGCGCAATTTCAAGAGGAACGCCTTGTCCTCTGCCTCCATCGTTTCATCCGAGTACAGTGCAAAGCTGTCCTCGACTGCCTTAGCCTGCCGGCCGACATGGTGGCGACGTTCACCCATGTCATTGACCACCATGCCGTTGGTGCAAACAAGGCGGTAAACCAGCGGCTGAATAGACACAGCACCCAAACCAACCTCGGAATTAGAGATCATCACGCCAGCCTGCACGATATCTCCCTTGCGGACTTCCATCTCCAAACGATGGTTGACTACCTTGAGGTACAGCCGGTTCTCCGTCACCTCGCAGGACATCACCTCATACTGGTTGTTTCCTGCAAACAACGGCAGGACCGATGTGGCAATCTCCATATTGTCGATGCGGCGGTACCGTTCCGACAGCAGCGCACGGGCTACCTGACCGCTGCCGTAGTCCATTGACCGAACCATGTAGAAACTGGGCTTGTCCGCAAACCAAGCGTTCACATTCTCCGCCAGCAGTTCCGGTTTCTGGCTCTGCATCAGGTCATAGTACTTGGCCGGGATGCCCAGTGCCGAAGCCACCTGACGATGGAACAGCGAAGTCGTGCCAAAGACCTCCTGCTGGTTGGTGGTGAGATGGTTGATCTCAAAGGTGTGTCCATCTTCCCGGAGGCGCATTCCCTGCGCTGGGCTGATAAAATCCTGCTTTGCCTTGTTCTGACGGTTCAGCTCAACCAGGACTTCCTGCAAATTTCTACCTGTTTTCATAGTAATTTTTCCTTTCTTTTTGCGGCGCATATTTATACGCCTGTTTATGCGTCTGTGTCCTTATGGCAAGGGCACCCTGCTTTTATAGTTCCAAATGCTTATAATTCTCGGTTGATCATCTGCTGGATAATCCGGACGGCTCCCTGCATACGCCTGCGGTTCAGCCGGGTGTCCTGCAGGAGTGTGTCCAGAGCATCCACCTCATCCCGGATATTGCAGAGGACCGACCGCTGATGGTCGGCAAGGCGTTCATTGTCCTGCTCCATGCGGTCATACTCCTTTTCATAGTCGTCAATGTCCTCCACATTGGTGTCGATATAGCTTTCGAGCTCTCGGCGAAGTCCCTCGCCGGCATAGTCCTGCACTGCGTCCAGCAGATCCCGGATGCCAAAGGGTGTCAGGAGCTTTCCGTCTTTCATTTCAATAACGTGCGGCATATTGTTCTCTTCCCCCTTTTAGTCCTTGAAATAGTAGTTGCCTTTGTAACCGGCCGCCGCCAGCGGCAGACCATCGCACCAGTCCGGGTTGGCCGCCATGAGCTGGCAGATCTCGTCCACCGTGTACTTGTCCTTGGGGGCTTCAATGATGACCTCGTCATGGACGTGTGCGACGATGTCCAGTCCTTTGGCTTCGATTCGGGCCATCGCCTCCGCCAGAATGTCACGAGCAATCGCCTGTGTCGCGTTCTCGACCAGACGGCCAGAGTAAGTCTCCTGCCGCGCCCACTTGTGGTTTTGACCCACACCCTCGTAGGTCAGGCTCATGCGGCCAAAACGATTCGGCTGTCCTCGCGGTTTCAGGTATGCCAGCTTTCGACCAGACGGCAGCACCATCCAGAGAGTGCCGGAGTAAAACACAAAGCTGATCCGGCCGATATCCTGCCTTTCCCCAGTCTTGAAAGTCTTCATCGCAGCTTTCTCTACATCCCACCAGTACTGGACGATCTTCGGGTTGGCCTCACGCCACGAGTCGATGATTTCCGGCAATTCTTCCTCATGCAGTCCCATCTGCAAAGCACCCATGCTGATGAGTGCACCGGAGGAGCCGCCATAGCCACAGGCTAAAGTTGCGATTTTCCCTTTCTGGCGCAGGTCACCGTTGATACCGTGCTTGACAACAGGCACATGGAACATCTGGGATGCTGTGGCGCAGTAGAGGTCTTCGCCGTTCTGGAACGCATCCAGCACCCACTGTTCCCCTGCTTCCCATGCAAGCACACGGGCTTCGATGGCAGAGAAGTCCGCCACGATGAACTCGCATCCTTCTTTGGGAATGAGCATCGTGCGGATGAGCTGGGAGAGAACATCCGGTGTATTGCCGTAGATACTCTCCAGCATTTCAAAACAGCCCATCTTCACCAGTGTCCGGGCTTCATCCAGCGTGGAAATGTGGTTCTGCGGCAGATTCTGCAATTGAATATTCCGGCCGGCGTACCGCCCGGTGCGGCTGGCACCATAGAACTGGAACAGCCCTCTGGCTCTGCCGTCAGGACACACACAGCGTTCCGCCGCCTGATACTTTTTAACGGAGCTTTTCGCCATCTGGAGCCGGAGTTTCAGCATATCCATCGCTTCTTCATCTATCCCGTTCTTGTCCAGCTCGCCGATCATCTCTGTGACATTCTTCTTGCCCAGCGTGTCCATCGAGATGCCACGCTCATCCAACCAAGTCTTAAGCTGGGACACAGAGTTTGGATTCTCCAGCCCAGTCAGTTCGTAGGCTTTTTTGCTCATGGCATCCGACAGGAGCAGGTCACAGGTAATAGCCTGCTGCACCAGCTCTGTGTCGATTTTCACGCCACGGTCGTTGATGCGTTCGTTCACCCGGTAGTGATACCACTCCCGGTCAGGCATCGGGAAGCGTTTCAGCCGCTTGTAGATGTCGACCTCTGTGTTGACATCCTGGATGCAGTAGTACTTAAACTTCGCCCAATCCTCTGGCAGATGATGCGGAAGGTTGCGTGTGCGGCCGCCATTTTTCTTGGTCGGTCTGCAAGGCATCGAAAACAGTTTGATGAGCTGTTTACCTTCTTCATCCTTTTGCTGCGTGGTTCTCAACACCTCGCCGACATCTTTCAGAGCCATCGGCAGGGTCAGTGATGCCGCCATGACCATCGTGCAGATCCACTTGTCCGGCGACAGGAATGTGCCGGGTTTCAGATACTGTCCGGGATAGTGCTGCTGGAGATACCGGGAAAAGCTCACGCGCTCGAAAGCTGCATTGTGAGCGATCAGGGTCACGTTGCTGTCCTTGAAGTCATCCAGAAGTTCCTGCGGAAACGGCTCCCCAGATGCAAGATCAACCAGCTTTGTTTCGCCAAAGCCACTGCCCTCATCCGTTGCCCAGGCAATCAGCAAAATTTCAAAGCTGGGGTCAGAGGCATAGCGGTACAGTCCGCATTTCTTGATATCTGCCTCACAGTAGGTCTCAATATCGATCAGGGTTTCTTTCAAAAATCTCACCTCGTATCTATGCAAAAAGCCGGGAGACACCTCAGCATCTCCCGGCATGCTCATTTACCTGTGTCTATGAAACACCGGGTCTTACTTCAGATAATCCGGCAGTTCCTCGCCGGCATCGCCGCCCAGAACATCCTCATCATCTTCCAGTGCATCGAAGTCGGCGTCCGCAGATGCACGGCCGGACAGACGGTCGCCGTCCTTGACGAACTGGATATTGCCCAGACCTACCGCAACGCCACGGTTGCCGTTGGCGTTGAACGGATAGAGGTTGACGCTGACATTGCAGAAGCAGCCGGAGTAGACCATCATCGGGTCCATGATCGGCTGGACATGGCGGTCAACGACCTGCGGTGCGTCCTTGCTGGTGGCGTTCAGGAAGAAGTGGTTCTGATAGGTCTCATCGTCCGGGCGGTCAATGTCGCCGTCACGCAGCGGGAGTTTCAGGTTCGGCGGGAGCTTGCCGCCCCACTTGCGGACTTTGCCATCCTCCTTGGCCGCCTCGATTGCCTTATGGACTGCCAGCAGGGTCTTCTTATCGTCCTTCGGGATCAGGCAGGAAACGGAATACTTGGCCTCGCTGCCATTGATGCTCTTCGGCTCGAAGATGTTGGCAAAAGAGATGCGGCACGGGATAACGAGCTTAGTTGCACTGGTAATTTTCTTAGCCATAATAAAAATCCTCCAAATTGTGTTGTGATGCCGCTCCGCTCATCGGACTGCGGCATCCTGTTGTGTAATACGGGTTTTCTATGTCCACCCTCAGTCAAGAGGCGCGAACTCGTCTTCGGCAGTTTCAAGATCAACCGCCTCTCTGGGATCAGAATTTGGAACAAGTGCCAGCTTCCCCGGTGGCTTGACCACATACTCGCCCAGAATTTCCTTGAACTTTTTCTTCCCCATGAGCTTTTCAAACTCCGTCAGAGAGATCAGTTCAGTCTTGTAGATATCGGTGTAGCCGGCCTTCTCTGCTGCGGCCACCACGGACTTCGTATCAAGGAACTGCCTCTTGCTCCGGCCCTCGACCACCTTGTATCCATCCCAGCAAACGCCGTGGTTGATGGCTTCGGAACTAACGTAAGCAAAGATGGCTTCGATCCACGACTCAATGCGGTTCAGGGTCGGGAGCATCTTTTCGATGTCTGTCTTGGAAAGGAGTGCCGGAGACTTAAAGGTAGGTGCGGATGTGTCCGGATTGTAAGCTGCTGTGGCATCGGTTTCCTCTGCCTCATCGGTAAGAGCGCCTTCATCCAGATCCAGAAACTCTTCTCTGACCAGTGCCAGAGCTTCCTCGGCACAGGCTTTGCAGGAAGTCCTGGCACGGCAGAACCGGCACCAGTCGCCGGGAACCTGCTCACCCTTGCCTTCAAAGGCGAGCTTTGCCCTCGGTCTGACATAGGTTTCCGCCCAATCCAGCAGTTCCTCTACACTGCATTCAAAAGTCGAGATATTTTCCAGTCGCGGCTGGATAATGGTCATGGACACCTTCTTGATGTCGTACAGATATCCATAGGTGTGATAAGCACCCAGCGCATACAGCATCATCTGCGGATTGTGGTCACAGCTGACGAAAACACCCTTTCCGTTCTTGTAGTCCATAACGTAGAGCGTTCCGTCTGCAATGATCACGCAGTCACCGGTGCCGAAACCAGATGGAACCAGATAGCTGTAATCGAGCCGCTCCTCCACCATAACCAGCGGATTCGGACAGGTTTCCTTGATGCGTTCCACTGTGGAAATAATGAACTCTGCATAGATATCGGTATTGGCTTCCATTTCCTCATCCTCATACTCTGAGGTCGGACGCCGAACCCTCTCATGCAGATACTTCCGCAGCTTGTACTCGCCAAGTGCGTGGGCTGCTGTACCCTCCTCGGCATACACCGAGGATTCATTCGGAAAGTTCTGTTCCAGCCTTGCCGATGGTGTACAGTTCAACCACCGCTTCGAGCTGGAAGCAGACAAAATTGCGTGTACCTCTGGCATGGCGGCCTCCCTTTAAATCTGGGAAACATCAGCTAGAAACGCTTCGTACTTCTCCACCGGCAGGTCAGACAGCTGGGCAACGCCATAGG
>CAVBWT010000058.1:0-11747 GCA_963599235.1 Lawsonibacter asaccharolyticus | reverse complement strand
CGACGACCCCCAGCGTGACAGGCTGGTGCTCTAACCAACTGAGCTACCGGGCCATGATCGCTCAAGTTCATCATCTCGACGGATGACCGCCGGAACGTAGTTTATTATACAGGATGAACACCGTATTGTCAAGCATAAAATCCGGAAAAACTGAAAAAAGATGCGAAAAGAACGGCTTTTGGATGCAAAAAAGCCTCCCGGCCAAAAACCGGGAGGCAGATGCTGAACAATATAGAAGAAAATCGGAGGTTATGCGAGGTCTTCGCCGTTAGAAGCGATGACCTTCTTGTACCAGTAGAAGCTGTCCTTCTTCTCACGGCTCAAATCGCCGGTGCCATCGTCAAACTTGTTGACATAGATAAAGCCGTAACGCTTTGCCATCTCACCGGTAGAAGCGGAAACGAGGTCGATGCAGCCCCACGGAGTGTAACCCATCAGGTCAACGCCGTCCTTGACAGCCTCGGCCATCTGCTCGATGTGCTGGCGCAGGTAGTCGATGCGGTAGCTGTCGTGGATCTTGCCGTCCTCGCCCTTGACGTCGTAAGCACCCAGACCGTTCTCAACGACCATCAGAGGGATGTGGTAGCGGTCGTAGATCTCATTCAGAGAGTAGCGCAGGCCGATCGGGTCGATCTGCCAGCCCCAGTCCGAAGCTTTCAGATAGGGATTCTTCTTGCCGGCGACGATGTTGCCGCCCACATCCTCAACATCCTTGTGGGTGGTGATGCAGTTGGACATGTAGTAGCTGAAGGTGTAGAAGTCGACGGTGCCGGCCTTCAAGATAGCAGCATCTTCCGGCTCCTGCTTGATGGTAATGCCGTTCTCGGCAAAGTAACGCTTCATGTAGTAGGGATACTCGCCGCGGACGTGCATATCGGAGCAGAACCAGTTGGTGATCTGCATCTTCTGCTGGTTGGCAACAACGTCAGCCGGATCACAGGTCATTGGATAGCTGGTAATGAAGCAGATCATGCAGCCCATCTTGAACTGGGGGTAGTTGTCATGGGCGTACTTGACCGCCTTTGCGCTGGCGACGAACTGATGATGCAATGCCTGAAAACGCTCCTGCTTGTTGTCGGGGACTTCCGTGGCAGGACCTTCATAGCCTTTGATCGTACCTGTCCCGAGGACTGCGCCCATCGGCATGGTGCCGCAGTTGATCTCGTTGAAGGTCAGCCAGTATTTGACCTTATCCTTGTAACGCTCGAAAATAGCCTTGCAGTAGTTCATGTAGAACTCGATGAGTTCACGGGACTCCCAGCCGTTATATTTCTCGACCAGCGCATAGGGCAGCTCGTAGTGGCTAATGGTGACAAGCGGCTCGATGCCGTGCTTCTTGCAACAGTCGAAGACTTTGTCGTAGAATTTCAGACCCTTCTCATTCGGTTCCGTCTCCATGCCGGTGGGGAAGATGCGAGTCCAGTTGATGGAGGTGCGGAAGGTCTTGAATCCCATTTCAGCGAAGAGAGCGATGTCCTCTTCATAGTGGTGGTAGAAGTCGATGGCTTCATGGCTGGGATAGAGACGGTCGGGATGGGTGGAAGTCGTCACCCATTTCGGGGAGGTATGGGAGCCGTTAGTACACATGTCGGGTACGCTGGGGCCTTTGCCGTCCACATCCCATGCGCCCTCGAACTGGTTAGCAGCGCAGGCACCGCCCCACAGGAAATCATCACGGAAAACGCTCATAATTTTTCTCCTTCATTTGCTCTTATCAAATGTCTGCCCAAATCGGCAGACCGCCTGAACCAATCATAACACGAATGTTATATGGACTGCAAGGTAAGAAAATCTGCACCGATCACTTCTTGCTCTTGGCAGGCTCGTCGCTGTAAGTAACATAGGTGACAGCGAAAGAAACCGCTACGGTGATCAGGCTGATGATGATCGCCGTGATCATGCCGGAAGCATCGTTGTCAGCGGAAATGAACTGAGGCCATGCGAAGACGCCCATGCCGGCCATACGGTAAGCGACGGTGTTGGTGAGCATCAAAGCAGCACCGGCAACGGCGGAGATAACGCAGGTGATGACGAAGGGCTTCTTCTTGGGAAGGGTGATGCCGTAGATGGCAGGCTCAGTAACACCAGCAATTGCAGAGATGAAAGCCGGAGGGCAGAGACCCTTGAGCTTCTGGTTCTTGGTCTTGATCCAGATGGCAGCGACAGCACCAGTCTGAGCAAAAGTGGTACCCAGCATAGCGGCCAGAATGGTGTCCTGACCGGTAACAGCGATGTTGTTCAGCATCATGGGAACCAGAGCCCAGTGCAGGCCGAACATGACGAGAACCTGCCACAGACCACCGACCAGCAGGCCGAACAGCAGGCTGCTGACAGATGCCAGCCAAGTGAAGAAATTGCTCAGGATATCTGCTGCGAACGAGGTGACAGGGCCGATGACCCACAGGGTCAGGCAGAAGGTGACGCCGCAGGTAATGAGCGGAACGGCGAAAGATTTGATGGTGGTGGGAATATGATCCTTGAACTTCTTCTCAAACCATGCGGCAAAAGCGACAGCGCAGATGATGGGGATCATGCTGGAAGAATAGTCGCCGGAAGCAGGCATGATGACAGGGATGCCGAACAGACTGTCATGTGCGACGGTGGAAGAGCTGAGCATATAGGGGTACAGCATACCGGCACCGATCAGCATACCCTCCATCTCGGGCAGGCCGAACTTTTTGGCAGCGGTGTAGCCCAGCAGGATGGGCATGAAGTAGAAGAAGCAGTCACCCAGAGAATAGAGGATGTTATAGGTTGCGCTGGTGTCGCTCAAGAGGCCGAACGCAACGAACATTGCGAGGAAGCCTTTCAGGATGCCGCAGGCGCACAGAACGCCCAGACAGGGAGAAAAGACGCTGGTGACGATGCTGATAAATGCGTTCAGCGGATTGAATTTTCCTTTGGGGGCATCGGATTCTGCGGCTGCAGTGCCGTCTTCGTTAACTGCGCCGCCCGGCTGGATGTGGCCGACTGCACAGACAGCGTCATAGACGTCAGCGACCTGATTGCCGATGACGACCATGTACTGACCGCCGGAACGAATAACTTTGATAACGCCGTCGGTCTCTTCAAGAACCTCGGTATTTGCCTTGCTCTCGTCCTTCAGACGGAAGCGAAGACGGGTGACGCAGTGGGTGAGGGAAGTAATGTTTTCCTTGCCGCCGACATTCTGGATAATGATACGGGCAAGACCATCGTACTTACTAGCCATAAGACAATTCTCCTTTTTAAATTCCTCATATGCTGAATCGGTCAGCTCAAGGCGTAAACGTCCGTTGTGCAGACTGACAGACGCTGCAAACGGCAGAGCCGTCAGTGCCGCAGTGTCCGCAAGACTTTCGTCCTTGAGGTTGATGGAGAGACGGGAACCGCGCCGGGTGACAGAGACAACGTTTGTTTCTCCGCCAAGCAAAGGAAAAATTTGTTGTAATTCCTGTTCCTGCATGGTGATCGCACTCCTTTCTGACCGACCTGCAAAGAGGTCTCCTTCATATTTCAATGCAAACTTTATATAACGCACCATCCTCGCGCGCCGGATGGCGGATATACCAAAAATAAAAATACCCAAAACACACCTGACCCGTATCCGGTCAGAAAAAGGCCGTCGAGTTTTGTATGTTTTGGGTAACGCCCCACAAGCTGTGTGTGGGTAACGATCCGTAAATCGAATTATTCTTTTGTGGACTGCTCTGCACAGACACGGTGAATGTGCATGATGAGATACAGCTGCTCTTCCTTGCTGCAGGGCCAGCCGTAGGTCTTTGTCAGAAAATCATTGATCTTCTGGACACAACCGTAAATGTCGGGACACTCCCGGCAGATGGTAGAAAACATTGAATCCGTGCCACTCTCGCCGTTCAGGGCTTTGCCGTGCATCATCCGCTGGACCAGATACCGCAGGTGCATCGCAAAACGGGAAAAACTGAAACTCTCCTTATCCAGTTTGATTCCGAGGGTCTGCTCGACCAGACCGGAGATTTCCGAAATGACCTTTGCGGTCAGGATGGTCGAGTGCATGTCGCCGACCTCAGATTCCGCTGTGATGAAGTGGAGGGCAATGCTGATGGCCTCCTCTTCAGGCAAATCTACCTGAAGCCGGTCACGGATCAGATGCAGAGCCTCTTTTGCGATGCTGTATTCCTGCGGATACAGGTGCCGGATGTCGTAGGCAAGCGGCGTATGAAGAGCGATGCCTTTTTCGCACCGCTGGATGGCAAAATTCAGATGATCAGCCAGAACGTAGGTCAGATTTGGACTGAGGGAACAGTCCAGTTCTTCCCGTGCGGTATCAGCGATATCATCGGCAATGAGGAAAACTTCCTCGGGGATGTCACGGAGCAGGTCGAAATAGGTCTCGTTCACATCGTAGAAGGTGCGGCGAATGTTCGACAGGTCGTTCAGCTGGTAAGGCATGGCCGGAAAACCGACTCCTTTGCCAAAGACGACCAGCTCCCGTCCTTTTGCGTCACGCGCCAGAGCAACGTTGTTGTTGATCTTTTTGAAAATCTCCATATCCGGCACGCCCCGTTTTTATAGTAATAAAAGAAAAAACTCTCCTTATAACATATACTTACACCATGCCCCATAAGCCATAAAAGACAAAGGAAACATTTGCAAGTAATGCCTCATGGAGAGTAACAATCTTGTATATTTATGTTACCGCAACTTGCGAGAAATGTCTATATGAACATATTTACAAAAAATTCAAATATCTTTTGTGAAAACTGCCCATACATCACGATTTTTCAGAAAAAAGAAAACGCACAGGATCTTGCGACTCTGTGCGTTTCTGGCAGGGGTAGTAAGTCTCGAACTCACGGCACGCGGTTTTGGAGACCGCTGCTCTACCAACTGAGCTATACCCCTAAATGTGCTGCATCCGCTGGATGCTCAATTATTATATAAAATCAGACGGGAAATGTCAAGCACATTTTTTCAAGTTTTTGTTCCGCAGCATCCGCAGCCCTCTTTGACGGTCGGCAGGCTCTGCGCCAGCTGCTCCAAAGTCACGCTGTCGATGTACTGGTTGATGACATCGTCCAGACCGCTCCAGAAGGGAAGGGTAAAGCACTGTTCCGACATTGGGCATTCGTTCGTCTCGCTGCCAAGGCAGGGGATGGGAGCGACACTGCCCTCGATGGCGCGCAAAATCTCCCCGGCGGTGTAATCGGCAGGAGCTTTTGTCAGGCGGTAGCCGCCCTGACTGCCGCGTTCGCTCTTGACAAGACCGACCCGTGCCAATGGGGTAACGATCTGCTCGAGATATTTCAAGCTGAGATTCTGCCGCTCGCTGATCTCTTTCAGCGATACGGTGGTACCGGGTGCGTAGCGGGCCAGCTCCGCCATCAGCCGCAGTGCATAGCGGCTCTTGGTCGAAAATTTCATAGCGTTCTTCTCTCCTTGCTCACTCTTTATAGTATAGCACGCCGCTCGGAATTTGAAAAGTGAAAACTCTTGTACAAACAAAAAAGGTCTGATATCATATAATAGAGAAAATAGCGAATATCGGAGGAGATGAGACGATGAGTCAGAAAATCGAGGCTGCCGCAGCCATCCGTCTGCTGGATGCAGGCAAGGCGATTGCGGTGGATGTCCGGGAACCGGACGAATATGCCGTGGGTCATATCCCGGGAGCAAAACTGCTGCCGCTGGGTGAGGTGCTGAGCCGTGCCGATGAGGTGATGCCGGACAAAAACGCCCCGTGGCTGATCTACTGCCGCACCGGTCGGCGGAGTTCGGATGCAGTGCAGAAGCTGGAAAGTCTGGGTTACACCGATCTGTATGACCTTGGCGGCATCCTGAGCTGGCCGTATGAAATCGAGGGAGATTTCGAGGGACATTTCTGATAGCCCTCTCAGTCAGCTTTGCTGACAGCTCCCCCAGAGTGGGAGCCATTGGCAGGCCGGGAAGGTCTAATCGTAAAACGGAAATTGGTGGGCCTTGCAGTGCAGGGTAGAAAGGATAGGATTATGGGTTTTGACCCGAAACAGTTTGCCGGAAGTCACTGCGGCTGCCGGTATCAGCAGGACTACCGCCCGACGCTGGGCCGGGATGGAAGGAAAGAGTCCGGCACGCTGGAAGTTATCAAGTTCTATTATGATGGTGCCATCCGGATGGAACAGCACTGCTACGGCGAGGCGGCGACCTTTGTGTTCGGCGTCTGGGCGTCCGGCATGGACGAGGACGGGATCCTGCACTGGAGCCTGCCCGACCAGAAAAAGAGCTATTATGATGAGGACTACCTGCCGAAGAAGCTCGACCGGGTGGACGAGGCCGGGAACCTCTATTTTGATGGTTCGCCTTTCCCGTGGAAGCTGGCGGATGATTTCGAGGAGGACAAACGCTGGGGATACCCCCGTTGGAAAGTCCTGCTGGGAAAGCTGACCGGCAAGGGAAAGAAGTAAAAACAGAAAATTTTAGGGTCAAATTCCGGAATCTATCGAATTCATATTGACATAGTGGGAATACTAGGGTATAAATATAGTGTTGCTCTGTGTGCCTGAAGCGAACAGGCTGCGGAGAAAATGTCAAAAGAGAGATTTTACCGGGTCTTGGACCCGGATTTTATCCAGATGAAAGGACAGGATCCCTATGGAAACTGAAAAGGTCGTATACCTTGATAACGCTGCGACCACTGCCTGCGCTCCCGAAGTGCTGGCTGTGATGGTCGAAGCTCTCAGCGGAGCCTGCGGCAACCCCAGCAGCCATTACAGCGTTGGCTACGAGGCAAAGGAATTTGTGGACGCTGGCCGCGCACAGGTCGCAAAGGCCATCAACGCATCCCCGGCGGAGGTCTTCTTTACCGGCTGCGGCTCTGAGGCCGACAACTGGGCTGTGAAGGGCACTGCCTTCACCAAGGCTCGTCAGAACAAGAAGCATCTCATTACCAGCGCATTCGAGCATCACGCCATCATGCACAGCATGGCAGCTCTCGAGCGTCTGGGCTTTGAGGTCACTTATATCCGCCCCACCTCTGAGGGTTATATCCGCCCGGAGGATGTCGAGGCTGCGATCCGCCCCGATACCGCTCTCGTCAGTATCATGATGGCAAACAACGAGATCGGTACCATCCAGCCCATCAAGGAGATCGCTGAGATCGCCCACAAGCATGGCGTCTGGATGCACACCGACGCAGTTCAGGCTGTGGGTGCTATCCCTGTGGACGTCAAGGAACTGGGCGTCGATATGCTCTCCATGAGTGCCCATAAGTTCAACGGCCCCAAGGGTGTTGGCGCACTCTACTGCCGTAAGGGTGTCTGGCCCCAGAACCTCATCGATGGCGGCAGTCAGGAAGCTCGCCACCGTGCGGGTACGGAGAACGTTGCAGGCATTGCCGGCATGGGCAAGGCTCTGGAGATGGCGACCTCGAACATCGAGGCTCGCATGAAGCATGAGAGCGAGCTGCGCGATTACGTCATTGACCGCGTTCTGAAGAACATCCCGGAAGCTCGTCTGAACGGCGGCCGCACACCTCGTCTGCCCGGCAACGTCAACATCAGCTTCCCGGGTCTGGAAGGCGAGACCATCCTGCTGGATCTGGATATGCACAATATCTGCGCTTCTACCGGCAGTGCGTGCAACTCCGACAGCCTTGATCCGAGCCATGTTCTGCTGAGCATCGGCGTGCCGGAAGAGATCGGCCACGGTTCGATGCGTTTCACCTTTGGTCCGCAGAACACGATGGAAGAAGCAAAATACCTGTGCGATGTGCTGGAAGAGGTCATTCCTCGCCGCCGCGCAATGAGTTGTATGTGGCTGCAGGGTCAGAACAAGGCTCGTCAGTTCAGCCTGAAGGGAGAGCAGTAAAATGGCAAGTATGTATAGCGCAAAGGTCATGGAGCATTTCGCAAATCCGCACAACGTCGGTGAGATCCCCGATGCAAACGGTGTCGGTGAAGTCGGCAACCCCAAGTGCGGCGACATCATGCGGATGTACCTGAAGATCGAGAACAATGTTATCGTTGATGTCAAGTTCCTGACCTTCGGCTGCGGCGCAGCCATTGCGACCAGCAGCATGGCGACCGACCTCATCAAGGGCAAGACCATTGACGAGGCTCTGAAGCTGACCAACAAGGCTGTTGTTGAGGCTCTGGAAGGTCTGCCTCCCATCAAGGTCCACTGCTCGGTTCTGGCCGAGCAGGCAGTCAAGGCTGCTCTGTCCGATTACTATCGCCGTCAGGGTATCGACCCGGAACCCATCGTCGGAAAGCTCGAGGAAGACTGCGACCATTGCAGCGGCGAGAGCTGCGGCCACTAAGCCTGTAAACAGTAGATAAAATGAACCGACCTCTGTACCCGGTAATACGGATGCAGAGGTCGGTTTTGTTTACTCAAACTGCTTCTGATAGCTGAGTCCCCACTCACGCATCGCGTTGATGACCGGGCGCATGGATTCGCCCAGCTCACTGAGGGAGTACTCGACCCGGGGCGGCACTTCTGCATAAACCGTGCGCACCACAAGGCCGTCCGTTTCCATAGAACGCAGACTGTCGGTCAGCACCTTTTGACTGATACCATCCAAGTCTTTGCGCAGCTCATTGAACCGCCACGGCCGGACCAGCAGGTTCCGCAGGATGAGCAGCTTCCATTTGCTGCCGATGAGAGAAACGGTGGTCGCTACCGGACAGGCAGGCATTTCCTCTTTGGTACGCATGATACACCTCCAATAGCTTCTAAAAGGATGTTGTATGCTCATTATAACTATCCTCTGTCAAAAGTGCAAGACGGTTACAAAAAGGTGACTGAGTCATAAAAAGGTGCGTACTTTTCATCTCTGTATCGCCGGATTATACTGAAACCACGGACAGAACGTCTGGAATCCATCAATACGGAGGTAATATCTTATGGCACTTTCTAATCTGGCAAACTGGGCTGAAAATGCAGCCGCTCCCACCGCCGCTTGTGGTACGGCTTGTGGCTGCGGAGCAGGCGACAAACAGGAAAAAAAACCCACGGCTTGTGGCTCTGCCTGTGGAGCCAGTGACAAGCCCACCGAAAAGCCTGCCGCCTGCGGCAGCGCATGTGGCGCAGGAGACAACAAATAATCTCCATTCTTCTCTTCATCTCTTCCCCGGAGCGTTCCGGGGAACTTTTTAACAAACGAGGGCAAACGGTATGAAACAATATTTTTCGTTCCAGTGGCACATCACCGATGACTGCGACCAGCGGTGCAAGCACTGCTACATCTTTTCCGAAAATACCTGCAAACATCTGGATTCGATGAGCTGGGAACAGATGCAGGAAACCTTCTACAACTGCTTGGATTTCTGTGAGGTTCATAACCGTCTACCCTATTTCTATATTACAGGCGGCGACCCGATCTTGCACACGGATTTCTGGCAGCTATTGGGACTGCTCAAACAATATGGCGTCCCCTTTACGATTTTGGGCAATCCGTTCCACCTGAATGATGCTGTCTGCCAGCGGCTGAAGAACTACGGCTGCGAAAAGTATCAGCTTTCCATTGATGGCTTGCGCGAAACGCACGACTGGTTCCGCAAACCGGGCAGCTTTGATACCACGCTGGAAAAAATCGGCTGTATCAACCGGGCAGGTATCCGTTCCGTGGTCATGACTACGGTTTCCGGCAGGAACATTGATGAAGTTCCCGGCATTATTGACGCGGTGGTGGCCGCAGGTGCGAATGTCTTCGCGTTCGCCCGGTACTGCCCTACCCGTGAAGGAAAGGACACCGGCATCGAACCACTGCGCTACCGTCAGCTGCTGGCCGACTGCGATAAAAAATTCAAGGAATACGAAGCCGCCGGATGCGGCACCTATTTCAATAAGAAAGACCACCTCTGGACTCTCTACGAGTATGAAACTGGTACGTTCAAGATTCCGGAAGAGGTCGAAGAGGGCATGATCTACGGCGGCTGCAACTGCGGAAACTGCCATCTGACGATCCTGCCGACCGGCGATGTCTACGCCTGCCGCCGTGTTCAGAACAGCAAGATCGCAAATGTATTTAAAGACCGGCTCGCCGATGTCTGGGTCTGCCAGATGGAGCAATACCGGGATTACACCCGGTTTGAAAAATGCTCTAAATGTGAGCTGTTGGCCTTCTGCCGCGGCTGTCCGGCAGTTGCCAGCAGAAAGACCGGCGATTTTTACGCCGCTGACCCACAGTGCTGGAAGGAGATCGTTTAAAATGAACGAAGTGATGCAGACGATTCTTCACCGCCGTTCCATCCGGCGGTTCGATACACGCCAAATCAAAGAAGAAACTCTCCAACAGATTTTACAGGCTGGTTTATACGCTCCCAGCGCAGGCGGACGGCAGGGTGTGATTTTTGCCGTCTGTCAGAACCGGGAAGTCAACGAGCGGCTGGGAAAAATCAAGCGAGCAAATTCTCACCCCCGAATGGCAACGGGAAACAACTATGTCTCCCGGGAACAACCCAGCATCGCAGATGACCCGAAGCTCATTAACGCCTTTTACGATGCGCCGACGGTTATCACGATGTTTGCACCGAAAGATTTTCTTTTCTCGGTGGATGACTGCGCCGTTGCTGCCGAAAATATGATGCTGGCGGCGGATTCGCTGGGTGTTGGCAGCTGTTACATCGGACAAGGCTGGACAGCTTTTGCTGACCCCTACGGGCAGGAGATCCTGAAGCAGTGGGGAATCCACACCGACTATTACGCCGTGATGCAGCTGCTTCTCGGTTATCCCCGAGAAGGCGACACGCACCCACAGAGCAAACCCCGGAAAAATGACCGAGTGCTGCGGTTTTGAATCACAACGCCAGATTTTCCAGCACCAGATTAACGACATCTAGCGGAACCTGACCGGGTGCACTGGCCTGACCGGGATTCGCAAAGGTCATCGCGGAGCCGAACACTTCACCGCACAGGCGGCTGACCGCCCCCAAAGCTCCCATGCTCATGGTGATGACTGGAGTTTCCGGGTGATGATCGGCCATCTCTGCAGTAGCGGCCAGCAATTCGAGAACATCTGCCCGGAAGGTCGGCATGACGGCCAGCTTGGGCAGGTCGGCTCCAGCGTTCTGCATGGCGACCATCCGGGCAACCAATTCGGCACGAGGCGGTGTCTTCTGGAAATCGTGGCTGGAACAGACGACTTTCAGCCCGGCGGTGTGTGCCTGCTCAATGAGCCCGGGTAGAGCATTGCCGGTAGGGAAAAACTCAATGTCTATCAGGTCGGCGCAGCCGGAATCACAAACGGCAGTACAGAAAGCAGCGTACTGCTCCGGCGTCAGAGCCATTTCGCCGCCCTCGGCTTTGGTGCGGAGGGTAACGAGCAGAAGCATCTCACCCAGCGCATCTCGCAGACCGTGCAAGCAGTGGGTGAGCGCATCGGTATCCAGTGCGTTCTCGAACCAGTCGACACGCCATTCAACACAATCCGCATTCATTGTGGAAAACTCGGCGGCTTTTTTCAGGATAGTTCCTTCCGTTTTCTCGACGATGGGAAGGATGACTTTGGGACGGCCTTCTCCGATGGCACAGCCCCGAATCAGAACACAAGACATAACAAACACGCTCCCTCTTGAATTTCCCTAAGCATACCCTGTGCGGACGGCAGTTGTCAAGGCTGCCGGAGCAAAACCGGAAAGAACTGCTTCTTTTTGGTGAAAATAGCTCTTGTGGAATTTGTCGGGATACAGTACAATAGGCGCAGGTAGGGGCAGTGTGGCCGATTTGGGTCACACTGCCCTTTTTCGTTTGTATGGAGCATTCCTGTAACTCGTAAAAATTGCGAATTGAAATAAAAAGAACCCCGC
>CAVBWT010000057.1:0-12274 GCA_963599235.1 Lawsonibacter asaccharolyticus | reverse complement strand
ACTATATTCGATACTGGTTTTATCCACATACTCAGAACTTTTTGATTATCCGTCTACCAGAAAGGAACGATGACTCGTTCTCTCTGGTAATTATGCACAAAAATATTTGGAGAGGAAATCACATGAAAGAATACACAAACGATATCGATATTGCGTTTTCTCCCATGTCAGATGAAACCATGTCGTGGTTGGATGAACTACTTACGACTTGTAAACGTTTCCATGTAGATTACTATAATGCTTCGGAAAAAGACCGTGCTTTTGTGGAAGCTGTTGCGCGGAAAAATTATGGGCTGAAGCAGGCGTATGCCACAGGGAAACCTGCTTCTACCGTGGAACCGTTCTTCGGAATCCACCGTGCAGGCTGAACACATAAAGTTCGAGTGCTGTGGAGAATGCTCCACCAAATAGTTTGTACCCGAACCCAATTCTTTACGAAAAAGGGTTCGGGTACGTTTTTTGTTTGTCGGAGGTTCTGAGGAGGGACTACTCGGAACGGTAAACGAACAAAGGCAGGGTATCACCGTGGCGGTGGTATCCTGCCTTTTGCTATGCTGGGCTATTCTTTCATTGGCAAGTATGGTATACTCGACCCAATGATTGAAAAGGGAGTGCCACACATGATGACTTTTATTTGCTACCCAAAGTGTACGACCTGCCGGAAAGCGCAGAAATGGCTAGATGAAAATAAAATTGAATATGGAGTCAGGGACATCAAGATAGAAAATCCATCCGCAGACGAGCTGTCCACATGGTACAAGACCAGCGGTCTTCCGCTGAAAAAGTTTTTTAACACCAGCGGACAGCTATACAAGTCCATGAACTTGAAAGAAAGGCTGCCCGGTATGAGTGAAGAAGAGATGCTGGAACTGCTCTCCACCGATGGAATGCTGGTGAAGCGTCCGCTGGTGGTCGGCGACGGAGTGGTTTTGGTGGGCTTCAAAGAAGTTGACTGGGAAAAGCAGTTGAAAGTCAATTGACAGAGAGAAAATAGAAATGATACAAAAGAACGAGATCCCGATTTTAGAATACGATTTTGATTCGCTGGAGGTCATCCGCCCCGACCACGATGCGGAAAATCTGAACCTGCCGGAAAAGTGTATTTTTGCTTTTCTGGGCGCGACGATTGACGAATACGCAACGGAAGCGGATGCGGAAGTTGCAGATCTATTTGAGACGACGACCAAAAGCTACCCAATCTACATCGTTCGGAAAGATGGCAAGGAGTTCTGCCTGTGTCAGGCACCGCTGGGAGCATCTGCGGCGGCACAGTTCATGGACTGTCTGATTGCCTGCGGATGCAGGAAGATCATCTCCGCCGGTTCGTGCGGCGTTCTGATCGATTTGGAGGAAAATGAATTTCTGGTGCCGACGAAAGCCCTGCGTGATGAGGGAACATCTTATCATTATCTGCCTGCTTCCCGTTATGTGGAGATCAACCGGACGGCACTGAATGCGATTGAAAAGACCTTTGCAAGGCTGAACCTGCCCTTCCGGGAGTGTACGACTTGGACAACAGATGGCTTTTTCCGGGAGACGAAAGACATGGTCGAGTACCGCAAGGCAGAAGGCTGCTCGACGGTCGAGATGGAGTGCGCAGCTTTGGCGGCCTGCGCTCAGAAACGAGGTGCGGCGTTCGGGCAGATTCTCTATACAGCGGATTCGCTGGCAAATATCCACGAACACGATGACCGGGATTGGGGCAGGAGTTCCCTGCGGAAAGCATTAGAACTCTGCATCGAAGTGCTGAAAAATTTCTGAGTGGAAAAATCTCTCGTTCTTGGGCAAAGCAGGATACAATACCAAAAACTGTTTGAACAAAACGCCTAAAAGGAAACAAACCTCTTTGTGTGTTCCGCTGATTTGATTTTATTGGAAGAAAAACTTTTCCGAAATCCTTGACAATGTGTCGTTTTGTGACGTACCATAAATTCATTGAATGATTGTGCTATCGTCGAAAATGCGCAGAAGAAAGGAAATGTCCTATGAAACACCGCAGTTTTGGCTGGAAGCATTTCGGAATACTTCTTTCTGTGGGTATTTTAGCGGCTGCGCTGGCACTTCCTGTATTTGCTGTACAAAATAGGATGTGGGATGGAACAACGGCAACACAAATTGAAGTATCTGCATATTACGAAATGCCAACTTACAGCGTAGAGCTTTCGTGGGGCAGTATGGAGTTCAAGTATCTGTATGGCGTCGGCTGGGATTATAGCCAGAATTATAATGGTAGTCAGACATTTAATCAGATCACGCTTACGAATTTGACTTCTGCACCGGTGGGAGTGGATTTGAAATTTGAAGGAAATTCTGGTATTTATACGGGAACTTTCAATACAAAAAACGATGGAGCCGGCGATTCATACGATGCGCTTTATTTCAGTGCAAACAAAAATTCTAGTGAGCCGACCGGTTCAGTATATTTGATTTTGAATGATGTGCGTCCGGTAAGTACTGATAGTCGAACAATTGGCCAAATCACGCTAAAGCTGGTAGACGTATTAGAAGACTCGAAGCTGACTGAATTTGAATACAGCCACGCTTCAAACAAAATCGGGCATGTGACCCGGGATTATAGATTAGTTACATTTGATAGAAACAATTTAGAACGATAAAGGAGGCCCCAGATGGGTCCATGGTATTATGAGGTCGTCAGTTTTGACGGCGATTATGTGAATTTACGTCGCACCGATATCGAAAGCGACGAGTTGAACCCGGTAGCATTCGCGCTGCTGCCGCCGGAAATTGAGGTCGGCACCAAGCTCAAGTGCGAATACTTCCAGTATGAGATCATCTGATTGACATTTCTCCGAAATGATTTACAATAGTCTCAGCAAACCGACGTAAATGATTTTCGGAGGACAAGAAAATGGCTTGTACTACAATTTTAGTTGGTAAAAACGCTTCTTACGATGGCTCGACCATGATCGCGCGCAATGACGATTCTGGTTCGGGCCATTTCACGGCCAAAAAGTTCGTGGTCGTGCAGCCGGAAGAGCATCCGGCGGTCTACAAATCGGTGCTGTCGCATGTGGAAATTCCACTGCCCGGCGATCCGATGCGGATGACGGCTATGCCGAACGCTGTCGAGGGCAAGGGCATCTGGGCGGCTTCGGGCGTCAATGCGGCCAATGTCGGAATGACGGCGACTGAGACCATCACCTCGAATCCCCGAGTTCTGGGTGCGGACCCGTTGGTGGTGTACCAGCCGGAAAAGGGTGAACAGCCGGAGGTTCCCGGCGGCATCGGCGAGGAGGATATCGTCTACCTCATCCTGCCCTACATCCACTCTGCTCGTGAGGGTGTCCAGCGTCTCGGAAACCTGCTGGAAACATACGGCACCTACGAGATGAACGGCATCGCATTTCAGGATGTCGACGAGATCTGGTGGCTCGAAACGATTGGCGGACACCACTGGATGGCACGCCGGGTCCCGGACGATGTTTATGTCGTTATGCCGAACCAGCTTGGCATCGACAAGTTTGATCTCGAGGATGCTTACGGTGAGCAGAAAAACTACATGTGTTCGCCGGACCTGAAACAGTTCATCGAGGAAAATCACCTCGACCTGTCGTGGGATGGTGTGCTGAATCCCCGGGATGCGTTCGGCAGCCATGAAGACGCCGACCATGTGTACAATACGCCCCGTGCTTGGTACATGCTCCGTTACCTGAATTCCCATACGAAGGTCTGGGATGGAGAAAATGCGGACTTTACGCCCCGTTCGGACGACCTGCCGTGGTGCATGGTTCCGGAGAAAAAACTGACCCCGGAAGATGTGAAGTATGTTCTGTCGTCGCACTATCAGGGAACTCCCTATGACCCGTATGCAAGCTACGGCGACCCGTCCAGAAAGGGCGCATACCGTTCTATCGGCATCAACCGGAACGACTTTATGGCTCTCATCCAGATGCGCCCGGATGTTCCGGAGGAATATCGTGCCATTGAGTGGATCGCTTATGCTTCCAATGCGTTCAATACGATGGTTCCGTTCTACGCGAATGTCACCACGACTCCGGCTTATCTGGCCTGCACCACCGGTGAAGTTTCGACCGAGAGTTTCTACTGGGTCAGCCGGATGATCGCGGCAATGGCAGACGCGAGCTATGGCAAATCGCTGTTCCATATCGAGCGTTATGAGCTGGCTGTACTGTCGGCGACCCGTGCGCTGGTGAAGGAATATGACAACCTGCAGAAGGATGAACCCGACGCCGCAAAGCGTGCGGCTCTGCGTGAGGCTGGCAATGAGGCCATTGCGAAGGCACTGAAAGCACATGCTTCCGATACGTTGGACAAGGTTCTGTTTGAACTGAGCAGCGGCATGAAGAACGCTTATTCCCGTTCGGATGCCTGATTTGATGGAATTATAAGAAAGACATAAAAAGGCCGGAGGGCGCAGATGCGTTCTCCGGCCTTTTTGGATGCTTGTATCCTACTGCTTGTGAAACCTGCCTAAATTTTGAGGATAATATTTGTGAACGAAAATGATTGAATGTGATTGATTTTGATGGAAATCTTGCTATAATAAAAGCAGAAACAAGTAAAGCACTTCACAAACAATCAGAATCAATCAAATGGGGGTGGCCGAAGATGTTAGCAGAAGAGCGGTTCGGTCTGATCTTGGATCTTCTGGCCGAAAAGCGGACGGCAACGGTGCAGGAACTTTGCGAGGCACTGAATGCCAGTGAGTCGACCATCCGCCGTGACCTGAATGAACTTGACCGGCTTGGAAAACTCAATAAAGTGCATGGCGGAGCGACCCTGCCGGACAGCCAGTTTCTGGCGGATGAGCCGAGCATGAGCGCGAAGGAATCTCTGGCGATCGCCCAGAAACAGAGCATCGCAAAAGCGGCGGCTTCGCTCATCACAGCGTCGGATTTCATTTTTCTGGATGCAGGCACTACGACGCTGGCTGTTGCACGGTGTGTCAGCGGTGCGGCACTGGAAGCAAGCTACCTGACGAATGGTGTTGCCCATGCCCGTATCCTTGCGCAGAAAGGATGCCGGGTCTTTCTTCCCGGCGGACTGCTCCGCCCCAATACGGAAGCGATCATCGGAGCGGCGGCATTGCAGAGCATCCAGCAGTATAACTTTACGAAAGCCTTCCTCGGTGCAAACGGCGTCTCGCTGGATGCCGGATTCACGACTCCTGACCCGGAAGAAGCGGCGGTCAAAGCGGCCGCTGTCCGGAGGGCAAGAGAAGCATGGTTCCTCGTGGACGATTCCAAGTTTGCCCGGGTCTATCCGGCAGTCATTTCGGATCTGAAGGGCGGCGCGATCCTGACGAATCACTGCCCGAACCCCAAATATAAACAATTCACATTGGTAAAGGAGACAGAAGCATGATCTACACGGTAACATTCAATCCGGCCATCGACTACGTTGTGCGGCTGGACACTCCGCTGGAAGTGGGCGAGGTCAACCGCGCCAAGGGAGAAGACTGCGTGCTGGGCGGCAAGGGCATCAACGTGTCCGGCGTGCTGGCAGAGCTGGGAACGAAAAGCGTCGCGCTGGGATTTGTGGCCGGTGAGACGGGTGCGTGGCTCGAGCGCGGCTTGGCGGCGCAGGGCATCGAGACGGATTTCATCCACCTCGAAAAGGGGATGACCCGAATCAACGTAAAGATCAAGGCAGGACAGGAGACCGAGCTGAACGGCGCAGGTCCGGATATCCCGGAAAGCGCGATGGAAGCCCTCGAACAGAAGTTGGATAAACTGAAAGAAGGCGATGTCCTGATTCTGGCAGGCAGCATCCCGGCAAGCCTTTCGCAGACGACCTATGAGCGTCTGCTGGCTCGGCTGGAAGGCAAGGGCATCCGTGCAGTGGTGGACGCAACTCGTGACCTGCTGGTGAACGTCCTGCAATATCACCCCTTCCTCATCAAGCCTAACAATCATGAGTTGGGCGAGATCGTCGGCAAAGTTCTGAAGAGCGACGAAGAGATCGTCGCCGCTGCAAAGACCTTGCAGGAAAAGGGCGCACGGAATGTTCTCGTCAGCATGGCGAGCGATGGCGCACTTCTGCTGGATGAACAGGGCGAAGTCCACCGCATCGGAACCCCGAAGGGGAAGGTCGTCAACAGCGTCGGCGCAGGTGACAGCATGGTGGCTGGTTTTGTGGCTGGCTATCTCCAGAGCGGCGATTATACCACCGCCCTTCGTCTTGGCACTGCCTGCGGCAGTGCGACGGCATTCAGTCTCGGCCTCGCCAAGAAAGCGGACATCGAAACATTATTGACAGCAATTTAAAATAAAAGAGAGGAGAACACCCTATGCGTATCACGGAACTGTTTACCGCAAAGTCCATTGCGCTGGATGTAGCCGCCAAAAATCAGGCGGAGATCATCGACCGGCTGGTGGAACTGCAGGCGACCCACGGCAACATCACCGACACCGAGGCCTACAAAAAAGCCCTTTATGCCCGTGAAGCTGAAGCTTCGACCTACGTTGATAACGGCATCACGGTGCCGCACGCAAAGACTTCCTGCGTGACCCGTCCGAGTCTGGCCGCTCTCCGCTTGACTGAACCGGTTCAGTACAACGCCGAGGACGACGGCAAGACCGACCTGCTTTTCGCTATCGCCGCCCCTGAAAACGGCAGTCTCCACGTCGACATGCTGGCTCGTATGATGCAGATGCTGATGAATGAGGAATTCGTAGAAAAGCTCCGTGCCGCAAAGACTCCGGCAGAGTTCCTCGATGCCATCGACGCACAGGAAGAGGCGCAGTTCGGTGAGGAGAGCTTTACCAATCAGAACATTCCGCAGGACGGCTATCGGATTCTGGCGGTAACGGCCTGCCCGAATGGTATCGCTCATACCTATATGGCGGCGGAAGCTCTGACGAAGGCCGGCGATAAGCTGGGGCTGCCTACCAAGGTGGAAACGAACGGCTCCGATGGTGCTAAGAATGTTCTGACAAAAGCAGAGATCGCCGCCTGCGACGGTATCATCGTTGCAGCGGATAAGAATGTTGAGACGGCTCGTTTTGACGGTAAGCCGGTCATCTTTGCCCGTGTGGATGACGGCATCCATAAGCCGGAAGAACTCATCAAGAAAATTGCGCATGGTGAAGTTCCGACCTACCACGCAAAAGGTGGAGTACAGGCAGAAGAGGACGATGCCGGTGCAGGCGACTCCCTCGGTCATACCTTGTATAAGCACCTGATGAATGGTGTTTCCCATATGCTGCCCTTCGTCGTGGGCGGCGGCATCATGATCGCGCTGGCATTCCTGCTGGATGATTATACCATAGACCCCTCCAACTTCGGCATGAATACGCCCATTGCGGCTTTCTTCAAGACGGTCGGTTCTGCGGCCTTCGGATACATGCTCCCGATTCTTGCCGGTTTCATTGCGATGTCCGTCGCCGACCGTCCGGGTCTGGCAGTCGGTTTCGCCGGCGGCGTCCTTGCTATGAACGGCACCAACTTCGCAGGTCTTGCCAATGGTGAGACGACCGGCATCTCCGGCGGCTTCCTTGCCGCTCTGCTGGCCGGTTTTGCGGCTGGCTACATCGTCCGCTTCCTCGTCCGCATTACTGAAAAGCTCCCGGCCAGCCTGAACGGTATCCGCCCGATGCTCATCTATCCGCTGGGCGGTATCCTCATCATCGGTGCAGTCATGTGCGGCATCAACCCGGTCATGGGTATGATCAATACGGCCATGACCAACTGGCTGAACGCAATGGGCGGCACCTCGAAAGTCCTGCTGGGTGCCATCGTCGCCGGTATGATGAGTATCGACATGGGCGGCCCCTTCAATAAAGCGGCTTACGTCTTTGGTACGGCAGCTCTCGCTTCCGGCAATTACGAGGTCATGGCGGCGGTCATGGTTGGCGGCATGGTTCCTCCCATTGCCATCGCACTGTCCACCACCTTCTGCCCGAAGAAGTGGACCCCCGACGAACGCCGCAACGGTATCGTCAACTACGTCATGGGTCTGTGCTTCGTCACAGAGGGTGCCATCCCTTACGCAGCAGCTGACCCACTTCGTGTTCTGCCAAGCTGTGTCATCGGTGCGGCTCTGTCCGGTGCCCTGTCCATGACCTTTGGCTGCGCACTCCGTGCGCCCCACGGCGGTATCTTTGTCTTCCCGGTCGTTGACCATGCTGTGATGTACGTCGTCGCTCTGGCGGCTGGCAGCATCGTCGGTGCAGTCATCCTGAGCCTGCTCAAGAAGAATAAGACCGAAGCATAACGCAGAAACAGCAAAGCCCCGAGAGGGTTCCGGTAAAACGGAACGGCCTCTCGGGGCTTTTTGTACTTTTAAAAGTCAGTCACGGTTCTTCACTCGGTCCGCCGCAGCTTTCCCGGGCGATGTATTTGACCGGAAACAGACGGCTTTCCGGGGCAGTGGTTTTTCCGTCCAGCAGGTCGAGAGCCAGCCAGAAGCATTCCCGTGCCATCTGTTCCATCGGCAGATGTATGACGCTGAGACTTGGCACCGCGAATTCGTCCATTTCCTCGGTACCATCGCCGACAGTGATGAGCTTTGGCAGCTGAGAGCCGAGAATACCGGCCTTGTAAAACGCATGAATAGCACCATGCGTAATTGCAGACGAACCACAGAAGATAGCGTCCGGGCGAGTTTCGCTCCACTCCCGGTTCAGACGGTTGACGACAGCTTCGTAGCCACCCCGGACGCTGTTCTCACAATAGCTCGGTGTTACCTGTAAATCATGGCGGCCTGCTTCCGAACAGAAGCCGTGGATGCGGTTCTCCAGTCCATTAGAAATGGGCTGTCCGCTCAGAATAAAAGCTGTTTTGCAGCCGTTGTCAGAAAAGACCTTCGCCGCCAGCGCACCTGTCTTCACATCGTCAATACAAACGCTGCAATAGCCCTTGCATTGACGGTTGTACAGCACCACCGGAATAGGAAGCTGGGTGTCTTCGAGAAACTGCAGATCGGCGTAGGAAGCGTTGCAGATAATGGCGGCATGGCAGTTCGCGCCGTTCGTCAGCGCACTGTAATCTTTCAGATGGTCGCTGCTATATGGGTAGAGTACCAGCCGCACCGGACGGCCGCTTTTCTTGATTTCATCGCGAAGGCCGTCCCAGAACCGCGCGATCATGCTGGCGCGGAAATCCTGCGCCCAGAACATCGCGATGATCAGCTCGTTTGTGCTGCCGTCGCGCAGACTTCGCGCGGCTATGTTGGGCCGATATCCAAGCCGTGCCGCCGCGCTGTAAATCTTTTGCTGGGTCTCTTTGCTGATCTTCCGTTCTGTAGCTTTGCCGCCCAGAACGATGCTGACCGTACTGGGCGAGATGCCGACTTCCTGCGCGACCTGTTTGATCGTAACCATACCGGACCTCACCTTTGCGCTGTATTCAAAACTATTGTATCATTCTTTGACAAGGATTGACAAGCTAAAATTGCGATTTTCCCAGTAAAGGCAAAATTAAATGTACAATTCCTGTTCGCGCTTGCTCTCTTCTGGCGAAAGACCCGGACGGGCAGCATGATCAGCCATCGCTCTCCATTGCGCAGGAGACTGGCCGGTCTCTTTTTTAAAGACCCGGCAGAGGTAGTTTGCGCCCGAGAATCCGCACAGACTGGCAATGACGTCCAGTGTGTATTCCCGGTGCAGGAGAAGCCGCATGGCCGCCTCGATGCGGACGGTCGTCAGGTAGCGTCCGGGCGGCACACCGACTGCCGCTGTAAAGGTTCGGACAAGATGACTCTTGGAGACACCCAGACGCTCGCTCAGCTCCTCGACACCGTATAGACCGGCATAATTTTCCCGGATATCCGCGATAGCTTCCGCCACCAGCGCAGGCAGGGCAGGTGCGGCACTGTCGGCCCCCGAAAGCTCACAGAGCAGGGCAAAGGCAAGCTGTGTCCGGACGCGGCTGTGACTGTCGGAGCTGCTTTCCGCGGCGAGCTGCCCCATCAGCTCGGCGGCTGCCGGACAAGTCTCGCCCCGGGCAAGAAAAGGCAGTTCCGTCAACCCGGAGAGAAACTGCTCTGCGGCCTGCCCAGTCAGCTGGATGCAGAGCAGGTGGCAGTTGGCCTCGGGTGTGAGTGAGAGCGGCGACCGGCTCAGGATGAGATGCCCGGCAGGGACGCTCTGCGGCGGCAGGATGAGTGCGCTGCCGGCCGGAGATGGGCCGGAAACCGGCAGATGTGCCGTGCATTTTCCGCTGGAAACAAGGCAGACCCAAAGCCCCTCGCCGGTCAGGGTCAGAGGCTGCTGGAGCTGGATATCCCGTACCGAAGCGAGGGCTGCGGTGGCCGTCCAATCGAAAATCAATATCTGACACCTCAAATCAATAAAATGCTATTTTATATCACAAAATAATCTGCTATTATAGTACCAACGAAATCACCCATCGTCAAGATGTGGGAATACACCGTAAAAAATTGTATGGAGGCAAATGTCTTATGGCTTCGATTAGCTGCCAGCACATCTACAAGATCTATCCGGGCGCAACCGCTCCTTCTGTTACCGACTTCAACTTGGAGATCCAAGATAAGGAATTCATCATCTTCGTTGGCCCGTCTGGTTGTGGTAAGTCCACCACCCTGCGTATGATCGCTGGTCTGGAGGAAATCTCCAAGGGCGAGATGTACATCGGCGGCCGTCTGATCAACGACGTTCCCCCGAAGGATCGTGATATCGCAATGGTCTTCCAGAGCTACGCTCTGTATCCCCACATGACCGTTTACAAGAACATCGCATTCGGTCTGGAACTGCGCAAGACCCCGAAGGACGAGATCGACCGCCGCGTCCACGAAGCTGCTAAGATCCTGGAGATCGAGCATCTGCTCGACCGTAAGCCGAAGGCTCTGTCCGGTGGTCAGCGTCAGCGTGTTGCTTTGGGCCGTGCAATGGTTCGTAACCCGGCAGTCTTCCTGCTGGACGAGCCTCTGTCCAATCTGGATGCTAAGCTGCGTACCTCCATGCGTACCGAGATCATCAAGCTGCACAAGAAGCTGGCTACCACTTTCATCTACGTTACCCACGACCAGACCGAGGCTATGACCATGGGCGACCGTATCGTTGTTATGAAGGACGGCATCATCCAGCAGGTCGATACTCCGCAGAACCTGTATGACATGCCCTGCAACATGTTCGTCGCAGGCTTCATCGGCAGCCCCCAGATGAACTTCCTGGACGGCACCGTCGTCAAGAAGGGCGACCTGTACGGCATTGATCTGGGCGGCGACGTCATTCCTCTGCCCAAGGAGAAGACCGCAGACGGCAAGCTGAATGCTTACGTCGG
Source organism: Lawsonibacter asaccharolyticus (assembly GCA_963599235.1). GTDB lineage: Bacteria > Bacillota > Clostridia > Oscillospirales > Ruminococcaceae > Faecalibacterium. The sequence continues at coordinate 1,048 of CAVBWT010000057.1, read as the reverse complement.
CAAGAAGGTCAAGATGGGTATCCGTCCTGAGGATATCGACGATGAGCCCGAGTTTATGGCAAAGCACACCGACTGCCAGCTGGATGCTCAGGTCGATGTTTCCGAAATGATGGGCGCAGAGATCTACCTGTACCTCGAGTACAAGGGCAACAAGATGACTGCTCGTGTTGCTCCCACCTCCAAGGCTCGCAACGGAGACACCGTCCGCGTCGCATTCGATCCGCACAAGGTTCATGTCTTCGACATCGAGACCGAGCAGACCGTCCTGAACTAAGGTTCAGACATAATTTGATATACGGATTAGATCATTTTTGATCCTCCTATCATAGGAAAAGCCGCCGAGGGGAACCCCGGCGGCTTTTCGTTTGGGAAAATCAAATTTTTATATGATATACATACCGTTCTTCGTTTTCTTCGGTAAAGCCAAGAGATTTAAACATCTGCTGCGACTGGATGTTGAAAGAATAGATATGTGCGAAACACTGTGCGAACCCCTTTTCGGCGGCGAGCGTCAGCATCCGGCGGATAACGGCCCGTCCGATGTGGCGGTTCTGGAACTCTTTGCAGATGACGATGGCAAGTTCACCGCTGTCTTGCAGGCAGACGTCACCGCAGAGCTGGCCCTGACAGGCGATATAGAACAAGTCACCGTGGGCATTGAGGTAATTGTATATCCGGATGAGCTTTTCGAGGGTGTAGACCGTGTCGATATCATCGACCTGTTTGCAGAGTGTCTTGTCCTGATACCATGCAAGCGCGGTTTCATAGGCAGGGTGGTAGGGGATGAGGGAGATTTTGTCTATAACAGAAATAATCATTATGAGATTCCTTTCTAACGGAAGTATCAAACAATATCAGTTTATTATTTCGGTATGAACAATGCAAGACTGTTCTCATAATAGACAATATCCACTATAACTGCCAGTGGGCGAATTACCAGTGATTGTTTCGGGATAGAAAATAGAAGATAAAACAACGACCCCGTTCCTATGGTGATATGCTACCCCTAGAGTAGACAGAGTAAAAACAAAAGCTCTGAGTACTCTGG
>CAVBWT010000056.1:0-13681 GCA_963599235.1 Lawsonibacter asaccharolyticus | reverse complement strand
AACCAATGACACGGGGATTTTCAGTCCCCTGCTCTACCGACTGAGCTACAGAGGCAAATAAAAGCGACCCGGATCGGGCTCGAACCGACGACCCCCAGCGTGACAGGCTGGTGCTCTAACCAACTGAGCTACCGGGCCACAAATGGTGGAAGTTAACGGGCTCGAACCGCTGACCCTCTGCTTGTAAGGCAGATGCTCTCCCAGCTGAGCTAAACTTCCACAATTGGAGCGGCCGACGAGGCTCGAACTCGCTACCTCCACCTTGGCAAGGTGGCGCTCTACCAGATGAGCTACGGCCGCATATCCTTTGTGGCGTCCCGGGCTTATCTCCCGGCGACGTTGGTTATTATAGCGCAGAACCCCCTTCTTGTCAACAGAAAAATCAAAAAAATATTCAAAAAAATGGATTTAGTCGTTCTTATCCGCGCAAAATCGCCTGTCTGCGTCCAATTTCTTCCAGATTTTTTCATTCTGTTTTCTCTTCAAGTTCGATATACCTGACACGAAGAAATTTTAATTGAAATGTTCGTTATAAAATTGTATAATGAAATTGTCAAGCTGTCGCGTGTGCGCCGGGTCTTTTACTATAATAAGTATTATATAATAGCGTTCCGGGCGCATTTTCGTGCATAGAGATAGGATTTCGCCAAAAAAAGGAGCAAACGCAATGTACAAGATCACTGAAAAAGTCGCGCTGAATCCCACCGTGACAAAGATGGTCATTGAAGCCCCACTGATCGCTAAAAAAGCGAAACCGGGTCAGTTTATCATTGTGCGCCCGTTCGAGGACAGCGAGCGCATCCCCCTGACCGTGGCCGGTTACGACCGCGAGAAGGGCACTGTCGACATCATTTTCCAGATCGTCGGCGGCACCACTATGGAGCTGAACAGCCTGAACGTCGGCGAGAGCGTCCATGACTTCGTTGGTCCTCTGGGTCGCGCTACCGAGACCGAAGGTCTGAAAAAGGTCTGCGTCGTCGGCGGTGGTGTGGGCTGCGCCATCGCTCTGCCCATCGCCCGTGAGCTGCACGAGCAGGGCTGTGTCGTCCACAGCGTCATCGGCTTCCGCAACAAAGACCTGCTCATCCTTGAGGATGAGTTCAAGGCCTGCAGCGATGAGCTGCGCATCATGACCGACGACGGCAGCTACGGCACGAAGGGTGTCGTCACCGCTGCTCTGGATGAGCTGGTCGAGGCTGGCAATCAGTACGACCTCGTCATCACCATTGGTCCGCTCATCATGATGAAGTTTGTTGTCAAGACCTGCCAGAAGCACGGTCTGAAGAGCATCGTCTCCATGAACCCCATCATGATCGACGGCACCGGCATGTGCGGCGGCTGCCGTCTGACGGTTGGCGGCCAGACCAAGTTTGCCTGCGTCGATGGCCCGGACTTCGACGGCGACCTCGTTGATTTCGACGAGGCAATGGCACGCGGCACGATGTACCGCCCGTTTGAGGCACATGCCCGTGAAGCAGCCTGCAATCTGCTCAATCAGGAGGTAAAATAAGATGGCTTTCAATATGGACCCTAAAAAATGCCCCATGCCGACTCAGGACCCCAACGTTCGCAACAAGAACTTTGAGGAAGTCGCTTTGGGTTACACCGCAGAGATGGCTGTCAACGAGGCAAAACGCTGCATCCACTGCAAGAACAAGCCCTGCCAGACCGGCTGCCCGGTCGGCATCGACATTCCTGAGTTTATCGGTCATGTCGCCGAGGGCGATTTTGAGGCCGCTTATCAGGTCATCAACCGTTCCTCTTCCCTGCCTGCTGTCTGCGGCCGCGTCTGTCCGCAGGAGAGCCAGTGCGAGGGCAAATGCACGCGCGGCATCAAGAACGAGCCGGTCGGCATCGGTCGTCTGGAGCGTTTTGTCGCTGACTGGCATCGTGAAAACGTCCATACGGCTCCCATCGTGCCCGAGTCCAATGGCCACAAAGTCGCTATCATCGGCGCAGGCCCTGCCGGTCTGACCGCTGCTGGTGATCTGGCAAAACTGGGTTATAAAGTCACCGTCTACGAGGCTCTGCATGTTGCAGGCGGCGTTCTGATGTACGGCATCCCCGAATTCCGTCTGCCGAAAGCCATCGTCCAGCAGGAGATCGACGGCCTGAAAAAGATGGGCGTTGACTTCGAGTGCAACATGGTCATCGGCAAAGTCCTCACCATCGACGAGCTGATGGGCGAATATGGCTACGAGGCCGTCTTCGTTGGTTCCGGTGCAGGCCTGCCCCGTTTTATGGGCATCTCCGGCGAGAGCCTGAAGGGTGTCTACTCTGCAAACGAGTTTCTGACCCGTTCCAACCTGATGAAGGCATATCTGCCCACCAGCAAGACCCCCATCCGCACCGGCAAGAAGGTCGCTGTCGTCGGCGGCGGCAATGTCGCAATGGATGCTGCTCGCAGCGCACTGCGTCTGGGTGCTGAGACGGTCTACATCGTCTATCGCCGCGGCATGGCTGAACTGCCTGCCCGTAAGGAAGAGGTCGAACACGCCGAGGAAGAGGGCATCATCTTCAAGACTCTGTGCAACCCGGTCGAGATCCTGTCCGATGATGACGGCTTCGTAAAGGCCATCACCTGCGTTGAGATGGAACTGGGTGAGCCGGACGCTTCCGGCCGCCGCCGCCCCATTGAAAAGAAGGGCAGCGAGTTCACGATGGACGTTGATACTGTCATCATGAGCCTTGGCACCAGCCCCAACCCCCTGATCCGCTCTACCACTCCGGGTCTGGAGACCAACAAGCATGGCTGCATCGTCACCGAGGGCGATGAGGGCAAGACCAGCCGTGAGGGTGTTTACGCCGGTGGTGATGCTGTTACCGGTGCTGCGACCGTCATCAAGGCAATGGGCGCAGGCAAGGCAGCCGCAAAAGCCATTGACGAATACATTCAGAGCAAATAATTTTTCTCCATTTCAGGCGTGCCATCGTCGAAAGCAAGACATCTGCAAAGGTTTTTGAAGATTTTTCAAAAAACCTGTTGACAAAACACCTTCATCTGCGTATAATATCTCATGTCATCACGCTTCGGTAAGGAAGCGGATGCGTTATCCGGGTGTAGCGCAGTTTTGGTAGCGCGCTTGAATGGGGTTCAAGAGGCCGTGAGTTCGATTCTCGCCACTCGGACCAGAAAATCCAACGATTTCACGTTAGAAATCGTTGGATTTTTTTGTTTGTGAGCTGACCTCATTTGGTTTTGACCACAATGCGAGCGGCTTTATCTGGTCTAAATCTTTCCAGATTTCATGTATACAATACCCTGTTTGTGTGAAAATTGTAACTCAAACGTGACAAATGCGACATGGTTTCCGGAAATTCGCCCTTTTCTTTGGAGGCATGAGGCAAAATCGCTTGTCAGACAGCTCGATTAGGCATATAATTAAAAAAGATTTATCGTGTCAAATTGACAGCTATGTACTTTTGGAGGCTGTTGCAAAATGGAGCAAGTGAAAGAAGTTGAAAACTCAGTCTGAGGATTCAAGAAAAAGGCACAGCAAAGCTGAGCATCTGCGAAAAAGCAGGTACTCAGCTTTTTGATTTTTCAGTTTGGAAAATTTCTACTCTTTTTTGAGAGGAAAAAGATGAGATTTCAATCTGTCGTGTTGCAATTTGGCAAAGAACTTTCGGAGGTCAAAGGCCAGACAGAGTAAAAACAGCTCCGTAGAAATATTTATTTTTCCTCGCATGAGGAAACGTCTGAACTTACGGTTACTTTTGAGGACCCCAAAAGCTCCCTCTACCTGAATCGAGCGGTTCATCCGCAGGAGAGTGCCACGTTCTGGATTGTGGACTTTGAATTTTACAGCATCACAAAGTATGCGGCCACCTTCCTAGGTGTACTGACTCTGGTCGGTCTGGCTGCTGGCGGCGGCATCTACGCCTTCATGAAGCAGAAACAGAAGAAAAAGGCCGAAAAAGAAGCCCTCGACCCCGATGCAGATTACACCGAAGACAAGGGCGACTTTGAGATTCCTATGGAGGATGAGCCGGAGGAAACCGGCGAGGAGGATAACGCAGAAGAATAATTTTACTGGCGGCATTTGCCGCCTTACATAATCAGACTCGATAAAGTGTGATTTTCTTCCAATTTTCAGGAAATCCCATCGCGTTGAGCAATTCTTCCTCTGAAACGTGCGAGGTGGAGCTCAAAAATTTATCGATTTGACTTGTCAAAGCACGTTTGAAAACAAGGAATTCTTCTTTCGGGAGCAAGTAGCGAAAAGCAATTACAACTGCAAACAAATCGTTTTTACCATATTGGTATAAACTGCGCTCCTTGGGGATTGCCAATTTTGCATGAAGTGCGGTGTCCGGAATTGCGTCTTTTGAACGATACGAAAACAAACGTTCATTATGAGCACATACATTTCGGAACTTGGTCATGACGGAAAGAAATTGTCCTAATTGCTTTTCATTTACGCTTGGAAAGTTCTTGCTCACCTTGCTCTGCAAGTCAAACGGAAAGAAAAAGTACATCTTAGAGAGCGTACCGAATGTTAGGGCGTTTACCAACACCCAAAGTGGAACATTGTGATAAGTATTCCGCTGATAGGCAATGTGGGAGTGCTGGGTGGTCTGTGTTAGTTTCTGAAGTTCATTTACCAGCCTGTCAATTCCTTGCTGGTGCTTTCGCACATAATTATAATTTGTTTTTGTCAAATAGGCACTCTGTAACTCGCCATATTTTTCTGTGAAGTAATAAGAAAGCAAGGAGCGGATATGCCGTTCAATATGCAGCAGATAGTGGAGAAAGAGTTCACGCAAAGATTCGTCAAATTCGTAGAGTGATACGATTTCTTCAAAAGTCGTGCCGTCTTTATATATCTTCTGTGCTGGAACACGGAAAAGATGCTTATACCCACTGACAAGAGAGTAATAGCTGATCTGCCGTAGTTTACAACACGTTGCGGATTCATCGGTGATCACAAGATGCTTTTCATCTCGTAATTTTATAAGCTGCTGCTCATATGTTAAAAACGGTTTCGGCATTTTTAGTCCCCACGCAATTCATATTCTATGAAAAAAGGAGGCTCCTATTGCTAGGAACCTCCCTCTAGGCTGTGGGCCTCACAAGTATCCACAGCACGATCACTGTATATAGTATATGCTTGGTCGGTAAAAAAGTCAACTAGGAATTGATAAAGTTCCAGTTATATTCTAAAAAGTTAGGAGTTGATGCATATTGACTTACAAACTTGTGGTTAGTGAGAAACCCCTCGGTCGGGGCTGCTTACGCCAAAGTTCTCGGTGCGACCAATCGGCAGGATGGTTATTAGGAAAGTAACGGTTACCTTGTCAGCTGGTGTATCGGGCATCTGGTGGAACTTGCTCCACCCAATGTCTATGATGAAAAATACACCAAGTGGAGCGTGGCTGATCTACCCATCCTGCCGGAAAAGTGGCAGTACCTTGTGTCTGCATCCACCAAAAAGCAGTTCGGAATCCTGAAAAAGCTAATGAACCGCCCGGATGTGGAGAGCATTGTGAACAGTTGCGATTCCGGACGTGAGGGCGAGCTGATCTTCCGACTAGTCTACCAGCAAGCCGGATGCAAAAAGCCTGTTTTCCGCTTGTGGCTTTCCAGTATGGAAGAAACCGCAATTCGGGAGGGTTTTGCCAACCTGAAACCGGCAACTGAATATGATGCGCTGTACAATGCAGCACTTTGCCGGGAACGCGCCGACTGGATTGTCGGTATCAATGCTTCCCGGCTTTTTTCGTGCCTGTATGGCCGGCCATTGGCGGTTGGTAGGGTTATGACTCCGGTGCTTGCCATGACGGTAGTGCGAGAAGCTGCCATTGCAGCCTTTGTTCCCGAAAAATTCTACACTGTAGATTTGGAACTGACTAGCGGCTGTGTGGCATCCAGCCGCCGCATTTCCGAAAAAGCGGATGCGGAAAACCTGCTTGCGGCCTGCCGAAAGGAGATGATTTCCACGATTCAAAAAGTGACTCGCAAGGAAAAATCCGAAAATCCGCCGTTGCTGTATGACCTGACGACCCTCCAGCGAGATGCCAATCGCTTGCTGGGTTTTACGGCACAGCAGACACTGGACTACGCTCAGAGCCTTTATGAGAAAAAGTGCATCACCTATCCACGCACGGACAGCCGCTTTCTGACTGAAGATATGGCTGCATCCCTGCCGGAACTGGTAGAGAACACGGCAAAAGTCTTTGGATTAGACGATGCGGTTCCCGTCCATGCAGAGCAGGTCATTGATGGCAGCAAAGTCACCGATCACCATGCGCTGCTGCCTACGGCAAGCATGGCAAAAGCAGACCTTTCTGCTCTGCCCGCAGGAGAGATGAGCGTCCCGCGGCTGATCGCTGCGCGGCTACTCTGTGCTGTGGGTGAGCCTTACCGCTATGCAGAAACCACACTGACCGCTATCTGTGCCGGTGAAGAATTTACCGACAAAGGCAAAGTTGTGCTGTCGGATGGATGGAAAGCCATCGAGCGCAAGGTTCTGGGTGAACTGCTCGGCAAGAAGAAAGAGCCTGCTGTCCTGCCCGATGTGCAGGAGCAGAGCGAGTGCAAAATTGCCGGTGCCGAACTGAAAGAGGGGCAAACATCCCCTCCGAAGCACTTTGACGAAGACCTTCTGCTTCATGCCATGGAAACGGCCAGTGCGGACAATATGCCGGAGGGTGTAGAGCGTCAGGGAATCGGAACTCCGGCCACCAGAGCCGCCACCATTGAAAAGCTGGTGCAGAAAGGCTTTCTGGAACGCAAGGGCAGTAAAAAGACCAAGGTACTGCTGCCCACCGACAAGGGCAAAGCCCTTATTACTGTGATGCCCGAACAAATCCAGTCGGCAAATATGACTGCCGATTGGGAAGCAAAATTGCTGCGCATTGAGCGCGGCGAGATGGAACCGAAAGAATTTATGACCGAGATTCCGTGATGGATGGCGGTCAGGTTGATGCGCCGGAATTGACCATTCAGGAAGTCCGGGAGCAGATTCTGGAAGCGCACCATATGGAGCGAGGTCGGCGACTGTTGCAGGACTACGATGTTGTCATGGAAAAAGCTGCAGAGGCCGAGGAACTGGGGCTGTCCAACAAGCCCTCCACGCTGGAAAAGCTGGCGGAACTGTCCAAGTGTGATATGCCGGAGTTCAATCCCACCGAATGCAGAAAAGCGAGGGATGCACATAAACTTTGACCATGAAGAATTAACCCTGATGATGCTCTACAACACTGGCACCCGGCAGGGTTTGATTCAGGAACTGCGGCTTATGCAGTGTTATCTGATGCCGGATGAAATCGCCCTGCGGGAGCTGTCCGAGGGCGTTATCGAAAAACTCAAACTTATGACCGATACCGAATTTGCCGAGTTGGAATTTCCGCTCGACTAAATTTTTGCCGCCTACAGGCGGCTTACATAATTCTCTTCTCTGTTAGTTCGATATGTGGTATAATCAGGCTAATTGGTTGGCAATGTTATAACAAGGAGCAATATTATGAATACAAACGAACTAGAGAAGTGCCTAACAGAATATATAAATGCTACTAATAGCGTGCCTACTTCTTTAGGAGACTTAAAAATCACTAATCACAGTCGCCTTGGACAAGGAGGCAATGGATTAGTATATTTAGCAACCGTTAACGGCAAAGAAGTTGCAATCAAATTTCTGGTCTCCGATTCAGAGAAAAAACGAACCCGCTTTAAATCAGAATATTTCAACACAAATTATGTCAGGAATGAGTTGTGCAACATTGTTAATATGATCCAATACGGGGAATTTGAAATACAAGAAGGCGTTCATATTCCTTATATCATAATGTCTAGATATATCGAAAATCTAAAAAAATACAGAAATGAAAAAGAGAATATTAGTGAGGGTGATTTCACAAAACTTTGGAAATTCCTTTGTGATGCATTAAATTCGATACACCAAAAAGGCATCTTACATCGAGATATTAAGCCTGAAAACATTCTGGTAGATGAACATGGGCAATTTGTGCTGTCTGACTTTGGAATTGCACATTATGAAAAAGATGTTTTTCCTATAGACAATAAAACAGGCAATCGTGAAAGATTAGCTAACATTGAATTTTCTGCTCCAGAACAAATAAGCAATCAGTCCAAGGTAACACAAGCCGCAGATATATATTCTATGGCTCAGATTATGTATTGGTTTGTTTTCGGAACCGTAAACCGTGGAACAGATGCGGAGTATATCTTTAATAAATACGATTGGGACGATGCTGTCATTTATGATCAGATCATTAACAAATGTCTCAGAAATCATCCAGAAGAACGTTTTCAGTCAATAGATGAAATCGTACAGTTCTTTGAATGCGAAAAATACAAACCCAAAGAAATCGATCCATTTGATGATATGTATACGTTTCATAGAGCCATTTTATCTGTCGTTCCTGAATTCTATAACCACGCTTTTTCTATTGCAGACAAAGACGTTATGTGTCAGCTATTTGAGAGTATCTTTGCACAAAAATATAATCGAGAACTAGAGTTTAGTACAGGGACAGCAAACAACCCAGTGCCTTCAATAATCAGGTTGGAAAACAATGATTTTCTAATGAACTATAGACAATTAAACATTAAGAATATTTGGGGTCTACTTACTGATGATGTTTACGATGATATTTTATTATTAGAAGTAGACAACTCATTACCATACACGATTGATGGTAAAGTATATCAGGCTGTTGCAGTAATTGAAGACGATACGTTTGTTCCCGTCGAGTCAATTTCAAGTGGCTATGTCAGATATAACGGAAAGGTCTACAAAACGTCGAATTTAAAAATCCAAGAGCGCTATGTTTTAAACGATTATAAAATCTTCGTCATAGCTCCATTTCACAACTGTACTGTTATTGATAAAAACGATGAAGTCCTATGCGAAATGCAATCGATGGACAAAGTATGCGACAAAGATATATATGACTTAAAAAAGAAAATACATATGAATAGGGAGTATGATATTTCTATAAGGTTATAATTGTCCTTCTTTTCAACTTGGAATTTCTATTCCTTATTCAAAAGCATCTTCCCATCTATCTATTAAAGCCCTAACACCGCTACAGAATACTGAAATAAATTTACATATTGTTTATAAGCGAGCAACCCGGTGGTTACTCGCTTTTTGTTTTCGCTAAAACTGAAAGGAGGAACGCAATGTCAAATAAAACCGAAGAATACCTTGCCCTTGCCCAGCGCACGGCCAATGGTCTGACCCGGTAACGATGGCGCGGATGTCTTCGCCGTTGTTGTCCCAATAATCCGCAACCAATTTCCCGGCAATATCGGCAAGCTGCTGGCTGATTCTTTCATGGCTGATGCCGTATGCGGCAGTCAGCGCATCTGAAACAGGCTGTTTCAGATCATCGTTATACTGCCACAGGTCAGGGGCACGAGAATTGCGGCGCACCCCAGTGTCCGACACATCGAAAACGTAATGCAGACGCGGATATCCGCTGGATTCATCCAGCAGAGCGATGCCTTTAGAACCACGTCGGACATAGCGGTTCATCCGGTTGTTCCAGATGTCGTAGTCGGCACAGGCCGTGGCATCGGGCCGCTGGGCGTAGATCATCAACTGATCTTCAAAGCGGTACTTGTACAGCCGGGACGCTGTAGTCAGATATGCTGTCCAGCTTTCCCAATACCGGTTCGTTCCTGATGGACTATGATAGTGCCGGGTTGGAAATGCAGTTCAAGTCCGCCGCCGCAATCAGCGTTACCTACACACTTCTGGAACGGTGCGGATTTGAACCTGATGGCTACTTTGACAAAGACAGTTTTCAGGCCATTTACGATTTTTCCACCCCGGATACCGTCTACGCCCTCGGCGCAGCAGTCAGCGACATCAGCCGCGAAGTTCTGCGCACCGTGGAACGAGCAGTCAAAACGACCATCCGCCGCCGAAACAATGAAAGGAGCCAGCATGAATATGAGCAGCAATCTGAGTTACACGAAGACCGGGGATTATCTTCTCCCGAACCTGACCCTGCATCAGCCGAAGAACCCGCTGGGCAAGTACGGCAGGATGCGCCTGAACTTTCTGAAACAGCAGCACCCGGTGCTGTACCACACGATGCTCCTGAACGGGAGCCTGTACCCGACCCTGAACGAACTGGAGCAGACCGCAGCGGCAATGAAGGAGCAGATGATGGCCGACCTGCTGACGAAGAACCCGGCTCCGGACAAGGAGAAGAACCAGATGGCGTGGGTGCAGCACATGAACAGTCTGCGAGAGCAGGTCGAGGAAGTGATCCGGACGGAGCTGATCTACAGTTAAGTTTTCTGGATGCAGTCATCCCCACCGAAGCCCAGCAAATCGAACATATCGACCGAGCGGAGAGCGAAAAATCGCCCTCCGCTTTTGTTTTATCGCAGGCCGAGATTGAGAATGAACTGCGCGAGCATGGCTCCGGTGTGCAGGATGGCAAGTGGCGGATCATCGAACTGTATCAGACACAGCCTGACCGTAAACTCCGCGCTAAAGCACTGGCAAAAGAATACGGCATCGGCGGACATTCGCAGGATTTTTTGGATGGCAGCAGCGGTTTTGTAAATCATGATGGAAAAGGACTTGAATTTGACCGCTACCCGGATCATCAAAAGGTTATGCTAAGCTGGACGCAGGTCGAGAAATACATCGACCTGATGATTCAGTCTGACCGCTATCTGACCGATAAGGAAAAAGAACATCGTGCCGCCGTGCAGGAAGCGGAACGCCAGCTTCCGATGCTGGAGGGTGATGCCGCTGCCGAATACAATGCTCTGAAAGAGCAGTACCCCAATACCCTGATTGGCTTTGAACTGGGCGGATATTTTCTGTTCTATGACAAGGACGCAATTACTGTAAAGGAAGTTCTGCGCTCTAATTTGCTGTCACAGGAAAATGCGCTGGGAAAAGTCAAGGTGACCGGCTTTTTGCGTGGAGAGTGGGTAGCAAAATCTCAAAAACTGTGGGCCGAGGGCAACAGCATCTATCTGGCCGAACAGGATGAAGATGGTACCCACTATCAGACAAAACATCTGAGGGAGGAAGATTATCTGCCAATCGGCAGCATCATCAAGCTGGATGGCCGGGATTTCCGTGTGGATCACGTCAACTTCATGTTCAAATCCGTCAGCTTGCAGGATATGGATTTGACCAACAGCGGACAGCCCATCTTCCGAAGTGAGAGTTTGCCCTATATCCGCGAACTGTATGAACAGCAACAAGATGAAGTTGTTGATGTTTCTCCTGAAAAGGCTGTTGACTACGAGGTCGGTGACGAAGTTGTCGTTGACCTTCCTACTCGAACTATTGAGGGCAAAATCGGCTATGTTGGCGAAACTGATGTGCGCATCGACACCAGCGCACAAGGCTATTCGTGGAGCAATGAGGTACTCGGCAAGCAACAGTTCGAGGATGGTTTGCGGCAGGATAAACCTTCACCTGATGAAGAACTGGACAAATTGCCTATCTCTGTAGAAGTCAATGGTGAATACAGCAAATCCATTTTCTGAATGAAATCGCCCCAGTTGGGATTTTCCCGTTTTTCTCTCGGAGTTAAGTAACACTCATATTTATAGAGAAGTCGCAATCCATCTTTTGGATACCTGTCTGTGCGATACAAATAGTATAGCACATCATACATTTCCAGCAGTTCCATATCATCCAGGCCTGTCTTTAAGTCGCCTGCCTCACGGATAAGCCTCCTGGGGAGCGTGTCATTCGCTGCAAAATACAAAAATTTCTTCACAGCCATAAAAGACAAAGACTTGACTTCACCACGGTCTTTTGCATTATCCAACTCCGGCACATATTGAGAATACTCTGCCAGTCTTGAAATATATGTTTCCATCAAAGAGTGTTCAATAGCGGACAGTTCGGCATCCGAATAAACTCGCAATTTTGATGGACTCTCGGCTTGTTTTGCATCAGCATATGCTTTCACTGCACTGGCTACAAGTCCATTATAGACAGATTCGTGAATCGCCAGATTGGGAAATTCTTCAAAAATCGGGTCAAGCCATATTTCACAGAACTTTGGAAAAGGGATTGCTTTGACTTTTATCCCGTTTCTGTCCGTCAGTCCACTTCTGTCTGGCGGTATAAAGAAGTTGGCATCCAAAAATACAATTTGTGCAGGATCAGCGAACAGACTTTCTAAGGCTTTGTTTTTATTCCGCGTATCAACTCTCATCTACGCCACCGCCTTCAAAAAGTTCGTCCAGTTCATCAACATCTGCTGCATCCACACTCAAATCAAAACCAAAGTCGTCCGGCTCTTTTCCAAACAGTTTCAGAATCGACACAAATTCATCATCCGTCATATCGCCATCTTCATAATTCTGAATGAAAGTTTCCATAACCCATGCTGAAACGTCCGTTCGTTTTGTTATGGTATTCAATTTTTTGTAGTTATCCGGGGAAATCCCACACAAGATTTTGCTATAAACACTATTCTCATCCCTGTCATCAATCGCAAAAAGTTCCTCAACCTGAGAATCCGTTATGTGTTTTTCCTCATAAAGTCGCAGTACCAACGCCCTATATGGAAGCCACCATTCGCTTTGCAGTCTGGCAATAAAACGCAGCAGTCGTAAATTTGAAACTTTGTTTAACTGCGATGTTTCAAATTGCTCAATGATTCGAGAGTTCAGCACTTTACTGGGCAGCAGAATTTCAGCCGCAAAACGATCTGCCTTTTTCTCGGTCAGCTTATCCTCCTCATCCGCATCCGTATCATACGCCTTACCCGTCTGCGTAATATAATGATACAGTTCATGTGCCAATGCGAAAAGCTGTTCATCATAATAAATAGCCGTATTCAGCCCTATAAAAATCATCTGCCCTGATTCAGATTCAAAGCGTGTTATATTAGCATCTGTATGAGATTTTTTGCTGGTCGGAAATGGATACTGGCAAATAGCAATGCCTTCCTGTTCCAACAGCATAAACAATTCGCCTGCTATGGGAACATCTATAACACCAAACTTTTTTCGTTCCTTATCAGCGTACTCTTTGATTTGATCGACTTGCAATTCCGTCAAAGCAATTTCGTTATTCATGGTGCAGTGCATTTCTCAGCATAATCTGCTGTCTTGCAACAAGCATCATCTCCATCAAATGATCTGCCCCAGCACGTTCTTCCTGCGTTAAATGGGAGCCACGGAAAGCAGTAAAAACCGTTGGGTGATTGCTTTCAACAAACAATTTATCCACATCAAAGTTGAGGACTTCCGCCAGCTTTTCAAGCTGTGGAATCGTCGGAATATAGTCCATTCTCTCAATTCGTCCAATCGTATTGCGGTTAATGCCCGTCTTTTCGCACAGTTGCTCTTGCGTGATGTTTTTTTCTGCTCGGTTGTTCTTCACCGTATTTGCCAAATCAATTAGCGAAAGTTTCTTCATGTCAATACCTCCACTATGCCTTTCTCCTAGCATATGCTTTTCTAATTAGAATGATACCACAAATATCATTTTATGTCAATTATCTTAGGTTATAGCTTGTCTTTCGCGCGCAAATGCTCATTTCAAAATCATTTTGGTGTATGGCATTGATTCCCGAGTGTTAAAAAGCAGACCGCTCCTTTTTTAGAAGTGGTCTGCTTATAATACTACGGATTTTTAGCTCTTCCGACTTCTTTCCTGCTGCTGATATGTACCCAGTTTTCTGGACACTGGCTCAAAATTGAATAATTATGTTTCCA
>CAVBWT010000055.1:0-13688 GCA_963599235.1 Lawsonibacter asaccharolyticus | reverse complement strand
GGTAGCCGCCGACTTAAACTAAAGCCCTCGAGGATTTCCTCGGGGGTTTTGCTTTGCTTCGGGAAAAAGTCATGTGGGACGTTAAGCTCTGGAGATAACTGAATAAAAGCAAAATCAGCCGTACTGCAGAAGGGAAAAACGCAGTGCGGCTCATTTTTTCTTGCAATGCACAAAAAATTCCGCTATGATAAAAGCATCCTCAGAATTTCTACAGAAATCCCTGTTAGACTGGAAGCATCAAACAGGAAAAGGGGATTTTTGAGATGGAAGAGACTTTGGAAAAACAGAAGGGGCTGTCCGGCACACAGCTCAAGTTTATCGGGCTTTTTGTGATGGTGCTGGACCACATCCATTACTTTTTTGAGTTCACCGGGGTCATCCCGGAGTGGTTCAGTATGCTGGGGCGGCTGGGTGCGCCGCTGTTTCTGTTCTGCACGGTGGAGGGTTTTGCACATACCCACGACTGGAAACGCTATTTCCTGCGTATCTGTGCCATCGGCGCAGGAATGGCGGCACTGGAATTCTTTATGATGTATGCCGGGGCGTTTCGGCGCGGCGATGGTTTTTACCCGGCCAATGCGATTTTTCAGGATTTTGTTCTGCTCTGCATCGTCTGGCAGGGCATCGACTGGCTCCGGGAAAAGAAATATGGAAAAGGCGTTCTGACAATTGCCGCAGTCCTGCTCTGGCCGTTCGTGGTTGCTGGATTCCTGCGTCTGTTTCCGCAGGTGCAGCAGATGCCAGTCGCATCTACGGTTCTGGCGTTTGTGATAACGAGTCCGCTGCCCATGTGGTCGAGCATCACGGATGGCGGATGGAGTTTTCTGCTGGGCGGTGTTCTGCTCTATTTGTTCCGGAATCATCGGAAGCTTCAGCTTGCGGCATGGTCGCTGAATACCTTCCTGTGGGAGTTTCTGTATGTCTATTTGGTGATGCGCGGTCAGCCTGATTTCGCGTTTTCGCAGATGTTCACGACCTATTACGAGTGGTTCGGCATTGCAGCGGCACTGCTGATGCTCCAATACAATGGCACCCGTGGAAGTGGTCACAAGCGGCTGTTCTATTGGTTCTATCCGGCACATGTCTATATTTTGTATGGGGCGTCCTGCGCGGTATATCAGCTTTTGAGGTGAGTTATGGCGAAGATTCTGGTGGTGGATGATGACAGTGACCTTGGTAGGCTGCTGAAAACGGCTCTGGAACGGGATGGGCATCAGGTCACGGTGAAGACCTCCGGCGGACTGGTGACAGAAACGCTCTGCCGCTGGGCGGATTGTATCCTGCTGGATGTCATGATGCCGGACGAAGACGGGTTTGTTGTCTGCCGCCGCATCCGGAACCAGACCGACGCGCCGATTTTATTTTTGTCTGCCCGGACAGATGAACCGGCTATGCTGGAAGGGCTGGGAATCGGTGCAGACGACTATCTTGCAAAGCCGTTTCGTATCGCTGAACTCCGGGCAAGGGTGTCGGCACACCTCCGGAGACAAAACCGGACGCCCTCTCACCGCATCCTTCGGGGCGGTGTAGAGTTCGACCTCGCGGCGAAAAACATGGCGGTAAACGGCTCGGTGCTGCCGCTGACACACTCCGAATATGCGATTTGTGAGAATCTTGCCCTCTATGCCGGGCAGACGTTCAGCAAAGAGCAGATCTATGAGGCCGTATTCGGGGTGGATGGCACGGCGGACGATACTGCCATCACCCAGCACATCAAAAATATCCGGGCAAAACTGCGGACAGCCGGACTTTCAGACCCGGAACAGCTGCTGAAAACCGTGTGGGGAGTGGGATACCAATGGAAAAGCGAAAACTGATCTCTCTGCGGAGCGTCCTGCTCCGGTATCTGGCTCTGTGCGCGGTATCCTGCGTTCTGGCGGCGGTCGTGTGGTTCATGGTATTGCTCTTAGTAATAAATAGTGGGCTGTTTCTGGCCGCGAACACGGCCGCAAATGCCACCACAAAGGCGGTGCAGATGGCTTCCGATATGACGGCGGAGAGCTTCGACGATGCCGGGTTTGACACGCTCTGTCGGTACGCATTGTTCGATGGAGAAGAGATACTGCGAACCAATATGGACGCGAAACACCTGCAAAAAGCGTTGGAATATGAATCCAACGGTTCGCAGAAAAGATTCCTTCCGGGATATGCGCAGTATTACATGAGTGCGGAACTGAAAGACGGCACGGTCTGCCTGTTCCAGTTCGACTATTCGGTGCCGTATGCGGACCCGGCTCTGCGCGGAAAACTGCCGGATGTGCAGACCTGCCATATTCTGCTGGGCTTTTTGCTGCTGGTGGGGGTCATCGCAGGATGCACCCACCGGACGGCGAAGTTTCTGGCCGTTGAGACGGGGCGGTTGACTGAGGCTTCCCAGCAGGTGGCGGAGAAAAAAGGACTGGACGGAGTCGAGTTCACGGGTGCAAAAGTCCGGGAATACGACGAGGCTCTGAACGCATTGCAGCTGATGGGGCAGGAGCTGACCGGCAGTTTGCAAAAGCAGTGGAGCATGGAGCAGAAACAGCGCGAGCAGATCATCCAACTCTCCCACGAACTGAAAACGCCGCTGAGCATCATTCAGGGAAACGCGGAACTGCTGGCAGAGGATGACCTGACCGGCCAGCAGAAAGAGCAGGTGGACGCCATCCTGCGCAGCACTGAGAGGACACGGAATTACCTGCTCCGCATCCGCGCCGAGGTGCAGACGCCGCTGAAATTCAAACAGAAGAAGTGAGATGAAAATCCTGCACCTGTAAAAGGGTGTGGGATTTTTTTGCGCAAATCTATTGCATCCGGTGGGGCGGTGCGGTATCCTTAACCAATAAAGCGTTTTTCGAGGGGAGGAAGATCTGTGGACAAAGAGGACATCCGAAATTTGCTGGGCGAGACGATTTTTGCGCGAGCGAAAAGATACAAAAGTCATGTTATGTCGGTGGATTGCAAAACAAATAAAAAAGGAGTCCGGCATCTAACGGCATGGGTAGAAGGAACAGACATCTATGAAACGCAGGTCTGGCTGAGGGAGAATGGAACATTCGTCAGTGCGTCTTGCAGCTGTCCCTATAACCAGAACGGCGAGGGCGATTATTGCAAGCATATCGGTGCGGTGCTGCTTGTGGACAGCGAAGGTGAGGAGAACGAGCCAAAACAATCCCCGAAAAAGCGGCCGGAGAGCATTCCGGGCGTGGTGCGTGGTGTGGCAGGTCTGCCAGAACCGCCGAAGAAGGACGGCTATATGTCCAGCCTTGAGATGCTGTTTGGTCGGAAATGGCGTGAGGACGAACCGGAATCCGACTGGCGCGCAAAAGACCTGCTGCGAAAGTATCAGGACGACGCGCTGGCTGATGTGGGCGTTGTGTCGGCATCAGACCAGCGGAAACATTTTGCGGAGCTGGAACCGGAACTCAACCTTGAATATGAAAACCGACCGTTGCTGCGTCTCCGCATCTCGGACGGCGGACGGCAGTATATCGTCAAAAGCATTCCCAAGCTGCTGGAAGATATCGAAAAAGAGCGCAGCGTCAGCTATGGAAAATCGCTGACGTTCATCCATCGGTGGGATGCCTTTACACCCGAGTCGCAGGAGCTGTTGAAACTTCTGCACCGTCTGAACGATGCAAAGGAAAGTCTGGATGCCTTTCAGCGTTCGAGCAGCAGTAGCATCTATGGCGGTGTGCCGGCCGGCAGTGAGCCGCTGACGGGCGAGATTCTGGACGCTCTGGTAAAGCTCTATGAGCCGACTGGTCAGGTGGGAGGATATTGGCTCAAAAAGGGTCTGCCTGCGCTGACGATGAAGGTCGAAAAGCGAAAAGGCGGCGTTTGGGTCGGTATAAAACCCAAACTGCAGGTCTGCCGTGGGTTGGATTTCGATTATCTGTACAACACGGACACCCTCTGGCAAGTGCAGAGAAGTGCGTCTGCCCGGATGATGCCTGCCATCGACACGCTAAGCGGCGAAGGGGTATTCTTTTCAACGAAGGATGCAACGGCTTTTTGCAGTTTTGTTCTGCCAGAGCTTGGCTCGAACCTGAACATCGAAGATCCCGACCGGCTGCTGCTGAATCAGATCCCGTTGGAGCCGGTGGTGCAGTTTTATCTGGATGCGCCGCAAATGGGAGCCATCTCTGCCCATGTGGAATTCCTCTACGGCGAAGACCGGGTCACGCCGGAACAGACGCCGTCCGGTCTGCTGCGAGATGCCCGTGCAGAACGCCGTGCGGCTCGGCTGCTGGCGACTTATCTGGAACCCAGTGTAGAGGTAGGCGAAAATGGCATCGCGCGTCAATACAGCACTTACGATGAAGATACGGTCTATACTTTTTTGGAAGAGGGCGTTCCGGCTCTGATGAACGAGGGCGAAGTCTATCTGAGCGAAGCGTTTCGGAATTTACAGGTCACACCGCCGAAAATCTCGGTGGGCGTCTCGGTACAGGGAAGTGTTCTTGACCTCGAAGTGGATACCGGCGAGTTCCCGGTCAGCGAGCTGAAAGGTCTGCTGAAATCGCTTCATCAGAAAAAGCGGTATCACCGCCTGCGTGATGGCCGCCTGCTCCGGTTGGATGACTCTCTGGAGGTGCTGGACGAGCTGAATGAGACGCTGGAACTGTCCGGCGCGAAACTGGGGCAGAGCCATGCGCAATTGCCGCTCTACCGCGCACCCAGCCTCGATTGGGCGTTATCAAGACAGAATGAAGTCCGATTCAACCGTGACGATGCGTTCCGTCGTATCAGTCGGAGTTTCCACGCGGTCAAGGACAGTGAGTATACACCGCCGGCATCTCTCCAAAAGGTTCTGCGCAAATACCAGCGCGACGGCTATCGCTGGCTCCGGACGCTGGATGGCTACGGAATGGGCGGCATCCTTGCGGATGATATGGGCTTGGGTAAGACAGTGCAGGTGTTGAGCTATCTGCTCTCGATGAGGGAATCCCATCAGGGTCGACCGGACGAGCCGCTTTTGCCGAATCTCATCGTCTGCCCGGCTTCGTTGGTGCTGAATTGGGCGGAGGAATGCGAAAAATTCACACCGGAGTTGAAATGCGTTGTGGTCGATGGCGACGCCGCACACCGGGCAGAACTGGCCGAAAACTGGGCGGACGCCGATCTTGTTGTGACGAGCTACGATCTTCTCCGCCGTGACGATGCCCTCTACGAAAAACAGGAATTCTATGCCTGTATCCTCGACGAGGCGCAGGCCATCAAGAACCACACGACCCAGAAATATAAGGCGGTCTGTCAGGTGAAGAGCCGGGTGCGGTTCGCGCTGACCGGTACGCCGGTCGAAAACCGGCTGGGTGAGCTGTGGAGCATCTTCTCCTTCCTGATGCCGGGGTATCTGCCCTCGTACAAGAGCTTTTGCAGCCGGTTCGAGAAGCCCATCGTGCAGGAGGAGGACAAGACCGCGACCCGGCGGCTGAATCAGCTGACCGGTCCGTTCATCCTCCGGCGAATGAAGTCGGAAGTTCTGAAAGAGCTGCCGCTCAAGACAGAGAATGTGTATCGCATCGAGCTGGAAGAGCAGCAGCGAAAGCTCTATCTGGCGGCAGTCGTGGATGCTCGCGAGAAACTGCGTGCAGCAAAACCGGAAGACAAGATGGCGGTCTTTGCCGTCCTGATGCGGCTGCGTGAGATCTGCTGTGACCCACGGCTGATTGCCGACAACTGGGAGGGCGGAAGCGCAAAGTTGGACGCCTGCACCGAACTGGTGACTTCGGCGGTCGAGGGTGGACACCGCATCCTGCTGTTCAGTCAGTTCACCTCGATGCTCGACCTGCTGGCGAAACGTCTGGATGCCGAAAGCATCAGCCACTTCACCCTGCAGGGTTCGACCCCGAAACCTGTCCGTGCCGAACTGGTGCGCCGGTTCAACAACGGCGAAGTGAGCGTTTTCCTCATTTCACTGCGTGCAGGCGGCACCGGCCTGAATCTGACGGCGGCGGATATCGTCATCCACTACGACCCGTGGTGGAATGTGGCAGCCCAGAATCAGGCCACCGACCGCGCCTACCGTATCGGTCAGCAGAACCCGGTTCAGGTATACAAGCTTATCGCGCAGGATACCATTGAGGAAAAAATCGTTGAATTACAGCAGGCAAAGCAGTTGCTGGCTGATACTGTGACTGGCACGGCCGATGGAGCCATCCTCTCGATGAAACCGGATGAGCTGCTGGAACTGCTGGAAACGGAAGCATAAAAGGAGAAGGAAGATAATATGAAAGTCTGGGATCTGCATTGCGATACCCTGAGTGTCCTCCGCCGTGCCGAAAAGAACGGAGAATCCGTGAGCTTTGAACATAACAACGGGCATATCGACCTTGAAAGATTGGAGAAGGGAGATTATATGCTCCAGTGTTTCGCGGCGTTCGTCAATCTGGGCGACAAAACGCCGGGAGCTGACCCGTTGGTAACGGCGTTGGAAGAGATCGACGTTTTCAAGCGGATCATGGAAAAATATCCCGACCTCATCGCGCCGGTCTATACGGCAGCAGATATCCGCAAGAACGCTGAGGCTGGAAAGATCGGCGGTATGCTCACCATTGAGGAAGGCGGCGTCTGCAAAGGCAGTCTGGGCGTTCTGCGCCGGATGTATGAGCTTGGCGTCCGGATGATGACCCTGACATGGAACCATGAGAATGAGCTTGCAAGTCCGAATATCATTCCTCAGAACGAGGCTCACCGGCTCTGGCCCTGTCAGCCCAATACCGAGACGGGCCTGAAAGAAAAAGGCTTTGAGTTCCTCGCTGAAATGGAGCGGCTGCACATTATCGCCGACGTGAGCCACCTGTCGGATAAGGGATTCTGGGATATTGCGGAACACAGCACCCGACCCTTTGTTGCCAGCCATTCCAACTGCCGGGCGTTGGCACCCCACTGCCGCAACCTGACGGATGAGATGATTCGAGTCATTGCAGAACGGGGCGGCCTGTCCGGTTTGAATTATTGTGCGGTGTTTCTTGATAACCAGCCCGGCTCGGAACTTTGCCGCAGTACGGCGGCTCTGATGGCAAAACATGCGGCTCACTTCAAACAGGTGGGCGGTATCGACATGATCGCTCTCGGCAGCGATTTTGACGGTATTGGCGGTCACCTTGAAGTGGACGGCTGCGACAAGATGCCGCTGTTGGTCGAGGCTCTGAGAAAAGAGGGCTTTACCGAGGATGAAGTGGAAAAAATCTTCTACCGCAATGCAATGCGGTTCTTTGAAGAGAACCTGTAAAAGACAAAACAAGAGGGAACTATGACGGAAAGTATACAGATATCCCTGCCCATGCTCCTGTTTCTTATGGTGATGACCGGTTTTGCCGGTTTCGTGGACTCAGCAGCGGGCGGCGGCGGACTCATCAGCCTGCCGGCCTACCTTTTCGCAGGCTTGCCGGTGCATTACACCTACGGTACCAACAAATTCAGTGCAGCCTGCGGTACGACCTTCGCAACGGTCAACTTTTTTAAAAACGGCGCAATGAACGTCAAAATCGGCATCCTTGCGGCAGTTGGCAGTTTTGCTGGCAGTGCGCTCGGCTCCCACATCGTCCTGCTGCTCAGCGACGAAATGCTCCGTACCATGATGTTCATCATCCTTCCCATCGCGGCGGTGCTGATTTTGTGGCGGCGGAAACTTCCAGATGAAAATCACGATGATGGTACACTGAATACGAAGAAAATTGCACTCGCCCTCCTGATTGGTTTGGCGATTGGCCTGTATGACGGCGTGTTTGGCCCGGGAACCGGAACATTTGCAATCATCGCCTTTACCACCCTGATGGGATTTGACCTTCGGACGGCAAACGGCAACGCAAAAGTCCTGAATCTAGCAAGCAACTACGCAAGTCTGATCACCTATCTGATGAGCGGTCTTGTGGTCTTCTCGGTCGGTATCCCCTGCGCGGTCAGCGGCATTGTGGGAAATATGCTGGGCTCCTACTTCGCGCTGAAAAAAGGGGCAAAATTCATCCGCCCCATGATGATGGTGGTGCTTGTCCTCCTGCTCGGAAAGCTCCTCTCGGATGCAGTTCTGTAAAAGCAAAAAGATGCCCTCGGGAAGCGATTTTCGGCTTCCCGAGGGCATTATTATATTCCAAAGCAGAGGAAATCAGATTCAAGAGTTGCTCTGTGCGACCATATGGATGAGGGCTGCGCCATCCTTCATGTTGACCTTGACGAAGGCTTTCCGGCCGATGGAGACATCCAGTTTGGTCTCAGTGCCGTCCGCATTTACCAGATAGAGGTCGTAGCCCTCAACGACGGAGGCAGGCAGTTCAACGCTTGCCGTGGTATTTGTCATAGCCCCCTGACCACCCAGACAGGTCACGGTCATGACTTTTTCACCATTATCCAGCGTACCGGTGTAAACATTCAGGCCGCTGAAGTTTGCAAAAGCGTTGCTGACCTTGGTAAGGGTGGCAGTCCCGTTTACCTGACCGCACTCGGCGCAGATGGTGTAGCTGCTGGTGGTGCCGTCTGAATTTTTGAACTGTGCGACGATGGTCGCATTGTCGTTGGAAACGTCATCGTAGGTGCCGCAGGTGCTGGTCTTGTGGCTGACGACTGCGGCAGTGGTTGAGGTGGGCGCAGCGGCAAAGCTGGAGATCGCGCCGCCGATAAGGACGCAGGCGGATAGGTTGAGCATGGCGATAGTCTTTAAAGTGTTTTTCATAATAAATGCCTTTCTCCCGTCAAGGGGGCTTTGAATTTCTTTTGTTTACTGACTGGAGTATACCGCCCGAACCTTAAGTTTACCCGGATGAAATCCTTAAATCGTTCTTAAACCTTGTGAAAACGGAATGACAGAAAGGTGAAAAACAGAAAAGCACCTGCCCGGCTCTGGATAGAGAAGGGCAGATGCTTTTGGAAAACGGAGAAATTACTCGATGGTAAGCTCTTTGTCGAAGAATGCGAGTCCAAAGGCACCCGGGCCGGCATGAGTGCCGATGACACAGCCGATCTGATGGACGAGCGGCTGCTCAAGATGCAGGGTATCGCAGAGATAAGTCTGGATGGGAGCGACCTCACGGGTCGAGACGGTGTAACCGGCCAAAGCTGCAAAAGAGAGATTGACGCCGCCAAGCTCCTCGATTTTTTTGAAAAGGGCAACATAGGCACCGGGCAGTCCGCGCGCTTTGCCAGCCATTGCGACTTTGCCCTCTTTAATGGTAATGAGGGGCTTGATGCCCAGCATACCGCCAGCCACGGCGACGGCTGCAGGCAGGCGGCCGCCCTTACGCAGGTATTTCAGGTCGTCGATGGCGGCGACGAGGTGCAGATGCTCCTTTGCGTGTTCGAGGATTGCGGCGATCTGTCCGGCCGTTTTTCCGGAATCACGCAGATGAACGGCCAGACGCACCAGCAGAGCTTCGCCGAGACAGACCGACTCAGAATCAACGAAGAGGACGTTATCGACATTTGCCATGTCTGCGGCCAGTTTTGCGCACTGGTAGGTACCGGACAGCTCGTGGGATAGGAAGATGCCGATGACCTCATCCCCGGCGGCGGAAGCTTCGAGGAAGAACCGCTCGAACAGTTCCGGGCTGGGCTGGCTGGTGGTGGGCAGTTTACGGCAGGATGCAAGGTGCGTATAATATTCAGAGGGGGTCAGGTCGACACCATCCCGGACGACCGTACCATCCTCGAGAGTGACATTCAGCGGAATGACAGTCACGCCCAGCTCTGCGGCTTCGGCAGGCAGGATGTCAGACGCGGAATCGGTGAGAATGCGAATCATACAATAAATACCTCCGTGGGGCAGATGCTCCCGGTAATAAAACAACATTTTTTGAAAAAAGTCGAGAAAAGTATACCAGAAGCATACCCGAAAAGTCAATCTTTTGAGATAAAAAATCTTGTCAGAACGCAAAACTCCCTGTACCGCTAGAGAAAAATGTGGTACAATGTCCGCAAAACCTTCAAAATAGACAGGAGAAAGACGGGATGGAGCGCGAAAAGAAAAAAGCGGCTGGCATCGCGGCTCTGCTCTGGGCGGCGTTGGCCTTGATTTTCAGCCTGTTGTCGGGCGGAATGGGAGCAGCGAATATTAAAACATGGAGCGACTTTCTGAGGGTGTGTCTCTTTCTGCCGGTTCTGGAAGAGCTGGTTTTCCGGGGTGGAATGCAGTTCTGTCTGCGGCCGTTGGGCGCGAACGCAGCGATTTGTTTGCAGGCTTTGCTCTTTGCGGCTCTGCACGGGAGCCTGAAAGCAAAATGCTATGCTCTCGGGATGGGATTGATTTTTGGATGGGCGGCGGAAAAAACGGGAAACCTTTGGACAGGGCTGTTTCTTCATCTGCTGAACAATGGACTTGTGGTCGCCGGAAGTCTGGCGGAAAGGGGAATCGGATGACCGACTATGAACTGATGGGCGTTGCCCTTGAGGAAGCAGCAAAAGCCGCCGCACTGGGTGAAGTGCCGGTAGGAGCTGTTATTGCGAAGGATGGAGAGATCGTTGCACAGGCGCACAATACCCGGGAGACCGAGAAAAACGCCCTCCATCATGCTGAGCTGCTGGCCATCGACGCGGCCTGCAAAAAGCTGGGCGGCTGGCGGCTGTGGCAGTGCGAACTGTTCGTGACGCTGGAACCCTGCCCAATGTGCAGCGGCGGCATCATCAACAGCCGAATCAAACGGGTCGTTTACGGTGCGGCGGATACCAAAGCAGGCTGCTGCGGTTCCGTGACGAACCTGTTCGAGATGCCATTCAATCACCATCCAAAACTGGAAAGCGGCTTGCGTGCCGAGGAAGCGCAGGAGCTGCTTCAGGTGTTTTTTATCCGCCTGCGTGAACAGAGGGCCGGGAAACTAAAGTGGAAACCGCCGGTCAATATCTGAAAAAGCTGAAACGGATGAAAAAGAGTGGGAACTGCGTGAAAAACCGGTCGTTCCCACTTTCTTTTTTCGTCAAATTGTGCTATATTATTAAATGGAAACTTGTCGATACCACTCACAGAGTCGGTGGGCGCGCCGCAGTACCGGCCTTGACCGGAGAATTGGACAGAGCGCAGCTCCGCCGAAAGAGCAGGCTGACAAGTTTTTCCTGCCCGAGTGGGAGATTTGCTTCGGGCAGAGAACAAGTGACAGGAGGCGGAACTCTTGTACGATGACGATTTTGAACTGACCTTCGATATGAACGACGAAGGCGATGACACGCAGGAACCGGTAAAGCTCCCGACGGAACAGGCGGAAGAGCCGACCGTGGTGGTCTCCGAGGAGACGACCCGTATCCTTCCGGACATTTCCCGGATGCGAAAAGCTCCTGAACCGGAACCGCAGCCGGAATCCGAAGATCCGCAGGTTCTGGAACCGGAACATGAGCTGGAGTTTCAACCGGTTGCAAAGGCGGCATCCAATGGGCGCACCGTCCTGATCTCGGGCGGTGACCGGGGGATCGGTGCTGCCGCAGCACGGGCGTTCTACGCCGCAGGCTACCGGGTAGCGGTGCTATATCATACCCACGCGGATGCGGCGGCAGCCCTCGAAAAAGAGCTGCCGGGCTGCACGGTGGTACAGTGCGATGTCGCCAGCCGCGCCAGCTGTGAGCTGGCCTTCCATACCGTAGAACAGGCGGTGGGTCGGGTGGATGTGCTTGTCAGCAATGCAGGCATTGCGCAGCAGAAGCTGTTTACCGACATCACGCCGGAGGAATGGCAGCGAATGCTGGATGTCAATCTGACGGGTGCATTCAATCTGTGTCAGCTGGCACTGCCGGGGATGATCCGCCGCAAAAATGGCCGCATCCTGACGGTCAGCAGCATGTGGGGCCAGACCGGAGGAAGCTGCGAGGTACATTACTCAGCGGCAAAGGCGGGTCTGATTGGCCTGACAAAGGCTTTGGCGAAAGAGGAAGGCCCCAGCGGAATCACCGTGAACTGTGTGGCTCCGGGTGTTATCGACACCGACATGATGGCTTCGTTTACCGCCGAGGATAAAGCGGCTCTGGCCGAGGAAACTCCGGTCGGGCGGCTGGGTACGGCGGATGAAGTGGCGAAACTGCTGGTTTTTCTGGCCGGAGAGGATGCCGGATACATTACCGGACAGGTGTTCGGCGTGAACGGCGGTCTGGTGATCTGATGACACTGGAACAACGATATCATAATATCCCTGCGAGGGATTTTCCCCAGAGTGAAAAGGAGAGAGCGAAATGGGCATGACTTTAAAGGAACTGTTGACGAAGGGCGAGGGCACTCTGTCTGCGCAGGAGGCAAAGGCTCTGGCTTCACAGTGCAGAATGGATGTAGAAACGCTCTATACACTTCTGGAGGAGCGAGGAATCAAAATTTTGGATGAGTCCGAGGCGGATACCAGTCTGGATGTGGACAGCATTCTGGCAGAGGTCGAGAACGCTGAGAACAACAGCGATGAGCTGGGTCTGGGCGATGAGAATGAGGACGATCCGAACGAGGAGAACCCGGCGGATCTGAAAGCAGCGATGGATGAACTGCTGGATGACCCGGTCAAGAACTACCTCAAGCAGATCGGCCAGATCCCTCTGCTGAGCGCAGAACAGGAAGTTGAGCTGAGCAAGCGTATCCATGCCGGTGCCGAGGCTGCGCACATCCTGCAGGCTGACCGTGCAAAGTACGGCGCACCCGAATACATCAAGAAGAACAGCGCACGCTTCTCGTTTGAGGAAGACGAGAACAGCCGCAGCTACACTGAAGACCTCGATGAGGACGGCAATGAAAAGTCCAACGAGGACGCTGAGGAAAAGGCCGCTGAGGAAGAGGCAATGGAGGCCATCGAGAATGGCCCCCTGACCGAGGAAAAGCGTCAGGAGCTGCTCAAAACTCGCCGTGACGGTCTGAATGCACGCCGCAGCCTGAGCGAGGCAAACCTGCGTCTGGTCGTTTCGATTGCAAAGAAGCATGTCGGCCATAATCTGGCTTTCCTCGATCTGATTCAGGAAGGCAACATCGGCCTGATCAAAGCGGCTGAGAAGTTCGACTGCGACCGTGGCTTCCGCTTCTCGACCTATGCAACGTGGTGGATCCGTCAGGCCATTACTCGTGCGATTGCGGATCAGGCTCGTACCATCCGTATCCCGGTCCATATGGTTGAGACCATCAACCGGATGCGTCAGGCGACGAACCAGCTGGTCTACCAGAACGGTCATGAGCCGACGCCGGAAGAGTTGGCAAAGGCAATGGATATGAGCGTCGAGCGTGTCCGTGAGATCCAGCGGATGGCGCAGGAGCCGGCAAGTCTGGAAAGCCCGGTCGGTGAGGAAGAGGATTCCTCGCTGGGCGATTTCGTTGCTGACGAGAACGCCGAGGCTCCCGGCAAGGCAGCTGACCGCGCAATGGTCGCACAGCAAATCAATCAGGCTCTCAAGAGCCTGACTCCCCGTGAGGAGAAGGTCATCCGCCTGCGTTTTGGTCTGGATGATGGCCGTCCCCGTACTCTTGAGGAAGTTGGCCGTGATTTCGGTGTTACCCGTGAGCGTGTCCGCCAGATCGAGGCAAAGGCGATCCGTAAGCTGCACAGCCGGAAGTGTCTGGCTCTGCTGAACGGTCTGATCGAGTGATATGATTGAAAGAAGAAGGGCTTTTGCGATGCAGAAGCCCTTCTTTTGCTGAAAAAATCAAATTTTTTGCAGAAAACCCTTGCCAAACGTCGCTTTTTATGGTAAACTAATTGAGCTGTGATTGTGCTGCTATAGCTCAGTTGGTAGAGCGCATCCTTGGTAAGGATGAGGTCTCCAGT
>CAVBWT010000054.1:0-13742 GCA_963599235.1 Lawsonibacter asaccharolyticus | reverse complement strand
TTGTACTCATAACTGTATTTCATGAAAATACCCCCAATACTGGGTGTCCAGTATTAGGGGTACATATCACCTCGAGCGCGCTTTTACGGTCATCTTTATGGCGACCATCGTCGTCTGGTTCCTGCAGAACTTTGATCTTCAGTTCAGCCTCGTTGCGGACACGCAGGACAGTATCCTCGCTGTTCTGGCTGGCTTTATCACGCCGATCTTCGCTCCGCTGGGCTTTGCCGACTGGCGTATCTCGACTGCGCTTATTACTGGCTTTATGGCAAAAGAGAGCGTCGTCTCGACCCTTACCATTCTCTATGGTTCCTCGGCGGCGTTTGCATCCGCTCTGACTCCGGCAGCGGCAGCTCCCCTGCTGGTCTTCTGCCTGCTGTACACTCCCTGTATTGCGGCAGTCGCCTCGGTCAAACGGGAGCTTGGCAGCAAATGGGCGGCGATTATGGTCGTCAATCAGTGCCTTGTTGCGTGGCTCTGCGCATTCGTGGCACATCTCATTGCGGTGGTGCTGTAAAGCCACTGGATCACTGACAATATGTCGTAATGGCAAGAAAATGAGCCAGTATCTGGGATGATTCCCGGTACTGGCTCATTTTGTATTTTATACGTTATTTTGAGAGATTATTTTCTCTTGCGGCGAGTGGTTTTTGTGACTGCAGTAGTCGGCTTGACGGCCGGAGAGAGGTTCGGTTTGAGAGTAACAGCCTTGGTGTCCGGTTCGCCCAGAGCGAGGACCTCAGACAGCTGCTTCTGAGCATCGGCGTTATTCTCGTCAGTGACGGCCAGCGTGTCGGCGTAGAACTGTTCCATCTCCTCACGGGTGGAGAAGTTGGCAACGTACATCTGGTTGCCCATTGCGCCGGACAGAGCATCCGGGATGCGGTCGACCATCTTCATGTTGGTCTGATACTTCTGCATCAGCTGCTCATGGCTGTACACGAAGTTTTTGCCGTCGCGACGGCCTGCGAATGCGCAGTAATAATGCTCACCCACCGGCATGTCGGTGCCGCCGAAAGCGATCATATCAGCCCAGATTTTATAGACGTTGGTCGAGCGTGCGAAGTTGATCATGTCCGGGGTGAAACCGCCGCACGGACGCATGTTGACCTCAAGGGCAACGATCTGACCCTTCTTGCCCATGCTTGCCTGATCCTCGGTCATCCGGAAGAACTCAAAGTGGATGAACCGGCTCTTGACACCGAAGCTCTTGACAGCGGCGCGGCCTGCGGCACGGGTGTCATCGGGAAGGTCTTTGATGATGTAATAGATAGAGTTGTCGTCGTTGTTCACGATGTCCATGATGGAAACCGGGCTGACGTTGCCGGCCTCGAAGATCGGGTTGCCGTGGGCGTCAATGATGGCGTCGTAGCTGTTGACTTCGGCGTGGACGAACTCCTCCATGATGTAACTGACATTGGGATGCTCATCGGCCTTGTAGGTGAGGAATGCTTTCAGCTCTTCGTCATTGGACAATTTGTGGGTATCGGATGCGCCGACACCGTTGTCCGGCTTGACGACGACCGGATAACCGACCGACTCAATGAACTTCTTGCAGCCCTCGAAGTCGTCTACCATGTGATAACGGGCAGTCGCAATGCCGGCCTTCTGGTAGTACTCCTTCATCTTGCTCTTGTATTTGATACGGGGCATGTCCTTGGTCTGGAAACCGGAGGTGATATGGAAGTCAGTGCGCAGAGCAGCGTCACGCTCCAGCCAGTATTCGTTGTTGGACTCCAGCCAGTCAATGCGGCCATACTTGAAGGCGAAGAATGCAACCGCACGGTAAACCTCATCGTAGTTCTCAAGGGTGCTGACCTTGTAATATTCGTTCAGGCTGGCTTTCAGCTCGGGCTTCAGCTCGTCGTAGGGCTGGTCGCCAATGCCCAGAACATTCATGCCGTTGTTTTTCAGCTCACGGCAGAACTGCCAGTAATTTGTCGGGAAATTGGGAGAGATAAAGATAAAGTTCTGCATAGTTTTTACTTCCTCACTGCATCAGATAAGACATGAAATAAGAGACCTGCTGATACCACCAGTTCCAGTCATGGGCGACGTCGGTGCCCCAGAGGTCGACCCAGATGGGAATATTTTTTTCCGCAAAGATCTGCTTGAGACGTTCCGTCGTCTCGGGCTGTTCCCACGAGCCGCGGCCGCAGCAGATGACCGCTTTTTTCTGGCGGTAAAGATCCATGAAGGGGTGGTCGTAAGGCATGTTCGGCATGTAGTCCACTGGGGAGTTCATGTAAACGACATCATCCATGTAGTCGCCGAAGCCGTAACGGGTGGTATAAATACCGCTCAGAGCCAGACAGCCATCGAACATATCCGGATGGCGGAGATACAGATTGACAGCGTGAGTCGCACCAAGACTACATCCGAAAGCGATGACGCCCGGATTGCTGTCCCAGCCATTCCGCTCGCAGGCGATGTGCTGGATTTTCGGAACAGCCTCGTCGGTGATGTACCGCTGCCACTGCTCATACCGGCGGATGCGCCAGTACGGATCGCCGTTAGTGTCCGACCAGGTCTCTTTGTCCAGTGTGTCGATGGAAATGACCATCAGCTGACCGGATTCGATCCACGGAGCCAGCGTGTCGGCCATGTGGAAATCCTCGAAGTCAAAGAAGCGTCCATCCTGACACGGAATGAACAGCATAGGCCGACCGGCATGGCCGTACACCTTGCATTCCATCTCCCGGCCAAGAGAGGGGCTGTAATCCTTAAAATACTGTGTTTCCATATACTTTCCTCCTCAGAAATGGAGTCTCTCAGCGGCCCTCGAGTCCGTACATCAGGGTATGGAACACGAACGGCAGCTGCTTTTCCCAGCTTGCTTCGCTGTGCGTACCGGCAGGTACGACCCGGGCGGTCAAATTGATGCCGCGAGCGAAGATTTTATTGCACATCTCACCGAATCCTTTCCGCATTCCCTCGTGGTTGCCCATCTCACGGGAACCATAGTCCATGTAGAGGACGGTTCCGGCGGCGAGTTTGGTACGGGCAGTCAGCTGCGTCAGTGCTTCCGGAGCGACCCAGATAGACGGCGAAAGAGCGGCGGCACGGCCAAACACATCGTTGTACTGTAGCAAAGCGTACAGGCTCATCAGACCGCCCATTGAGCTTCCGCCGATAAAGGTGTGGTTCCGGTCGGGGATGGTGCGGAATTTCTCGTCGATGAAAGGCTTGAACTCGTGGATGTACCAGTTCAGGGTGTCTTTGCCCTTGCCGTCAAAGTGGCCGAACTGCTTATCATCGAACCGGTAGGGCGAATACTCCACCAGCCGCTCGTTGTTTGCGCCCGAGTTGCACTCAACTGCTGCTACAATGATGGGGGTGTCGGTGTAGTCCAGATAATTCGCCATGCCCCAGCTCTTGCCGAAGGTAGCGTCCTCGTCAAAGAAAACGTTCTGCCCGTCGAACATGTACAGCACCGGATACCGGCGGTCAGGTTCCCTCTCGTACATGGTGGGGAGATAAACGTAGGCTCTGCGCTCTTCCATGCCGCCCACAGCCGGATAATTTATAGTCCATTTTTCGATCATGCTTCTAATCCCTCTCGTTTCCTGCGCAGCTCCCCAAATCGTCAGGAGCTGTCCTGCAAATCTAGTTTAACACCGTGAAGCATCAAATGCAATTCCCGTCGTAAATTTGCAGATGACAACTTTTTCAGAGGTTTTGGATGCGGAGCCGACTGGATACAGCAAACGCCGCCTGGTGTTTGCCCGGCGGCGTTTGCAAGCATTCTGAACAATAATAGGAATGACGGAGAGATCAATACTTCTTCTCGACCGGAACGATCCAGCCCTTGGTGTCGGGGATCTTGCCCCACTGCATACCGGTCATGGTGTCGTACAGCTTCTGGGTGACAGGGCCGATCTTGCCGTCGCCGATGTAAGCGCGTTCACCCTTCCAGACCAGCTCCTTGACCGGAGAAACGACAGCGGCAGTACCGGTGCCGAAGACCTCTTCCAGCTTGCCGTCACGAGCAGCCTGCATGATGTCAGCGATCGCCAGCTTGCCCTCGATGACCTCATAGCCCCAGTCCTTCAGCAGCTCGATGCAGCTGCGGCGAGTAACGCCGGGCAGAACGGTGCCGACGGTAGCGGCGGTGTAGACTTTGCCGTCGATCTTGAACATGATGTTCATGCTGCCGACTTCCTCGACGTACTTCTTCTCAACGCCGTCCAGCCACAGGACCTGTGCGTAACCCTGCTCCTCAGCTAGCTCGCCGGCCTTGATGGAAGCAGCATAATTGCCGCCGCACTTGGTGAAACCGGTCAAGCCGGGAGCGGCACGGATATAATCATCTTCGACATAGATGCGGACGGGGTTGATGCCTTCGGCATAGTATGCACCCGACGGAGCGCAGATGATGCAGAAGATGTAATTCTTGGAAGCATGGACGCCCAGACCAACGTCATTTGCAAAGACGAAGGGACGGATGTACAGAGAAGCACCATCGGTGTGTGGAACCCAGTCACGCTCGACATCGACCAGAGCCTCAACAGCCTGAATGTAATCCTCGACCGGAATCTTGGGGATGCACAGACGGTCAGCAGAATCCTGCATACGCTTTGCGTTGCACTCAGGGCGAAACAGCTGAATGGTATCGTCAGCGGTACGGTAAGCCTTCATGCCCTCGAAGATCTCCTGTGCGTAGTGGAAGACCACCGTTGCAGGGTCAAGCTCAAACGGAGTATAGGGTACGATGCGAGGGTTATACCAGCCCTTGCCCTCGGTATAGTCCATAACGAACATATGGTCGGTAAACTTCTTGCCGAAGCCGAGCTTCGTCTCGTCCTGCGGTTTCTCCTTGGGAGAAGTGGTACGAGTGATCTTGATATCCAACATGATAAATTTTCCCTCTTTTCTGATCTCACACAGGCGGAACACACAGCGGCACAAGCCTGCGTTCCCAACGCTGAATGTTGATATCTATTATAATAGGCTGGCCGTGATTTGCAAGGAATCGAAAAATCTTTCATCTTTGCTGGGTGTAAGTTGTCGCAAATTGTGATAGAATAAACAAGTGGCGGCCTGGTGTGCTGCACGAGGCCGCCACCTAACAAATGACGAAAAGAGGACTTCTTTTATGATAAACGGCGTGATTTTTGATATGGACGGCCTGATGTTCGACACCGAGCGGATGTGGGCGACCTTCTGGGAACCGGCATTGGCAAAGCTGGGTCTGGAGTACAAAGAGGGTCTGGATGAGGCTGCCCGGGGAACCGCAGGCGAAACGATGCGCAATGTTCTGCGTGAATTTTACGGAAAAGATTGTGATGCAGAGGCCATCGTCGAGAGCCTGCATGAAGTTGCAGACAGAGAGTTCGAGAAGCCGGTACCGAAAAAACCGGGTCTGGACGAACTTTTGGCATGGCTGAATGAAAACCATATCCCGATGGCAGTCGCCTCTTCCAGCCGGGAGAAGATGATCCGCCATCACCTCGAAAACTGGAACCTGACGCACTATTTCAAAGTCATTGCCTCCGGTCAGCAGGTCAAACACTCTAAGCCCGACCCGGAGATCTTCCTTCTTGCCGCAAAAGAGCTGGGTGTTGAGCCGGAACGCTGCCTTGTTCTCGAGGATAGCTATAATGGCGTCCGAGCCGGTGCCGCAGGCGGTTTTGTCACCGTTATGGTTCCTGATTTGGTGCAGCCCGATAACGAGATGCGCAGCATTTATACCGCCGAATGCAAGAGCCTGCTGGACGTATTGGATAAACTCAAAAAGAATGAACTGTAAAGAAAAACTGCTGTGCGAAAAGTGAAAACTCCATAAAATAATATTGTAAAAGGCCAGTGTTGCGAAGCGTTTAGTTGTTTGAAACACTGGCCTTTCCTGTCTGTAAGACGGTGATATCAAAGGTATATATTATAACCACTGCTTGATTCTGCCGGGCATAATACTCTTATGTCCGTATATAAAATCAATTAGAGCCTTTTTATCAATGATACTCATTCCCGTTGTATTTCTATACTCACCATTAACGGTAAATAAGAAAACACGATCTCCGTTATCTGTCAATTCTTTATAGTTGTTGCCATCAAGCGAGATGTTTCCTGTCTTGACCTGTGGATATGCCCTGTGACTTCCGTCTTTTGCCACAGCAACGAATTCATAGGTCTGGGTATCCAGTTTGTTCGTACTGGAATAAATCAGATATCCTTTTTCCATCTGCAAATACAGACTAACTGCTTCTTCTACATCTTCTGGCTGAAGGAACTCTAGAATCTCTCCCTTTTTTATGGTACAGTCTGGATAGAACTGTGTTCCGGTAATTGTATTATACAAATGTTCCGAATATTTTAATTGAATGTCACCATTTATTCTCTGTAATGCCGCACTTGCTCGGAAGCTGTTCACAACCTTTCCCGGTACCATTTCAACGGTACCAATTTCATGAAATTCGACATCTACATAGTTGATTACATCTTCATAGACATGAGCAGTGTCGCAGTTGTATTTCCATGTACTCAACACACGGCACAAATAATAGATGCCATTGTGACGCGTCCAAATCAAGTCATCAACAGCCATTTCCTTTAAAGCATGAATGGATACCACGAAGCCACGACTGGAATCGTATTGTTTGCGTCCCTTTTTCTCACATTCTTCGATGGAAGCTGGAATATAGGGTTGATTATTTGAATCTCGCAAGCACCATCCGACGCCCAGAATATTGTTCTTCAGGCAGAATTCAAACGCTTTACCGTCTTGGCTTCCGGTTTTTATAGTTGCTCTCCATAGGTAGATGTCCTTATCTGTCATCTTGTCAATCTCCTCTTGCCATAAGGCCCACTACATGATTTTATACTATGCTTTTATGGTCACTTACAAATGTCCATCTAAACATTAGCTTCTTGCCTAAATGGGATTCAGGCGGAAAATGCAGGCTGTATCTCCCGAGAAATGCCAGCTTTGGCTTCCTGCTGTTTTGCCCATGTCACACGGATGGCTTCCTCGACAAAGGCACGCTCTTTTGATGTTACGGAATAATAATGGATGCCGAACTGCTTGCAGATATCAAACAACAGTTCCGTATAAGCCAGTTTGTCATCAGACGGCAGAGCAAAGTGACCGCCTGCTTTTGCAAGTCTGCGATCGTTGCCGGTTCAATGGTAACGGATACTCTTTCACTGTTTTTTTCACAAATGAGATATGGACTGAAGAACATGAGCCTATTACCCCTTTTAGTTTTAGTATACCATAGCTTTGTGAAAATTTTAGCGACTGTATTTTCTCAGCACATCCTGAATCTCTTTCTCGGTCAGAGGATGAACGGGTTCGGGTTTTTCATCGCCGTTCCGGAGGGCGAGCCACCAGGTCGAAAGGCCGAGCCAAGTGTCTTTTTTATAACCAGTGTGGGGTGTGCGGCCAACACAGACAAAGCCCGATTTTTCGTGGAAGTGTTCGCTGGCCGGGTTGGGGTCTGCAATCAGAGCATAAACATTCCAGTAACCCATCTTTTCCAGCAGCTCCAGCAGGGCTTTGTAGAGGGTGCTGCCGATGCCCAGATCACGGGCATCATGGGCGCAGTAGATGGTGATCTCCACATCCCAGTCAAAGGCTTCCCGTTCATGCCAGCGATGGGCGCAGGCGTAACCCATAAGTTTTCCGTCCGTATCCCGTGCCAGCAGGAGCGGAGCGACTTTCAGGGTGTTATCAACCCACGATTCGTACTCTTCAAGAGTCGAAGGTGTGATCTGAAAGGTCGCTGTGTGATTCAAGACGTACCAATTGTAGATCTCCAGAATATCTCCGGCGTCTGCTTTCGCCGCGACTGACAGATGCAGCTGTTTCACTGCTTCCTCTTTTGCTTTCCCTTCCCCAGACATTTTTATAACCTCCCGTTGTTTTTCAAGACCTGACGGCAGGCGGCAAGTGCCGTCTCCTTGTCTTTTGCGGTGATGAGGAACCGGCTTGCGTGGCAGAAGCTGATGCCCTCGATGCCGCTCTTCTGCTCAATAACTTCCTGCGGCTGACCGGCCCACGACTGTGGGAATGGCAGCTTGGGCTTTTTGGTCTTGTGGTCGGTGACGCACTGCGCACTCCATCCACCGCGCTGGCTGGGATAGACAACAAAAAGGGCGTCCGTCTTGTACAGGCCGTTTTTCCACGGCAGATAGCAGGGCAGCACAACGATGCCGTCACGGGAATTTTTGTACGCCTGCTGGACTTTTTCATCTGCGCGGTTGACGGCGTTTGCACTCTCGATTTGATTTTCAAGGATCTGCTTTGCGACGGCGACTGCCTTGAAGAAACAGGTATCCTGATCTTCCTTGGAATCCCACACCGGGTTGAAGAATCCGATGGCGTCGCACAGGCTGTTCTGCTCGCCAGTGTTGTCGTTCAGGTCGAGGGGCTGGATGAAATTCTCGTCGATAAGCCGAGCCTGACGCTCTCCTACCAGACCCGGGCCAAGCACACGCCACAGCAGGCCGAAAGCGGCATATGGAACGCCGTTTGCACGGTATTCACGGGGTTCCTGATGATGGTCAAACATCCCGAAACCGATGTCATATACGATGCCGTCGAAATCGTCCGGCACAACAAAGCCACGGGTGATTTTGATATCCGGGCGGAGAATTTGGAGCAGCGCAGTTGCGAATACGTCGTCTGCGTGGAATTTGCCTGCGTGCGTAAAGCCGTTTGCTGGAATTTTCATGGGTCATTACCTCGTTCTAATGTGTGTGGGTTCAGTATATCACATTCCCGGCTGAGGTACAAATAAAACCACGTGAAAGAACACGCTTGACAGCGAAAAAGTGTTGTGCTAAAATTACTTCAAATTTGAATAATACAAATTTGAAATTCACAAGGAGTGAAGATGAATTGAACCCTAGCATGGAGTTTGCCATGAAAACTTCGCTGGCGTACAGCGCGGTCTGCAAGCCGCTCTGTCAGGAACTGAAGATTCCCCAGACGGCGTTTGATATCCTGCTGTTTCTTGCGAATAACCCGGATTATAAGACGGCAAGTGACATCGTTGAGGTGAGAAAAATCAAGGCGAATCTTGTCTCAGTCAATGTGGATCGTCTGGTGCAGGAGGGTTATCTGACCCGTGAGACGGTGGCAGGCGACCGCCGGAAAACGCAGCTGACCTGTACCGAAAAAGCAAAACCCATCATCGCACGCGGACAGGCATTGCAGAGCGAATTCGCGGAAAAACTTTTGGAGAACATCGACGAGCCGACCCGGGAGGCGTTTTTTCGGTCGATCGACATGATAAACCAGAACCTTGACCGGATGTTGGAAGGAGAACGTTAAAATGCAGATACTTTATACGATCCTTGTTACCTTTTTTGCCGGCATGGGTGCCGGCCTCGGCACCGGTTTTGCCGGTATGAGCGCAGCGGCGGTCATCAGCCCGATGCTGATCACTTTCCTCGAAATGGACTCCTATATGGCGGTCGGTATCGCACTTTCCTCCGATGTTCTTGCCAGTGCAGTTTCGGCTTATACATAATGATGGTGAGCGTCCTTCTGTTCACGGTCGTCGGAAGCTACATCGCAAGTCTGGTTCCTTCTACGACGATGGGTGGGTTCTCGGTGTTCATGACCTTCCTGCTGGGCGTCAAGTTTATCGTGAAGCCAGTTATGACGACCAAAGAGGCAATGCAGGGAGTTTCGGCGAAGAAACGCGCGATTCAGTCTGTTGTGTGCGGTGTAATGATCGGTTTCATTTGTGGATTCATTGGTGCAGGCGGTGGCATGATGATGCTCCTGATCCTGACCAGCGTTCTGGGCTATGAACTGAAGACCGCCGTCGGTACCAGCGTTTTCATTATGACCTTTACCGCTTTGACCGGTGCCGTCTCTCATTTCGCCATCGGCGGCGCACCGAATTGGACGGTCTGGTTCCTCTGCGTTCTATTCACCCTCATCTGGGCGAGAATTGCAGCGGTCTTCGCCAATAAAGCGGATGCAAAGACCCTTAATCGTGCTACCGGCGTTGTCCTCGTCGTGCTGGGCGTCGTCATTATGGGCTTTAATCTGCTGGCCTGATTTTACGGATATTCTAATGTAAAAACCCCCGGAGAGCGGCAACTCTCTGGGGGTCATTTTTTGCGTGAATGGTGTGGATACTTTATAAACTTCTTCGCACCTTTAGTATATGCCAAAAAGGAAAAAAGTCAAGCTCTTCGCGCAAAAGTTTGCAATTGTGACATATTACCAGCTGCGCACAAAATCTTGTGCTTTAAAGCTTACTTCTCTTCAATGGTAGAATGTTCGATGACATAATCAGCGGCACGGCGGATACCCTCGTTGCGGCGCATAGCCTCCACATTGGTGTTAGCCTTGATTTCGTCGAGGGTCTTCTTGGTGCGGTCAGCACGCTCCTGCAGCTTCTGGTCGATCTCTTCCTCAGTGGGAACCAGATTTTCGTTCTGCGCGATCTGGAGCAGAGCCATCCGTGCGCGCGTGTTCTTCTCGGCTGCGGTGCGGACAGCGGAGGTGAAGCTCTCACGGGTCTGGTGGATCTGGCTCAGATAGCGGTCAAGGCTCATCCGCTGCATCTGGAGCTGCTGCTGAACGCGCTCCATCTCCTGCTGATAGGTCGTCTCGATGAGAACGCTGGGAAGATCGCCCTCGGCGGCGTTGGCGAGCTGAGTCAGGATCTGATCCTTTGCGCGGTTCATCGCACCGGCGTGCTTGCCATCATACAGCTGCTGCTTGATCTGTGCGCGGAACTCGTCCATCGTGTCGACCTTGCCGATCTTCTTTGCGAAGTCGCTGTTCAGCGCAGGCAGCTGACGGACGCAGACGTCAATCAGGTTGATTTTAAAGACAGCAGGCTTTCCGGCCAGATCTTTGACGTGGTAGTTTGCCGGGAAGGTCACGTTGATATCAAAGCTCTCGCCGCCCTTGTGGCCGAGGATGCCGTCCTCGAAGCCGGGGATCATCCGGCCGCTGCCAAGCTGCAGGGTTTGATTCTTTGCAGAACCGCCGCCGAATGCCTTGCCATCAATGGAGCCTTCGTAGTCGATATGGACGATGTTGCCCTTGACAGCCGGGCCTTTGTGCGGCACCAGCTCTGCAGCTGCCTGACGGCGGCGTTCGAGGATGTTGTCGCTCTCTTTATCGGTGACAGCCGGGGTGACGCACTCGGCCTTGAAACCAGTGGTCTGGGTCAGGTTCAGCTCGGGCTGCAAAGCAGTGGTGGCAGTTGCGACAAAACCCTCGTCCTTTTTGACGCTGACGAGGTCGTAAACCGGGTCATCCACAGCCTTGAAGCCGTGTTCTGCCATTGCTGCGTCGTACAGAGCCGGAACGTCTTTGTCCATCAGGTCGTTGATGGCGTCATACCAGAAAGTATGCTCGCCGCGATCCGCCTCGATCTGAGCGCGGTCCGCCTCGCCTTTTGCAAAGCCCTTGATCGTGTAGGAAGCGCGGGTGCGCTCGTACACTGCATTGGATGCAGTTTCCAGTTCCTCAGCCGATGCGCTGAAGGTCATTTTGCAGACACTCTTTTCGGGAGTTTCCACGCTTACCAGTTTCATAGGATTTACCCTCCGTGATACCCCTGAACAGGGCAATTTCAAACATTAGTAAAGTTATTATAGCACAAGTAGACCAAAAGCGGTATAATAAAAACCATAAAAATGGGGAAAACCCGAAAGGATGTGCAGAGGATGCGCTTATTCGACGTTCTCGGGCCGGTCATGATCGGCCCTTCGTCCAGCCATACCGCCGGTGCGGCAAAAATCGGATATACCGCACAAAAACTGCTGGGAGATATTCCAGCGGAAGCAGATATCGGATTGTACGGAAGCTTTGCGACGACCGGAAAGGGCCACGGCACCGACCGTGCGCTGGTGGCCGGCCTGTTGGGACTTCGCCCGGATGACCCCCGTCTGCCGGACAGCTTTGAGCTGGCAAAAGAGCAGGGCATGAAGTTCAAAATCCACCCAGTCGAATTGCGCTCCGCACATCCCAATACCACTGTCCTTACTTTAAAAAGTAAGGCTGGACGAGTGCTGTCCATGCAGGCGGCTTCAGTCGGCGGCGGACGCATCCGGGTCACGGAGATCGACGGCGTTCCGGCTGACTTTGGCGGCGACAGCAACACCCTTATTATTCATAATGAAGATACGCCCGGCTGTATCGCCGAAGTTACCATGTCGCTGGCACAGCGGCGGATCAATATCGCTTCAATGCAGGTGTTCCGGGCGGCATCAGGCGGATACGCTGTGATGGTGCTGGAATGTGACTCCCATATCCCCCGGATACTGGAACAGCAGATGGCGCAGATGCCGGGTATCCGGAAAGTCACCTGTTTGAACGTCGATGAGCC
Organism: Lawsonibacter asaccharolyticus; assembly: GCA_963599235.1. Taxonomy (GTDB): domain Bacteria; phylum Bacillota; class Clostridia; order Oscillospirales; family Ruminococcaceae; genus Faecalibacterium. The sequence continues at coordinate 1,440 of CAVBWT010000054.1, read as the reverse complement.
GGAAGAAAACGCGGAGGATTGAGCGATGTCATTTTTATCCTGTGAAGAGATGCTGGCTGCGGCACGCAGTCAGAATATTTCGCTGTCCGAGGCCATCCTGCGGAGCGATTTGGCTGAGAGCCGTCTGACCGAGGAACGGAGCCGGGAGTCAATGCGGCACTTGTGGCGTGTGATGCAGGCCACCAGCCGGGATTACGACCCGAACCAGCGCAGCCGGAGTGGACTTTCCGGCGGTGATGCCGCCAAAGTCGAGCAGGCATATCAGAAAGGAAAACTGCTGGGCGATGCCTATCTCTCGGCGGTGACGGCGGAAGCTTTGAAAACAGCTGAGTGCAATGCCTGTATGAAACGAATCGTTGCAGCTCCGACCGCAGGCAGCTGTGGGGTTCTGCCGGCTGTCCTTCTGCCGTTGGCACGGACGGGTGAAGCCAATGAAGACGCTATCTGTGATGCTCTGTATGTTGCTGCCGGGTTCGGTCAGGTCATTGCCGCTCGTGCTACCCTTGCCGGTGCCGAGGGCGGCTGTCAGGCTGAGGTCGGTGCGGCCAGCGCAATGGCGGCGGCGGCACTCTGCCACCTCAAAGGCGGCTCGCCGGAGCAGTGCGCTTCCGCTGCGGCAATGGCTCTGGGAAATCTGCTGGGTCTGGTCTGTGACCCGGTGGCCGGTCTGGTCGAGGTTCCCTGCGTCAAGCGAAACGTCGTGGGCGCAGTCAATGCCGTCTCCTGCGCGAATATGGCTCTGGCTGGTGTGGACTACGCCATCCCCTGCGATGAAGTCATCGACACGATGGGCCGTGTCGGCAGCCTCCTCTCCCCTGACCTCCGTGAGACCGGACAGGGCGGACTGGCTGCAACGCCGACCGGCGTCCGCATCGCAAAACAGCTGATGGCAGAGCCGTGACGAGAGCTGGGCTGGGCAAATGCAGCTTTTTGAAAAAGAAAACTGTGAAAACTCGGACGAAAAGACGTTCTTTTTAAGAAAAATCAAAAATGTTTTGAAAAAATAGTTGACAAACAGCCTTCTGAGTGATAAACTATGTCATGTTCCGAACGGAACGTATGCGTTGGTAGCTCAGCTGGATAGAGTGACTGACTACGAATCAGTAGGCCGGGGGTTCGAGTCCCTTCCATCGCACCAAGTAAAATCCCACGATTGACCGTTGAAAATACGGTGCAAATCGTGGGATTTCTTGTTTTTCAACAGGTTCAAAACGTCCAGAATTCCTCTTGTTTTTCTCTTATTGCTGAAAAAACGCTCTGCGAAGAGCTTTTCGCCCGGCGGAATGGAGCAAGACGAAAAAGCACCTGTTACACAAAAAGTGAAGTGCCCTCCGTCAAGTAGACAGAAAAAATAATATAAGATTTTTGTCCGCCGTTTCCACAAGGAAGCGGCGAATTTTTTGTGCAAATCGGTATCAGGCAACCCGGTTCATGGCACTG
>CAVBWT010000053.1:0-14026 GCA_963599235.1 Lawsonibacter asaccharolyticus | reverse complement strand
GACTTATTTCTGATTTATTTAACAAAATTTGCCAATTTCTATTTACTCATAGCAGATTATCTGCTATAGTTAAGATTACCACATACCGTGGTAGATATATAAATAGAGAATAGTGAATAAAGACAGGAGGTGTACACAGAAGATAGTTGCCCAGCCGCACCGTCCATAAAGGATAAGGACGAGTGAACGGCGTACATAGATATACATACTTAGTAAAATCAATTTATTTTTTGGATGTCAAACTGGCAGCGTAATGCTGCAGAATAGTCTACTAATTAATTTTTTGAGAAAAATTTTACTAATTTGTAGGGTCGAAGTGCGCTTGTTAGAGGTTGAAAAAGTAACTATCAATCTGGTACACGCCGGTATATATAGGCAATAGGAACTATAAGACCGGAGTAAATAAAGAGACAAGTTTCGCTGAAATCGACACACTTGTAACTTTATTTGCTCCGGTCTTTTTGTCGTTTCAGGGGCTGTTTTCAGCCAAGATACCTGTTTCCGACCAAAAGATACAGAGAAACTGTAGATTCCACAGCGAAATGCGCAGTGAGATTCCATGTCGAAAATGACATAAAAAGGATATTATAAAGTAGAAGTACGAAAGCGGAAGGGGGTGACCTTGTTGGCGGAAGTCTGGAAATCGGATCAGGAAATCATCGGCGAAAATATCAAGAAAGCGCGAAAAGCTGCGAAACTGACTCAGGAACAGCTTGCAGAGGACATGGGTGGAAGCTGTTCCAACAAGGTCATTTCCCGATATGAAAAAGGTGAGGTAGAGATGGGAGTTCAAACTCTCATCGACATAGCAGAGAACTTAGAGGTTCCGGTCGATTCCTTGATGCCGGAACGGGTGCAGGTACATACAGAGCCAGAAGATGATGAAATGAGCAGGCTGTTCTCAGGACTGAATACGGAGAACAGAGAGATGTTATTGAAAATGGCACGTATGATGGCACAGAACGAAGCATTGAAGATGGCAATTTGATCCACACGGTCGAGAAAAAACGGCGGTGTGGATTTTTTTGCCCTTTTTCAGAAGTTCGGCGGAAAAATCTACAAATATGTAGATTTTTGAGAGCCGAATTCCTATTTGCAGGGGAGGTGATTCCTCGCCCATCCTGTTATCATATAGTCAGTTCAAGGGACAAGCCCACAGAGCCAAGACAAAAGTACCTGTCGGCAATCCCCCGAACAAATAAAAATATCGTAAGCCCGATTCTAGAGAAGGCGAAAGATACCATAGCAGAACCAACAGCACAGCAGAATGATTTGCTGGTGCTGGAGGTATGCGAATGGGATCGCTCTACCTATCTCTGGAATCGGGCTTTTTGTGTCCCGAAGTCTAGCCAGATGGTCAGATGCTTCATCGCTGCTTTGGTATCTTTCCCTCCCAGAAGTCCGGGGGAAAGGACAAAACAATGATGAACATGATGACTGGAGCAGCATTTAACGGAGCAGTAGCAATCAACGGTGGCGTAGGTGTGATGGAGATCCGCCGTCCGCAGATGGCAGAGAGCGTGGCACAGGCAACAGAGCAGATGGCTCTGAACGCACACATTACTCTGCGTGAGCTGAAAGCGATGATCGACACTGTGGTGGAGAAGAAGCTCCCGACCTTCAAGACGCTCATGGAGATGAACCCGGTGGCAGTGGCTCGGACGAGCGTGAACGGCGCAAAGCTGACGGCCTATGAAAACGGATATGCAGTCTACGAGGTGGACAGTGCCCACACGGTCATGGCTGTGGATCGCTGCGGCGATTACCGCTATGACTTCACCGATGGCACTCATCAGATCGTGCCGGCAGAGACTTTCGAGGATGCGGAATGGAGCCTGCGCCTTCTGATGGAAGGTGAGAAGCGCATGGAACACAACCTCAGTAAGACTGCCGCGAAGTTTGAGGAAGTGTCGCTGGAGTGCGATGGTTCTGACTGGTCCGCTGCTATCATGGTGGATTTTCTGGATGAAGAAAATGCCGAAATGCTGGCAGATAAGGAACTCCAGAAGCTGTACGCGGCCATGAGCAAGCTGACCGAGCGTCAGATGGAAGTGGTGCAGCTCTACTTCTATAAAGGTATGACCCAGCAGGAGATTGCAGAGGAACTGGGCATCCGCCAGCAGTCTGTTGACGGAATCATGAAACAGGCTGTGAAGAAGCTCAGAAAAAATTTCTAAAAAAGTTTTTGAAAAAGTGTCTGTAAAACAGCCCCAAACGGTGTGCTTTATGAAAGGACAAAAAATCCTTAATACATCACAGGAGGTAAGCACCTATGAACGCAGTAAGCGACAAGGTCGTTCAGAAGACCACAGATCAGACCGAGCGTCCACCCGGCGGAGCAGATACAGCCGCCGAGCCGGATGACGCTGCAGTGGGCATGGCTACAGGAAACACTGCAACGGTTACAGCACCGAAGAAAATCTTCGTCTGCTCACCGTACCGCCCAACCTCGAAAACAGATGAATGCAGGAAGGACGAGCTGGCAGCGAATATCAGCCGCGCCAAGAACGCCTGCAGGATTCTGGCCACGCTGGGGTTTCTCCCGCTGGCACCGCACCTGTACTTCACCCAGTTCTTGAAGGACGAGGATGCACAGGAGCGTAACACCGGCATGAAGCTGGGAATGCGCTGGCTGGAGGATGCGGACGAACTCTGGGTGTTCGGCAACACGATATCCGAGGGAATGGCAGCAGAGATTGAAAAAGCACATGAGCTGGATAAGCCGGTGCGCAATCTGCCGGAGCCTGGGCGCGTGGTCGAACTGCTCTTAAAGAGCATCTCGGAACAGTACCATGTTCCGCTGGATGATAAGAAAAACGAAAACAGCAACAGGCAGCCGGGAGCTGCAGAAAGTGAGGACAACAATGGCTAACGAAAAGAAGAACGCTACTCTGGAAGATCTCATCATGGAAATGCTCAAGGAAGGCAAGGCCGTCCGCATTCCTATCAAGGATGTGGTGGACAAGCTGCAGGAGAATGTTAAGGCATCGGAAGATGCGCAGGAGACCGAGCAGCACGCAGCCGAGCAGCCGGAAGCGGTTCTCCAGGACGAGCAGGTCAAGACCGTGCCGGTCAACATCCATATCGACAGCCTGCACATCCACATGGATGAGCGTATGACCTCCTACAACAACTTCGATGGTGATTCTGCTGAAGTCGATGAACCCGAAGAGGACGAGCCGGAGGACATTGATGTGGACGCGATGATCGGTCTCATCAAAGCAAAGACCGGTCTGTGCGAGAAGGTCATTCTGGCAGTGCTGGTCGCACAGGAAGAGTATCTCGATTCCATCTGGGGCGAGGATACCGAGGAGGATGAAGCATGATGGATGAGATGAATGTTCTGAATGCTCCTAAAAAGGTAGTGGATGGGCTGACCGAGGTCTTTGAAGGTCTCGCCCAGATGTTTGAGGGCGTATCCGACCAGCTTGAACTGCTGGGTGCGGATGCCGCCCCAGAGGATAAGCGTGTTTTCCCGGTCATGGATCAGGAAGCTCCTGCTGTGTCTGAGAAGAAAGGTACAGCAGCACCGCATCCTCGCAAGAAGCCAATCAAGAAGACCCGAAAGGTCGAGGAGGCTTCGGACAAGCTGGAGGAGCCTGTTACTGACAGCAACAGTGATGCCGCCGCAGACACACAAGCGGAGACTGAGAACAGTACCGGGGAAGCAGAGGACACCGCAGAAGAAAACTTCCCGGCAGATGATGCCGATGCCCTTCCGTGGGGCGAGGATACCGGTCAAGAGAAAGACACCGGTCAGGAGGACGAGCCGCCTGATAAGACCAAACGGTCGGATAAGGCTCAACAGCCATGTAAGCAGGAAACGCCTGCTGCCGCTAAGACACAGCCTGTGGTGACGATCACCAAGGATGATATCACAGCGGTCATTGTGGCGAAGATCAAGAAGAAGCGTGACAACAACGAGAAAATCGGCCAGCTTCTGAAGGCTTATGGGGTTGCCCAGCTCTCTGACCTTCCTCCGGAAAAGTACGAAGCGTTTCTGGCTGATGTCTCCCAGATTTGATGGGAGGTAGCCATGCCGGAAGTACACGCAATTCTTTCTGCGTCCAGCTCGAAGCGATGGCTGAACTGTACTCCATCGGCAAGGCTGGAGCAGAACTTTCCGAATGAATCCTCGGTGTATGCCGAGGAAGGAACAGCCGCCCACGCCCTTGGCGAGTATAAGCTGCGGAAGTACCTGCATGAACGGGTGCAGCGCCCAACCTCCGAGTACGAGAACGAGGAGATGGAAGCCAACACCGACATCTATGCAGAGTTCATCATTTCCACAGTGGAACGCATCAAGGAAACCTGCCCGCATCCGCTGGTCATGGTGGAAGAGCGGCTGGATTACAGCTATCTGGTCCCATCCGGTTTCGGTACCGGCGACTGCGTGATCATCGCGGACGGAACACTCTACGTTATGGACTATAAAAATGGCAAAGGTCTGTTTGTTAGCTGTGACCACAATCCGCAGATGATGCTGTACGCTCTGGGTGCTTACCACACTTATGGATATCTGTACGACATCAAAAAAGTGTCCATGACCATTATCCAGCCGCGACTGGAAAATATCTCAACTTTTGAATGCAGTGTGGAGGAACTGCTGGACTGGGCAGAGACCTATGTCAGACCGAGGGCAAAGCTCGCCTTTGAAGGTAAAGGGGAACAGGTTCCCGGTGACTGGTGTCGGTTCTGCCGAGCGAGGACTTCCTGCAAAGCCTGTGCCGAGGAAGCAATGGCACTGGTCAGGGAAGAGTTTCTGGATCTGGATGAGGGCGTTCTTACCGATGAGGAAGAGGAAACCGATGCCACAGCAGCTTACAATCCGGACACATCCGCACCGACCTTCAAGTCCCCGGCACTCCTTTCCAAGACGGACATCGAAAAGATGCTCCCGACCCTGAACCGCATTGAGTCCTGGATCGAAGCCATCTTTGCCTATGTCAGTTCCGAAGCCATCAACCACGGAGTCGCGTGGGACGGCTATAAGGTAGTCGAGGGCAGGAGCAAGCGGCAGTTCCTTGATACCAAGTCGGTGGTAGCGGCAGCAGAGAAAGCCGGATACACCGATATCTACAAGACCGAACTGATCTCCCTGACCGAGTTTGAAAAGCTCATGGGTAAGAAAAAGTTCAAAGAAATTCTGGGCGAGTATGTGGTCAAGCCGCCAGGTAAGCTGGCTCTTGTACCCAACTCTGACCCCAGAGAGGCAGTTGATCTGGAAACTGCCGAAGATGAGTTCACGCCTCTTGACTGAGGCTGGACATAGAGAACACGTATTACACAATAGGATGCCGCAGTCCGATGAGCGGAGCGGCATCACAACACAATTTGGAGGATTTTTATTATGGCTAAGAAAATTACCAGTGCAACCAAGCTCGTTATTCCAGGCACCAAGATCTCTTTCGCAAATATCTTCGAGCCGAAGAGCATCAACGGCAGTGAGCCGAAGTATTCCGTTTCCTGTCTGATCCCGAAAGATGATAAGAAGACACTGCTGTCGATTCACAAGGCTGTGGAGGCTGCCAAGGAGGATGGCAAGGTCCGTAAGTGGGGTGGCAAGATCCCGCCGAACCTGAAACTCCCGCTGCGTGACGGCGACATCGACCGCCCGGATGATGAAACCTATCAGGGTCACTTCTTCCTGAATGCGACCAGCAAGGATGCACCGCAGGTCGTTGACCGCCATGTCCAGCCGATTCTGGACCCGATGATGGTCTACTCCGGCTGCTACTGCAATGTCAGCGTCAACTTCTATCCGTTCAATGCCAACGGTAACCGCGGTGTTGCGGTAGGTCTGGGCAATATCCAGTTCGTCAAGGACGGCGACCGTCTGTCCGGCCGTGCAACTGCGGATGCAGACTTCGATGCACTGGAAGATGACGAGGATGTTCTGGGTGGCGATGCCGGCGAGGAACTGCCGGATTACCTGCGCTAAGCGAGGGCATCTTGTACACAGCTAAGTAAGCGGGCCGGGGGATGTGTCAGAGCATCTCCCGGTTTTTACATGACAAATCAAGTTACACAATCAATTGATTCACATGAAGGGGTGAGATTTTTGAAAGAAATATTGGTCGATATTGAGACCTACAGCGAGGTTGACATCGGCAAATGCGGACTGTACCGCTATGCCACAGATCCCAGCTTCGAGATCCTGCTTGTTGCATGGGCAACAGATGGGGGCGATGGTTTTGGCGAAACAAAGTGTGCCGACATTGCATCGGGAGAACCTATCCCGGAAGAACTGATGGAGGCATTCCAGTCCGGCAGTGTGCGGTTGATTGCACACAATGCATCCTTTGAACGTGTCTGCTTCTCCGTACACCTGAACCGGCACTGTCCCGGACAGTATCTGAAGACGGGAGAGTTTCTCTCGCCGGACAACTGGATCTGCACGATGGTCATGGCGGCATCGCTGACATTGCCGCTGGCACTGAAAGATGTAGGTGCCGTGCTGAAGACCAGCCAGCAGAAAGACAAAGAGGGTGAACGGCTCATCAAGCTGTTTTCCGTGCCTTGCAAGCCGACCAAGTCAAATGGAATGCGTACCCGGAATCTCCCGGAGCATTACCCGGCGGACTGGGCGAAGTTCAAGTATTACTGCATTCAGGATGTCAACACCGAGGTGGATATCTACAAACGCCTGAAGAAGTTCCCGATGCCGGAACTGGAATGGCGGCACTACCGCACCAACGAGCGCATCAACGACCGGGGCGTGAGGATCGACACGGAGCTGGTGCAGGAGGCAATCACCTGTGACCTGATGCTTTCGGATGCCATGAGCAAAAAAGCCTATGAGCTGACTGGGCTGGAAAATCCGAACTCAGTATCACAGCTTAAGACATGGTTGGAAGAGCGTGGCATTCCGATGGATACACTTGGCAAAAAGGATGTGGCACAGATGATCACGGAGCTGGATAAGAACGGAGTCGATGCGGAAGCACTGGATATGCTGAAGCTCCGGCTTCAGATGGCAAAAAGCTCTGTGAAGAAATACCAGGCCGCAGAACGCTGTGTGTGTCCTGACGGCAGAGCCAGAGGACTGTTCCAGTTCTACGGTGCTTCGAGGACAGGGCGGTATTGTCTGGCAGAAGGTACGAAAATTCTCGTAAAAACTCCGAAGGGAGAGGTTATAGAAAAGCCTATAGAAGATGTCTTAGTAGAGGATCTCGTCTTTGATGGTGAGTCATGGGTTCAACACGAGGGAGTTGTTTTTAGCGGAGATAAGCCGGTTATCACCTGGGATGGAATTACAGCAACTATGAACCATCAGGTATATATTGATCCTGACCATAAGGTCTCATTAGGAGAAGCAAAAGAAAGGAGGGCTGAATTATGGAAGGGAAAACCTATACCGTTTACAGAATCGTAACACCGAGCGGTAAGCAATATGTAGGCTATACATCCATGACTTTAGCAGAGCGTTGGCGGCATCATAAACGTCGGGCTTTTGATGGTGAGTGTCCGAATCATCCCTTTTATAACGAAATTAGGACTGGGAATTTGGAAGAATTTGTTCTCATTACGCTTCACAAGGTGTCTAGCAGACAGGAGGCTATGCGACTGGAGGAACAGGAAATTGCCAATACACCGAAAGAATTATCTGTAAATCTTTCAAGCGGTGGAGTCAATGATGCGGCTGAAGGAGGTCGTATATTCTGGGAAAGGCTTGAAGCCAATCCGGAAGAAAAAGCAGCTTTCCTGAAAAAGCTGTCGGATCGAAAACTGTCAGATGACTGGACGGATTATGATGCACTAATGGATGCAAATGACGAATGGAGAAGAAGCCATCCTAAGGAAGCATATAAAAATGCTTACCGTGCAATACGGATAGCAAACAAAGCAACCGGTAGACCGGCTCCAAGTGCAAGAATAGAAGATCCGCGTCCGTTGAAGGAACGCCTTATGCATAAGTTCAAATTGAATGAAGTAAAAAGCGAATGCGTTACAAAAGTTTGGGAGAACCGCAGCGAACAGGAACGTAAGCAGATATCTGACAAAATCTCTCTTTCTGCAAAAAAGAGGATGAGTGAGATGTCGGATGAGGAAAGAAAAATACTCACACAAAAGGCACGAGACAGCATTGATCGCGGAAAACAGGGAAAAGCAGCAAGTAAGGGACTTAAAGGATGGTGGGCGGATTTAAAAAGCGACCCGATTCGCTATGCGGAATATATGGAGCGGAGAACAAACAGCTTGAAACAAACACTGCTTCAAGGAAAGGGGACAGCTGTATGAGAACTTATGACATTATAAATGCCGGACCGCACAATCGCTTCATGGCAAATGGACGAATTGTTTCTAATTCCGGTCGCAATATCCAATTGCAAAACCTCCCACAGAACCACATTTCCACACTGGATGAAGCACGGACGCTGGTGAAGCTGGGGTGCTTCGATATGGTCGAGAGTATCTACGGAAATACACCAGATGTCCTCTCACAGCTGATCCGCACGATGCTGATTCCGAAAGACGGCTGTGAGTTCATCGTGGCGGACTTTTCCGCCATTGAAGCCCGTGTGCTGGCGTGGGAGGCAGAGGAGCAGTGGGTGCTGGATGCGTTCCAGAATGGCGAAGACCTTTACTGTGCGACCGCTTCCCAGATGTTCCATGTGCCTGTCGTCAAGCACGGCATCAATGGTGACCTGCGTCAGAAAGGGAAGATCGCAACACTGGCTTGTGGCTACGGCGGCTCCTCTGGCGCACTCATCAGCATGGGTGCGTTGCAGATGGGGCTGCATGAGGAAGAACTGCCGGAGATCATTGATTCCTGGCGGGAAGCCAATCCGAAGATCGTGCAGTATTGGTGGGATACCGAAAAGGCAGCGATGACCGCCTATAAGACCGGGGAACGACAGGAGGTTGGCAAGATTGCATTTGAGTTCTACTCCGGAACACTCTGGATGGTGCTTCCATCTGGAAGAAGACTCGCCTATCTGAAACCGAAACAACAGCCGAACCGTTTCGGGCGTATGAGCCTGACCTACGAGGGCATGGGACAGAACCACAAGTGGAGCCGACAGGAAACCTACTCCGGACGACTGGTCGAGAATGCAACGCAGGCCATCGCCCGCGACATTCTGGCAGAAGCAATGGATCGTATCTCGGCAGAGGGGCTGAACATTGTGGCACATGTCCACGATGAAGTCATCATCGAAGCACCAAAGGACCAGTACACGGTGGATGAGGTCTGCAAGCTGATGTCAGTCAATCCGGCATGGTGTAAGGGCTTACCCCTGGCCGCAGCTGGTTATAAGGGTGCCTACTACTTCAAGGACTAGGGGGGGAGCAATATGCCGCATGTATTGAAAATGAAGGATGGAAAGCTCCTCACGCCTTTTGACATCCACGACCTGCTGGAAGCGGTCGAGGACTATGCCGGAGAGGAGCTTCGCCGGGAGATCGAGGAATACATCGATAATAATGTGCAGGACATCGATGATTACGAAAAAGAGTATGACCGCATGGAACGGGATGGTGAGCGGCTTGCTGACCACTACCGGAGTGTGCTGAACAACATTCTGGATGAAGTCCATGCCTTGGATATTCTGCTGCACGACAAACGGCTGAATCGAAGCCGTATGCAGGGAGCGGTCAAGATCATCCGGCAGATGATTGACCGGGAGCTGTAAGCACTTGTGAACAAGGCGTCTTTGCCATAAAGACACGGACGCATAAGTCGGCGTATAAATATGCGCCGCAGAGATAGAGAGGAAATTTGCTATGAAAACAGGTAGAAATTTGCAGGAAGTCCTGGTCGAGCTGAACCGTCAGAACAAGGCCAAGCAGGACTTCATCAGTCCGGCGCAGGGAATGCGCCTCCGGGAAGATGGACACACCTTTGAGATCAACCATCTTACCACCAGCCAGCAGGAGATGTTCGGTACGACCCCGCTGTTTCACCGTCAGGTGGCTTCGGCACTGGGTATCCCGGCGAAATATTACGATCTCATGCAGGCACAGAAGCCGGAACTGCTGGCCGAGAATGTGAACGCATGGTTTGCGGACAAGCCCAGTTCCTACATGGTCCGCTCGATGGATTACGGTGCCGGACAGGTGGCCCGTGCGCTGCTGTCCGAGCGTTACCGCCGCATCGATAATATGGAGATTGCCACATCGGTGCTGCCGCTGTTCGCCGGAAACGACCAGTACGAGGTGATGTCCTGCGAGGTGACGGAGAACCGTCTGTACATCAAAGTGGTCAATCACCGTCTGGAGATGGAAGTCCGCAAGGGCGATATCGTGCAGGCCGGTGTGATGATCTCCAATTCCGAGGTCGGTCTGGGTGCTGTGTCTATTCAGCCGCTGGTATACCGCCTAGTTTGTACCAACGGTATGGTGGTGAATGACATGGGTGAGCGCCGCCATCACGTCGGCCGGCAGGCAAAGGCGGTCGAGGACAGCTTCGCACTGTATTCGGATGAAACGATGGAAGCCGAGGACAAGGCATTCCTGCTGAAGCTGCGTGATACCACAATGGCCGCTATTGATGAGAGCCGTTTCTCTCAGGTAGTCGGCCGCCTGCAGGAATCTATGGCTGTGCCGATCACCGGTAAGGTGCAGGACGTGGTTCAGCTGACTGCCCAAAGCTATGGTATTAACGCCGAGGAGCAGGAGGGCATCCTCAAGTACCTTATCGAAGGCGGCGACCTGTCGCTGTACGGTTTGTCCAATGCAGTGACCCGGACTTCGCAGGATGTCGTTTCCTATGACCGTGCAACTACGCTGGAGGGCATCGGCTGGCAGGTTGCCACGATGGAGCCTGCGCAGTGGAAGCAGATCAATCAGTGAGGTGTCTGTTATGGAAGATGTCATTCACTGGATTACGGAACACAAGGATGGGAGCCCTCCCCGGAGGGCGGCTCACCGCCCGCCCGATCCGACTGCAAATCAGGCAATCGGAAATGTAGTCCGGGCAGAGCGTAAGAAAAAACACAGAAAGAATAAGCATAAAAATCCCTGCCACATTGGCGTGTGGCGGGCAAAGGAGGATTAAGACATGAGTAAGAGAAGCAGAAACGCACGCCGGCGTATGGCACAGAACACGGCAGCACAGAATCCTGCAATGGCATCCGTTCAGGCAGCGACATTGAATCTGGCAGACGAAAACGGACAGCATGGAATGGTGCTGGATACATCACTGGAAGGACTTCCGAAGCAGGATATCCGGATCATTGAACTGGACAAGATGTTCATTGATGATTATCAGCGACTGCTGCACTCCGATGAGGTTGAAAAGATCGTGAAAGACTTCAAGCCAGAGAAGCTCGGCGTCCTGGTCGTCAGTGAACGTAGTGACGGTCGCTTTGCTGTTATTGATGGACAGCACCGCATGATATCGCTGCGCCGCCTCGGTTACAAATATGCAATCTGCGTAGTGGTGCACGGACTTAGCGTTCAGGATGAAGCCTACAATTTCACCCATCAGCGTGATAACACGAAGAACCTGACGGCAAGGGACCGCTTCAAATCCAGCGTGATCGCTGGCGAGGAAGAAAGCACGAAGATCAACTACATTCTGACCAAAAACGGTTACAGCACCGAGGCCGGTGGTCAGGGCGCACGGATTGAAGCTGTGGCAGCACTTTCCAAGGTCGCACAGCTTTACAGCTATGAGGTACTGGATCAGGTGCTCGCATTTACCAATACCACATGGCCGGGAGATAGAAAGGCAGTACAGCGAGAGATCCTCGTTGCATTTGCAGAATTTGTTTCCCGTTTCGACATCAGCAATTCGGAAATGCAGGCACGTTTTGGTGAGCAGTCGCCGGACAGTCTGATCCGTCAGATTCGTCAGGCAATCAATTCTGCTACCGGTGCCAGTGGAAAGAGCATTTATGGCAAGCAGGAACGATTCACTGCCTGCGGAATTCTGGTGAACTGCTACAACAAGGGCTTTGGATCGAAGTCCAAGAAACGTCTGCGTCTGGTATGGGACGCAAGTATGGTCGAGTAAAGAAAGATGGAGGAACAGATTATGTTGATGAATAAGGAGGGAGCTTCGGCTCCCATTTCTGAGAAGACCACCACCGCACAGGGCAAGAGTGTCACGCTTCCGATGATGGATATTCGTACCGTGCCGATTGAAAAAATCCTCATTACGGAACGAATCAGAGCGGAGGAGGGAAACCTTGAAGACCTTGCCAAGAACATCGGGGAGTTTGGTCTGATCAATCCGATCACGGTCATGGAGCAGGAAAAGGGCGGATATGTTCTGATTGCCGGATACCGCCGCATGAAGGCCTGTGAAATGCTGGGCTTTACCGCAATCATGGCAACTGTTCTTTCGGCAGTAGCTGCTGAGGAACGGTTGAAGATGGAGATTTCGGAGAATGTGGAGCGGAAGGATTTTACTACATCTGAAAAGCTGGAATTCAGCCGAAAGCTCCGAGTTGTTGAAGAAGAGAAAGCAAGACAGCGAATGTCAAAAAATGTAAGAGAAAAGATTCAGCAAGGAGCTGGTAGGGTCGAGCGACCCACCCATGATAAAGAATTCCAAAAGGGTCGAGCAAGAGAAATTGTTGCAAAGGCAGTCGGAATTGGGAGCGGTCGCCAGTTGGAACGTGCAGAATATCTGGCAAAAAACAGACCGGATTTGTTGGCTAAGGTTGATAGTCGGGAAACATCTCTTTATGGGGCATATATGGAAGCCCGTTCTGATGAAAAGAACGCAAACCAAGGAACTGCAGAGGAGAAAAAAACGGCACTGAAGATTGGAGAAACCCCAAAACGGGAGAATGCTATGAGCCAAAAGATGCCAGAGCAGACAACGCATCAGGAATCTAAGGTTTATACTGCTCCGGAAAACGAATCTTCTCCAGCCAAGGTCGGTCTTTACCATCCAGAGCTTTGGAAGCCGCTGGATGTATATTATCCGGGACTTGATAAAAACACGGGTACTGGCATTAAGGGTGCAAACCACGCCAAACTGATGGAAAACCGGATTTACGCGACTCTGAACGAAAAATATACAGAGGCTGTTCAGTCGGTCAATATCATGGTTGGCAGCTATACCTCTGCAAAAAACAACATGGAAATGCAGATCAAGAGCATCAATTCTAATCTGCAGGCAGTCATCCGGGAACGCGACAGTCTCAGAGAAAAACTTGCCGCAAAAGAGGCAGAGATTGAACAGATTAAGCAGGAACGCACACTATATCACGAGGAACGGGACGAGTTCCGTAATAGCCTTGAAGCAAGTCAGAAGGAAATTGAACGTTTAGAAAAAAAGACTGGAAAACAGTCATCTGATAGAAAGGGTGGAAAGAAATGAATGTGAGCATTAACAACACAGTGGTTAAAACCATTGCAGTTTCCGATATTACCGTGGGAGAACGAATCCGAAAGGAACAAGGTGATATCAAAGAGCTGGCAGAGAATATTGCAGCCCTTGGCCTTATAAATCCGATCACTGTTGTGAAATCAGAAACGAACTGCTTCCGGTTGGTGACGGGATATCGCAGACTCTGTGCTATGAAATATCTGGGTCGAGAGCATATCATGGCAGCGGTACTGCCAGAGCTGCAAGGTAGTGACGGATTTCTGATGGAAATTTCTGAAAATGAAATCCGTAAGAACTTTACAGTTTCAGAGCGCCTTGAATATGCATTACAGCTCAAGGAGATTGAGACAGAAAAGGCAAAACAGCGTCAGGCAACCCACACCAGCAATGGATATGTCAAGAATAGTCCGGATGTCACTGGAGCAACGAGGGATATCGTAGCAAAGAAAACTGGATTTGGAAGCGGCAGAACTTTGAGTCGTGCAATTTTTGTAGCAAAGAATCGATCAGATTTACTGGATAAGATAGACAAGAATGAATTGTCAATCATGGGAGCTTATCAGATTGCCAAAGAGACTGGAGAAACTGAGAAACCAATTTATAAGAGTTCAGGGACAATGAAATTGCCACCTTTGTTTGTGCCAGAAGAAATTAAGGTGAGCGGAGACGGAATCAAAGGTGCAAGGCATGAAGAACTCATGCAGAATCCGCTCTATCGATCACTGTATGACAGCTATATGG
>CAVBWT010000052.1:8751-15410 GCA_963599235.1 Lawsonibacter asaccharolyticus | reverse complement strand
GATGGGATGCACCTTTGGATCGATGACAGCACGGCAGAGATGTTCAGCTAAGAAAACGGGGAGGGCAGCCTCCCCAAAAGAATGGAGCATAAAAATGGATGTGGATAAGAACATGGCTGAAGAACTGGAGCTTTCGGATGAGCAGACAGCCCGGAACGATGAAATTTACGGTGCTGCCTACGAGTTCTGCAAGGTCATGGCAGAGAATGAAAACCTCGAATGGAACATGGAGATCCTTGGACAGCTGGCAGATTTCGCCGCAAAGCTTCTGACCGGCCACGGTAGCAAGGTGCGCTACCCCTCGGTAGTGACTGAGCCGGATGGAAGCCAGCACATGGAAGAATTCTATGGGGATTAACACATCTGCCCGAAGATAAGGCTGGATGATTGTGTACTTTAGCCGCTTGCTATTACCCCCATGTGACGGTAAGATACAGCTACAAAAAAGAAAGGGGAACACGAACATGACCCACACAAAAATCAATCTTTATGTGTTCTATGTCCACCCGGACGAGATTGAAGCTATCACACGGGAGTTTGCCGCCATTGGGAACAACCTGAATCAGATCGCGGCGTTCTTCAACAGTGGTGGTATCCAGTCGCGTGCAATGCTCGAAAACATCAACCATGCGATTGCTTGCATTTTTGAAATGCGGGAGCAGGTCGCAGAAATGGCAGGAAAGAATTATGGCAATCTTAAAGCACATCGCAAGTAAGAGTTCCAATTATGGCGCTGCGCTGGAGTATCTGATTTTCAAGCATGACGAACTTCGGAAAACTCCGATCCTTGACCAAAACGGCAATCGTATTATGCGGGACGAGTTCTATCTGGACGGCCTGAACTGTGAACCCTATTCTTTCGATGTGGCCTGCCAACAGTTGAACCGCGAGTACCAAAAGAATAAAAACAAGAATGAAATCAAAAGCCACCACTACATCATCAGCTTTGATCCCCGGGACAGCACAGAAAATTGCTTGACGGGAAAGCGGGCACAGGAACTTGGACTGGAATATGCAAAAGCAAATTTTCCAGGGCATCAGGCATTGGTCTGTACGCACATGGACGGTCACAATGGCAGCGGCAACATTCATGTACATATCGTAATTAACAGTCTGCGAAAACTGGATGTGCCCCAGCAACCCTTTATGGAACGCCCTATTGACTGCAAGGCGGGGTACAAGCACCATGTAACAAACGAGTACCTGAAGCATCTGCAGAAATCCCTCATGGATTTGTGCAACCGTGAATTTCTGCATCAGATCGATTTACTGTCACCCTCCAGAACGGGCGTGACCGAAGCGGAGTATTGGGCACAGCGGCGGCTGGATGAGAAAAAGCAGGAAATCGAAAGGGAAGAGCTTGCGCCAAACCCTACAAGGTTTCAAACGCAGAAGCAGCTTATCCGGGATGCCGTTGCCACCGCCCGTGAGAAAGCAATCTCGTATGAAGATTTTCAAAACATCCTGCGGGATGAATATAACATTTTTGTCAAAACACAACGTGGGCGTTATAGCTATCTGCCGCCGGAACGGAACAAGTTCATATCGGAGCGTTTTCTGGGAGAAAGCTGCAAAAGAGAATGTCTGGAAGGATTCTTTGTTCAGAACGCCGAGAAGAATCTGCGGTACAAGGAAGACCCCATACTGATCTTTACGACCAGAACCAGGCTGCAGCTCGTTGTTGACCTGCAGGAGAATGTTAAGGCACAAGAAAATCTGGCCTATGCACTAAAGGTCAAAATCAGCAATTTGCAGAAAATGGCTGAAACGCTGGTATGGGTACAGGAAAACAACATCAATGACCTGACGGAACTGAACGATCTGTGCAAGACAGCACAGGCCAATGCGCAGGCTGCGTATGAACGGTTGTTACAGGCAGAGGATGAACTGTGCAAAACCAATGAGCAGATTCATTATGCGGGACAGTACCTTTCTACAAAAGATATCCAACAGCAACTTGCGAAAGCAATTTTCAAGAAAAAATTCCGTGCAGAGCATTCCAAGGAATTGGATGCCTATGCAGAATCCGTGAAATATTTCCGGGAAGAAAACGATGGAAAGCTGCCATCGCTGAAATCTTTGAAAAAACGGAAAGAAGAACTGACCAAAGAAATCGCGGAGAAGAAAAAGGCATATGCTCCCCTGAGGGAAGAATCCCGGCGTCTGGAAATTGCATCGGATAACGTGTACAGCATCTTCCGAAAAAACGATGAAATGAAATCCGACCTTGCATGGAAACAAAAGTGGGAGGCCGAAGCCCGCGAAAAGGCAAGGCGGGAGCAGGCCCGACAGGAACAGCGAGAACGTCAACCGAGACGTAAAAAACGCAGCTACGATATGAGTTTGTAAGCAGCAGGGTCTTCCACCCCGAACCCCGGAACCCTGCCGGATGTGTAATCCCACAGGGGACTTTCCCATTCGGCAGGGACTTTTGAAAATGATTAGGAGGAAGTTTGAGTAAAGAGTACATCAAAGCACAAACCCCACTGCCCGCGTATTTCCCTTATCCAAAATTTCTGCTGCAGATGAGCCTGTCCCATACGGCGCGGCTGACCTATGTCCTGCTACTGGACCGCATGACTCTTTCCCAGAAGAACAGCTGGGTGGATGTGCAGGGCCGGGCATATGTGCTCTATCCGCTGGCAGGGTTGGCGGCAGATCTGCGGAGCAGCATTTCCAGCGTCACCCGCGCTCTGCGGGAACTGGAAGCTGCACGGCTGATCGAACGGCAGTCCAATGGCTTTTCCAAGCCCAATCAAATATTTCTCGGCGTTCCCCGGACTGCGCAGAAATGCACAATTGAGGTGGTCAAAAATGAGCAGCCTGATTGCTCAAAAGTGAGCAATACGATTGCGCAAAACTGCACACCTAACCAAATAAATAAGAACAACCTAAGATGGAACAAAATAAATAGAACCAAAGAAGCATATGGGCGTTATCAGAATGTCTTTTTACCCAATTATTCGGAATTGAAGGTAGAAGTTGCAGAGTTGGACACTTTGATCGAAGACCTTTCGACCTATATGCAGTCTACAGGCAAGAAGTACGCAGACCATGCGGCGACCCTGCGAAGTTGGTCGGCACGGAAGAAAAGACAACAAAAACCGGGAGCAGGCATCCCGGACTATACCTACAACAAGGAGGAAAGTTTATGACGGAAACGATCCGGACGGCAATGGACAGGCTTATGACGACCTCTGCAGAACCGCAGGACTACGTTGCGGAAGATGGACTGCTGTACTGCGGCACTTGCAATACACCAAAGGAAGCTTTTTTCCCGAACGGCAGAAAGCTGTTTGGATATGACCGCCATCCGGCTGAATGCCAGTGCCGACAAGAAGCGAGGCAAAAGCAGGAGTAAGAAGAGCAGGCCAGACTGCATCACGAGAAAGTGCGGCGGCTGAAGCTGCAGGGCTTTACCGATTGGGCGATGCAGAATTGGACGTTTGAAAACGATCATGGGCAGAACCCACAGATGCAGATGGCACAGCGGTATGTGAACCATTGGCCGGAAATGCGAGAAAAGAATGTGGGTCTGCTGCTCTGGGGCGGCGTAGGAACAGGAAAAAGCTATATGGCTGGCTGCATTGCCAATGCCCTGATGGAGCAGGAAGTGGCAGTTTGCATGACGAATTTTGCCCGAATCATGAATGAACTGAACAATGCCTTTGCCGGACGAAATGAGGTCGTGGACAGGCTCTGCAGCTATCCGCTGCTTGTCATTGACGATTTCGGGATGGAGCGCGGCACGGAATATGCGCTGGAGCAGATTTATAACATCATCGACAGTCGTTACCGAAGCCGGAAACCGCTGATCGTTACTACGAACCTGCCCCTGACAGAGTTGAAGAACCCGCAGGATACCGCACATGCCCGTATCTATGACCGTCTGCTGGAACTGTGTACGCCGATTGCCTGCACAGGCCCCAGCATGAGAAAGGACATAGGACAGGCAAAATTGAACTTGCTGAAAACACTTCTGGCCTGAATGGGAGGTACGCGATTGAAAGAAAACGGCACAATGAATTGGCTGGAGCAGATCCACCAGATGAAAGATCGGGATATCCGCACGATAGAACATCATGAACTGCAGGAACTGCCGCAGGATGCAGTGGAACACGGACTGCCGCAGGAGGAAAGGCTGAAAAATCTGCTGGATAAGGTCCGAAATCCTTATTGCTATCTGGACAACGGAGTCATTGTGAAGCTGAATTTTGCACCGAGAGGGAGCGGCACACTGCCGGAGCGCATTGGCAGATGTTTTCAGTCTGCCAGCTGAAACGGTAGAGAAAGTTTCGGCAAGCTGCTGAAAAATCGCACAGAAAAATTTCACACTTTAATGCGGTAAAGCGCTGGACAAAGGGTGACAATTCTGGTAAGCTGTTTGTGGGTAAGAAAATAGGAATGTGTCGGCTGAGCAAAGTTTGCTCGGCAGGCTTGTTCTACATAGAAAAATGTGGAGCCTTTCGCTTCTCTGACGAACAGTATTGCCGATTCGTTAAGGAGGTGGAAGGCTTTTGTTATACCCTGATATCAATTCGCAAGAGAAAACACAACAGAATACAACCCGATACCGTACAGCCCTGTACTTACGCTTATCTCGTGAGGATGGTGATAAGCCAGAGAGCGACAGCATTGCAAACCAGCGTACTTTGCTGGAAGCCTATGCCGCAGATCACCCGGAACTGTGCATCGTGGATGAGTTTGTAGACGATGGCTACTCCGGCTCGAACTTTGAGCGGCCTGCGTTCCAAAAACTGTTCAAGGAACTGGAACAAGGGGCTGTCAACTGCATTCTGGTCAAAGATTTGTCCCGTTTTGGTCGTAATTACATTGAAGTGGGACGTTATCTGGAACGTATTTTCCCGGTCATGCGGGTCCGGTTGATTGCAGTGACGGACAACTATGACAGCCAATCTGCATGGAAAACCAGTGATTCAATCATGGTTCCGATGCGGAATCTGCTCAATGATGCCTACTGCCGGGATATTTCAGTCAAAATCAAGAGCCAGCTTGCGGTCAAGCGCAAGCGCGGCGATTTTGTGGGAAGTTTTGCAGCGTATGGATACCAGAAGGACCCTGCCAATCATACGAAGCTGATTGTGGACGAACTGGCGGCAGAAACCGTGCAAGATATTTTCCGCTGGAAAATCAGCGGCATGAGCAATCAGGGCATCGCAGACCGCTTGAATGTGGAGAAAGCACCATCTCCTGCGACACGAAAGCTGCAGAGCGGCGTAAAGCTGAGCCTGCATTTCCGCAAGAGCGATGAGCCGCCGTGGTCTGCCAAGGCAGTGGATCGCATCCTGCACAACGAGGTCTATACCGGAAAACTGGTACAGGGAAAGACCCGGCGATTGGATTATCGCTCCAAAAAGAAAATGAACGTGCCGATGCGGGACTGGATAATTGTGGACAACACCCATGAAGCAATCATTCCGGCAGAGCAGTTTGAACTCGTGCAGCGGATTCTGGAAACCGAAACCCGCAGGCCGAACGATGCCGAAACGGTGGCCCTGTTTGCAGGCTTTCTCTACTGCGGGGACTGCGGCAGTCGGCTGGTGCGCAGGTCGGCCAGCTATAAAGGTAAGCGGTACATCTATTATCAGTGCTCCGGCAGCAAACAGAACAAAGGCAGCTGCACGAGCCATAACCTGCGGGATGAAAAACTCTATAACATCGTGCGGAATGCGCTCCAGATGCAGATCCAGATCGTGATGGAGGAAGCCGAGTTTGTAGAAAGCATCCGGCAGGCTGGTCAGGACCCCTACCGTGTGCGGCGCATCGAGCGGCAGATTCGGCAGCTGACTGCAGAAAAGGCTCATACACAAGGTATTAAGGAAAAACTATACGGGGACTATGCAGACGAAATCCTCACACGGGAAGATTTTCTGAACTACAACGAACTGTACAGCAAGCGAATCGAAGAGTATGACCGCAAAATTGAGAAACTGGAAGCGGAACAGCAAAATCTGCAGACTGCTCCGAACGCCTATCCGTTTCTGGACGTGTACCGCAAGTATCGGAAACTGAAAGAGATCACCCGTCCGATGGTCGTCGAACTGATTGAGAAAATCGAAGTCTATGAGGGCAACAGGGTGGAAATCACGTTCCGATTCCATGATGAGATTGCGGACCTGCTGGAAGAACTGCATCAAAAGCAGATGGGGCAGCATGAAGTATCTGCATGAAAGGAGAGGCTGACATATGGCAAGAGTAAGCAAGAAGGCAAGTGCAGCGCAGCGTGAAGCCGAGAACGCACCGCACCGTATCTGGAAAACTGCAATTTACGCACGACTATCCGATTTTGATGATGTACGTCGGGATGCGGAATCGCTGGAAGTACAGATTTCCTACATCAAGGACTATATCAACCACCGGGATGATTTGATGCTGCTGGATGTGTTTGCGGACAAACGCTGTACGGGAACAAATTTTGACCGCCCGGAATTTGAGCGGCTGCTGAAAGCACTGCAGGAGCGGAAAATCAACTGCATCGTGGTAAAGGACTTCTCCCGACTGGGCCGTAATTTCGTGGAAACAGGGCAGTATCTGGAACAGGTGTTTCCATTGTTCGGCGTGAGGTTTATCGCCATCAACGATAATTATGACAGCCTGAACAGCCAGAGCCGGGACGGGATGCTGGTGCCGATCAAGGG
>CAVBWT010000052.1:0-8741 GCA_963599235.1 Lawsonibacter asaccharolyticus | reverse complement strand
GATCAAGGGCATGATCAATGAGATGTACTCGAAAGACCTATCCCAGAAAATCCAGTCGTGTTTTCGCTCCAAGGAAGCGCGGGGAGAAATTTATACTCCTGTTCCGTTCGGCTACAAAAAGGATCAGAAGAATCATTTGATTCTGGACGAGAAAGTCAGTGACGTGGTAATGCGGATTTTTCTCTGGAAAAAATCCGGCATGAAAGAGCGTGGGATTGCAAAGAAACTGTCTGCACAGGGAATCCCGACACCTTTTACACGCCGCTGTCAGTTGGGGTATGTGAAAAATACCTCACGGGTAAAGAATCCTGCATGGCAGCCGACTTTTGTGACAAAGGTGCTGGAAAATCCGGTTTATACGGGGACCATGGTCTACAACCGCATTGCCTACGATGAAACGTATCGAAAAATCGGAGAAAATCCACGGGAAAGCTGGCGTATGGTGCGGGACAACCATCCGGCAATTATCAGTTGGGAACTGTTTGATGAAGTTTCCGCATTGCGGGAAGCCGAGGAAGCGGTCAGGGATGAGCGGAAAAAGTGGTGCAGACAGCGCAGAGAGAACAATCCGAACATTTTCAAAGGCCGGATATTTTGCAAGGAGTGCGGAGAAAAGCTGTTTTGTCATTGGCAAAGTGATGGTTCGCTGTATTTTTACTGTAAATTCTGTCATGTTTCCATTTCCGAGAAAGACCTCTGGAACGGCATCAACAAGGAACTGCACCAGAGGTTAGAAGAACATAAGAAATTGAAAAAGCTGATACAGAAGAATTCTGAGAAAAGCAGCCTTGAAACAAAGAAAGTGGCATTGAACCGTGAAATGGAACAGCTGTCAGGCAACATCGTTCGTCTGGAATCGCAGAAACGCAGCGGCTACGAGCAGTATGTTCTCGGAAAACTTTCAAAAGAAAAATTTCTGGAACTAAAGCAGGGTTTGGAAAATGAAATCACAGCACTAAAACAGACGAAAACTGAAAAAGAGAAAGAACTGGCCGTTGTTCAAGAAGAATTGCAGCAGAAAAAGCAACTTACGGAAAATACGAATATTCTTTTGAACGCGGACAATCTGCAGCAGTATGTAAAGAAAATCGAAGTGGACCGCAGGAAAATCACTTATACAGAATTTTTATTGTAATGAAAAAAGGGGAACAGACAATGAAAGAGAAAATCTACGATGCCCGGACTGGGCTGGAATATGTTTTGGTTGGCGATTACTACCTGCCAGCCTTGAAACTGCCATGGACTCGTCCGATTGGCCGCTGGGGAATGCTGCACAAGGCGTACCTGAAACTGCGAAAACCAGCCTATTACCAGAGCCTGCTGCTAAGTGGAAAGCTGGACGCTGTTTTGGCAGACGTGGAAGAGCAGGCCGCAGAGCGATATGAGGTTTTGATCGAGCAGATGAGCCAGCGGGAGGGCATCTTGGAAAAATTGAAAGAAGAAAATCAGATGGAATGGGTGCGCCGCATGAGCAATCTGGAAAATCGTGCAGCGGAAATCGTAAAGGAAGAATTGATCTATTCTTTTGAAGGGCGGTGAGCAGCAGATGATCGGAACCTATTACCGACTTTCCCTTGCAGACGAGAATGTGGGAACAGATAAGGCCGAGAGCAACAGCATTCAGGGCCAGCGCGGACTAGTAGAAGGGTACATCATGGCTCGCCCGGAACTGGTTGCAGAGCCGCGTCAGGAGTACGTGGACGATGGCTATTCCGGCACCTCTACAAGCCGCCCTGCATTTCAGCGGCTGATTAAGGATGCGCAGGACGGAAAGGTGAAAATAATCATCGTAAAGGACTTTTCCCGATTTGCCCGTGACTACATCGAAGCAGGCGATTATATGGAGCGCGTCTTCCCATTGCTGGGTGTTCGCTTTATCTCTGTCAACGATGGGTATGACAGTGGAATGCAGGCTGGGAACGATGTGCGAGGGCTGGAGGTGGCCATCAAGAACATTATCAACGCATCCTACAGCCGGGACCTTTCCGCCAAAATTGCAGCAGCCGACCATGTGATGCAGAAAAAAGGAATGTATCTCGGAGGATACCGCCCGTTTGGATTCCTGCCGGATCCGAATGACTGCCATAAGCTGATCCTCGACCCGGTAGCCAGCCAATATGTGCGCCTGATTTTTGAACTGGCGTTGCAGGGCAATAGAACAGGCGCTATCGCAAAAATATTGAACGAAAAGCAGATTCCGACCCCGGCAGCATATCATGTGGCGGAAAACCATGTGTACAGCGAGCAGAAAGCATGGGACTTGCAGCGCAGCCATTGGACAAGCGGGACGGTTTATCATGTTTTGAAGAACGAAAAGTACAAAGGAACCTATGTGGGCGCGAAATTCATTATGCCTGTTCCGTGCAAGCATCGGGTCCTGCGCGCTCCGCTGGAACAGCAGGTACGAATTGAAGACAGCCATGCCGCCATTGTTACCCCGGAAGAATTTGAACAGGCACAAAAGGTCATTATGCTGCAGCATGGGAATCATCAGGCCGGGAACTACACAAAACGCCAGTATCCGCTGAAAGGAAAGGTCTACTGCGGCTACTGCCAGAAACTGATGAAATACCGTGTTCTCAAGAAACTTGGCCCATCTTTTAACTGTAGATTTTCGGCCACAGCGGTGGACAGCCCCTGTAAGCGAATCCCAATCGCTGAGAAACTGCTGGAAGAGATTGTCCGAAACGCGCTGACAGCGCAAATAAAGCAAGCGGAACATGTACTGGAAATCCTGCACAAACGGGAACGCAAAGCGTTGATCTGCTTCTCCACACTGGAACGGCAGGAAGAAAAGCTGAGTGCAGAAAAGGCAGAGATTGTAAAACAACGCGTTGCTCTGTATGAGCAGTATGCCGATGGAAACATGGGTAAGGAAGAATTCATCCGGCAGAGAGATGCCTACAGAGTGCAGGAAGATGAGAAAATGGCGCAAATCCAATGGCTGCGCACCGAGAAAAATCAAATTTTCCAGCCTATGAAGAAGGATACGGATAATTTGCAAGCCGTGATGGATACTGTGGGAGAAGCAGGCGATGTGATGCAACTGTCACAGAATGTGGTGGAAACCTTTATTGACCGCATTGAGGTTTTCAACAATGAGCGTGTGAAAATTCACTTTACATTTGAAGATACACTGAAAAGTTACGAAACAGAGTGAGAAATGACATTTGCGTTTTTGAAAAGTTCATGCTACAATAGCTATAGAAGGGAGTGTGGAGGAAATGGTTCTCCAGTACTATGTGGTAGAAAACGAGACCGGGAAACAAATTGAGATTAATATTGAATCGGCAACCAACGAAGACCTGACCTCTACAAAGGAAAAGTGGCAATCTGATTGGACGAGTGAATTTATCCGCGACCCAAAGCTAGAAAAGTATGCAGCGAAAACAGATGCTGGCGAAATTGTAGCATTGGGTGCATATCGAGAAGATGATCACGGAATATCGGTTTTTATTGCGAATATTGAAGCGCATCCTGAGAGTAACCCGACGATTAGCACCGTGCGGAAATATGCGGGTATTGGCCGAATGATGATTGCTTATGGTATTCAATTGTCAATTGATAGTGGGCATGGCGGTATTGTTACTTTTGAAGCAAAAACAGATGAACTGTATGATCACTATATCAAAGATTTTCATGCAGTCCCGATTTTTCAGCCACATTCGGGAGGCCCAAAGCTGCTTATGCTGGCAGATGAGGGCGCACAAGAAATTTTCAGTACCTACTTATCTTAAAGATTGGAGGGTTCAGTATGAAAGATCAAGAACTTGAACTGCAGGTTGCTCCTATGAGCAACGATACGATGGAATATTTGAATGTTTTATTTGGCGTATGCAAACGCTTCAAAACGGATTATTACCATGCAACACTGAAGCAGCGTGAATTTATTGATGCAGTGGCTACGCACGAGTATCAGTTAATGAAGGCCCATGAGAAAGGGCTGAGCCGTGCTTCTGTTCCTCCTTTTATGGGAATGAAGCGGAGTGAACGCAGTAACAATATGCCTGCTTGATAATAAGAGAATAAGCTAACACAATAGCTGCCCGCATAAACCACAGACAGCACCCAAGAGGATTCGAGGGTGCGTCTGCAGCTTATGCGGGCAGTTTTAGTTTGTGCTTTTACTGCGAAAAAATGTTAAATTCCAAGGCTGACAAGAGTAGCCTTTAATTCCTTTGCCATGCGGATAATGACAGCCTGCTCAGTTTCATTACAGTCCAACAGCAAGCGGTGAATTTCGGAGTTTGCAGAGGAAGATGAATGTTCAAGACAGTCGAGCAAAAGCTCATCCGCAGAAACGGATAAGGCGTTGGCAATTTCGACAAGAACAGAAATGCTAGGAATCTTTGTCCCATTTTCGATACGGACAATGTGTTCACGGCTGCAGTTGACTTTTGCAGCGAGGACTTCCTGCGACAGATTCGATTTTGAACGGTAGAAGCTGATTCGTTTTCCAAGAGAAGTACAATTTACGGACATATGGCAATCTTCCTTTCAAATGCCCGCATAAGAATACTTTAATTATTTGACTTATGGAGAAATGAATCAAGAAGAACTCAAAGAGCAATCCGCTTAGCAGTCAGAATTTTTGTTTTTCCCTTCTAGCGGAAATGGCTTCTGAGGCCAAAATGTGACCCAGTAGGTCACATTTTAAGGAACAAGTGACCTGCTGGGTCACAGAAAAAATCATCTGACAAGTGTATAATAAAAGCATGAAATCAAACTGCGGAAATAAAGTGGGGAAAACGAAATGGAACGACTGCTGACGCTGTATAGCGAAGTTCAGTCAACAGATGTACGGTGGCTGTGGTATCCCTTTATTGCAATCGGAAAAATCACACTGCTGCAGGGTGATCCCGGTGACGGAAAATCCACCATGATGATGAATTTAATTGCAGAACTTTCAGCAGGTGGCAAGACCCCGGACGGGTGCAAAATTGGTGCGCCGCAAAAAGTGATTTATCAATGCTCCGAGGATGGTGTTTCTGACACAATAAAGCCACGTTTGGAGCGCTGTGGGGCAGACTGCAGAAAGATCTCATCAATGAAGAGGTTTATAACGGCCTTACATTGGACGATGAGCGCATTCGTCAGGCAATCATTGAATTTCGACCGCGATTGGTCGTGATTGACCCGATTCAAGCTTATCTTGGCAGTGATTCGGATTTACAGATAGCGGGCAGGGCACGAAAGCTGATGCGCCGCCTTGGGATGTGGGCTGCTGGCTATGACTGTGCCATCGTTCTGATTGGCCACCTCAATAAAAAAGAAGGCTCCAAAGGGCTGTACCGCAGTCTGGGCAGTATTGATGTTGTAGCAGCAGCACGAAGTGTCCTGCAGGTGGAACGGGATACCGAGAATCCTGATATAAGAATCGTCCATCAAATCAAAAACAGCCTTGCACCTACAGCAGAAGACATTCGTTTTTCCATTTCTGCCGAAAATGGCTTTCAGTGGCTGGAATGCGGGCCGCAACTCTTTGAAAAACAACAGCCAAATACTGAACCAAAATTTGATACTGAGCAGCAGAAAGCAGTTTACTGGATCAAGCATTTTCTTGAAAAAGGAGATATGAGCGCGAATGAAATTTATTGCCGTCTTGACAATGAAGGCATCAGCAAGCGAGTAGCACGGATGGTAAAAACGGAAATGGGAATCCACTGCTACCAGAAAAAGCGGAGATGGTATTGGAGTGTTCAGTCGGAAGAAGGTGCTGTGAATGGACCGCAGGTATAATGTCGGCGGCTATGTGAAACTTGCAAAACTGTGGGAACGTTCCAAGGATGCAGCGGTAGCCTATCACAGCTCCTATTACGCCGAAAAATTCAAAGATGATGCCGAGAAAAAGCTGGTTGGTGTTTACATCGACATTACAGGGAATAAGGAAATTTACAAGCGCCCGGAAATGGTACACTTGCTCAAAGATTGCAAAAATGACGATGTCAATTTGATTTTCACACAGACACGAGCCTACCTTGCAGCGAACACCTGTGATTTTTGTTTCCTGCTGAAATATCTGTTCGACTTGCCGATGCGGGTGGACATTGTTACAGACGATGACGACCAGAGAATCGACACCATTCTTGACGTTGATAACCAGCGGCAGAGCCCGAAAGAATTGGCTGAAAAATATACATCAATCCGCAGGAAAGATTATCTTGCGTGGAGAGCGCGACTGGAAAATGAAATAACAAAGGCTGATAAAAAATGAACGCAGAATACATCCCAGCAGAAAACGTTGAAGTGCTGCCGAGTGGGGTAGACTGGCAGAGCCGACATCTGGAATCTGAAAGACGAAAAGCAGAGATCCGTGACAGAATCCATAAGCAGACGGACCACTATGGTAAAACAGCAAAAGATTATTTCCGTCCGGCAAAACCAACTCCATCTATTTATGACAGCGACCTGAAACGCGTGGCGGTTTATACCCGTGTCAGCACCTCCAGCGAAGAGCAGATTTCTTCCATCGAAAATCAGACCCTTTATTACACCAAAAAGATTGCAGAAACGGAAAACTGGAATCTGCAGGATATTTACAGTGATGAGGGAAAATCCGGCACATCGCTGCGCAAGCGGGATGCTTTCAAGCGCATGATGCAGGATGCCAAAGACCAGAAGATGGATTTGATTATCTGTGCCAGCATTTCGCGCTTTGCGCGAAATTTTTCGGATTGCATGACGCAGATTGCAGCCCTGAAAACCATGCACCCGGCACATCCCATCGGTGTGTACTTTGAAACCGAAAATATCTACACACTTAACCCGAATAGCCAGTACAACCTCGATATACAGGCACTTCTGGCAGACTGGGAATCTGGCAACAAGAGCCGCCGTATGATCCTTTCATATGACCAGCGCATTATGACAGGGCAGTACCCGGTAGCCGATCTGATGGGGTATCGGCATACCAAGGATGGACAGTTGGTAATTGAGCCGGAAGAAGCAAAGACGGTGCGGTTTATCTTTCTGGCGTTTATTCAAGGGTATAACTACGATCAAATTGCGGCAGTGCTGACACAGAAAAAGCGCAGCACTCTGCGCGGTAGGCGGGAGTGGAACGGCGTAATGGTGGCAAACATTATGAAAAATGAACGCCGCTGGGGTGATCTGGAAGCCCGGAAGAGCATTGTGGTGGACTACAAGTTGTGCTTGCTCATCACCTTGATAGCTGACAATATTTTCAAACATACTCATCTGGTGCGTTTCCACATAATCATTGTAAGACCGTCCGATTCTACCTTTATAAATATCCGGAAAGAATTTGACCTGTTTCTTCTTCACTTCTCCCGTCATCGGGTCTGTAAACTCCTGCGGCTGCGGAGTAAACATGATAGCTTCTTCCAAATCAAAAAGCATGACCAGTCCCTGATCTGAATTAGCTACGCGGCCTAACACCTTGTAACGGCACTCCCGATTCCAGTTCATCATGCGGAACATTTTTTCCAAAAACTCCAGTGACGAAATTGATTTGTTCACCCATACGCCATTCTTTTGCCGTGCCCATTCTACGGACGCACTATCTTCTTCGGGGCACATAATCAAGGCCATCCGTTTCTTTGCTGTATTGACAATGGGTAAAATGTACTTTATGCCTTCAAATAGCCGAATGCAGGCCATATTGAATGTCATTTCGCCGTATTTGATACTGACAGCAGGCTTTTTAACCATAGAAAACTGAGTCCGAGGCGGCAGTTCGTACCCATCGAACTTTTCAAATTCCAGTTCTTCGCTCTTTTCCTTACGAATCTGCGCCAATTCACGAATCAATTCAACTTCACGCAGGGATAACTCCTGCCGCTTATCCACTTCAGCCATTTTCTGAGACCTCCATCACATTGACATCAAAAGTTCGTCCAGTTCACGCTGAACTTCATTTCTGCTCGGAATTGAGCCAATCATGGGATTTTCTACGACTTGGCCGGATTCCATCACATCACTGGCCGTAATGTTCTGCACCCACTTGCTCCGATACATCCGGCATTCCAAATTCATTGAGCAGTTTCCAGCCTGCACATAATGATTTTTCCCGATTAAAATACGAGACGCATCCAATTCAAAAAGCAAGAATTTTGTATTTTCCTGCCCACGACAGATGCCACGGCACTGATAACGGCAATTCATTTTCCAGTTCAACATTTGAAAGACCATGCTGGAAAATGCTCCGGCTGAAAACACGCTATGAACGTCATTGTCCTCTTGCCAGTGCATCGTCGTTGAAGAGCACTGATTACTCTTTCGCAAAATCACGACCTGCAGAATCGGATGATAGAGCACTTCCACATACTCGCAGTCGTCCAACCGGGTATGGCAAGCCTTGCTGAAACGGATTCCGTTTTTTGAAATCGTCATAACCGGGCTACTCTGACTAATGAAACAAGTTCCTGAAACCGTTTGATATTTTGTAGGGTCAAGTTCGCTTTCTGTTCGCATTGCCACCATATCATTCAGTTTCGCTATTTCTTCTGGTAAATAGGCACTCAGACTAAGGCTGCGGATACTTTCAACATTGATGCCGCTCCAGTTCGGATGGATACCTACAAATCCTTTCAGTGCTCCCTGATTGATTACCACAATATCCTGCACTCCACACTTATTCCTGCTGGATGCCACAAGATGTGCAGCCCGTGCAATCTCCGGCGAAACAATCGCCTCGTGATGTTCTGGGACATAGGCAGAGCAGCGATTGCCGTTATTCTTTGTGACCTTGCCCAACTGGTCAATGTCTATGAGGACAGAAT
>CAVBWT010000051.1:0-15453 GCA_963599235.1 Lawsonibacter asaccharolyticus | reverse complement strand
CTTTGCGCTCACTGTTGTACCGGGCGATCTGTTTGAAATAATCCGCAAACATATTTCCCATGCCGATCTCATTCCGACCGTACCGGGCATTCGTGTGTGGAGCCATCTCTTCCAATGTGACTGTGATTTTCGACAGATCCGGCTGGAATTCGATGTAGTCATCGTCGTCCAACTTGGAAAACTCTTCATCCACAATATCCTGTGCATTGACCGGCATATACACGGCTGCACAGGTATTGACGGTATTTCGGATGGAAATTGCGCCATAGGTAGAACCAGCCTGCTGCCGATCCCACTTTGGTCTCATCAGGCCGGAAGTGCGGAAGATACGGTCCATCTGCTCCTCATCACAGCCACACCAGAATGCCAAGATCGACAGTAATGCCATATCCGCATCCGACTGGCTGCCATAAAGATCTTCCCAGTCACCGGCATACAGCTTTTTGAACTTGTCACTGTTACTGGCTTCGTTGGCGTGTGCGATAACCGCCTCATCATCCAGATACGAATGATGCTGGAAATGGTTCTGCTGCACCTGCTTGTTCCGCTTCATCAGCGTGTCCAGCAGTGTGGTCATCGCCGTTTCATCGTTGAGGATCTCACCTGTGCGGTAAACATCTCCCGTTACGGTGACGAAACGGTTTGTCGCACCGGGCATATACACTTCCAGACCTTTGCTGCGGTTATTGATGTAGTAGACCGTCTTGTCGTAGACGTAGTCCTCCGGCACACAGAAAAAACCACGCAGTCCTTTTCCGGATGGTGACTTCTCAACGTATGCCGTAGGAAAAATGGAAAGGACAGTATCTGCCGTATCGTTCAGCGTACCGTCCTCGCGGATACAATGGTCAATATCAAAAGCACCGATGCCGTTTCCAACTGCGATACCGATACCGTCATATCCACCCATCGCATAAGTGACGAGCGTGGTCTTGAAATCAGCAAAGGTACGCAAATCATTGATCCTGGCTCGTTCTCCCGTTGCTGGGTTATACGGCATCTTGGTCTTCTGACCATTGCGCTTTTCAAATTTCCAGACGCAGAACTGGCAGGTCGTTTTCAGCTTACCCGGAATGTTCTTGATGTCCATCATGCCTGCGCCTCCCCTCTTGTGTGTGCAGAACGCATTGCAAACTGCTTTGTGACGGCAGTTTCGATCTCCTGCTTCTTCTGGGGAGAGGCTACACGGCAGAGCCGATTGAACAGCACCACCTTGTCGATGGTCGTGATCTGCTCCACCAGCAGGATGGAATCTTCCAGATGCTCATCCCGGAGCATTTCACAATCTTTCTCCATAAGTACAACGTGTACCGGAAGCTCCAGCTTCTTCAGCTTGGAACTCAACGGGATCACCGTGATGATTGGAGAATTGCGGTTCGCCACATCATTGCTGATGACCAGTACCGGTCGGGTTCCGCTCTGCACCGAAGTGCCGGAATGGTCGCCTAACTCGGCGAACCAAATCTCATACTGCTTCGGTGTCCGCGTGGTCGGCCACTGGTAAGCCTGCATCTCGTGAAACGGAGTCTCTTTCGGGGCCGGCTTCCAAGATACCGCCGACTTACGGCACGGCTTTGTTTTTCCACGCTGATTGATGTATTTATTGACATGGATCTTACGCCCATGCGCTACCGGCCGGGCATTACTTTTCTTTCTTCCCATCAGGATATCACCTCCATGTTGATACAAAAAAAGCCGCCAGAGATTGAACCTCAAGGCGGCGTAAGATGTAAAAAGGCGTAAAAAATACCGGGCAGCCTATCCGCTCCCAGCACTTTCCACGCCTTTGTTTCTCTTATTTTCCTAGTTTAAAGTATAGCAAAAAGCCGATGTACGGTTAAGAGAGAATTTGACTCAAAGTGGCTCACTTTGCTTCAAACTGGCTCATTTTTATAAATATTTTTCTCCATCTCTTCCAATCGGCTCCGAAGAGGAACCAAAAGACGGGAAAACTCCTCAAGTCCCCTCTTTTTATACCGGGTCGCGGTAGATCGGCTCATATAACTTCCTGACTTTTTGTCCACCACAACGGCCTTCATGGTTACCCCTTCCATGCAGTTCTGCTTCAAAACCAGCCTTGCTTTTTCCTCTTTTACTTTGGAAACTGTGGCATTCACCAGTTTCAGCCAACTGCGGGCAGCTGTGTATGCTTCCAGTTCCTCTGCCGCCTCACGCTCATACATTTCCCTCTCACCAGAATATTTTGCCTCTTCCATCAGTGCGAGGCTCTGCTTCCATGCGGTTTCTGCTTCCGTACCCAATGTTCGGACCTCCCGGTACTTTCCGCATACATCCGCTGCATACCGAAGCATTTCTGCGGTCACTTCCTGCTTCATGTTCCACCTCACTTCCTTTGATACCGGCAAATTGTGTCGGCTATTCCAATAAGGGCATTTTCCTTTTCCCGGACTACCGTTCTCCTGGTCAGATTGTTCCCATCCGCACCTGTGATCTCCGTCTGCTTCTTTCCATCCACAAACAGCTGCTCTGCCACAAGCCGGGTCTGGCCCCGGAGACTGCGAAGTCCGACCTCGAACAACTCGATCTGCTCACAGACTTCATAGTACGGCTCCAGAAACTGCTCGGTACGCTGGGTCTGTACCTCCCGATTCATAGACGCCAGCACCTTGTCACAGTTGAGGACGGTTCGCTCCACTGGATTCGACAGCCCGCTGGTCTGCACACGCTCGGATTCCTCGTGTGCGCCCTGCGACAACTTATAGACAATTTCCTCTTTGGTGTAAAACCATGACTTGGAATCTTCATACTGCTGGCGGAGCAGATCCCGCCTGTGAACCAGAAGCCGATAGGAATCGGCCAGTTTTCTGGCCTGCTCCAGATAATCGGTCTGTTCTCCCCGGTTTGGCTCCTTAACCGTAGCATTCTCTTCCTCTATCATCTTTGGCCCTCCTTTCTGGCCGATCCTGCCCGTCAATTTACTCTCAGTTCTGCTTTCCGGCGGAGCTTTTCCGCTTTCTTCTTTCTCCGCTCGGCTATCTCGTGTCGAACATTCTCTTTCACCCCGGTCATGAGCCGCTCCGGATCAAGATCTGTGAGAACACCGTACCATTGGGAACGGAAGAATTTTTCCAACCGGGCTTTATCATGCCGGGCCTCCTGATTTCTTGAATTTCCCTCCAGCTGGCGGAGTGCTTTCTTATAATCCTTGACCGCCTGCAGAATAATGGCATTCGCCAGATTCTCATAGCAGTCCAGATTTTCGTTGACTGCAACCCTTGCAGCACTTCTCATGTTCCTCATTCCTCTGCGCCTCCCGTCTTGTCATACCAGGGAGCCGGCACTGCTTCTGGTACGACACCGCACTTGAACCTAAAAATCGTATGCCACGCCGTCTCATACAAAAGATCCAGCACACGGCGATTTGCTTCCGGCAGTTCATTTGCTTTTCGGATGAACTGCTCGATAAAATGCTCCTGGTTCAGATTTCGGGAGCCTTTACCATACTCCCTGCCGATAACTGCCTCTGCAAACTGAAAGCAGATCTTCTTGTACTGCTGGACACAGTCATATTTCCATGTAACCGCATCCAGCAGGATTTTTCGCTTATGGTCCGGGGTGATCTGGGGCATATTCTGGAGTTTGGACTGCTGGTACAGTTCCAGTGCCTGCTCCTCTTTGCAGAACTCCTGCCGCATCTGCAGTTCGTTCATCCGAATCTGACACATCAGCAGTTCCACCTCATGCTCATACGCTTCCTTCAGCAAAAAGTCACGGTTCATGCGAAGATCTGCTGCTCTGCGGACAGGACTTGCTCCAAAGAGCTCACAGAAAAGACCTTTTTCTCCCAGCGGCCGGAACATTGCCCAGGGGATGAAGAATCCATCCTCATCCCTCTTCGTTTTCACAGCCGTTACCGGCTTTGATTTCTTGTAGCGATAGCCGCTCTCCTCCGCAGGTCGGCGGTCCTCTGC
This sequence comes from Lawsonibacter asaccharolyticus, assembly GCA_963599235.1. GTDB lineage: Bacteria > Bacillota > Clostridia > Oscillospirales > Ruminococcaceae > Faecalibacterium. Next base: position 11,521 of record CAVBWT010000051.1, on the reverse strand, counting down.
ACTCAAAAAAAGATACTTTTTCATATTCTCTCCTATCTTCCCAGCTGTGCCTTGACTGCTGAGATCAGCTTTTCCTGTGTCATGTCTTTCTGCTCCAAGGCTGCCATGACATCCTTGTCCACGGTATCCTTGGTGATGATGTGGTGAATGGTGACCACATCGGTCTGGCCCTGACGCCATAGTCTGGCGTTGGTCTGCTGGTACAGTTCCAAGCTCCATGTCAGGCCAAACCAAATCAAAATGTGTCCGCCCTGCTGGATATTCAGGCCATGTCCGGCCGATGCCGGGTGGATCAGTGCGACCGGGATCTTCCCAGCGTTCCAGTCCTTGATATCGGTACTGCTCTTGATATCCCGCACCGGGATCTTCTGCTTCGACAAATGCTCCATGATGCGCTGACGGTCATGCTTAAACCAGTAGGCCACCAAAACTGGCTGTCCGTTGGCTGCTTCGATCAGGTCTTCCAGTGCCTCCAGCTTATGGTCATGGATTACCCTCGCCTTGCCGTTCTCGTCATAGACCGCGCCATTGCTCATCTGCAACAGCTTTCCTGTCAGTGATGCAGCGTTGGCGGCATCTATGTCACCATCTTTCAGCGGAATAAGTAGATCCTTGCGGAGCATATCGTACAATTCCTGTTCCTGCGTGTTCATCTCCACTTCGTACCGTGTGGGAATGCAGTCCGGCATATTGAGGTAGTCCAGTGCCTTCATGGATATCGTGATATCCGAGATCCGCTGGTAAATCAGGTTTTCTGCACCCTCTTTGGGTTTGTACTGGTACACGACACCAGTAGCCGGATTCTTAGAAGCTGCCCGGAAATATGCTTCTCGGTAACGACCGATGAACTTACCCAACCGCTCCCCACCATCCAGAATCCCGATTTCTGCCCACAGGTCCATGAGACCGTTGGAAGAAGGTGTGCCGGTCAGCCCGACCCACCGCTTCACATACGGCCGAACTTTTCGCAGGAATTTAAAACGCTGGGACTGGTAGTTCTTGAACGATGACAACTCATCGATCACGACCATACCAAAATCCCAGCGCATACCATTCTTTTCGTAATACTCCACCAGCCACTTGATATTTTCCCGGTTGATGACATAGATCATAGCCGGGTGGTGGAGTGCTGCGATGCGGGTCTTTGTATCACCCACAATGACGGAAATGTCCAGTCCTCGAAGGTGATCCCACTTTTCAATTTCTGCCGGCCATGTGTCACGAGCGACACGCAGCGGTGCAATGATCAGGACCTTGTTGACCTCAAAAGTCTCCAGCATCAGGTCCTTGATGGCGGTCAAAGTGATAACCGTCTTGCCTCAGCCCAAGCCCATATCCAGAAAAAGGGCTGCGACCGGGTGTGTTTTGATATACTCCGTGCAGTAACTCTGATAGTCATGCGGAATGAACTTCATTTGGGCATCACCTCGCTTTCCGGCATTTCGCCTTGTGTATCTCTCTGTGGCAGGCTTACTTCCGGCATCTCCGGGATCTTCGCCCCAATCCCCTGTGGGATAGGCTCTCCCGGCTTCCAGCGGAGCAGAGCATTGATGGCTGGCTGGATCTGCTCCGGACGGTCCACACAGAACACAGGGAAGCCCAGTGCTTCCAACTGCTGTCTGCGCTTTCTCTGGAGGATGCGCATCTGCTTGCCAGGAGCTTTCAGTTCCACGAATGCACACTTGCCGCCAAGCAGCAAAACCAACCGATCCGGCACACCGTTCATGCTCTGACTGGTAAATTTAAGGGCCTGCCCACCGGCGGCCCTTACTGCTTCTACAAACTGTTTCTCGACTTCATTTTCCCTCATCCGGCTTTGCCTCCTCTGCTCGCCAGACACCGATGCGTGGACGCTTCTTTTTGTGGTGCTTCCTCCTGCGTTCTTCTCGAACCACATTTCCGATGGCTTCATTGGCTGTTGGGTCCGGGTGACTATGGCTGACTCTCCTGTGTGGAGGACTTTCCTCTTTGTGTTCCGTAATCCAGTGAATAACATCTTCCATACCGCCACCTCACTGGTTAATCTGCTTCCACTGCTGTGGCTCCATCGTGGCGACCTGCCAGCCGATGCCCTCCAGCATAGTGGCCCGGTCATAGGAAACGACATCCTGCGAAGTACGGGTAACCGCATTGGACAGACCGTACAGCGACAGGTCACCGCCCTCGATGAGATACTTGAGGATACCTTCCTGCTCCTCGGCATTGATGCCATAGCTTTGGGCGGTCAGCTGCACCACGTCCTGCACTTTGCCAGTGATAGGCACCACCATAGATTCCTGGAGACGGCCGACCACCTGCGAAAAACGTGCTTCGTCGATGGCAGCCATCGTAGTGTCTCGCAGCTTCAAGAGGAACGCCTTGTCCTCGGCTTCCATCGTTTCATCCGAATACAGTGCAAAGCTGTCTTCGACTGCCTTTGCCTGCCGGCCAACATGATGGCGGCGCTCACCCATGTCATTGACTACCATGCCATTGGTGCAAACGAGGCGGTACACCAGCGGCTGAATGGACACAGCCCCCAGACCTACCTCGGAATTGGAGATCATCACGCCGGCCTGTACGATATCGCCCTTACGGACTTCCATCTCCAAACGATGGTTGACCACCTTGAGGTACAGACGGTTCTCCGTCACCTCGCAGGACATCACCTCGTACTGATCATTTCCTGCAAACAGCGGCAGCACCGCCGTGGCAATCTCCATGTTGTCGATACGGCGGTACCGTTCCGACAGCAGCGCACGGGCCACCTGTCCGGTACCGTAGTCCATTGAGCGAACCATGTAGGAACTGGGCTTGTCCGCGAACCAGGCATTCACATTCTCCGCCAGCAGTTCCGGCTTCTGTGTCTGCATCAGATCATAGTATTTTGCCGGGATACCCAGTGCCGATGCCACCTGACGGTGGAACAGCGAGGTCGTGCCAAAGACCTCCTGCTGACTGGTGGTAAGATGGTTGATTTCAAAGGTGTGTCCATCTTCCCGGAGGCGCATTCCCTGCGCCGGACTGATAAAATCCTGCTTTGCCTGATTCTGGCGGTTCAGTTCGACCAGGACTTCCTGCAAATTTCTACCTGTTTTCATAGTGTTTTCCCTTTCATTTCTGCGGCGCATATTTATGCGCCTGTTTATGCGTCCGTGTCCTTGTAACAAGGGCACCGTGTTTACAGTTCCCGGTTGATCATCTGCCGGATGATCCGGACGGCTCCCTGCATACGCCTGCGGTTCAACCGGGTGTCCTGCAGGAGTGTGTCCAGAGCATCCACCTCATCCCGGATATTGCAGAGGACCGACCGCTGATGGTCGGCAAGGCGTTCATTGTCCTGCTCCATGCGGTCATACTCTTTTTCGTAGTCGTCAATGTCTTCCACATTGGTATCGATATAGCTTTCGATCTCCTGGCGGAGTCCCTCGCCGGCATAGTCCTGCACCGCATCCAGCAGATCCCGGATGCCAAAGGGTGTCAGGAGTTTGCCGTCTTTCAATGCAATAACGTGCGGCATATCGCTTCTCCTTTAGTCCTTGAAGTAGTAGCTGCCCTTATAACCAGCGGCGTTCAGCGGCAGGTCTTTGCACCACTTTGGATTGACGGACATCAGCTTGCAGACCTCATCCACTGTGTACTGGTCCTTCGGTGCTTCGATAATGACTTCATCGTGAACGTGTCCTACGATGTTCAGGCCATAGACTTCCATCCGTGCCATTGCTTCGGCCAGAATGTCACGGGCGATAGCTTGCGTTGCATTCTCCACCAGCCGGCCAGAGTAGGTTTCCTGTCTGGCCCACTTGTGGTTCTGTCCCACGCCTTCATAGGTCAGGCTCATCCGCCCGAAGCGGTTCGGCTGCAATCTCGGCTTCAGATACGCCAGCTTTCTGCCGGAGGGGAGCAGCATCCAAAGAGTGCCAGAGTAGAACTCAAAGGCCAGCTTGCCGATTTTCTGACTTTCCCTGGTCTTGAACGCCTGCGTTGCTGCCTTCTCCACATCCCACCAATACTGGACAATCTTCGGATTGGCTTCCCGCCAGGAATCAATGATTTCCGGCAGTTCTTCTTCATGCAGGCCCATCTGCAGAGCACCCATGCTTATAAGCGCACCGGAGGAGCCGCCATAACCACAGGCCAGTTCTGCTACTTTACCTTTCTGCCGCAGTTCTCCATTGACACCATGCTTCACCACAGGCACATGAAACATCTGGCTGGCAGAGGCACAATAAATGTCCTTGCCCTCCAGAAAGGCTTCCAGTCGCCAGTCCTCTCCGGCTTCCCACGCAAGCACACGGGCTTCAATGGCGGAAAAGTCGGCAACGATGAACTCACAGCCTTCTTTCGGAATCAGCATCGTGCGGATCAGCTGGGAAAGCACATCCGGGGTGTTGCCGTAGATAGCTTCGACCATATCGAAGCAGCCCAGCTTCACCAATTCCCGTGCCTCATCCAGCGTGGAAATATGGTTCTGGGGCAGATTCTGCAACTGGATATTCCGGCCGGAATATCGCCCGGTACGGCTGGCCCCATAGAACTGGAACAGCCCTCTAGCCCTGCCATCCGGGCAGACACAACGTTCTGCGGCCTGATACTTTTTCACAGAGCTTTTCGCCATCTGGAGCCGGAGTTTCAGCATATCCATCGCTTCGGCGTCCACTCCGTTCTTGTCCAGCTCTGCAATCATCTGCGCCACATTTTTTTTGCCGAGCGTATCCATCGGGATGCCTCTCTCGTCCAGCCATGTTTTCAACTGTGACACAGAGTTCGGATTCTCCAACCCGGTCAGTTCATAGGCTTTCTTGCTCATGGCGTCCGAGAGCAGCAGGTCACAGGCGATGGCCTGCTGCACCAGTTCAGTGTCGATCTTCACGCCCCGGTCGTTGATGCGTTCATTGACCTGGTAGTGCTTCCACTCCTGTTCCGGCATCGGGAAGCGTTTCAGCCGCTTATAGATGTCCACTTCGGTGTTGACATCCTGAATGCAATAGCTTTTGAACTTGGCCCAGTCTGCCGGATAGTGCTTCGGCAGATTTCGGGTACGCATCCCGTTTGACTTGGTCGGCTTACAAGGCATGGAAAACAGCTTGATAAGGCGTTCACCCTCTTTGTCCTTCTGCTGGTTGGTTTTCAGAACCTCGCCCACATCTTTCAGAGCCATTGGCAATGTCAGCGATGCTGCCATGACCATCGTGCAGATCCAGTTGTCCGGCGATAGGAACTCTCCCTGCTTCAGATACCGTCCGGGATAGTGACGATTCAAATGCACCGAGAAGCACACCCGTTCAAAGGAAGCATTGTGGGCAATCAGGCGCACATTGCCGGATTGGAAATCCTCCAGCAGTTCCGCCGGGATAGGCTCTCCCGATACAATGTCGGCACACCTGGTTTCACCAAAGCCCTCTCCTTCATCCGTTGCCCAGGCAACCAGCAGGATCTCGAAGCTGGGGTCTGTGGCATAGCGATACAGTCCACATTTCTTGATATCCACCTCGCTGTAGGTCTCAATATCGATCAGTGTTTCTTTCAAAAATCTCACCTCGGTTCGATGTAAAAAGCCGGGAGATCCATCTGCATCCCCCGGCACGGTCACTTATCTGTGTTCAGTTTCTCTTAGCGGAGATAATCCGGCAGTTCCTCACCAGCGTCGCCGCCCAGAACATCCTCATCGTCCAGTGCATCGAAATCCGCATCTGCAGATGCTTTGCCGGACAGACGGTCACCGTCCTTTACGAACTGGACATTGCCCAGGCCGGCCGCCACACCACGATTGCCGTTGGCATTGAATGCGTAAAAGTTCACGCTGACATTGCAGTAGCAGCCGGAGTAGACCATCATCGGGTCAGTCACGGGCTGGACATGACGGTCAACGACCTGCGGTGCATCCTTGCTGCTTGCGTTCAAGAAAAAATGCTCCTGGTAGTTCTCATCGTCCGGACGGTCGATATCGCCGTCACGCAGGGGCAGCTTCAGATTAGGCGGGATCTTACCGCTCCACTTACGGGTCTTGCCATCCTCCTTGGCCGCCTCCACTGCCTTGTGGATCGCCAGCAGGGTCTTCTTGTCATCTTTCGGAATCAGGCAAGAAACGGAATACTTAGCCTCGCTGCCATTGATGCTCTTAGGCTCGAAGATGTTTGCGAAAGAGATTCGGCACGGGATCACGACCTTAGTTGCGCTCATAGTCTTGTTTGACATAATAAAAAATCCTCCATCATTTTGATTTGTGTACAGTTACTGTCCTCAGTCGAGGACAGCAAATTCATCTTCCGCAGTCTGCAAGTCGACTGCTTCTCTGGGGTCCGAGTCAGGGACAAGTGCCAGCTTACCGGGTGGCTTGACCACATACTCTCCCAGAACCTCCTGAAACTTTTTCTTTCCCATGAGTTTTTCAAACTCCGTCAGGGAGATCATCTCGGTCTTGTAGATGTCGGTGTAGCCTGCCTGTGCCGCAGCACTTGCCACCGCTTTCGGATCAAGGAACTGCCGCTTGCTCCGGCCCTCGACGACCTTGTACCCATCCCAGCAAACACCGTGGTTGATGGCTTCCGAACTGACATAGGCAAAGATGGCTTCAATCCAGGACTCAATACGGTTTAGGGTTGGGAGCATCTTTTCGATGTCTGTTTTGGAAAGGAGTGCTGGGGACTTAAAGGTAGGTGCGGATGTGTCCGGATTGTAAGCTGCTGTGGCATCGGTCTCCTCAGTTTCATCGGTAAGAACTCCTTCATCCAGATCCAGAAATTCTTCCTTGACCAGTGCCAGAGCTTCCTCGGCACAGGCTTTGCAGGAAGTCCGGGCCCGGCAGAACCGGCACCAGTCGCCGGGAACTTGCTTACCTTTTCCTTCAAAGGCCAGCTTTGCCCTCGGTCGGACGTAACTTTCCGCCCACTCCAGCAGTTCCTCCACACTGCATTCAAACGTTGAGATATTTTCCAGTCGTGGCTGGATAATGGTCATGGACACCTTTGTGATTCTGTACAGATACCCATAGGCGTGGTAAGCGCCCAGAGCGTACAGCATCATCTGCGGATTGTGGTCGCAGCTGACGAACACGCCCTTGCCGTTCTTGTAGTCCATGACATAGAGGGTACCGTCTGCGATGATCACGCAGTCACCTGTGCCAAAACCGGATGGAACCAGATAACTGTAATCCAGCCGCTCTTCCACCATGACCAGTGGATGTGGACAGGTTTCTTTGATACGCTCCACTGTGGAAATAATGAACTCTGCATAGATATCGGTGTTGGCCTCCATCTCCTCGTTTTCGTACTCGGAGGATGGACGCTGCACACGTTCATGCAGATACTTCCGCAGCTTATACTCACCCAGAGCATGGGCGGCAGTTCCTTCCTCGGCATACACCGAGGATTCATTGGGGAAATTCTGCTCCAGTCTGGCAGATGGCGTACAATTCAGCCACCGCTTTGAACTGGAAGCAGACAAAATTGCGTGTACTTCTGGCATGACAACCTCCCTTTAAATCTGGGAGACATCTGCCAGAAACGCTTCGTACTTCTCCACCGGCAGGTCAGACAGCTGGGCAACGCCATAGGTCTTCAGAAGCTGACTGATCTTCTCGTTGTTGTCACGCTTCTTCTTGATTTTGGCGACAATGACCGCCGTGATATCATCCTTGGTGATCGTCACAGCAGGCTGTGCTTCTTCCTTGGCAGCAGGTGCTTCTTTCTGGCCGGTGTCCTCTGCCCACGGCAGCGCATCGGCGTCATCCACCGGATGTTCCGCATCTGCGGTTTCCGAACTCTCAGCGTTTACAGCATCCTCTGCGGAAGTTTCCTCTACCGTAGGAACTTCCACGGCTTCTTCCTCGGTAACCGCAGAAGTCGGCTCATCGACCTTCTTGGTTTTCTTGACCGGCTTCTTACGGGGATGAGGAATTGCCGAACCTTTCTTCTCCGCCACAGCAGGAATCGGCTGCTCGGCAACCGGAAGTTCCAGCTTTTCCTCTGGCTCTGCATTTGCCGCCAGAGTATCCAGCTGCTCGGACACACCGGCAAACATCTGGGCAAGGCCATCAAAGACTTCGACCAGACCATCCACGACCTTCTTGGGTGCAATCAATGCGTTCAGCTCGTCCATCATGCCTTGTCCTCCTTTTCGCCTTCTTCCTCATCGCCCCACAGATCATCCAGGTAGTCAGCCTGCGCCTGCAGAACTGCCAGGATAACCTTCTCGCACAGGCCAGTTTCCTTGTGGATGCGTTCCAGCATCTTATCGAAATCGATGTCATCTGCTGGCTCATCCTCTTCCTCTGCTGGCTCCTGACCGATGCCGTAATTGTAGGAAGTCATGCGCTCATCCATGTGAAGGTGCAGGTTCTCGATGTTAAGGGTAAGGAGCGGAGCACCGGACGGACACACCGGCACCGGCTTGTCCTGCTTCTGGTCTTCCGTCTTTTCCGCTGCCTTGGCAGGAAGCGGAATCTTTACCACCTTGGCATCTTTCAGCATCTCACCGATCATTTCCTCCAGAGTCATGCTCTTCTCGTTCTTATTTTCCATTGTGTTCCTCACTTTCTGCAGCCACCGGCTGCTCCTCTGCTTTTTTATCATCCATCGGCACATGGTACTGCTCTGAGATATTTTTCAGAAGCAGTTCAACCACACGCCCCGGCTCCGGAAGATTCCGGACCGTTTTCTGCAACTCATGGGCTCTCTTGATCTCGGCCGCCATCCCCGCTGACACGGTGTTGCCGAACACCCAAAGTTCATCTGCATCTTCCAGCCACTGCATTCCCAGCTGAATGCCGGTATCCCGTTCCTGCTTTTCCTCATCTTTTAAGAACTGAGTGAAATACAGGTGCGGTGCCAGTGGCAGAAACCCCAGCGTAGAAAGAATCCGGCAGGCGGTTCTGGCTCTGCGGATATTCGCTTCCAGTTCATCTTTCCTGCACGTTTCGTCTTGTGAAGTGGGACGATACGGTGAGCAGACGAAAATCTTTCTGGGCAGATGCTCCACCGGAGATACGCCGCCGGGTGGACGGGCCTCCTTCGCACTTTCTAACTTGGCAGTTGCTTTCGCCGCCGTATTCATGCTTGCTGCATTCATAGGTTTTGACCTCCTAGTGATGTACTTGAGAGGTTTGCCTCTCATTAAGCACATCTTTTTGAGCCGTTTTAGAAGTAGTTTTCAAAAAATTTTTCTGATTTTTTTGAGAGCACCCGTCAGGGAGTAGGAAACCGCTCTCTGACCGATTCCCAGTTCCTCCCCAATCTCCTCCTGATTCATACCTTTATAAAAATAGAGTTGAAGAATCTCAGACTGACGCTCTGTCAGCTTGCTCATGGCTGCATACAGGCGGCGGAGCTCCTGATCTGCCAGCAGGTCCGCATTGTCCTCATCCAGAAAATCCACCATGACTGCCGCAGACCAGTCGGAACCATCGCACTCCAGCGACACATTTTCAGCATCCACCACCCGGTTATTCAGGTTATGTTCCATCCGGCGTTCCCCTTCCATGAGCAGGCGGACGCTCCACTCGGTGTCCTCAAAAGTCTCGGCCGGCACGACCTGATATGTACCATCCGTGAAGTCATAGCGGTAATCACCGCAACGGTCCACAGCCATGACCGTGTGTGCGCCACCCATCTCGTAGACCGCATAGCCATTCTGGTAGACGGTCAGGGATGCGTCCTTCACCGTAGTCTGGGCAACGGCCACTGGCTTCATTTCCATGAGAGCCTTGAAACTTGGCAGCTTCTTTTCCACCACAGCATCAATCTTTCCCTTTAATTCATGTAAGGTGATGTGTGCGTTCTCCGCGATATCGGCGGCAATCTGCTCTACAGCCTGTGCCACTTCTCCCGCCATCTGCTGCTGGCGAACCTCCATTACGCCAACGCCACCATTGATTGCAACTGCTCCGGTCATCATGTTCATCATCATTGTTTTGTCCTTTCCCCCGGGCTCTGGGAGGGAAAGACACCAAAGCAGGATGCTGATGAGGCACTGAACCGCCTGGCGGGACTGTGAAACACAAAAAGCCCGATTCCAGAGACAGCAGGAATAATCCCAACCGCACACCTCCACAGCCAGCAAATAGTTTGCTGTTCTGCAAAGTTCTGCTATGGTATCCTTCGCCTGCTCTAGAATCGGGCTTACGATATTTTTTTATTGTCCCGGTGACCGCCGCCAGACGCTTTCGTTTTGGCTCTGTGGGCTTGTCCCTTGGACTGACTATATGATAACAAAATAACCGGGGCTTGCAGATGGTGTACTTCCCACACTCCTGTGGGAAATTCCCCACATTTCATCACAGTCTGAAAAACGGCAAAAAAATCCGCACAGCCATCTCGACTGCACGGATCACGATGCCATTGATTGTTGTAGGAATAAGGCATCCATCATTTTATCTATCATCTCTTGATTCTTGGGATTTAGCCTTTCATATCTTTCTATATGCTGCTCATTCTTCTCAGGAGGCTCGTCCTCATCATCGAGCAGCTGTTCCGTTGAAACATCTAATGCTTTCGCAAACCGCTTCAGCATCTTAAATCCCATCTCGCCATTTTGACCGCTCTCATATTTGGAAATCTCGGCGCGATCAATGTCGGTGGCTTCGCTTAGTTTGCTCTGCGTCCATCTTTTCAGCATTCGATACTTTTTTATGTTCTGCCCAAGGATATACTCCTCGCTATGTACATCGATCACGCCGGACACCTCCTTCCTCTTTTGTCGGTAATAAAAAAGGACCGAAACACATGAGAACAGGTCGCTGGCACTTACCAAACGCTACACTTGCTTCTCTAATGTGTTTTCGGTCCTTTAAGATTGTATGTTCTTAAAAAGCCGTGTGTATCAGAACCATAACCGTCTTTCAACCCACAAACGAGCGCACTGCGACCTACATATCATTGACTTTGAAATAAGAACCAAACTTATAACTGTGGTTCTATCATCATGAAATTAAATAATCTAAATCAACTATATGTAAGGTGCTCTTCACACCGCTCGCCGATTCGCTATGCCTCCTACCATGCGAATCAGGCTGAAATCAAATTATCCTTCCGTACACCTCCTATGACAATAAAATTTGCTTCTATTCAACTTATTTATGGCACCACTATTATTTGTGGTATTTTTTATCATAGCAGATATCGTGCTATGCGTAAATAGTTTTTAGCAAATTTTGTCAAAAGATTCAGAAACAAGTCGTTAGTTTGCGCAAAGTGCCGATATATTTTCCCCCTGAAACGACAAAAGGAGCCGAAGAACATGGTTTTTCAACCACAATCCTCGGCTCCTATTAGCCCTTCATCGAATCCAATTACCCGATGGTTATACTCTTTTTCACTTCATAAACCGCCAGCCTTCCATCGCTGCGCCGTTTTACCTCGGCATTATTACCCCGGCCGGTAATCTCCCTGATGCTTTTCATAATGATCACATCGTCATTTGTTGTGTCTGCAAAGTTCCCCTGTATTCTGACATAATCGCTATGTGAATGTTCATGGCGAGCATTGTTATTCGTAGTATTCATTTACCAGTACGCTCCTTTCCTTACACGGTTAGCGGATAATAT
>CAVBWT010000050.1:0-15864 GCA_963599235.1 Lawsonibacter asaccharolyticus | reverse complement strand
GAAAGCAGCTCTGTTCGCTGAAGCAGAAATTTTTGTATAAGGAGCAAACCGCCATGAATTGCCTCTTGCTGATAATAGCAGGGGCTTTTCTTTTGTAAGCGTCTCAGAAAGCGCACACTTCCCACATAGGAAAAATTGAGACTGGAAAGATACGCCATCCATTGACTTATTTATTGGTGGAAACGGCCTCGCTCCTTGAAGTTTCGCTTGATTATCTAGTCCTCGGGAAAAAGACGGAGACAGATAAAATTGGGCAGACACTGCAGGATGCTATTGATATGTTGACGGAGTTGAAGACTTCGATCTGAGTGCCCCAGTATTTATTCTCGTTTTTTATGCCCGTCGTGTGTGAACGTGAAATGTGGGTCGGATGTATATAAAATGGCAAAAAGCTGATTTTGACATCGAAAATTGCATAAAAAACGCAAAAACAAGGCATAAATATTGCTCCGCGGATTTTTGACTGTTATAATGGAAACTGAAAATACGAATACTGAGAATGGGGGTATTCATTTATGTTGATTCAGTTTACAGTTGAAAATCATAGGTCAATAAAAAATAGTGCGGTAATCAGTTTCGCAGCCTCCAAGGATAAGTCATTTGAGGAGTATCTGCTACATCCGGATGAAAAAAGGGTATTATTGCCTGCACTTGCAATTTATGGTGCCAATGCAGCCGGAAAAAGTAACGTATTACATGCGATGATGACGATGAAAGAAATGGTTGTCGGCAATGCAGCAAAGGTTTCCAAGGGACAAAAATTGCCGTGGGAGCCATTTGGCGGAACAAAAGAAGAGACTTCCTTTGAGATGGTATTTATTTTTCAGGGAGTTCGTTACACATACGGCTTCTCTTTTGATGCCAATAAGATTTACAAAGAATATCTTTATCATTGGCCGAACGGACGTGAAGCCTTGATTTTTTCGAGAGAAAATGGAATGTATGAATTCCGGGAAAATGTAAACGAACAGATAACGTTGAGTAACCGAACACCGGAAAATAAGCTATATTTGGTATCCTCCAATGACTGGAATCTGCCTCAGACAGAAAATGCCTATCGGTGGTTCCTGGAAAAGCTGACATTCCTGATGGATGAAGAGCCGGCCACTTCGGAAACAGTCGCTCAGATAGTCAGCGGCGATGATAAGAAAGCACGAATCTTAAAGGAGTTATTGCTTGCTGATCTTGGAATTACCGATGTTACAATCAAGAATAGCTCCGGCAAGGTGCCTGTCATCACGACCACACATCGGATTATTAACGAAGATGGCACAACAGAATATTTTCAACTCTTGATGGATCAGGAATCAGTTGGCACACAGCATTTTTTTGCCCGCATCGGAGGATGGCTGCTGGCACTTGAAAATGGCGCGTTATTAGCTGTTGATGAGATTGAAGATAGTCTCCATCCGCTTTTAACGAAGCGGCTGATTGAAATGGTGCAGGATAAAGTTGTCAATACAAATGGTGCGCAGTTGATCTTTACAACACATGATGCAATGTTGCTTGATCTAAAATTTTTCCGAAGAGATCAGATATGGTTTGCTGAGAAAAATGATGAGACTTGTGCGACGGAACTTTACTCACTGGCATCTTTTTCACCGAGAAAGGGGGAGAATGTGCGTAAAGGCTATCTTCAGGGGCGGTTTGGTGCAATCCCTTTTATTGGAGGTGATGCCGGATGACGAAGATGCGAAAAGAGTACGACCCGAACAAAGCAAAGCGACGTAAGCGTAAACCAATTGTTTACATCATCTGCGAAGGAAAAGAAACGGAGACGCTTTATTTCAAACATTTTCGTTCCCGGAACTGCCTGGTGGATATCATCCCGATTTCATCGAAACATAAGGCAGCGGAACATTTGGTTAAACATGCTAAATCCATGATTTCACAGGCTGATTATTATCCGAAAGATGGAGATCAGCTGTGGTGTGTGTTCGACTGTGATGACAATAAGGACTCTGAGCTTCAGGAGGCAATTTCCTATGCGGAGAAGCATGGGTACAAAATTGCATATTCCAATCCGGCATTTGAATATTGGTATCTGCTTCATTTTGAAAAACGGAATGGATATTTGAAAGACTCTGCTGCGGTAATTGATATCCTAAAGAACAAAGGATATCTGGAAAACTACGGGAAGAGTGTTGATGTTTTTGAAGAATTGCAGGATCATCAGACGCAAGCTATCCGATACGCAAAAGAACGAGTGGAGCGATTGACCAGAGATCAGGCGTCTGTGATTTGTCGAGATAGTAATCCGGTGACGACAGTCTATGAGCTAGTCGAATTTTTGAATAGTAAAAGAACCTAAAACGCCATTACAGAGGTGCGCATAACGACAGAAAGCTGTCACTTTAACGACCAGAATTCGTTGGGTGGCGGCTTTTTTTAGTGTTAGCGGCACTGACCCATACTAAGAGTCACAGAAATGTGACTACAAGGTCATAAATTTTTTCGTCGGCGTCTATTATACTAATCTTACAGCCAAGGCAACGAGGCTATTGCACATTGAAAACTGAATACTCGTGAGAAATCCTATATCCCTGGGGTAAAGAGAAAAAGTGCAGGGAAACCATATTAGTAGAAAACGCAGCTGATCGATTCAGCTGCGTTTGTCCATAGCAAGAGTATGGAGATCGGAGATCATAACGTATGAAAAAAGACTTCTTCCCTGGAGTCAATCCCTTCCGCAACACATAAGAAATCCCGAGGAGTAATGAACTGCACCCCATTTGTTAGACAGTATGGTACACTGTTTATGAAATGGGGTGCAGTTCATAATGATTCCTCGGGATTTCTTTTTCTTTGTATGTGCGCTTCCTGAAACGCTTACGAATATCTTGCGCAATTTGAGGGGAAAGGCGATTTATAAAATTTACGCTGGTTCAACCTTTTTCGGGTAGACTGTCCTAAAGTGGAGGTGACAATATGATTACGATTTTGGTCGTAGAGGACGATGAAATGGTGCGCCTTTTGACAAAGGCGAAGCTCGGACCGCTTTATGCCATCCGGGAGGCGGCCAATGGTGAGGAAGCTCTGGAGGTTTTAGAGCATGAGCATATCGACCTCTTAATCGTCGATATACAGATGCCAAAGATGAACGGATATGAGCTGGTTCAGTCTCTGCGGGATTGCGGGGATATGCGCCCGGTGATTATGCTGACGGCCATGACTTCCTTCGCCCATAAAAAGAAGGGATTTGCCTCCGGCGTGGACGATTATATGACAAAACCAATTGATTATGAGGAACTGGTCTGGCGGATTGAAGCGATTCTGCGCCGCGCACAGATTGCAAACGAAAAGAAAATCGAGATCGGGCGTTTTTTAATGGAGCAGAATTCTTATTCCGCCACTTACGATGGAGAGGTCATTAAGCTTACCAATAAAGAGTTTGACCTGCTTTATAAGCTTTTATCCTATCCGGGCGTTGTTTTTACCAAGCAGCAGCTTATGGATGAAATATGGGGATATGATTCGGAAACGGAATACGATACGATAAAGACCTATATCAGCAAACTGAGGAACAAGTTTTCCCGGTGTGAAGAATTTGAGCTGGTATCCATTCGCAGCCTCGGATATAAAGCGATTATACATGAGAGTGGTGTCGGAAAATGAAAAAGAAGCGAGAAGAAAAATCAAAGTTCCGGTTGGTACAGTTTCGCTGGCTGCTTCTTGTAGATTCCATTGTGGTGGTGGGAGCAGTCATGTCATTTGGAATCGTTGCCAGATATGGACTTGGCATGAACGAAGACAATGCGCTGCTGATGCTGGGCGTTATACTTCCTATGGCGATGGCTACCGGTTTGACGACAGCCATTACCTTACATTCCATAAGAAAGAAATTGAATGTTTTACTGAACGGGATACAGACCGTTGCGGATGGAAATCTTGATGTTCAGCTTGAAGCGAAGGACGCAGAGGAATACAGTATTATTTATGAGAACTTTAACCTTATGGTGAAGGAGCTAAAGGGAACAAAGGCGGAAATGGAGCAGTTTACCAATGATTTCTCCCATGAGTTCAGAACGCCGATTACCTCCATACGGGGATTTGCCCAATATCTGGTGGAGACCGGCGAAGGAGTTGAAAGCCCGGAACGGATGCAGTATCTGCAGGTCATTGCAGACGAATCGCAGCGTTTAAGCGAATTGTCCCAGAACACCCTGATGCTCTCAAAAGTCGAAGCCTGTCAGATTATCACAGACAAAGAAAATTTCGATTTAAGCGAGCAGATCAAGCGCTGCATTATTCTCCTTCTGCCGCAGATTGAGAAGAAAAAAAATTTCAATTTATTTGGTTTTGTAAATTCCATTTTGCAATCATAACTTCTATTTTGGAATTGTAAGTTCTGCTTTTTGACCTCCTTTTCCGATATCCGGAATTTACCCTTGCAAACAACACGCCGAGCAGGGATTTACTTTTCCAAACTGGAACTTAGATTTTTAACTCAGCTTTGAGAAGCTGGATGACTTCTTTACCGAGTATCTGAAGTAAAAGCTTGATTTGTTAATGATTCCTCGGGATTTCTTTTTCTTTGTATGTGCGCTTTCTGAGACGCTTACGATTCAAATATTTCAAAGCAACATAAGACGGTAAAGCAAAACAATATTTTATTGAAAAGTCGGGAAGGGATTTGTATAATACCGATCAGATAGAGCCGTAGAAAGGTAAACGGCTGCACAGGCGGCACATAAAAACGTTTGTTCCCCAAAGGAGAATTTCCGTGAATCACATTGCAGTAGTTGAGGACAGCGCGCAGGATTGGGCAGTGCTGGATTCGTATCTGGAACAATACCAACAGGAAAAAAACTGCCATTTTCAAATCACGCATTTTTCGGATGGCGATGAGATTGCGCTAGGCTATAAAGGCGGTTATGACCTGGTTTTGATGGATATTGAGATGACCTTCATGGACGGTATGTCGGCGGCAGAGGAGATCCGCCGCGTTGATCCGGAGGTGATTATTATTTTCATCACCAATTCGCCGCAGTATGCTATTAAAGGATATGCGGTGCAGGCGTTGGACTATATCTTAAAGCCACTGAGCTATTACGCGTTCTGCCAGCGGATGAACCGTGTACAGGAGCTGCTGGCGCACCGCCAAAAGTGTTATCTTACGGTTTCCTGTGCGGGCGGTATGCAAAAACTCGACACCTCCGACATTTATTACGTGGAGATTAGTGACCACGACCTGTTATTCCACACGAAGCAGGGTGAGGTACATTCTACCGGTTCTATGCGCAATGTTGAGCAAAAGCTACCGTCGGAAAATTTCTTCCGCAGCAGCAAGGCGTACCTCGTCAATTTGGAGCATGTTGACGGGATTCAGGACGAAGATGCTATCGTTCATGGTGAGCGTGTACAGATCAGCCGCGCGAAGCGCAAGGCATTTTTGGCGGCACTCAATCACTACATGGGGGAAAATATTTGATGCAGACCGAAGTTTTGGGCAATATTCCCCGCCTGCACACCGCACTGGCCGACTGGCTGGCTTGCCTTTTGTATTTGTTCTACCTGCCCAAGCGAATGGCTGGCTGGCGGCGGTATATGGTTCACGCCGTATTTTTGCTGCTGCTCTGTGTTTTTATGCAGGCGACTGGGCAGGTATCGCAGTTCTGGTTTCTGCCCTGCATTGCGGTGTCTATCCTGATCATGTATCTGTACATTCGAATGCAGTCCGACGTGCCTGCCCGATGCGCGGGATATTACTGTGTCCGTGCATTTATTTTGGGGGAGCTGGCCGCTTCGCTGGAATGGCAGATCTACTGCTTTACAGTCGGGTGGCAGAGTATACTGGGAGCCGGTGTGCGCATAGGTATTCTGGTGGTCGTCTATGTGGCGGTATACGGTGTGGTGTTCGCGCTGGAACGCAATTATAATGATGCGGCCTCGCCCCTGCATATTCATAAAAAGGAATTTCTCAGCACATTGTTTATTGGTGTAGTGGTTTATGCGGCCAGTAATTTGAGTTATGTCAGCCCGGATACGCCTTTCTCCGGTAAAATGACGGCTGAAATTTACAACATCCGCACGCTGGTAGACCTTGGCGGCATGGCGATTTTATTTGCGCACCATATGCAGCTAGTGGAGTACCGCCGCAAAAAGGAGCGCGACGCCCTGCAAAATGTTTTGCAGGCGCAGTACGCCCAGTACCGTTCGGCGCAGGATAGCATCGACCTCATCAACAAAAAATACCACGATCTCAAGCATCAGATTGCAGTGCTGCGCAGCGAGACATCCGAGGAAAAAGCCCACTATCTCGATGCGATGGAGCAGGAAATTCGCAGCTACGAAGCGCAAAACAAAACTGGCAATGAGGTGCTGGATACCATTCTGACCAGCAAAAGCCTGTACTGTCAGCAGCACGGTATTACGCTGACTTGTGTGGCGGACGGTGCGGCATTGGCTTTTATGGATACGATGGATCTCTGTTCTCTGTTTGGCAACGCGCTGGACAATGCAATCGAGAGCGTGGAAAAGTTGTCCGATAGTGAGCAGCGGCTCATTCATCTGGTGGTGACGCAGAAAAAGAGCTTTGTGTGGATTCGCGTGGAGAACATTTATGGCGGAGATTTCCGGTCAAACGGCACGCTACCCAGGTCCACCAAGGCCGATACCCACTACCACGGCTATGGCCTAAAGAGCATCTACGATACCGCCGAAAAATATGGTGGTACGGCTGAAATCAGTACCGAGGAAAACCGCTTTACACTGAAGATTCTGTTCCCGATAAAGTAAGAATGACAAGACAGCCCATTTTTGTGGGCTGTTTTTTTAATTTTGGCAAGCTGCACAAAGAAAATAGGTGATATGTTGTGAAAAATGACAAGAGTGTATACCGTTTGCGTCGCGAAAACAACGGTTGACGTACAAAACGACCACAAAAACAGCAGAATGTGGTATGTTTTTGGCATCAAAGAAAGCCAGGCGGCTTCTCACCTCACAAATGACAGGAGGAAAACATGAAAAAGTCACAGTGTTCCAACCTGTGGCGTGGATTTGCATCTGTCAACGCATTTTTACTGGCAGTGCTTATCTTCGGCACATCGGTAGCGTTCAACTATGTGGGCGCGATCAACACGGCTCTCGGCGTAGAGAGCAGTAAGCTCGTGAACGACAGCACGGGCGACAACATCTATTATAAGAGCGAGTTTGGCGATTTTAACGAAGAGAATCAGGCCAAGCTCATCGAAGCGACTTTTGAGCAGAACATCAATGAGATGAAGGAAGGCGCGGTCCTTCTGAAAAACAAGGACAGTGCTCTGCCGCTGGCCGCAAACGAGCGCAAGGTCACTTTGTTTGGCCATGCTTCGTATGACCCTGCTTACAAGAGCTCTTCCGCAGGCAGCCGTCCGAACTTCGGCACGAAGTACGCGGTAGACCTGCGTCAGGCATTGCTGGATGATGGCTTTGAAGTCAATCAGGCGATGTTCGATGCTTACAGCGAGAGCACCGTCAGCCGTGGTCAGGTCATGGACTTTGGTCTGGGCTTCCCGGTGCGCGTGATGGACGGCTCTGCTGTCAATCAGGAAGAACCGGCAGATTTCTACACCACGGAACTGCAGGAGACCTTTAAGGACTACAATGACGTAGCTGTTGTCGTGTTTGCGCGTGAGGCTTCCGAGGGCAACGACCTGAACATGGTGGATACCGACGGCCGCAGCTCTCTGGCTCTGCATCAGAATGAAGAAGACCTGCTGGAAATGGTAAAGAATGCAGGCTTCAAGAAGATCATCGTCCTGCTCAACTCCCCCTACCAGATGGAACTGGAGTGGCTGGATAAATACAATGTGGATGCCTGCCTGCTGATTGGCGCAGTTGGTTCTCAGGGTTTCCGTGGTGTGAGCAGCATCCTGACCGGTGAGACCAACCCCTCCGGCCATCTGGTCGATACCTACGCAGCCAATTCTCTGTCTGCTCCCGCCTGCGTAAACTCCGGCACGGAAACACCGAAGTATGAGAATGCTGAGGCTATCGGCGCAGAGATTGGTGCTGATGAAAATGCCAATTACATGAACTTTCAGGCAGAGAATATCTACATCGGCTACAAATACTACGAGACCCGCTATGAGGACTCTATTCTCGGTCAGGGCAATGCCAGCGGCAGCAATGGTGCCTCCAATGGCGCAGCCAAGTGGGTCTATCAGGACGAAGTGACCTTCCCGTTTGGTTACGGTTTGTCCTACACCAGCTTCGAGCAGACGCTGGATTCTGTGCAGTACGATGCTGCAAACGATGAATACCGTGCAATCGTTACCGTCAAAAATACCGGCAGCGTTGCTGGCAAGTCCGTCGTTGAATTGTACGCACAGACTCCCTATGGCGACTACGAAAAACAGAACAAGGTGGAAAAATCTGCTGTCCAGCTGGCAGGCTTCACTAAGACTGATCTGCTCCAGCCCGGCCAGACCCAGCAGGTCGAAGTCACAGTTGACCGCTATCTGTTGGCAAGCTACGATTACGTCAATGCCAAGGGCTATATCCTGAGCGCTGGTGATTATTACTTTGCCATCGGCGACAATGCTCATGATGCCCTGAACAGCATTCTGGCCGCCAAGGGTGCAGCTGGTATGGTCGACGCCGACGGCAATAGGGTAGCCGGCAATGCCGATAAGACCTATCATTGGACGCAGGATGCACTGGACAAGGACAGCTATCGCGTGTCCAGCGCTGGTGTTGAGGTCGCGAACCGGTTCGATGACTGCGACCTGAACTATTGGGTCGATGGCGCAGGCACCTATCTGTCCCGTCAGGATTGGCAGGGCACTTATCCCGTTGCAAAGACTACCGTGGAAGCTACGGAGGATATGATCCAGCAGCTCAGCGGTGATACCTATGTAAAGCCTGACGATGCCCCCAGTGCAGAAGAAGTGGTCAAAGACTTTGGCAATAACAAGGGCATTACGCTGGTCAATATGCGTGATGTCGATTGGGATGACGATGAAGCATGGGATGAATATCTGAACCAGATGACGCTGGAAGAGATGGCCTCTACGCTGTCCTGTTCCAGCGGTCGAAAAGCAGTTCCCTCGGTCGTTCTGCCCGCTACCACGGTAGGTGACGGTGTGGACGGCTGCATGGGCAAATTCCCCTACGCATACGATGGTATTCAGGATTTCTCAACCTGCTGCTACACCAACAAAGGCACTCTGACGGCTACCTGGAACAAAGACCTGTATCAGCGCCGCGGTGAGCTGATGGGCGAGGAAGCTCTCTGGTGCGGCCAGATGGAAGTCTGGTGCATCGGTGCTGACCTGCATCGTACTCCCTTTGGCGGACGCAACTATGAGTATATGTCCGAGTGCAGCATCATGAGCTATCTGGCTTCTATCCCTGAAGTTGAGGGCATGGAGTCCAAGGGCGTTCTGGCTGGTGTCAAGCACTTCACCGGCAACGATCAGGAGTTTGACCGCCACGGTGTTTCCACTTTCTTCAACGAACAGGCTTTCCGCGAAGGTTCTCTGCGCGGCTTTGAGGGTGCGCTTCGCGTAGCCCAGGCTACTTCTCTGATGCAGTCCTTCAACCGCCTTGGCTGTGAGTGGGCTTCTTCCAAAACTGCTCTGAACAAGGGGGTTTGTCTGGGCGAGTGGGGCTTCCAGGGTCATCTGGAAACCGACGGCACTGACTCTGCCGCCAGCGGCTATATGAGTCACTATGCTACTTCTCTGGCTGCCGGTTCGGATACTTACTGCCTGAACGAAGGCATTGCTACGCAGAGCATCCTGAAGCAGATTGAAGATACTGACGACGGTTATCTGGCACAATGTGTCAAGGAGCAGGCAAAGCATTTCCACTACGCTGCAAGCCATAGCTGCGCTATCAATGGCATCAGCGAGTCGGCTTACATCGTTATGATCACTCCGTGGTGGCAGACCGCTCTGAAGGCTGCAATCGGGATCGTTTCAGTTCTGGAAATTCTGTCTCTGGCTCTGCTGACGGTCAGCAAGCGCAAGGTAAAGGTAAAGGAGGCAAAGTAAGATGAGCAAGACAAGTAAAGGAATCGGCCGTATTCTGGGACTGTGCGCCAGCGTGGTCGCTGTTGCTGCAACGGTTGCGTATCTGGTATTTGCATTTTCCTCTGGTACCTTCAATATTCTCGTTCTGCTGGCGTTCCTCGCAGCGATCGGCTGCGGTGCAGTCCTGTTCTTTACGGACAATTTTTTCAGTGACTATCTGGTAATTATCAACGCGCTGCTGCTTACGGTTGCATTCGGATTGTTCATGCTGGATTCTGTGGGCGACTTCACAGACTTCTTCAGCGGTATCGTGATGTACGGCAATCCCAAAAATGTTCCGACCCGTTTTGTCATCATTGGCATTACGCTGGGTTCGATCCTGCTTGAACTGGTCAGCAGCTTCCTGAACCGAAATAAAAAGCAGTAAAGACATAATTGATGAAAAGTGTCTCGGAAGTCTGAACTTTTCCGAGACACTTTTAGAGTCAGACGAGGTATTTTGCATGAAATCAACATCCCTTCTCACAGGCTGGACGTGCCGACATTTGGGTGATACTGCACCCGGCAGACCGGTGACGCTTCCCCATGATGCTATGCTGGCTGAACCCCGTACCGCTCTGAGTGCGGGCGGTACCAATACCGGCTGGTACGAGGGGTACGACTATGAATACCAGCACACCCTGACCGTGCCCGAAAACGAACAGGCCGACACCTATATTCTGGAGTTTGAGGGCGTCTACCATAACGCAGAGGTCTGGCTCAACGGCCAAAAGGCAGCGTTCCGCCCCTACGGCTACACCAACTTTTACGTGGACTGCGCCCCTTACCTGCACACAGGGGAAAATGAACTGCGGGTCATCGCCCGCAACGCTGACCAGCCCAACAGCCGGTGGTATTCCGGCGCGGGTATCTATCGTCCGGTGCAGCTTTGGACGGCCCACGGTGCGCATATCGAGTTGAACGGCGTAAAAATCCGTACATTGTCACTGGATCCGGCTGTCATAGAGGTGCGTGTAAAGACCACTGCTCCCGGTACGGTATATCTGACGGTGGACGACTTGTCCGCCATGCAGCAGGAGAGCGACGGTGAGACCATTTTCACTGTTACGATAGACAACGCCAAACTCTGGACGCCTGACGCGCCGAATCTGTACACCTGCCGCGTGACCTTTGCTGAGGACGAAGTGACAGAGACGTTTGGCATCCGCACAGTGGAGTGGGGGACAGATGGTTTTCTACTCAACGGGAAGCGGTTCATCATTCAGGGGGCCTGTATCCATCATGATAACGGCCTGCTGGGTGCTGTCTGCGATCCTGATGCTGTGGCACGCAAGGTGCGTCTGCTGAAAGAAAATGGTTACAACGCTATCCGTTCAGCACACAATCCCTGCTCCAAGACGCTGCTGGCTGAGTGTGACCGTCAGGGCGTGCTCATCATGGATGAGTATATCGACCACTGGTATATCCACAAGACCGAACATGACTATGTGGATTATTTCAATGACTGGTGGCGGCAGGATCTGACCGACATGGTTGAAAAGGACTATAATCACCCCTGCGTCGTGCTTTACTCCACCGGCAATGAGGTCAGCGAGACTGCCCAGAAGCGCGGCATTGCACTGACGAAAGAGATGACGGACTTCCTGCATGGTCTGGACGACTCCCGTCCGGTGACCTGCGGGGTGAACATCTTCTTCAACTTTTTAAGCTCCATTGGATTTGGTGTGTACAGCGATGAAAAGGCGAAAAAGGAAGCCGAGCGTGCCGAAAAAGCCAAACAGCACGGCGGAAAGTCTGCTAAGAAAAAAGCAGTCGGCAGCCAGTTCTTTAACAATCTGGCGGGGCTTCTGGGCGATGAGTTCATGAAGCGCGGTGCTACCCTGCACGGCTGTGATGTCAAGACACGCGATGCGTTTGTCAATATGGACATTGCAGGCTATAATTACGGCATTTATCGCTATCAGCATGACCTGAAAAAATATCCGCAGCGGCTGATTTTAGGCAGTGAGACGTTCTGTAATGACGCCTATAAGTTCCGTGAACTGGCAAAGAAAGAATCCCGTCTGGTGGGTGATTTCGTCTGGGCCGGCATGGACTATCTGGGCGAAGTCATGGTCGGCTCGTGGGAGTATGCTGACTATGCCGAGACGTTTGACGGCGGCCTTGGCTGGGTGTCTGCTGGCTCGGGGCGCATTGACCTGACGGGCAAGCCGCTGGGCGAAGCACTCTACACCCGCGTGGCGTTAGAAGTGGACAACGGCCCCTATATCGCTGTCTGCCCGGTCAACCACACCGGTGACCGCCACAGTCCCAGCGCGTGGAAGATGACGAATGCTATGCCCAGTTGGAGCTGGACGGGTTGTGAGGGAAAAAAGGCAAACGTGGAAGTTTACGCCCGTGCCGCCCGTGTGGAATTAGTGCTGAATGACCGCACCGTGGGGAGCAAAATGCTGAAAAACGACTGTCTGGCGAAATTCAGCGTTCCCTATGAAAATGGAACGCTGGAGGCTGTCAGCTATGACGCCGCCAGCCGTGAAATTGGCCGCTGCAAGCTGCAAAGTGCCGGAGGCACGACCCGCCTGACGCTGGATGCTGAGGCACCTGCTGTGAAACCGGGACATCTGTGCTACGTCCGACTGCGCTATACCGATGAAAACGGCATCACAAAACCGTTGATGCGCGGCAGTATCAAGGTTCAGGTACAAGGCGGTACACTGGTGGGACTTGGCAGTGCCTGCCCCTTCAACAAGCACAGCTATCTGGAAGATGAGACCGATACTTACTACGGCGAGGCACTTGCCATCGTTCGTATGGGAGAAGGCGATGCTTTTAGGCTGGCTGCGTCCGATGGTAAATACAGCGCGGAGCTAACCGTGCCTGTGCAGGTATGAGGTACTCTATGGAAACGATCAAAAATTGGTGGACGACTTTCTCTGAAAAACATAAGCTCGTGGCACAATTCGTGAAATTCTATGCGTTTTCGTTGTTTGTCACGGTGCTGCAATATTTGCTGCTGACCTTTTTGCCGGGGGTGTTTTACAATCTGACCGACTGGTGCAACACCCCCTGTCAGCTGATCCATTTGAATCTTGGCCCGGTGGACACTTATGTGTTCAACTATCCTGTCACTGGTGATGCAACTGGTGGCATGGGTTACTTTGCGGCGTTTGCCATTACACTGTTTTTGGCACAATGCGTCAATTTTCCGATGCAGCGCAACATCACCTTCAAGTCCAAGGGCAATGTCTGGTATCAGATCGCATGGTACGTGGTGGCATTCGTGCTGATCACTATTGTGTGCAGCTTTTTAATGGGCATTTATGTGCCACTTTGCAAACAGTTCTTCCCACCTGCGCTGTATAACATCCTCATTACCGTCATCAACGGTGGTGTGCAGATGGTAATCTACTTCCCGATTTATAAAATTATCTTTCCAGAGGGGGAGCAACAGAAAAACTAAAGCCAGCCATAGCCGGATTTCGGCATTCCATGATCTGTACGAGAAGATCAAGCGCCATAAGGACCATATCCTGAACACGATCCGGCTGGGCCAAATAGCATTTCTCACCCACGAGGATGCCTGAAGAGCCTTTTTTTAAGGCACTATCATATATTCAAAACATCACTGAACATCAAAGTCTATATGGGCGGAAATGTTCAATAAGCGGATTGCGCGATAAAGAGGTGCTGGCAAATATGTACAGCACCTCTTTGCGTTATTGGGAGAAAGATAAAATAATCTTGCTGAATACTTTAGCCTTTATGGGCTGGAATTTTCAACGAAAACTTGAAAACAAAAGAAAAGCATCTATAATTTTGATTAAAAAAGCCTAAATGGGCGGAAATTCTCAATGAAAAAGGAAGTTCAGTTCGTACGCCAAGGGAAATTGATTTTGTCGTAAATTCAGGAGGGAAACGAATCTATATTCAGTCAGCATATGCGATGCCGACAGATGAAAAAGCAGAGGTGGAACTCAGACCATTTTCGCTTACCGGAGATTCTTTCCCTAAAATTGTGGTAAGAAAAGATACCTCTAAGCGATGGTATGATGATCACGGCATTTTGAATATCAATGTGATTGATTTTCTTTTGGATAAGAAGCTTATTTAAAAGAAAGCATATATAGCGATTGTTGGAGGAAGATAAGCGAGTACAAGATACACAATAGAAGAGAAGGATGCTTGAATACACTCATCAGTAAGGAGCATAAGTTATGGAGATGAAGACAGAGAAATAATGAATTTATTAGATAGAGTTTTAAGGAAAATTACACAAGGGGCGGTTGAGGAGATTCCCGAAGGCGAACCATATGAGTTTTGCCCTCGGTGTGATGCTAACCTTACGCTTCAAAAAGGATATCAAAATAATCTTCCGTACTGGATCTGCAAGGGCTGTGGAGAAATGCTTATGAATCCGGAAGTTGAGGGTGATATAGCATGGATATGTGACCAGTGTGGTTCCATGATGAATATTCAAGAGGGATTTTCTGATAATAAAGGGGAATGGGCTTGTACGGAGTGTGGATATATAAATAAGATTGATGAAAGTGAATTGTATTCGTCTGAGGATGAATTCCAAGCAGAGCAAAGGAGTCCATACAAAGGGCTTTCAGATGAAGATGTACTGTCTCTGTCTGTTTATCAGGATGTAGAACATATCGACGGTCGCTCCGATATTATTATGGTTAAACATCGTGAGACCGGACAGAAATATCTAAAAAAGCTGCTCACCATATATAATAGAAGTGTTTACGACTATCTCAAGAATAATCCGGTAGAGCATATGCCTACTATTCAGGAGATATATGAGAGCGAGACATGTCTTATTGTAATAGAGGAGTACATAGTAGGGAAAACAATAGCGGATTTACTTGATGATCATGTATTTTCGGAGGATCGAGCGGTAGATATTGCCATAGACGTTTGCAGGGTTTTGGAGATTATTCATGGTCTTTCGACTCCTATAATACACAGAGATATTAAGCCGTCCAATGTTATGATTACGCCGGAGAATGTGATCTATCTGCTTGATATGAATGTTGCGAAATGGTATGACCCGGACAAAACTGATGATACTAGATATATGGGTACAAGATTTTATGCAGCACCGGAGCAGGTGGGCTATGGACTGTCTGCTTCTTCAGCAAAATCGGATGTATATGCGATAGGTATTTTGCTTAATGTTATGGTTACAGGGAGATTTCCAAAGGAAGAGAGAGTAGGCGGCAGGCTATGGGATATCGTAGAGCGTTGTATCAGCCTTAATGCAGATGATAGATATAGTGCTTCGGAACTTGTGGAAGCCCTTGTAGAGTTAAGAGGTGATATACATGCAGAAGAAACCAACAGATGAATTGAACGCCCTTCTTGAGAATATGAAGCCAAACCAGCTCGATGCTTATTTCAAGGATAATGAAAAATATATGGCAGACGAGAAGAAGGCTTTTTATTACTATATAAAGGCTGTTCTTGATGAAAAGAATGTAAAGCTTAAGGATGTATACTCTTTTGCAGGTGTAACAGAGTCCTATGGAAGTAAGATTTTGACTATGGAGAAGCATACCAAAGATCGGGATCTTATAATCCGTTTTTGTATCGCGGGTCATTTTAACTGGGATGAGACGAGCAGAGCGTTGAAACTGTATGGGTTAAATGAGTTATATGCTAAGGACCCAAGAGACGCCGTGCTGATAGTGGCCATAAACAACAGAATATTCAATCTCTACGACATAGATGAAATGTTATTGGAGCATGGCCTTGAACGCTTGACAACCGAATAAAAAAGTTTACGGAAAGTGATTTTCCCCACCATTTTGGTGGGGATTTTTGTTTTTAAAAGCTGATAACATATCCTCATAAGATGATTACGCAGCGTAAGACAAAAGTTGACAGCAATCAAGAGTAGAAC
>CAVBWT010000049.1:0-16266 GCA_963599235.1 Lawsonibacter asaccharolyticus | reverse complement strand
CACCTGTGCTATCTGTTCCTGTAATCCCTTATCGGCAGAATCCACCCTCTGAGACAGCTTTTCCATCTCATCTGTTCTGGTTTTTTCGCTCTCGCTCAGTTGGTCATTGAGTTCCTGAATACGATTTTCCAGCGTATTAACACTCTCTGCCAGACCAATCTGTGTCAGCACTTCTGCCATAACACAAAGATGATACTGGGGAAGATCCTGCGCAATCCCTCCGATATCTCCTGGCTTAATCTTGGATTTATCATTTGGGAAAAAGCCATAAATTCTGCTTCCTGCGATTCTCTGAGCATACGCGAATACTGCGCCCGTATTAGAAGCACCAACAAACAGACAATCTCCGCGCTTACATCTCAAATCAACATTCTCAATACAAACTTCTTCAGCTTCATCCGTAATCGTTGGCACATAATAGATCCATTTGCAATCGGTAATAATTTTTGTTTCAGGATTCATTGTTACCACAAGAAAATCTTGCTGCTCTTTATCCTTACTGACTGCATAGCCCCGGATTCTCTTAATCGTGCCATCAGGATACACAGTTCCATTTGCATAGAGATTTTGAACGGTCGTTTTACTTGCACCTAATTTATACTGTTCTTTATCGAATTCCACTTCCTTTTCGACTTTCACAAATGGCTCCAATGCACGGATAGCTTCTCCAAACGATGAATAAACCAATCCCTCACTATTTCTCCGCGCATCTTCAATTTCTTGTTGGAATGGAATAAATTGTGTCAGCTTTGCATACGGAAAATCTGCAACGCTTGCCGTAAACCAAACGGCCGTGTTATTTCCAAATGCTGCAACATTCAACACATCCCCAATGGTATGCTTTTGCCTGTCGCTACTCGTTACGAATCCAGTTGCTTTCGTTAGAGGATTTCCTCTGCTTCGCATTTTCAAGATAATTCCGCTGTCTGCTCTGGAAAATCCCTTTTCGTGATACAATAGTAAGCGGTTACCAGCAGTAAGCAGAATTTTTCTTGGGAGTTTAATAATTATGGCCTCATTTGCATTTCCGCTTACAAGAACTGTACCGTAATCATTTATGATCACATTATCAGCATCCATTGTCAAAAGTCGAATCTGTTCATTCGCAACTACAACAGCTGATACCAGACAGATTTCTTCCAAATACAAATCCACAGAATAAACATCGTTATTGGCCACATAAAAGTGCTCACCGCTGAACGCTTCCTCAATCATGTCACTTCTGTCTGCAGTTTTGTATTCGATCTCGCCAAATCCAAATGCACGATATACTCCCTGCACCTGTTTTCTGATTGCTGTTCCAACGTTTTCGTGTATTTGCCCCATATAATCTACACGGGAATCTACAAGTTCTGCGGCATAATCGGCATTTTTATCTGTCCGTGCTGTTACATTTGCATCAAGGCGTTTTGTCAGCATATCCACAGAATCATCCATCTTCGCTTCCGTTTTCTGCATTGCCGAGACCGCATTTTTCACGTTCGTGTCCATCCGGTTCTCTGTTTCAGAGAGTTCCTCTTCCATTTTCTCATGAGTCTGCTTCATTTCATTGCTCATGGAGGCTTTCGTTTCTGAAAGGTCCTTGTGCATTACTTCCACATCTGCGGCAACGTCCGTTTCCAGACGGTGCATCTGTGCGTTGAAGTGGCTACACAGGCTCCAGTAATTCAAATCCGTCAGTGCCGTACCAGCAGGGACCGGCTTTCTGGAAATGTAGCCATCTCCGCTTTCCGCATCCAGAACGATCGTCAGTTCCTCGTATTCTTTCTTCTGGTCCCACACGCCATCATGCTTCGGGATGATCCGTTTTCCCTTAAAAGTTCCCATAAAAAATCTCCTTCCTGCCGGCGTTCATCCGGCTGTCCTCATAACAGGTTCGGATGGCTGCCCGGTCAGGGAGGATTTCTTTTCTTATGGTGGTTGGGTTTTACCCCCCCCCCGAATATTTTTTCGATATACCGTTTCTTATTCATTTTCCTATCCTTTCTCTTCTTTCCTTACGATTCCAGAATGCCAAGTTCGACCATCTTCTTATACAGCATGGTTCCGATGACCGTCTTGGTTGCTGCCGTGTAGTGGACGGAATCCGCCAGCAGCGTCTGCGGAACCTGGCCCAGCTTAATGCGCTCGATGTCTGCATCCGTAGGATCAAGACCAGCATCGTCCAGACCATAGCAGCTAATGACCGTCTTTCCATCCGTATCATACACCGGATGGGCCAGATACTCTCTGAGACTGACAAAGCGCCGGCCAAATGCCTGCTTCATCTGCTTTTCATATTCTGCACGCTGGCTTTCCGTGCCAGACGACAGGCCCAATACCAGATATTCCTTCCCCTTGAAGTGGCTGATCATCTGCTGGTGCATCCGGATCAGATCTGCAAGGTCTGTATAGCCTCCGTTCTGACCAATAAACAGGATCATCACCTCGGAAGCCTGATTGTGCAGTCGGTCAAATGCAGTACGGATGGCAGTCGGACGCTTGATCGTGACAGCTTCTCCTGCCACCGACCTTGTAAACGTCCAGATGCCGTTGGTATCCGCATAGTTCGTGCCAGTCCAGCGGAGCGTGCCTTCTACCTCGCCGATCTTGACCGGATTGACATGGGCTCCACCCTGTAAAAGCGGCGTCACCTTGTAGCCTTCTTCCGTCAGGATACCGGAATCCGTTTTTCGCACGGCAATCGTCACCGGCTCACAGGCGGCCGGGATCGTGATGTCGTTGACCAGCATCACATCGGCTCCCTGACGGGCAGCAATGGTTCTGGCATTCTCACCACCGGTACCGCCGTTGTAGACCGGAAGCCCGGACAGTTTCTGAAGAGTGGACGTCCACCCACCGCCAGCAGTAAGGGAATCACCCCAGCAGACAATGCCGGTCAGCGCAGTCGGCTTCTCCAGATTTTTGATCCGTACTTCCTGCCCATTCAGCGTTTCTTCTGCCTTCTCCACACCGGACTTCAGCTGTTCCAGCGAAGCATCCACCTCCGCAAAGCGTTCTTTCAGCTTTCCGTGGTTCACATAGGAACACCAGTAGGTGTATTTGCTCTGGAAGAACGTCGCCATATCTTCATTGGAAAAGCTGTCATCTGCAAAGGCGTAATCCTGCCAGTACCACTTCGGTGTCCACACAACAGGTTCTTCGCCAGTGTACTTCCGTGTATTCCAGATGCCGAACCAGCTGGCACTGAACGTTCCAGCTTCCTTTTGTGCCCGGATCACTTCCAGCATTTCCTGCGTAAAGGCAAACCGCCAGACGTACATCTTTCGGTTTCCGTGAATGGTACGCTTCAGCACCGGGGAAACATTGATTGGATTCGTGAACTTGCCATCCAGGTAATAAGCAATCAGCAGCCGGTTATCATACGCACCACCCTGAACACCTTCCGGGCAGTCCTCAAATTCCTCGATCTCACAGAGATAGCAATACTGGTAGCCTTCTTCAAACTTCTGGAGCATCTCGTCAAAGGACATCATACCATTCAGATTCTTGGCATATCCCTGGTTATGCGGCTGGTCGGACTCCTTGCTCAGACCGATACTGAACTCCACCACCTGGTCAAAACCAGTGCCATTGATCTGGAATGTTGCCCGATTACCGGTACTCTGGAATCCAAAGCGGTAGGCATACGGATACTTTTCCGGGTATACCAGCGTATCCAGCCCAAATGAATAACGCACGCCCGGACGATTCAGCAGTTCCTCCGCCGGGACAAGGAAGAAGTTATCTGCGATGACGGCACTCCCTGCGCTGCCTGCATAGTCAGCGTTTACTGCATACGAAGCATTTTCTGCCTGAATCGCCTTGCCTGCTTCATTGGCATACGCCGCCGTTTCTGCGCTGTCCGCATAGCTGATAAACGGAGTCAGGATGCCGGAGGAACGCTGGTTCACAATGGAAACGGTCAGGCAAACCTGCCCCAGATTCTCGACGATTTCATTGTTCAGGAAACTTCCAGCAAAAACGATATATAGCGGTCTTTCCTTTTCCAGAACCTTCTCCACCATCTCCTGCTCCAGATGATAGAATACCTTAGAGCCGACTGTGATCGGAACCACGACAGACGGGTTGACCGAAGATGCCCAGTTTCCCACACTGTTCACATAGAACCGGGGATTCAGCACTTTTCCGGCCTGCTCCTTATTTCCTTCCTCTCCCACACCTTCAAAGAGCAGTTCCAGATACAGACGGTCCAGCCCCTTCAGCTTCATCATCTGCTCGTAGGAAATACAGAACGCAAAATGCACCGAAGACCAGGCGGTCTGTTCATACTCAGTCACATAGGCCGTATGGTCAAACTTGAACTGTACGTTCTCTCCCACTACGGATGCCCCCATCGCACCGATTTTCAGTTCTCCATTTGTATTGTCCCTCGGTGCAAAATAAGAACTTACCGGAAGTCTGGGAGCCGCCATTGCATCGAGCAGTTTCAAGCGGTCGGACAGGTTTTCATAAAGGATGCCAGAAGAATCCGTATGACAGTCCGTCACCTCCTGCAGGATGGCTTCGTATGCCCGCAGAAGCTGTGGCAGGGATGCCGCTTCGCCTCTGGCATTGATAATCTCCCGTTCCAGCATCCGCAGCCGGTCATGTTCGGAAACATACTTCCAGCCAAGGTCCTTGATTGCAGTCGTTTCATACGCATACACATAGAACTCGCTGTCCTGTGCGGCCGCACTCTCCCGGCGAACACAGAAATAAAGTTTTCGGGATGACGTGTACTTCGTCACAAACTCTTCCCAGCGACTTTCGGAAAGATCCAGATCAAACGCTGCCAGATAGCCGTTTTCCTCATTCAGCTTTACTGCACCAAGAACCACACAGCCAACCTTTCCATTGTCGCTGCCCCATGCATTCGGAGAATTGGTAATGACGGCCTGTCCTTCATACGGCACCTGATTGCTCAGAATAACGATCCGGAATGACTTTCCTTTACACTCTTCATAGGGGCCGAAAAAGCCGAGAAAGGTTCCCGTATAACCAGAAACGTGATGAACCACACAGTGAACCACCGAGCCTTCCATGCTGTTCTGGATCGTACTCTCATTCCGGGTTGCGGTCCCCCAATCCACTGGAACGATCTTTCTTGCCAGACCTGCCGTAATACTGCGGATGGCTTCCCCTGCACTCGGATAGGTGGTTCCTTCACTGTCCACTCTGGTATCCACTAGTTCTGCGGCATAGTCTGCCTTGCTGTCTGTGGATGCTGTCACATTTGCATCCAGACGCTTATTCATCTGGGCAACTGCCGCATCCATGCTGTTCTGTGTGTCTTTCATGGCAGACGTTGCAGCAGTTACCTTTTCGCCCATCCGGTTCTCGGTTTCCGAGAGTTCCTCCGCCATTTTCTCATGGGTCTGCGAAAGTTCCTCACTCATCGCAGCCTTTGTACTGGCAAGGTCACTGTGCATTCCTTCTACATCTTCTGCCACATCCGTTTCCAGACGGCGCATCTGGGCATTGAAATGGCTGCACTTTGCCCAGTAATGCTCATTTGTGAGCAGTGTACCAGCCGGAACATCATACCGACTGATATAGCCGTCCCCGGTTTCAGGATCAAGAACGATCATCAGCGGTTCATAGCTTCTCGCTTTGTCCCAGTCTCCCTCATGCCGGGGAACCACTCTCTTTCCAAGAAATTCTCCCATTGTATCTCCTTTCCGCTGGCCATCCAGCATCATTCCTTTTTTTCTCCATACTGGATCACCAGCTGCGATTCTTCATCCAAAGAAAACACAAGCCCTAGGTCATCCCAGGACTGAAAATTCAGGTATCCATTTCCGTCAATGGAACTGTTGACCATTTTGTCATACACATCTGCTGCCACCTTTTCCATCGTGCTGGAATAGGAACCTTTCATCAGGCCCAGTTCATCATCCGATTCCATGACCAGATATCCATCCTCGGAAATATAGAACCCCTGAATACCAGCCGCCGTTGCATCCACACACTGCTTATAGGTCAGCGTTGCGATCTTCCGGTTCGTGATCGCCGCCCGTGCTACGTTCAGCGTCAGGTTGAACATTCCCAGCACATCCCCCTCATCCGACAGAAGGTAAATGTCGATGGGAAAACGGCCGTACACTTCCGTCATAAAAGATGTGACGGTCAGGATGATCGTGCCGGAGTCCACAAACACAAGCTCCGGTCTGGATTCGCTGGAATACTGGAACACCGTTCCATCCGGCCTTGTGCCAGAATAGCTGATGATGGTGCCTTCCGGCACAACATATTCCACCGAGTTCTGATACAGCCGGCATCTGACTTTCCGCGCCTGATTATCAAACTGCTTGACCGGGATCTGCACCGGGATCAGATTTTCCGTAAAAGACAGTTCAACCTCCTGAAAGATCCGGACTGGTTTCGCTGCTGTTGCCGCCGTTTCCAGCTCCGTTCCCTCCTGTGTCTCCACAATCCGTTTCTTCTTTACTGCCATCGCTTTCGCCTCCTTCCTGCCCGGAGTTATCCGGCTCTTCTGGATCATCTGGCTCATATCCAATGGTCAGCCAGCTTTCTCCATCCCACAGTTTCAACCGCAGGTTCCTCTTATCCACCCAAAGCGTATCAGCTGCCGGGGCCTCCGGCGCTGTTTCCGACACTGGGATGCTCGGCTGGTACTTTGCATCCAGTTCCTTCTGCAAATCTTCAGAGATTTCCGTAAGGGTGCCGTACCGCCTATCCAGTTCCTCATACAGTTCTTTTGACAGCTTCTTTGCCGTTTCGTAACGCTGGTCGAGTGTTTCCTGAAGTTCGGCAGAAATGGCGGTCGCTGTTTTGTACCGCTCATCCAGTTCTTTCAGCAGCTCTTCGGAAAGTTCCGTTGCTTTCTTGTAGCGGTCATCCAGTTCCTTGAGGGTCTGCTCCAGCAGGATTGCTGTTTTCACTGCTGAATCATCTGTCTCCCAGCCATAGCCCCATGTCTTGCCACCATCCGTAGATACAAAAAATCCCGCCGAGCTATTCTTCCATGCTACTGTGGACCGGCTCAAAGTTCCGGCGTTGAATGCATATCGGACAGTATTGCCTTTGCTGTCCGTTTCATTTTTATAATGAAGGCCGAATAGTGCGGCAAAGAGTGTACCGTCATAGATAATAGAAGCCGAGATTCCACCGACCTGCTCTCCCACAGCTGTTTCCACACGGACTGCCGTATCGTAAGCTGCGGTCGCTGTGTTTCGGATACTGCTTAAAGATCCGGTGAGGGAGGAATTCCGGCTGCTGACCGTGGAATTAGACAGTGTAATGCTGTTGTACCGTTCCAGCAGGGAATCATACTCTGTTTCCGTAACTTTGGAACTGACCTCGATACCCAGTTTGGAGATATACACATGGACGGTATCACAGAGGGAAACCCGCTCCGCCTCTACGACATCCTCATATCCGGGTGTATTCCATAGCTGTACGAAATCAATCGTAATATCGATCTCCGGCTCCGTCAGGTCGGTAGTATCGATATAGTTCTGGGCATATTCCCGGAGTGCCTTCTCGGATGGCTTGTCCTGAAAAGCACTGGTACAGTCCAGCACTGTGATTTTCTGATATGGCACGGACTTCTTGCTAAATAGCACCATCTTCTCCGGCAGTTCCATGACTGCCTGCGTTTCATTGTCTACCCAGTACGGATGCACACCGGTGATGGTATTCTCGATGGATTTCTCCATCTTAAAATCGGTCAGATTCTTTCCATAGATGATATGGACGTTGTGGTCCGCGCCTCTGGCCTTATGGAACTTGACCAGATACCGATCCCACTCGAACTCACCACCGTAAGTATCCAGGATAGAATAATCCATGCCTCCCAGACAGCTTCGGAAGGATGCCGGAACCGACACCGTAAAGGCCGCGCTGGAAGCCACATCCGTCCAAACCGAGAACGGACATTCCGAAGCCGCATGGTCTTTCAGCCCCGTCATGGCCGCCTGACAGCTGCCGGCTGCAAATGGTGATACCGTTATGAAGTTCAACTGATACGAAATGTGTCTTGCCTGCACTTCCAGCTTTCCATCAATGGGTGTCGTGATCTTATAAATGCGAAACGGCTGTGGCTGCATCGTGTCAGACGGCTTGGCAAGGATGATGTTCCCCTCCTCCAGCATTTCTGCATGGATTCCGTCTGCTGGACAGACCAGTTTCAGTTCATAGCTTCCATTCCGCTTTTCGGTCACCGTACAGGACTGTGCATCCGCCAGCTTTCCGATCCCGTTATGGTCGAACTTCATCTCTTTGGAATCATATAGACATGGGATCACTGGCTGCACCTCCTCTCACAGTGTCCACCAGCGAGGGATCACCTCCACCGCCTGGATACCGCCTGTCCATGTGATCTGTGTTTTCCCTTCCGGCAGTTCTGGGAAATCATCCGAAAGGATTGTTTCATTGCAGAACCCGGCGGCATTGTAGGCATTGTGCGTTTCGCAGTTGAGCAGCACATAGCCCTTGATGCTGTGGATGATGATCTTCTCTTCCCCCACATACAGTTCACCGCCGCTGTCTCCGTAAACCTTGAAGATGGGCTGCGCCGGAAAAGCGAAGGGGTTCTTTAGGGTTGCCCTGCTTTCCAGCCGGATGCTCCTCTGCCCATCCACACTCCATCGCTGGGGCTTACAGTTGAAGGTCAGTTCCATCTCTGCGGCTTTCTGGGCAGTCACATCAAAGGCAAGAGCATCTTTGCAGACCGCCATCCGAAAGAAATCCGGGTCATAGGTGTCCTGCAATTTCTGATAACCTGCCGGGGACAACAGCCATGCCTTAACCGCAGAGGTTTTCGCCGGAAGGCCATTAAAGAAAAAGGCTTTGTATTTGATATCCACGTTCTGATATCTGCGCCGGCCGGCTCTTGCATTTTCTGAGATAATATCTCCGTTCCGGCCGGGAACTGAAGTGCTCTCCACATCCGCAGCCGGAGAATCATACACGCCGGGGCCAGACAAATATAAAAGGAAGTCCTTGCTGGACTTCCCGGCAAACGACAGATACTGTCTGGCGTATCTGCCTTTTAGCTGAAACTGTGATACTGTCTGCTTCGGGGCATTTCCGCCCATACGCATCCCCTCCTTTACTTGAATACAGAATCATCCTCGTGGATCATGCCGTTGATCTTGTCCGCAACGGTCTGTGCTAGTTCATCATCGTTCCGGGCGTTATAGCCATTGACTGTAATATACACGCCGCCAAGATTCGTAGTCTTGGTCACACTGCCTCCAGCCAGAGCCGCCTGTGGGAAGTTCCAACCAGAGCCATCAAAATGCGGCAAAGTCAATTCCGGCAGACTGAAGGAACTGATGCCCTCCATACCCTGCTGTACCTTTTCTGCCATCGACTTGATCTGGCTGATCAGGCCACCCTCGCCTTTCTTGATGCCGCCGGAAAGCAGCTTCATGAAGTCCGGCATATAAGTATCCGCATCTGCCAGAGGTCCTTCGTCCGGTACCGAGAAGTGCAGGAACGAGCGGATGCCGCTTGCAACACTCTTGACCGCATTGCCAACCCAGCTGACACCTTTCTTGATACCTCCTGCGATACCGCCGACGATGTCTTTTCCCCAGCTGACTGCCGAAGAAGCCACATTCTTGATGCCGCCCCAGATAGACGAGGCCACATTGCCGATGGCAGAAGCCGCATTAGAGATACCATTCTTGATGGCATTGACACCGTTTGAGAATACGGAAGTGATCTTGTTCCAGATATTCGTTACTCCCTCTCGGAAACCATCACAGTTCTTCCAGAGAGCGGTCAGACCAAGGCCGATGCCTCCGACCGCCGCCACTGCAATGCCAGCAGGACCGGCCAATCCTGCAAGAGCTGTGCCTGCCGAAGCAAGGACGCCGCCTGCGGAGGACGCGATACCAGCCAATGCAGATCCAGCACCAGCGGCCAGACCAGATACCGTTGTACCGACAGAACCGAGCAGACCGGAAAGTGTTGTCCCGACCGTTCCTGCGATACCCCCCAGCGAAGAACCGATGGTCGATACGATACCGGAAAGGCTGCCGCCCAATCCACCGATTTTCGATACCACACCAGAGAGCAGTCCTCCCAGATTCGACAAGATTCCACTTCCGCTGGAACTAAGGCTTCCCAGCTTCGAGATGATGCCGGAGATTCCCTCTCCCAAGCCGCCCATTTTCGAGGTCAGCCCGGAGATCAGGTTGCCAAAGTGCGACACGATCTGCCCGCCATCTGCATTGCCGATCTTCGACAGGAAGCTGCCGAGATTAGAAAGCAAGCCGCCACCCGATTCCGAACCGATAGCATTGCCCAGATTTTGAAGCGTTCCTCCCAGATTCCCCAGCGTTGTTTTCATGGAGCCGAGTTTATCCACAATCCGGGTGACGCTGTCCACCGTATCGCCAATTTTGCTGATTCCATTTCCCAAGCCCTTTAAGAAATCCGAGTTAAAGGTGTCACCAAGGCTGCGGATCGCACTGCCAAGAGAACTGGTCTGAGAACTCAGTTCACTGATGGAGGATTTCATATCCGCAAAGCCCTGCTTCACTTCATCGCTCATGCTGCCGACGGCTGCCTTGGTGATTCCCTGCAGGTCCGTCCACAACTGCTGGAACTGTGTCTTCAGGCCGGACAGCCCAGACATCAGCTGGCTTTGGATTCCGCTGCCCACATCTTTTGCCGCACTTCCGATGCCGCTCTGACTTTTCTTGATCGTGGTGGCAAAACTGCCGACCACAGAATCCATCCAGTCTCCCAGCGAATCCACCGGAGTGGTCAGGTTATCGCTCATGGAGCCTGCCAGCCCCTTGACTGCCTTGACCACACTGCCGACATTTTTCTTAATGCCTGTCGCCAGCAGCTTCATAAAGTCAGGCATATACTCGTCTGCATCCGACAGAGGGCCTTCATCCGGCACAGAGAAATGCAGCAGACTTCTGACCTTGGCTGCCACAGCCTCGGCTGCTGCGATCACGGAGCCTGCTGCCGCACGGACACCTGCCGCCATCTGGGAGCAGATATCTGCGCCCCAATGGTAAGCCGAAGATGCAATCGAACTCAGCGAATTGAAGCTGCCCTTGATGCTTGCCACACCGGAAGATACCGTACTGCGCAGGTTCGACATTGCAGACGAAACCGTGGATTTGATATTATTGAACGAGGAAGAAGTCGAAGACTGTACCCCGCTCCATCCGCCGGTCACCGTAGTGCGAACTGCAGATACAGAGGAAGTCGTGAGGCTCTTGATGCTGTTCCACGCCGTTGTGATGACCGTCTTGATTCCATTCCAGCTGGTATTCGTCAGCGACTTCACAGTGTTCCATGCACTGGTCATGGAAGAACGGACGGCTGCCGTTGCAGAGGTCGTAAGGGACTTGATCCCGTTCCACGCCGTTGTAATGACGGTCTTAATTCCATTCCAGCTGGTGTTCGTCAGCGACTTCACGGCGTTCCATGCGCTGGTCATGGAGGATTTCACTGCCGCCGTTGCAGAAGTCACATTGGACTTCACCGCCGCAAAACTGGTCTGGATGCTGGATTTGATAGAATTCCATGTGCTGCTGGTGCTGGCCGTAATGGAGCTCCATGCCGACCGCATCGCCGCACTCACGCCAGCCGTTCCTGTTTTCACAGTCTGGGCAATGGATGTCCAGCTTTGGCTGTATGCCTTCTCCACTCCCTTCATGGAGTTCGTGATGGAGGTAGACAACGTGGTGGACAGATTTTCTGCCGCCGCTGTCACAAGACTGGTGTTGGCGTTGATGCCGTTAGCCAGCCCTTGCATGAAGTCCGGCATCCAGCTCTCCATATCGGCCAGAGGCCCCTCATCCGGCACGGAAAAGTGCAGGAACGAGCGGATCTTGTCAGCCACACCGGTTACGGCATTCGCCACATCCTGAATCCTTGACTGGATACCCGACACGATGTTTCCGATCATGTCAGAGCCCCACGAGAATGCCTGCCCCGCCAGTCCCTGAATAAAGGAAACGGCATTGTTGAAGCCAGTCGAAATCGTAGTGGTGATTCCAGAAATCGTGGTAGCAATACCGGACTTCATGGAATTAAATGCCGTGGTCGCCGCTGTCTTGATACTGTTGCTGAGTGTGGACACCGTAGATTTCATGGCATTCCAGCCGGAAGAAATCACTGTCTTGATGCCGGTGACCACACCAGAAATCTTACTGCTGATGGCAGACCAGATGGAGGAAACCACAGACTGAATGGTAGAAAGAACCGTCGAAATAACAGTCTTAATCGCATTCCACGCAGTGCTCATCCGGGTCTGGATTCCGGTAAGTAGCGGAGAAAGGAACGATACGATAGCGTTCCAAACCGTAGTCACCGCAGTTTGAATTGCCGTCAGCACCGTCGAGATTGCTGTCTGAATGGCGGTCCAAACTGTAGAGAAAGTTGTTTGCAGACCGGTCAGCAGCGGGGTCACAAATGCAACGATGGCGTTCCAAATCGAAGTGATCTTCGTCTGGATCGTCGTCAGTGCCGCACTGATGAGAATCTGGATTGCCTGCCAGATGGTCTCAAACAGATATTTGAACGCATCCAGCAGCGGCTTGATGGTATTGTAGATTCCGGTCCATACGGAAGTGATCGTGGTATGGATGGTGGTCATGACCGTGGAAATTGCGGTCGAGATTGCCGCCCACACGGTCGTCACCGTGGTGTGAATCATTGTCAGTACCGAAGAAACCGCCGTAGAAATGGCAGTCCAGATGGTGCTGAAGGTTGTCTGGATATTGGTAAGGGCCGTTGTAAAGAATTCAGAAACTGCCATAAACACAGTTGTCGCCACCGACTGAATAGACGAAACTGTATCACTGAAGAAATTCTTAATGCCAGCCCACACCGTCTCGAAGAAACTCTTGATGCTGCCCCAGACCGTCTGCCAATCCGTGTCAAACAGGCCAAGGAAAATATCCAGTGCATTTTTCAGTGCAGTAAGGGTCGTGGAGAAAATCGACTTCACGCCCTCCCAGATGCTGGAGAAGATCCCCTTTGCCGCCTCCCATGCACCGCTCCAGTTTCCGGAGAATACATTGGAGAAAACGTCAAATAGACCGAGCAGAGTATCAAGAACCACACCAAGGATCGTGGAAATATTCTGGAATGCGCCCTCGAACAGCGGTGCAAGGACCTGACAGAAGCCATCCCAGACTGCTTTCAGCACCTCGGTGACATCCTTAAAATCAAAGCCCAGCCCGTTGATTCGCTGTGTCAGCTGGTCACAGAAGGCTTTGACTTTAGAAACAATATCATTCCAGATGCTGGTAATAGCCTTGCGGAATTCCTCGTTGGTGTTCCACAGGTTCATAAAAGCCGCTACCAGTGTACCGATGACTGCTACCACTGCCACAACTGGCCCTGACAGACCACCCAGCACCGCACCCAGTTTTCCAAACACACCGCTGGCGCTGCCCACATGGGTGATAAGGAGCCGGATACCCTTTGCCAGAGAACTGAATCCCCGCATCGCTGTGCCCACCGTCGATATGGTCTTACCCAAAACAATGAGCAGCGGTCCGATTGCAGCCGCCAGCAGCGCGACTTTAATGATCGTCTCTCTGGTGCTGTTATCCATGCTGTTGAGCTTGTCCACGAACTGCTGCACCGCAGATACGATCTTGCGGATGGTCGGCATCAGGATGTCGCCAAAAGAAATGGCCAGCTCTTCCAACTGAGATTTCAGGATGGTGAGCTGACCATTTAAGTTGTCCTGCATGGTCTCTGCCATGCTCTCGGATGCGCCATCGCATCCCTCAATAGCACCACGAAGTTTGTTGATATCCCCTTCACTGGCATTCATCAAAGCCAGGAAACCGGACATCGCATTTTTGCCGACCAGTGCCTCTGCATTGGATGCCTTCTCGGATTCAGTCAAACCAGAAAATGCTACACGGCAGTCCGCAAGGATGTCATTCAGGCTTCTCATGCTGCCGTCCGCATTGCTGGTGGCAACCGTGACTTCACCAATATTTTTACCGACAAAAGTTACTTCACCGGCAAGGTTGTTCATAATGGAACGCAGAGAAGTACCGGCCTGCGAAGCCTTGATACCACTGTTTGCCATCAGACCGATAGCCTCGGCGGTATCCTCTGCCGAGAATCCAAGAGCACCGGCAATAGGCGCACAGTATTTGAACGTTTCGCCCATCATGCTCACATTGGTGTTGGCGCTGGAAGAAGCTGCGGCAAGGATATCTGCGAAATGTCCGGAATCCGCTGCAGACAGGCCGAAGGCCGTGAGCGCATCGGTGACGATGTCCGAAGTCGTAGCAAGATCTTCACCAGAAGCGGCGGCAAGGTTCATAATGCCTTCGATACCCGAAAGCATATCTTCCGTGCGCCAACCGGCCATTGCCATATATTCCATCGCAGAGGCGGCTTCCGATGCAGAGAACTTGGTCTTCGCACCCATCTCACGGGCTTTCGCACGGAGCTTGTCAAAGTCGTCCCCGGTCGCACCAGAAATAGCGGAAACCTTGCTCATTTCGGCATCGAAGTCTGCTGCCGTTTTGACTGCCGCCGTGCCAAGACCGGTCACAGCTGCAGTCACGGGCAGGAACTTCTTACCCACATTTTCAACCGAGGAGCCAAGGTTCTGTAACTTTTCGCCTGCCTCATCGATCTTGGCGAGGGTCGCATTGGTGGTCGCCGCCTGTTCCTGCAGGGATTTCAGATTCTGCTCGGTTTCGGCAATCTCACGCTGGAGCGCATCGTACTGCTGCTGGGTGATCTCACCATTGGCAAGTTGTTCATTGGCCTGCTGTGCAGCTGTTTTCAGAGTTGCAAGCTTTTCCTT
Organism: Lawsonibacter asaccharolyticus; assembly: GCA_963599235.1. GTDB lineage: Bacteria > Bacillota > Clostridia > Oscillospirales > Ruminococcaceae > Faecalibacterium. Next base: position 1,505 of record CAVBWT010000049.1, on the reverse strand, counting down.
GGTCGCCTGAATGGCATCCTTGAGCATCTTCTGCTTCTGAACGACCAGTTCTGTATTCGTAGGGTCCAGTTTCAGGAGTTTATTGACATCCTTCAATCCAGACTGCGTCCCTTTTATTGACTTGTTTACACCTTCCAGTGCTTTGGAGAGCTTTGTGGTATCGCCACCGATCTCAACGGTGATACCCTGGATTCTGGATGCCATGCGGATGACCACCTCCTTCTGGGCATGAAAAAAGCCCATCTGCACGGAGCAGACAGGCTAAAGCGGTAAAATATTCTTAACGTTGTATCAAAAACGCCTTTTCAGTATACAATACATTTATCAGCAAATTCATCGACTAACCAGTTGATATTTTTGCAAACGTATGCTATAATGCAAGTAAAGAAAGGAGTTGACGATTATGGCTTCTGTTATGAGTGCTATTACTAATACCGTTCCAATTACCCAGTTTAACCGCGGTCTTGCTGGAAAAATTTTTGAAGATGTCAAACAGTGCGGTGCTAAAGTTGTTATGAAGAACAACGCTGCAGAATGCGTTCTCATCTCCCCGGACGAATATGTCCGTCTAATGGATGAATTAAATGACGCACGTCTGCTGGCTGTCGCTTCTGAACGTATGGCACACTTTGATCCAACCTCTTTGATTTCTGAGGAAGAAATGAATCGCCGTCTCGGTGTTACAGAAGACGATCTCGCCGGTTTTGACGAGGTAGACATCGAATGAATTGGAAACTAGAATACCTTCCTGAAGCAGAAAAAGACTTAAAAGACCTCGATGGAAGTCAGCGCATCCTTGTTCTGAAAGCCATCAAAAAAGTTCAACAAAATCCACTGCCTGTTGATGAACAAGGCTATGGAAAACCGCTCGGTAATCACAACAGCACTAACCTTGCAGGGCTTCTGAAAATCAAACTCCGGTCTGCTGGCTTACGTGTTGTATATCAACTTCGCCGTACAGAATCATCCATGATGGTTATTGTCATCGGTGTCCGAGCTGACGAAGAAGTATACGATATTGCTCAGAAAAGAGCTAATAAGCATGGGCTTTTCGATTAACCAGTTCTCATCCACATGATAACCCTTGCATTTTCTCATTAAATCGCATACAATATAAGTGACAGGACTCCCCACACCTCTCACGCAAGTGATGTGTCCCATGGGGAGACATTTTTATTAGGAGAATTTACCCATAAGTGATACTCACATAGATAAATTTTCTGAAACTAAAACACTTCTTTCCCACCCAGTCACACCGGCTGAGTGGGATTCTTGTGTCTATCACCAGACGACCGTGCTTATTTCGTTCACAATATAAGCGCGGTCGTCTGGTTTTTTATTTTAGAACCGGTCAAAATCCTCCTGCGATGCCAGTTCCTTGTACGGATAATCGTCGTTCTGTCGCTCCGTGAACATATCGTTGACCAACCCGATGGTCAGCAGGTCGAGATCGGCGATGCTGATACCGAGCTGCACACAGCGCAGCAGAAAGAGCGGGGTGGTCA
>CAVBWT010000048.1:0-17396 GCA_963599235.1 Lawsonibacter asaccharolyticus | reverse complement strand
AGTCACTGGTCGGGTCTGCCGTATCCAGATTTTCTTTCTCAAACAGAATCGTCACTCCGCAGTCATGTAGGGTATCCAGTGCCGTCATAAAGTCGGCCGTGTTTCGAGCAAATCGGGAAATGGACTTACACACAATGCGGTCGATTTTACCATCCCTACAGTGACGCATCAGCCTGCGGAATCCAGTTCTCTTTTCCTTGGAAGTACCAGAGATACCGTAATCTGAGTACACACCGACCGCATTCCATTCCGGATTGCTTTGAATCAGCTGGTTAAAATATTTCTCCTGCGTTTCATACGAGTTCTCCTGGTCGCTCATGTCCGTAGACACGCGGATGTAAGCCGCCACGTTAATGCTTCCAATCTTCTTTTTGGTAGTGCGGAATGTTGCAGTTGAAACGAACTTGCTCTCCTGCGGCTCATTCTCGGTGGCGAAAAGTTGTGTGAACTCGCTCTCCATGCTGACTTGTAACCGCTCTGCAATGTCCGGCTGTTCCATGACCTTTTTGGCATCCAGTGCTTTCTGGATAAGGGCCGTGATACCGGCATCTACAATGTCTTTTGATTTCGAGGTGGATTGCTTCTGGGGTACTGCTTTATCTGATGCACTTTTCGGCTTTTGTTGAATAGACTTGCCTTGATGCGTGTCAGTCGGCGGTAAAAAAGAAGCTGTGGCGACATCCGCACTTTGACGAACATCTGCCACAGCTTCCGTAGGTTTCTTTTGCCTGAGAGCGGCTTCCAGTAAAGCCGAGACATCCACAGCGGATGCATTCGCTCTCTTCTGTTGTTTCTGCTGCGTTGTATTCTTCACAGTCGTTTTCTGCAAATTTGCAAGGAAATCCGTACCAGCACTCATAAATCATCGCTCCTTTCCTGCCCGTCTCTTCTCTTTGGGCAGTCACATATTCCCTCTGTTTCGTGATATTATCAAGTAAATTCGATGCAGAAAGACGGAGAATAATCTCGTGGATTATTGTCGTATCTGCACGATATGTACGCCCCGCCCAATATGGACGGGGACTGTTTTAGATACGGGTGCAATAATCAAGTGCGACCCAGCCTGCGCCGGACTTCAGCTTGCCCCAGCCTTTCGTAGAACCAGTGCCAGCAGATTCTGCCACGATGGTGAATACGCCCTTGCCGGTGTAATAACCGGTCTTCGCATAGTTCGTACCCGGACCTTTGCGGATATTGAGGTCGTTGATGGACACACGGACTGCATACGGAACAGATGCCGCCGGGGTGTCCGGATAGACCGCCTTGCCATCTGGATCAAAAACATAATAACCCGGATTGGCATCTGCACACTGCTTTGCATAGGTGAGGTCGTGGAACGCACCCTTCTGGGAAGATGCATTCTGCCAGCTCTTACGCACACGATACCAGCCGGAAATCGTAGTGCTGGAAACAGTAGCATTGTACTGTGTCAGATTCCAACGCTCAATGATGCTACAGAGGTTCTGCACATAGGTGTGGCTGGTAGCGTAACCGCCATCCTTGATGATCTGTGCTGCCTTCTTATAATCCGTACAACCTGCCAGACCTTCGTAGCGTTTCTTACTGCCGTTCATCGCACCAAGCAGATATGCTGCATGGTCGGCAATGGAGTCCTCGACACTAGCGTACTTGCGGAAGTCAGCAGTGATCGTCACATAGCTGCCATCGTCATTCTGTTCCTGCGTTTTCTTGGTGTAGACGGACTTGCCATCCCATGTGGAGTTAGACCAGCTGTTTCCGGAAAGCGAGGCCTTCATGCCGAAGCAGTTATTGGCATTCTGCGCCAGTTCGGATTTACCGTACCCGGACTCCAGAATGAACTGTGCCATCGACACACAGGCAAGGATGCCACTGGTTTTCTGGTTCGCAGTAAACAGCGGACCGATCTTTGCTACTGCTTCTGCTTCGGTGAGGTTCTTCAGCGAAGAAGCCTGCATACCGGATGAGGATGAACCGCCCAGTGCAGCAGTTACTTTTGCGGCCAGATCACCCAGACGATTGTAGAGCCAATCGCCGGGGCAGCTTTTATTAGCTGTCCAGCGATGAACAGTGATTACCATCTCATCTGCTGCCGGTGTATAGTTAAAAGTTTTGTTTTTATCAGCAAGCCACAGAAGCTTTTTCTTGCCATTACGCTGGCAGATGTCGATGCAGAGCTTAATGAGCGAGTTGTATACTGCACTGTTCATGGCATACGGCTCACTCATATCACTCGCACATTCGATGGTGACTGCCCTCTGGTCATTGGCATTGCTGGACGAACACCAGCTGCGGTTCTTTTCCTCGACACAAAGCGACACACGACCATCCGTGCCGATACCGTAGTTGCAGCTTGCCTGACGACTCGTGCTGGTGAAGCAGGCGCAGATACTTTCCGCAGAAAGCTGACCGACTACACAATGCGGTGTGATACGGTCGATGCTGTGTGTTCTCTGCCCAGAATGGTTCGGTGAGAGCTTGGTGTAAACAACGAGTGGACTATTGGTATATCCCATAATGATTTCCTCCTGCTAAAAAAGTTAAGGCCCGGATTTCTCCGAGCCTTGTGCTGTGGTTATTTTGTTGTTACGGGATCAGCAGCTTCATACCGACCCGGATAGCATTGGAAGTCAGGCCGTTCAGAGTGCGGATATCTGCACAGTGGTTGCCGTCCCCCAGTTCTTTCTCTGCGATCTTCCAGAGGTTGTCGCCAGGAACAACGGTGTAGATCTTGCTGGCGGTGAACGCATAGCTGTCCGTGCTGTTGAGGACATACGCCACACCGTCCTCTGCTTCCGGGCATTTGATCTTCAGCCAGCCGTCGCAGAACTGAATGACTTCCACAAGGGTGTTCTTCTTATAAACCGTGATGATCTCTGCACTGGTATCCGGTTTCTTCCGGATATTCATAAGAGTCTTGAGTTTGCCATAGGCAATGGTCGCCGGAAGTTCTTCTGCGGTCGGAAACTCGTTCTCATCTACATTGGACTTCTCGTCCTTATCGGAAGCATCCGCCGGGGCATCTTCTTTCAGCTGTTCCTCTGCCCCTTTCTCCTCCGGCTCGTCCTGTACCGGATGCTCCTCGCTCTCCTCTGCCCCGGTGACAGGCACAGCTTTCTCCGGGTAGATCACATTGCCGTCATTGTCAAAGACACAACTGCCGGGATTCTCATCGCACTTGGCTTTCGCATTCGCCAACAGACGATACGCACCCAGCTGTGATGCCTCATCCTCCCAGACTTCACGCACACGGTAATAGCCGGTCGTCAGCTTTGCGGGATATTCTTTCTTACTCATAATGCTTTCCTCCTAAAATTCAGGGAGAGGCTGTTACACATCTCCCCATTGATTACTGCTTCTTCTCCTCGTCACTTCCGCCGTTCAGCTTGGCTGCATGGTTCTCATCCACAAGCTGGATGAGCATGGCCTTCAGCTTTTCCGGCACCGGAAGCCCAATGACAGCACTGTTTTCCAGAATGGAAAGTCCTTCATTAGAAATCGCCCAGAAAATAAGTGCAGTCCTGAGTGCTGCACCTTCGCCGATGATCTGTGTATCGATCACGCTGGAAATCCCAACAAGAATGAAGATACACACTTTCTTGGCGATGCCCTTAAAGCCGACTTCGGAAGAAAGCTCGTGACGCACAGCCGCCGCCAGCACACCAGTGAAATAATCACAAGTCACAAAGACGACCAGTGCATAAAAGAAGCCGTCAAAGCCACCGAAGAACCAGCCCAGGAAGCCGCCCAGACCTGCGAACATCAGCTCCATCTTATCGATTACATTCTGCATTTTTTACCTAACCTTTCCTGCCCAATGCGGGCATAAAAATAGACGGTCGATGCCGCCCTGTGTAAAAATACTCCTCTATAATGAACACCGTTTAACAGACACTTTGGAGGTATGTCTGGCAGAGACGGTGGAAATTTATTTACTGTCCTCGGTCAGCCATGCACGAATCTGGCAGTAATAACCGTCTGCCCATGCCTGATAGCCCCTTGCGGAAGGATGAATGCTGTTGGTGAGCGTCCGGATGGTTTCTGTGAAGCGGCTCGACACCGGCTTGTCCGAATACGGGAACGCCAGTCGGCGGTCGGTGCGCAGTCCGTGTGCAAAGCAGGTCACATTTTTATGATACTTGCCAGCATCGAATGCCTTGATGAGCGCGAGGTTGAGGGTGTTGATGCTCATGTGGAAGATGCCCATGCTAGAAGCACACTGGTAAGAGTAATCCGAGCCAGGACCGCAAAGGCCGATGCCGATCTTGCAGTTCGGGAAGCCTGTCTCCTTATCCAGCAACGCGTCAATGAACTGCTTTGCCTGGTCTACAAACTTCTGCACCTCTGCTTCGGTACGGTACAGCGTACTGCCCTGTGACACATCGTTTGTACCAAGTGCGATCAGGAAGTAGTCGATGCCCTCGTAGCCGTTGGTCTCGCAGTATTTCTGGAAGTCCAGTCGGCTCTTGAGCTTATCCCAGAAAGCGTTGGTCTTCCCGGCGTAGTCGCTGTCTGCCAGATACCGGGCAAAGGTCCAACTGCCGCGCCCCTCATGCTTACCACCGTCCGGACCTCTCGTGCCAAGCTGGTGGATCACACAGTCGCCATCCTCTGCCAGCAGCCGGTACACTTCCGTTGCCACATGACCGTTGTCCACAAGGGAATCACCGCAGATGCAGACATTCTTCGTGAGTTTGTCCTTCAGCTTGTGGTGGACTTTCACCTGCACTGGCTTGGAAGAAACGATGTGGCAGTCATCTTCATCCAAACGGCGGACGGTCAGAGAAAAATCCGTGCTCTCCGCAGTCGGCGTGTAGTTCATGCAGTATTCGTTCCGGGTCAGGCTCGGTGCATTTGTGCCTCTGGCGAACACATACAGATTTTCCTTGCCATCATGCCGGGACAGGCAGTCATAGAAGATGGACAGCTGCCGCCCCTCCATGCAGTCCCAGTGGGACGGGGTCACGATATCATCCTCTACTGCCGGAGCAATGGCTTTCTGCACATAGTCGGTGATACGCTTCGGGATAAAGGCTGCCTCGTTATCTGCAAACAGGTCACCTGCTTTGTACTCCTTACCGTTCAAGATAATTTTCACATCCGGATGGATATACGGATTATACAGCTTGCTCAGATACCAGCTTGCGATATAGAAGCCATTCGTGCCCAGCTTGCGGAACAGGCTGGTATCATACAGGTTGATGGTTTCCGTCTTGGCATCGTAAGCGAGGATACGCATCGGCATACCATGTTCGGGTGTCGGCGTATTAAATGCCATCTCCACCGGGTCACTTGCGGTGATCCACTGATAATGGAAGGTATCCGGCACACCCAGACACTTGGTGCTGACTTGGATCGTACCGGCATTCTGGTCGATGGTGATCCCACCGCTTGCCAGATACATGTGTCGGGAGTCCTTACCGGCAAGGTCAGAGCGGAGTTGCTGGAACCGATTTTCATATTTCTTTTCAATATAAGAATCCCGACGTTCCTCATCGAACAGGGCACCAGCTTTGTACTCCGTGCCATTCAGCACGATGCTGAAGGACGCTCCCATGTGCGGATACCAGAAGTAATTCTCATACCATGCGGCGATATAGTAGCCAAATGCACCGAGTTCCCGGAACTGTGTGGTGTTGTAGAGATTGATCTCACCCTTGGAAGAATCATAGGCTAAAATCAGCATATGGTGCTTTTCTGCTTCCTCGCTGTCCAGCATCGGCACAGGCTCCTCGCCGACAGCGATCCAATGGTATGCACCGTTATCGACCACAGCCAGAATCCGCTTAGTGACCTGAATGGTGCGGTTGACCGTATCAATCGTAAGCTGACCTGTGGAAAGAAACATCTTTGCAGAGCGGTATTTGTGCTGGGTAACCGCATTGTACGCTACCTTCGCCGGGTTGCCGTAGTCGATGCTGTTGATGACCGTGCCATCGGAAGAAGGAGCCGCATAAACGACCTTCCCATCATAAAGCACAGCAAACACAAAGCGGTTTCGAGTGAACAGCGTTCCCCAGTTTCCATCTGTGTTCTCCACCTTGATGACCGGAACTTCGGTCTTCTCTCCCGCTTCATCCGCCGAGACTTCCATGCCATCGTAGTAAATCGCCCACCAGTTTTTCGTTGCAAAGTCAACGGAAATACTATTTTCTGCACCCAGCTTTGTCTGGTCATACTGCGTACCATTCGGACGGCGGCAGATATACACGTTCTTTCCCTCTGGGAAAGTAACTGTCACCTTGCTGGCCGTGAACTTGATGTCCACACTGCCGTTCATCCACTGCCAGCCTGTCGCATAATTCGACAGCAAACGCAGAGGGAGCATGTTGTCGTACAGGTACACAGAGAGCTTTGAGAACAGCTTTTCATTGGTAGTGACCGAAATAAAGCGGGTATTCGGAAGCAGCGTGATTACATAGTTGTCATAAACCTTGCCACTCTCTGCCCGGAAGCAGCCGCCGAGGTACTTGCGGTCCATGTCATAGCAAACCACGTTGTTATAGTCATCCCGGCCGCTCATATAACCGAACTGACCGTCCACCAGAATCGAACCGCCGCTGACCGGAACCATGTGTGCGACACGCCAGCTTTCAGAGGACACAAGATTGCCATTCTGGTTTGCATAGGCATTATTGATTACCCAGTTCTTCATGATATTCTGCATGGAGCGGACCCTGCCAATGGCTCGTACATTCTCTCCTGCTGTACCATAGGTCTTCCCAGTATCATCCACGCGGGCATCCACCAGTTCCTGCGCGTAATTGGCATTCTTATCCGTAGATGCCTTGATATTGGCATCGATCTGGGATTTCAGCGTTTCTGCGGTCTTATCCATCTCGGATTTGTTTGCAGCCACAGCACTGTTGACGGCATCCACCTTTTGCGTAATGTCAGCCACATCTTGTGCTGTCATCTTCCGCAGGATTGCCACATCATCCGATGTGTTCTGGCGGTAAAGAGCCATCTGCTCCGAGAACCGGGAACACATCGCCCAGTATTCCTCCTGCGACAGAAGCGTTCCAGCCGGCACGGGCTTGCGGCTGATATAACTGTCACCAGTGGACTCCTCATACACAATCGTGAGAGGCTCATATTCTTTTGCTTTGTCCCAAACACCATCGTGGCGCGGGACGATTCGGTTTCCGATATATTCCGACATATTTTCCCCTTTCCCGGCTGTATCAGCCGTTTGCGAACTCTACGACCAGTCGTCCGTCATCATCCATTGAGAAGATGAGCTTCAAACCATCTTCGGTGGTGAAGGCAAGATAGCCGTCATCCGTAATCGTGCAGTTCAAAAGATTCTCAATGAACTTCTGGATAGTGCTGGATTCCGACTTGTCGCTGAAGCCAAGCCCATCCTCAGACACAATGGCAAAATAGCCATCGTCCGTGATATAGACTTCCAGCAGTCCCTTGCGGATAGCTTCCACCACACCGGCATAGGTGTAGGTGGCGATCTTGCCGTTGTTGATGGCAGCCCGTTCCACTTTCAGCGTGAGGGAGAACGAGCCAAGGACATCTCCTGCTGTGCTGAGCATAACAACATCCAATGGGAACCGACCTGCCTGTGCAGTCATGAAAGCCGTGATCGTAAAGATGACTGCTCCATTCTCGACAAACACAAGATCAGATGCCGTCTCGCTGGTGTAGTGAAAGATCGTACCGTCCGGTCTTGTACCAGAACAGGCAACGATGCAGTCCTGCGGCACAGAATACTGTACCGAGTTGTTATACAGAACACAACGAACTTTCCGTGCCTTGTTGTCATACTGCTTGACCGGAACTGTCACTGGAATGAGATTCTCCGTCAATGACAGCTCCACTTCCTGATAAATGCTTGTGACCATTACGCGCTCCCTCCCTTCTCGGTGTCACTTTCTTCTTTGTCTTCGGTGTCTTTGTCTTCAGTATCTGGATTCTCTGGCTCTGTAGGTGTGGTTGGCTCTGGATCAGTTGGTTCTGGGTCGGGTTCTTCCGGCTCATAGCCAACCGTCTGCCACTGCTTTCCATCCCACAGCTTCAACCGCAGATTCTTCTTATCGACCCAGAGGGTATCTGCTGCCGGGGTCTCCGGCGCGGTTTCCGACACAGGGATACTCGGCTGATATTTCGCATCCAGCTCCTTCTGCAAATCGTCTGAGATTTCCGTAAGGGTGCTGTACCTCTTATCCAGTTCCTCATACAGCTCTTTGGACAGCTTCTTTGCGGTTTCGTACCGCTGGTCAAGTGTTTTCTGAAGCTCGGCAGAAATGGCTGTCGCTGTTTTGTACCGCTCATCCAGCTCTTTCAGCAAATCTTCTGAAAGCTCTGTGGCTTTCTTGTAGCGGTCATCCAGTTCCTTTAAGGTCTGTTCCAGCAGAATTGCTGTTTTGACTGCGGTATCATCCGACTCCCAGCCATAGCCCCAGGTCTTACCGCCATCCGTGGATACAAATAACCCGGCAGAACTGTTCTTCCATGCGACCGTTGACTGTTTCAGGGTGGCCGCATTAAATGCGTACCGGGTCGTATTGCCCCTGCTGTCGGTTTCGTTTTGATAATGAAGACCGAACAGAGCAGCAAAAAGTGCGCCATCGTAGATGATGGATGCCGTGATTCCTCCGACCTGTTCTCCCACCGCTGTTTCTGCACGGATCGCCGTGTCGTAGGCGATGGCTGCTGTATTCCGGATACTGTTCAGCGAACCTGTCAGTGAGGAATTTCGGCTGCTGACCGTAGAGTTTGACAGTGTGATGCTGTTGTACCGCTCCAGCAGCGAGTCGTACTCAGTTTCCGTGACCTTGGAACTGACCTCGATGCCCAGCTTGGAGATATACACATGGACCGTATCACAGAGAGAAACCCGCTCTGCTTCCACGATGTCCTCATATCCCGGCGTGTTCCAAAGCTGTATGAAGTCAATTTTGATATCGATCTCCGGCTCCGTCAGGTCGGTGGTATCGATATAGTTCTGGGCATATTCCCGAAGTGCTGCCTCGGTCGGCTTTTCCTGAAAAGCACTGGTGCAGTCCAGCACTGTGACCTTCTGGTAAGGCACGGATTTTTTACTGAACAGCACCACCTTTTCTGGCAGTTCCATGACCGCCTGGGTTTCATTATCCACCCAGTATGGATGCACACCTGTGATGGTGTTTTCAATACTCTTCTCCATTTTGAAGTCAGTCAGATTCTTTCCGTAGGTGATGCGAACACCTCTATCCGTTCCTCTGGCCTTATGGAACTTAACTACATATCTATCCCACTCGAATTCACCGCCAAAAGTATCCAGCACAGAAGCATCCATGCCGCCCAGACAGTTTCGGAACGAAGAAGGAACACCCAGCGTAAAAGTCGCGCTGGAATCCACATCCGTCCAGACATCGAATGGGCAATCGGAAGCAGCATGGCTTTTGAGTCCCTGCATCGCCCCTGCGCATCCAGTTACCGAGAATGGCGATACCGTAATGAAGTTGAGCTGGTAGGAAATATGCCGTGCCTGAACTTCCAGTTTTCCATCAATGGGAGTGGTAATCTTGTAGATGCGGAACGGCTGGCTCTGCATGGTGTCCGATGGCTTGGCGAGGATGATATTTCCCTCCTCCAGCATTTCTGCATGGATGCCATCTGACGGACAGACCAGCTTCAGCTCATAACTGCCGTTCCGCTTTTCAGTCACGGTACAGGACTGTGCATCTGCCAGCTTTCCGATGCCGTTGTGGTTGAACTTCGTTTCCCTGGAATCATATAAACATGGGATCACTGGCTGCACCTCCTCTCAGAGCGTCCACCAGCGGGGAATGACCTCCACCGCCGTGATACCGCCTGTCCATGTGATCTGTGTCTTGCCCTCCGGCAGTTCCGGGAAGTCATCCGAAAGGATGGTCTCGTTACAAAAACCGGAAGCGTTGTAAGCATTGTGCGTCTCACAGTTGAGCAGCACATAGTCCTTGATGCTGTGGATGATGATTTTCTCTTCCCCCACATACAGCTCACCGCCAGAATCTCCGTAGACCTTGAAGATGGGCTGTGCCGGGAAAGCAAAAGGATTTTTTAAGGTCGCTCTGCTCTCCAGCCGGATACTCCTCTGCCCATCCACGCTCCACCGCTGGGGCTTGCAGTTAAAGGTCAGCTCCATCTCAGCGGCTTTCTGGGCAGTGATATCAAAAGCAAGGGCATCCTTGCAGACCGCCATCCGGAAGAATTCCGGATCATAGGTGTCCTGTAGCTTCTGATATCCAATCGGAGATAACAGCCACGCCTTGACCGCTGCGGTCTTGGCAGGCAGACCGTTGAAGAAAAACGCCTTGTACTTGATATCCACGTTCTGATATCTGCGTCGGCCTGCCTTTGCATTTTCGGTGAGGATGTCCCCGTTTCTGCCAGGTACAGAGGTACTCTCCACATCCGCAGCCGGGGAATCATACACACCGGGGCCAGACAGATATAACAGAAAGTCTTTGCTGGACTTCCCGGCAAAGGACAGATACTGTCTGGCATATCTGCCTTTGAGCTGAAACTGTGATACTGTCTGCTTTGGGGCATTGTAGCCCATACGCATCTACCTCCTTTTACTTGAAGACCGAATCATCCTCATGGATCATGCCGTTGATCTTATCGGCAACGGTCTGGGCCAGTTCGTCATCGTTCCGGGCGTTGTAGCCGTTGACCGTGATATACACACCGCCAAGGTTGGTCGTCCGGGTCGTGCCGCCTCCGGCCAGAGCCGCCTGCGGGAAGTTCCAGCCAGAGCCATCGAAATGCGGCAGGGTCAGTTCCGGCAGGCTGAAAGAGCTGATGCCCTCCATGCCCTGCTGTACCTTCGCTGCCATCGACTTGATCTGGCTGATCAGGCCACCCTCGTTCTTCTTGATGCCGCCGGAAAGCAACTTCATGAAGTCCGGCATATAGGTGTCGGCATCAGACAACGGGCCTTCATCCGGTACTGAGAAGTGCAGGAACGAGCGGATACCGCTTGCCACACTCTTGACCGCATTGCCGACCCAGCTGACGCCCTTCTTGATACCTCCTGCGATACCGCCAACGATATCCTTGCCCCAGCTGACCGCCGAGGAAGCCACATTCTTGATACCGCCCCAGATGGACGATGCCACATTGCCGATGGCAGATGCCGCATTGGAGATACCGTTCTTGATGGCGTTTACTCCATTCGTGAATACGGAAGTGACTTTATTCCAGATATTTGTAACGCCTTCCCGGAAACTGTCACAGTTTTTCCAGAGAGCGGTCAGGCCAAGCCCGATGCCACCGACTGCGGCCACTGCGATACCGGCAGGGCCAGCCAAGCCAGCAAGTGCTGTGCCTGCCGAAGCAAGCACTCCTCCAGCAGAAGAAGCAATACCAGCCAGTGCCGAACCAGCACCGGCCGCCAGACCGGATACCGTCGTACCCACAGAACCGAGCAGACCGGACAGCGTTGTGCCGACTGTTCCGGCAATACCGCCCAGCGAAGAACCAATGGTCGATACGATACCGGAAAGACTGCCGCCCAAACCGCCGATCTTTGAAACCACACCGGAGATCAGTCCGCCCAGATTCGACAGGATTCCACTGCCGCTGGAGCCAAGGCTTCCCAGCTTCGAGATGACACCGGTGATGCCCTCTCCCAGACCGCCCATCTTGGAGGTTAGCCCGGAGATCAGTTCCCCGAACTTCGACACGATCTGACCGCCATCTGCACTGCCTATTTTCGACAGGAAACTGCCGAGGTTTGACAGCAGACCGCCACCGTTCTCTGTACCGAGGACATTGCCAAGGTTCTGCATCGTGTTTCCGAGATTTCCGATGGTGTTCTTCATGGAGCCGAGCTTGTCCACAAGACCCGTGACCGTATTGACCGTATCACCGACCTTGCTGATGCCGTTGCCGAGGCTCTTTAGGAAATCCGAGTTGAAGGTATCTCCAAGACTGCGGATCGCATTTCCAAGGGAACTGGTCTGAGAACTCAGCTCACCGATGGATGTTTTCATATCCGCAAAGCCCTGCTTCACCTCATCGCTCATATTTCCGACTGCGGCTTTGGTGATTTTCTCAAGGTCTGTCCAGACCTGTTGGAACTGGGTCTTCAGCCCGGAAAGCCCGGACATAAGCTTGGTCTGGATGCCACTGCCTACATCCTTTGCCGCACTGCCGATACCGCTCTGGCTTTTTCGGATGGTGGTAGCAAAACTGCCGACCACGGAATCCATCCAGTCACCCAGAGAATCCACCGGAGTTGTCAGGTTGTCGCTCATGGAGCCCGCAAGCCCCTGCACGGCTTTCACTACCGACTTGACATTCTTCTTGATGCCGGTCGCCAGCAGTTTCATGAAGTCCGGCATATAGGTATCCGCATCGGACAGAGGACCTTCATCCGGCACGGAGAAGTGCAACAGGCTTCTGACCCTGCTTGCGACATTTTCCGCCGCCGCGATCACGGAACTGGCTGTTGCCCGGACACCTGCCGCCATCTGCGAACAGATATCTGCGCCCCAGCGGTATGCCGAGGAAGCAATCGAACTAAGCGAGTTGAAACTGCTCTTGATGCTTGTCACACCGGAAGATACCGTACTGCGCAGGTTTGCCATTGCAGAGGACACCGTGGACTTAATGCTGTTGAATGCAGAAGTCGTGGTGGATTTCAGGGTGTTCCATCCAGTGGTCACCGTCGTGCGGATAGTAGATACAGAAGAAGTCGTAAGGCCCTTGATACTGTTCCATGCAGTCGTGATGACCGTTTTGATGCCGTTCCAGCTGGTGTTCGTCAGGTTCTTCACTGCATTCCACGCACTTGTCATGGAAGAACGGACGGCAGAGGTCGCCGAGGTGGTAAGGGACTTGATCCCGTTCCACGCATTTGTGATAACCTTCTTGATGTCGTTCCAGCTGGAAGTCGTCAGCGATTTCACTGAGTTCCATGCGCTTGTCATGGAAGATTTCACCGCCGATGTTGCAGAGGTCACATTGGACTTCACTGCCGAGAAGCTGTTCTGAACGCTGGACTTGATGGAGTTCCATGTGCTGTTGGTGCTGGTCGTAATGGAACTCCATGCAGATTTCATTGCACCACTTACACCTGCTGTTCCGGTTTTCACCGTCTGGCTGATAGCCGTCCAGCTCTGGCTGTATGCCTTTTCTACTCCACGCATAGAATTCGTGATGGAGGTAGAAAGTGTGGTGGATAGGTTCTCTGCCGCAGCGGTCACAAGGCTGGTGTTTGCATTGATGCCGTTTGCCAAGCCCTGCATGAAGTCCGGCATCCAGCTTTCCATATCCGCCAGAGGTCCTTCATCCGGCACGGAGAAATGCAGGAACGACCGAATCTTATCTGCAACACCGGTCACAGCATTCGCCACATCCTGAATCCTCGACTGGATGCCCGACACGATGTTGCCGATCAGGTCAGAGCCCCACGAGAACGCCTGCCCTGCCAGTCCCTTGATAAAGGACACTGCATTGTTGAAGCCTGTGGTAATCGTGCTCGTGATTCCAGAAATCGTGGTGGAAATACCGGACTTCATGGAATTGAATGCGGTGGTTGCCGCTGTCTTGATGCTGTTGCTGAGGGTCGATACCGTGGATTTCATGGCATTCCAGCCAGAAGAAACCACAGTCTTGATGCCATTTACCACGCCGGAGATTCTGCTGATGATGGCCGACCAGATAGAAGAAACAGTGGACTGGATCGCAGTAAGGACGGTGCTGATGACCGTCTTGATTGTGTTCCATGCCGTGCTCATCCGGGTCTGGATGCCTGTCAGCAGCGGAGACAGGAACGATACTATGGCATTCCACACAGTGGTTACTGCTGTCTGAATCGCAGTCAGCACCGTAGAAATCGCAGTCTGGATAGCTGTCCATACCGTAGAGAAGGTCGTCTGCAATCCAGTCAGAATCGGCGTTACGAAAGCAACGATGGCATTCCAGGTAGAAGTGATCTTCGTCTGGATGGCCGTCAGTGCCGCACCGATCAGGATTTGGATTGCCTGCCAGATGGTCTCAAACAGGTACTTGAACGCATCCAGCAGCGGTTTGATGGTGTTATAGATGCCGTTCCACACCGTTGTGATGGTCGTGCTGATGGCATTCATGACCGTAGAAATCGCAGTCGAGATTGCCGTCCACACAGTCGTCACTGTGGTATGGATCGTATTCAGCACGGAGGATACTGCTGTAGAAATCGCAGTCCAGATCGTGCTGAAGGTCGTCTGGATGCTGGTAAGAACCGTGGTAAAGAATCCAGATACCGCTGTAAACACAGTCGTTGCTACTGACTGGATGGCCGAAACTGTATTCGAGAAAAAGCTGCTGATTCCACTCCACACCGTCTCGAAGAAGCTCTTGATGCTGCCCCAGACAGTTTGCCAGTCTGTACCGAACAGTCCAAGGAACACATCCAGCGCACTCTTCAGTGCAGAGAGGGTCGTGGAGAAGATGGACTTCACGCCATCCCAGATGCTGGAGAAGATGCCCTTTGCCGCTTCCCATGCGCCGCTCCAGTTGCCAGAGAACACATTGGAAAAGACATCGAACAGCCCCAGCAGCGTATCCAGAACGACACTGAGGATGGTGGCAATATTCTGGAACGCACCCTCGAACAGCGGAGCAACTACCTGACAGAAGCCATCCCAGACTGATTTCAGCACCTCGGTGACATCCTTAAAGTCAAAGCCCAGCCCATTGATCCGTTGTGTCAGCTGGTCGCAGAAGGCTTTCACCTTGGAAACAATGTCATTCCAGATGCCAGTGATGGCAGTACGGAACTCCTCATTAGTGTTCCAGAGGTTCATGAAGGCCGCCACCAGCGTACCAATGACTGCTACCACCGCAACAACTGGCCCGGACAGACCGCCCAGAACCACACCCAGCTTGCTGAACACACCGCTGGCACTGCCCACATGCGTGATGAGGAGCCGGACGCCCTTTGCCAGAGAACTGAATCCCCGCATCGCTGTACCGACCGTCGATATGGTCTTGCCCAGTACAATGAGCAGCGGACCAATGGATGCCGCCAGCAGTCCGATCTTGATGATCGTCTCTCTCGTGCTGTCGTCCATGCTGTTGAGCTTGTCCACGAACTGCTGCACCGCTGATACGATCTTGCGGATGGTCGGCATCAGGATATCGCCAAAAGAAATAGCCAGCTCCTCCAGCTGAGATTTCAGGATGGTGAGCTGACCATTTAAGTTGTCCTGCATGGTTTCTGCCATGCTCTCAGATGCGCCATCGCAGTTTTCAATGGCACCGCTTAACTTATCAATATCCGACTGGCTGGCATTCATCAGGGCAAGGAAGCCGGACATCGCGTTCTTGCCGACCAGTGCTTCTGCGTTGGATGCCTTCTCGGACTCGGTCAGGCCAGAGAATGCCACACGGCAGTCAGCGAGAATATCATTCAGACTTCTCATGCTGCCGTCTGCATTGCTGGTAGCAATCGTGACCTCACCGATGTTCTCACCGACAAAGGTCACCTCACCAGCGAGGTTGTTCATGATGGAACGCAGCGAAGTACCGGCCTGTGAAGCCTTGATACCGCTGTTTGCCATGAGGCCGATGGCTTCTGCTGTATCCTCTGCCGAGAACCCCAACGCACCGGCGATAGGCGCACAGTATTTGAATGTCTCACCCATCATGGACACATTCGTGTTCGCATTGGACGAAGCGGCGGCAAGGATGTCTGCAAAATGCCCGGAATCAGAAGCCGAAAGACCGAACGCGGTGAGGGCATCGGTGACGATATCCGAGGTCGTGGCGAGGTCTTCACCGGAAGCCGCCGCGAGGTTCATGATACCCTCAATACCACCCAGCATGTCGGAAGTTTTCCAGCCGGCCATCGCCATATATTCCATCGCGGAGGCGGCCTCCGATGCGGAGAACTTGGTCTTTGCACCCATCTCACGGGCTTTTGCTCGAAGCTGGTCGAAGTCATCTCCTGTCGCACCGGAAATAGCAGAAACCTTGCTCATTTCGGCATCGAAGTCGGCTGAGGTTTTCACTGCCGCTGTGCCAAGTCCGGTCACCGCTGCGGTTACGGGCAGGAACTTCTTACCCACATTTTCGACCGATGCACCAAGGTTTTGGAGCTTTTCCCCGGCTTCATCGATCTTGGCTAGGGTCGCATTCGTGGTTGCTGCCTGGTCCTGCAGGGATCTCAGATTCTGCTCCGTCTCTGCGATCTCACGCTGGAGGGCATCGTACTGCTGCTGGGTGATTTCCCCGTTGGCAAGCTGCTCATTGGCCTGCTGTGCAGCAGTTTTCAGAGTGGTCAGCTTTTCCTTGGTTGCTTCAATGGCATCCTTGAGCATCTTCTGCTTCTGGACGACCAGTTCTGTATTCGAGGGGTCCAGCTTCAGGAGTTTATTGACATCCTTCAGTCCGGACTGCGTCCCCTTGATTGATTTGTTTACACCTTCCAGTGCTTTGGAGAGCTTTGTGGTATCGCCGCCGATCTCAACGGTGATGCCCTGGATTCTGGATGCCATTTGCGTAACCACCTCCTTGTGGGCATGAAAAAAGCCCATCTGCACAGGGCAGACAGGCTAAAACGGTAAAATAATATACTCGTAAGTTTCTTTTGGGAAAACACTTGAAAATTCAGAGCTTATCCGGTACAATACCAGCGTAAAGTCGACTTTACTATTGGACTGGTCGAAAGACCCTGGTCCACCGAGCGGCGGGGAATTTCCCCGCTATTTTAATTGCTCTAAAATTGCTCTAAAATTCAATCGTAATTTTTAATAAATCCCTTGCATTTTTCCACTGAATCGCATATAATATAAGCGACAGGACTCCCCGCACCTCTCACGCAAGTGATGTGTCCCATGGGGAGACATTTTTTTATCAGGAGAATTTACCTATGAGCGATACCTATACAGATAAACTCTCCGAAATCATGGACGTTAAAGAGCCTATTACATACGATGAGCAAGTCAAAAGAATTGCTGCAAAAGGCTTTATCATTGAGAATCCTGATTCTTGCAAAGAATTCTTGAAGCAAGCTAACTACTATCGCTTGTTGGCCTATTACTTGCCTTTCAAGAAAAAAGACGGTACCTACTTCAAAGGCATTCCCTTTGAGCGAATCCAACGGATTTATGAATTTGACAGCCATCTTCGGAGTGTACTTTCCAGAGTCATTGAGCAGATTGAATTTTATCTAAGAACGCAGATTTCCTACCATCTTTCATTTGAATATGGAGCATTAGGGTATTTAGATGCCACCACATTCAATTCTCATCATAATGACGAGATTTTTAAAGAAAAAATTGCTGCGTGTATTGCAGACAACAAACGAACACTCGTTGTCAAACATCACAATCAAAAATACGGCGGCAAATTCCCTTTGTGGGTAATCATTGAGTTTTTCTCTATGGGAACGCTTTCTTATTTGTACGCCGACTTGTTGACACCAGATAAAAAGCAGATTGCTTCTACTT
>CAVBWT010000047.1:0-18228 GCA_963599235.1 Lawsonibacter asaccharolyticus | reverse complement strand
TCGGTTTCGAGGTGCTCTCTTTTTAGGCTTGACGGGGGCTTATTGACCGCTTACCATCTTCCCATACATACATTCCCCGGTGCCAGCCGGTATATCTCAGTCTCTGCTCATCCCACTCATCCCATCTCAGTTCCAACACATCAAAAAACAGCCACCCCACAGCCCACTGTATAGCAAGGCCGTGAGATAGCTGTGTGTGAATTTGTCTAAAGCTAAATTATACCGGCATATACCACGCAATGTATACGATCATCACCAGATCTTCACCCGATTCTCCGGTGCAATGTACATGCCGTCGCCTTCTTCGACATCGAAGGCATCATAGAATTCCTGGAACTGAGCTACAGTTGTATTCACACGCAGATAGCTCACAGGATGGGTATCATAACTGGCCATATAATAGGCCCGTTCCGGCGTGCTGTTCTCTGCCCAAGATTCCGCAAAGGCTTTAAAGAAAGTCTGATAATCAAAATCCGGATCCTCTGCTGCCAAGCGCAGAAGCACGGCAACACCTCCCATATCAGCACAGGCCTCTATCTTGTCCATCTCGCCACTGCAGGTAAGACCATCCCATATGGAAAGGCTGTCGAAATAAGACACCAGCCTGTCCGTCTTCTCTTTATAATTCGCTTTGTCCTGCGCTGTCCACCAATCTACATAGTTGCCATCTCCGTCATAAGACGAACCTAAGGCATCAAAGGCATGGGAGATTTCATGGCCAATCGCAGCACCCATTTTGCCGTACACCTCCTCCTTGGGCATTTCGCTGCTGTAAAAAATATCGCCTATCATTCCGGGCAGGATGTTAATAGCATTATTCGTAAGATCATAATAGGCATTTTGTACAATGGGCTCTGCGACCCAGCAATCCTTATTCACCAGACCATGGTAATCGGAAAACTGTTTTTCTATTTCGTACTGTTCTATTTTCATGACTGTCTCAAAATAATTGTCTGTAAGCTCCAGATCTTCATAGTCATAGTCACTCCAATCATCCGGATACATACAATTAATCCTGAGTTTATCCAATTTTTCAACAGCCTTTGCCTTTGTGGCTTCCGAGAGAAATTCCTCCTCCTGTAGCATTTCCTTGTAGGCATCTACAATTTCCTCTGTGAGCTCGTAAATATCCTGCTTATCCTGGGCTGAAATATATCGGTCACAATAGAGTCTGGAAAGAGGCCATGCCAGTTTCTGCGAGACCATATCGACTGCATATTCACTATCCGTTTTGTAGCCTGTAGAACCATTTATCGCATTCAGAAAATCCATTCCCTTATAATAGGTCTCTTTGTCCAACAGCTGCATGGCCTCGCTGGCTGTATGTGCCAGAAGATACTCCTTGATAAGCTTTATATTTTCATCGCAAAGAAGCTCATCCAAATGATCAAAATAATCCATTTTTTGGTATAACCACACCACAGGGATTTCCTTAATACCCATGGCTGCGGCTACATCCTTCAGCATCCCATACCAGCGATACTGCTCCAATTTCTCCGGTTTATAAATCTGCGCATTTAAAGTATCCGCAGTGTCGGTAAGATTGGCATCTTCATTGTCATAGCACCATTTCACAGCCATTTTTTCAAACTGTATGGATCCATCGTAAATCTGATCAGCCTCTTCTTTCGTATAGCCGCACTGGGTAAGGACGATCTCCACTTTTTCTTTTTCAGTGTCATAAATCAAGTGGGAATAGTCGGACATATTCTCCAGATCCTCATAGTCCACTGCATCACTTAGAAAGAAGGACATAGAGGTAATTCCCAGAATATACCGAGAGGAATCCCTAGGATCGATCCCCACCCATGGTGAGAGAACATCGGCAAATCGACAGTCGGATTTTGCAGTAAAGGCGGCCAGATCTGCATAATCCCGGATATCCTGAATCTCCTGCAGATAAGGCAGCAACGGCTCTGTACCTGCCGCATCTCTTGCCTCCCAGTCCATGAATTCCCGATACAGAGTATTAACCAGTTCGGCATTATGATCCTCCGTGTCAGTATCATCTTCCACAATCTTTAAGAGCCGCTCATTTAAGGTATCTGAAAAGGTACCTGCAAAGTCAATATTGGACTTTCCGGACTGGATCTGATGACTCTTTACCCATTCCCCATTGACTGCAAGGTCAAAATGATCCTTCAAATCCACATCTCCGGCACTTTCCACATTGCTCTCAATATTAGAATCGATCCACGGGCTTCCCGTCGTATAATCGGTGTCAGCAATGTTTTCCTCTGATTCCTCTGGCGGCAAAGATGTGTCTGCTACCACTGTCACCGTCTCTGCATTGTCTGTTGACTGTTGCATACTGCCGCAACCGCACAGTCCTGTTAACAACGCAGCGGTCAGCAATAATGCCAGAGCTCTCTTCCTCATGGTTTTTCCCCCTTCACATTTCACTCGCGCAACTCTATGTTCATACTCAGACACAGAACATCACTTCTTCTCCGTCAACTCCTGATACATCTTCATCAACGCCGCCACGCAGCTTCTGCTTCTGGGCATCGGTCGGTGACGGCCAGGGGAAGTTGTTGTAGACAATTGTGTTCGAATACCGATAATCCGATTTCAATCTACCGCATACTACTCGCATCCAGACCATATAATTACAGCATTACTTTATGGTAAACTTTTTTGCCCTTCTTGATGACGATGCCCTTTGCCAACTGCTCAGCGGTATAGCTTGCAGTCGGAGCTGCAACCTTCTCACCGTCAACAAGGACACCTCCCTGAGTAACCAAGCGGCGAGCTTCGCCATTGGAAGCAGCCAGATCAGCCTTTACCATCAGCGTCAGGATACCGATAGAACCGTCAGTCAGGTCAGCTTCGGTCAGCTGAGTGGTAGGCATATGCTCCGTATCCGCTGCGCCGCTGAACAGGGCACGAGCAGCGTTCTGAGCTTTTTCTGCTTCTTCCTCACCATGAACCATCTTGGTCAGTTCATAAGCAAGGATCTCTTTTGCTTCGTTGATATGCTGATCTTTCCATGTAGCCATCTCGTCGATCTGCTCCAGCGGCAGGAAGGTCAGCATCCGGATGCACTTCATGACATCCGCATCGCCGACATTACGCCAGTACTGGTAGAACTCGAAGGGGCTGGTCTTGTTGGGGTCGAGCCAGACTGCGTTGCCGGCAGTCTTACCCATCTTCTTGCCCTGAGAGTCGGTCAGCAGGGTGATAGTCATTGCGTAGGCATCCTTACCCAGCTTGCGGCGAATCAGTTCGGTGCCGCCCAGCATGTTGCTCCACTGATCATCACCACCGAACTGCATGTTGCAGCCGTAATTCTGGAACATGTAGTAGAAGTCGTAACTCTGCATGATCATGTAGTTGAACTCGAGGAAGGACAAACCTTTCTCCATGCGCTGCTCATAGCACTTAGCACGGAGCATGTTGTTGACGGAGAAGCAGGCTCCCACATCGCGCAGCAGTTCGACATAGTTCAGGTTGAGCAGCCAGTCGGCGTTATTCAGCATCAGAGCTTTGCCCTCAGAGAAGTCGATAAACTTTTCCATCTGCTTCTTGAAGCAGGCAGCATTGTGAGCGATATCTTCTTTCGTCAGCATCTTACGCATGTCGGTACGGCCGGAGGGGTCACCGATCATGGTAGTGCCGCCGCCGATCAGAGCGATAGGGCGGTTGCCTGCCATCTGAAGACGCTTCATCAGAGTCAAAGCCATAAAATGTCCAGCGGTCAGGCTGTCAGCAGTGCAGTCAAAACCGATGTAAAAAGTTGCCTTGCCGTTGTTGATGAGGTCGATGATCTCATCATCGGTGATCTGAGCGACCAGACCACGAGCTTTGAGTTCTTCGTACAGAGTCATAATTTTTACCTCCATCTGTATGGGGCAGAGGGTAAAATAAAACGCCCCCTGCCAAACTGAATTGGCAGAGGGCGAGAAAAATCGCGGTACCACCTCTGTTTGCCGTTCCCTCACGAAAACGGCCTCACGAGTGCGGCCCCAGAGTAGGACTACACTCCTGCGTTTATAACGCTCGCATGCGGCACAGCCTACTAGAGAAATCTCTCATTCAGCCTGCAGCTCCGGGAGGTATTTCCCCTATCGTTCTGCACACTCCTTTCACCAACCGGAGTCTCTCTGGGCAGGTATTGATAGAGTACTTGTTCCCATCAAAGCTTTTGATGAGGTAAAGTTTATCATATTTTTACGGCAATGTCAACGCCGAAAAAATCAAACTTCTTCAGACTGCTTTTCCGCAAGCCCCAGCATCTCTCGGGCGTTCGCACGGGAAAGTTCCGTCACATGATCTCCCGAAATGATATGAGCCAGCGCATCTACACGACCAGCTTCGTCCAACGGATGAATTTCTGTATAAGTTCGGTCATTCGTAACATTTTTCTGAATCAACAGGTGGCAGTCCGCCAATGCAGCAATTTGAGCCGTATGAGTAATGCACAAAATCTGGTGTCCTTTTGCGCTTTGACGCAGGATTTCTCCAATGCGGCTAGCCGCTTTACCAGAAACACCACTGTCGATCTCATCATAGATGACCGTTGGTACAGCGTCTTTATCTGCCATTGCATTTTTGATTGCAAGAGTAATGCGGCTCAACTCACCACCAGAAGCGATTTTTGCCAACGGTTTCGGATCTTCGCCGGGGTTTGTCGAAATATAAAACTCCACGCTGTCCTGTCCATGACTTGCCAATGGCCCACGGGCGTGACGAAGTGTCATCCGGACACCGGGCATATTCAGAAAATCTAATGTTCCGGAAATTCTCTTATTCAGCTCATCAAACGCTTTCAGGCGAGTTTGGGTCAGCAGCTCTGCCTTTTCCCGGGCAAGAGTATAAAGGCGATGCTTTTCAGCCTGCAAATGCTCGGCACGTTCCTGAGAGGACTGGATCATTTCCAGTTCTTCCCTCGCCTTTTCGCCAAATGCAAGAATGTCTTCTACGGTATCACCGTATTTCCGTTTGAGTTTATAAATTAAATCAATCCGCTGTTCGATCTCATCCAATTCAGCATCATTAGAATCATACTCATCCAGTCGACCAATCAAATCAGCTGCAACATCTTTTGCGGTGTAATAAAGGTCGAGCAGCTGCCCGGCATCGCCGGAAAGTTCTCCGTCCAGCTGAGCTGCCGCGTCAATTGCATTGGAAGCTTCTCCCAGAAAGTCAACGGCACCAGTGGAATCATCGCCACCAGAAAGCAACGCATACGCCTGCGCAATGCGGTCACGAATCGTCGACGCATTAGCCAGAACCTTCCGACGGCTCTCCAAAGCTTGCTCTTCACCAGCCTTTAGAGAAGCATCGTCGATCTCCTGCACCTGATAACTCAGAAGTTCGATACGACGCTGCTTCTCGTTCTCGTCGGTTATCATAGCATCCAAAGCCTTTTTTACTCCGACCAGTTCTCGATACACCGCATAATAATCCCGATATTCCGCCTGATTTTGCGCATAGGAATCCAGAATTCCTTCATGATGCACAGGATTCAACAGACCCACTGAGTCGTGCTGGCCGTTGATGTTGATAAGTCCGCCACAGATATCACGAAGAACCGCTGCGGTTGCAGGCATTCCATTGATGCGGCAGCTGCTTTTTCCTTCAGAGGTGATCTCACGGCTGAGAAAAAGCGCATCTGAACGCTCATATCCTGCCTTTTCCAGTTTATCCAGAACAGAAACCGGAATGTCTTCAAATGCCGCACGGATGACAGCTTTCGACGCACCAGTACGTACCAAACCTTTTGACGTTCGGTTGCCAAGAATGGCATTGATGGAGTCAATCAAAATTGATTTACCTGCGCCAGTCTCACCGGTAAGGACATTCAGTCCTTTTTCAAAATGGACATTGGCCTTCTGGATAACGGCGACATTTTCAATTTGAAGACTGCTCAGCATGTATTATTTCTCTCCTGCGTTATTTCTGCCCGATATGACGGGTCAATTCAGAACAAATCGTTTTAGCATCCCGTTCAGAACGCGCCACGACGAGGAACGTATCATCACCCGAAAGCGTTCCGACAACATTTTTCCATTTCAAGGCATCGAACACCTCACAGGCGGCATTTGCCATGCCTGAGTAGCATTTTACCAGCACGACATGTCCGGCGAAATCAACACTCAAAACAGACTCATGGAATATTGTCTCAAACCGTCCCTGAATTTTCGGGTTTGAAGTCTCTGTCCGGCTAGATACATAACGGTAGCCCTCACTGGTCGAAGCCTTTACCAGACACAATTCCCGGATATCACGAGAAATCGTGGCCTGTGTCACCTCAAAGCCTTCTTCGCGAAGATAATCCAGCAAAACCTCCTGACGGCTGATGGGATGCTCCTGTACCAACCGGAGGATCGCTTGCAGTCGTTCATTTTTTCCTTTTGCTTCAGTTTGGTTGCTGCGGCTCATACGCGCACTCACCTCCATTTGTTTTCGAGAAAATCAGCGTCGGCTGCGAAGTTTTTGATCGATCGCCTGAAACTGGTCAGCCTTACAGAAGGTGATTAGCTGAACGATCTGATCTGACAGCCGCACCTCTGCCGTTGCACCGGTCTGCAAAGAATAACCGGCTGCACCATCACAGCTGATAAACACTTCGTCATCCGCAACCTGACCGACACAGATATTGATTTTGCGTTCCTGTGCAAAAACCATTGCCGGGCTGGAAAGACTATGCGGACAAATCGGCGTCACAACAATGCCCTTGGTCTGGGAATCCAAAATCGGGCCGCCTGCCGCCAGAGAATACGCTGTCGAGCCAGTCGGTGTTGCAACAATAACACCATCGCCACGATAATGTTCCACCAACGTATCATCACAGTAAATACTAAAGTCGATTGCCTGCTGCAAACGGCCTTTCGTCACAACAACATCGTTCAACGCATGGCCTTCCCATGTATCATCGCCTAAAACCCGGACGTAAAGCAGCATCCGATTATCGAGAGAGAAATCCCCTCGTGCGACAGCCGAAAGTTTGGTTTCCATTTCGTTGATCTCACAGGTCGCCAGAAAACCGCAACGACCCAGATTGATGCCAAGGATCGGTTTCTGGTACTCGAGTGAAAGATTTGCTTCGTGAAGGATCGTTCCATCGCCGCCGATGGTTAAAATCACATCGGTCTTTTGCAGACATTCTTTCTGCGGCTGATACTGTACGCCCATTGCACTGCACTCATCCTGTAAGGTATCCTGCATCAGTACCTGTGCGCCGTGGGTCAGCAAAATCTGTGCCGCACGCAGCGCGATGCCATTTGCCTGCGATTTACCGGGGTTCGGAGAGATATAGACCGTCATCTTCCTTACTCCTTCTCTTTTTGCTGATTTTTATTTGTCCAGCGTTGAATGGCTGGCCGCAACCACCTGTTCTGCAACCGAATCATCCAGAACAGCAGGTTCTTCGCTCTTCTGAACAAACATCAGGTACTCAATGTTGCCCTCTGGCCCCTTGACCGGGCTGAAATCCAGACCGCGAACAGCAAAACCGTTCGCAGCAGCATACCCCATTGCATTATGAAGCACTTCGCGGTGGGTCGCCGGATCACGAACAACGCCGTTCTTGCCGACTTTTTCCCGGCCTGCCTCAAACTGAGGCTTGACAAGGCAAACGCCCATTGCATCCGAGGTCGTAATAGCCTGTGCTACCGGGAAAATATGATGCAGCGAAATAAACGAGACATCCACGCTAAAAAACTCGATGGGTTCTTCCAGCTGCTCGAGGGTGACATTCCGGATATTTGTCCGCTCCATATTGATAACACGAGAATCTGTACGCAGACTCCATGCCAGCTGACCGTAGCCAACGTCAACTGCATAGACTCTTGTTGCGCCATTCTGAAGCATACAATCGGTGAAACCACCTGTTGATGCGCCGATATCCATACAGACTTTGCCGTTGGGGGTCAGCGGAAAGCACTGCATTGCCTTTTCCAGTTTCAGTCCTCCGCGGCTGACATATCCGATATCATGGCCGCGTACTTCAACAACAGCGTCTTCCTTGATCATCTCGCCGGCCTTGTCCACCTTCTGGTTATTGACAAAGACCACGCCGGACATGATCATCGCCTTAGCGCGCTCACGGCTTTGGATCAGACCATGCTGAACCAGATATTGATCCAATCGAATTTTCAAAGTGTCGCTTCTCCTTTCGCGATTACCTTCTGAACTTTCTCTACCAGATGTGCGGTGTCCAGACCAGTCACTTCCTTAATCTGCGGCACCGTTGCATGAGGCAGAGAAACATTTTCCACTGCACGGTGGATGTAAGTACCTTTCCAACCTGCTTTCCGAAGAGCGCATTCCAAATGTTCGCCAATGCCTCCGCAGGCTACACATTCTTCCGCCATCAAAACAACATCATAGCGAGAGACTTCCTGAATCAGATTTTCTGCAAAGGGGAATATCTTTACAAGCTTATAGACATCGCAAGGGATACCTTTTTCGCTCAGCTGCATTGCTGCATGGAGAACATCTTCCACCTCGTCAGCATAACTCACCATAACGACCTTTGCGCCGGGCGCAGTATAGAGATGGTCGTACTCCTTCCCAGAACAACCGTACTGTGCAAGGAATTTTGTCTCACCGCCGCGCGGATAGCGAATGGCACGAGGGCCTTTCCGCTCATCTTTCAGCAGTTCCGGCAGCCAGTGTTTCAGTTCGGCATAGTTTGAGGGGGAGTAAATAGGCATCCCTACCTGACTAAGGAAAGCAGGATCATAAATGCCCTGGTGCGTTTCACCATCAGCCGGAACAAAACCGGCACGGTCAATGGCAAAAACAACATTTTCTTTCAACAGGTTAACATCATGAATGATTTGATCGTACGAACGCTGTAAAAACGTAGAGTAGATACAGACGACCGGAAGCATTCCCTGACTCGCCAGACCAGCAGCAAATGTTACTGCGTGCTGTTCTGCCATGCCGACATCAAAGAAACGGTCACGATGGCTGTGATAGAAGAATTGCAGACCCGTGCCGTATTTCATTGCAGCGGTGATAGCGCAAATCTTTTTGTTGTCGGTTCCCTCTTTGTTCAAAATGTTGCCAAACACCGTCGAGAACGACTCCTTGGGTGTAACTTCCGGGTCAGGCAGTCCCTGCAAATCAAACTGGTCAAACTTGGAAACGCCATGATAATTACCCGGATTGTTTTCTGCCGGCTCATATCCCTTGCCCTTGGTCGTGAGGATATGCAGGAAATGAGGGCCTTTCTGCTCGCAGATGTTGCGCAGGATACGCTCCAGCTCCGGCTCATTATGACCATCGACAGAGCCGTAATACTGGAAGCCCATATCCTCGAACATGGTCGAATGATACATTGCCCGGCGCACCATCTTCTTGCCATTGCCAATGGCTTTTTTCAGCGGAGGGCCGACGACCGGGACTCTGTCAAGGAACGTCCGGACATTTTCCTTCGCATCAAAATAAGTATTCGTCGTGCGCAGATGATTCAAATACTGTGCCAACGCACCGACATTCTTCGAGATGGACATCTTGTTGTCGTTCAGGATGACCAACAGGTTGTCCAGCCCACCGATATTGTTCATACCCTCGTAGACCATACCGCCAGTAAATGCACCATCGCCGATGATCGCAACGACTTCACCCGGTTCTCCACGCAGCTTTTTCGCCCATGCGATACCAACCGCCAGCGAAAGAGCTGTATTGCCGTGGCCAGCGATAAACGCATCGTGCTTGCTCTCGTTTGGATTTGGGAATCCCGACAAGCCGTCGATCTGACGCAGTTTTGCAAAGCCATCTTTGCGGCCAGTCAACAGTTTGTGGGTATAGCATTGATGCCCGACATCAAATACGATCTCGTCTTTCGGAGTCTCCAGCACACGATGCAGTGCAACGGTCAGTTCGACCGCGCCCAGATTCGAGGCGAGATGTCCACCCGTTTTTGATACATTATCCAGCAGAAATTTCCGAATTTCTTCGCAGAGTGTTTCCACCTGTCCGCTTGTCAGCTTTTTCAGGTCGCTAGGCTGATGGATGCTATCCAGCAAAGAAGAATTCATAAATCCACATCCTTCTCACAAGTTGTTCTTCCGCAGGCCAAAGCTGCCTGCACCGCGCATATCTTAGCCCACGCTCATGGGATAAAGGAAGCCGACGACGACACCGACTACAACGCCAGCAGTAACCTGAAGAGGTGTATGACCAACCATCTCTTTCAGGTGGAGGTTCTGCAGAAACGGAGAATTCTTTTCGCTGATGTCGATCCATTGTTCGAGCATCTGATTCAGAACCTTCGCCTGCTCGCCGGTCTCGTAGCGGACGCCCATTGCATCGTGCATAGTGATAATAGCCAGAACTGCGGCGACTGCAAAAACAGGCGAAGAAATGCCCTCGCTGCGTGCCGCCGCGATCGTCATTGCGCAGACTGTCGCACTGTGTGCGCTCGGCATACCGCCGTCGCCCCACATCCGTTCCAGCTGAAATTTCCCGAGCAGAATGAAATTGATGATCGTTTTCAGCACCTGCGCCGTAAACCAGCCCAACAGCGACACGGTCAGAATTTCGTTCATCGAGAAAAGTTCTCTGATCAATTGCATGGTTTTATATCCACCTTTTAAATTTACTCTTCCAAGATTAGTTGCTGCGCACCAAAAGCTTCTGTGCCAGCGTCTCGAGGAATGCACAGGACTCGCCGAACTCACTCCGCAGTGTTGCACAGGTTTCATCGTTCAGCTTCTTTGCCATCTCCATTGCGCCATCCGTACCGAACAGGGTAACGAACGTCGTTTTGCCATTTTCGCTGTCACTGCCGATGGGTTTGCCGAGCTGTTCCTGCGAGCCAATCACATCCAACACATCATCGACGATCTGGAACACAAGGCCGATGCCGTAAGCATAAGCTTCCAGCTCCTTGCTCTGTGTCTCCGTCGCCTGTGCAGCAGCTGCGCCCATCTGAACGGCTGCGTTGATAAGCGCACCGGTCTTATGGCGATGGATGAGACGGAGCTGGTCTTCGGTCGCAGCCAGAGCCTCATACTTGAGGTCAAGTTCCTGCCCGTAGACCATACCATGACTGCCAGCACCTGCGCCCAGAGCTTTCGCTGCACGAACACAGATCTCCGGCGAAGCGGAAGCATTTGCGATCACGTTGAATGCTTCCGTCAGGAGAACGTCACCAGCCAGCATTGCAGTCGATTCGCCAAACGCCTTATGACAGGACGGTTTGCCGCGGCGCAGGTCGTCGTTATCCATGCAGGGCAGGTCATCATGGATCAACGAATAGCAGTGCAGCATTTCAACTGCTGCTGCGAACTGCTCAGCTGTCTCTGCATTGCCATCCAGCATATCACAAACGGCCAGCACCAGCACCGCACGGATGCGCTTGCCGCCACCAAGCAGACTGTACCGGGCGGCACGGCAAACCTCTGATTCCTCGGGCAAAAACTTCTCACAGGTGGCATCCAACGCGCGGTTGACACGCACGAGATATTCCCGATACTGCTTTTCGTAATCCATGAAATGTTCCTCCTCAGTCTTCCGCCTTAGGCGGTTGTGTTGAAACACGCTTTGCGTCGATCTCATCCATTTGCAGTGTCGCCTTTTCCAGCGCAGCATGGCAGTAATCCATCAGAGAAGCTGCCTCTGCATACAGTTTGACCGACTCGGTCAGCGTTGTTTCCTCCTGCTGCATCTGGTCTAAAATAGTCTCCAGACGCGACATGCCTTCTTCAAAACTTTTGGGTGCCTTCATTGATTTCCTCCACTGCTTCGACGGTGCACCTAGCGTTCTGCGCTGCACCATGAATGGTAATGGCGTCGCCTGCCCGGAGCTTGTCTGCTGTAGTGAGTTTTCCGTTTTTGTCCGTCACCACAGCATAGCCACGAGCCAGAACCCGATATGGGTTAAGTGAATCCGCACGCTGTGCAGCATGAGCAAGACGGGAAGCATTTTCTTTCTGTTTCCGGTCAATTGCCGTCCAAAGAGCAATCTGCATCGCATCCAGCCGGTTCTGGCCGGCCTGCAACGTTCGACGCATATTTTCTGGCGAGAACTGCTCTTCTGCCTGTGCGAGTTCATTATAGCATAGTTCCAATCGATTGTGGACTGAATTCCAGATATTTTGTTCAATATTGCACAATTTGCGAGAAACTTCAACTCGATCCGGCACAGCAAGTTCTGCCGCCGCCGAAGGTGTCGGGGCACGCCGATCGGCAACAAAATCCAAAATCGTGAAGTCGATCTCATGGCCGATGGCACTGATGAGCGGCGTTTTACAACGATAAGCCGCCCGTGCGATGACTTCCGCATTGAAGACCCAGAGATCTTCCCGGCTACCGCCGCCTCGGGCGACAATGATCTCATCTACTTTTCCGCTCTTATCAAGACACTGTATCGCCTGCGCGATCTCCCCAGCCGCTTCAAAACCCTGTACATTGACCGGGCAGAGCAGCAAATGAGTTGCAGGCCATCGGCGGCCAATAACATTTCGGATATCCTGTAATGCTGCACCAGTTTTGCTGGTGACCAAGCCAATACATTTCGGACAGGTCGGAAGCGGCTTTTTATGCTCGGGCGCAAAAAGACCCTCTTTGTCCAGCTTGGCTTTCAGCTGTTCAAAGGCCATCTGTGCTTCACCGATTCCTGCCGGGAACATGTCGTTGACGTAGATCTGAAACGCACCATCACGCTCGTACAAAGTTGCACGGCAGCGGACGATAACCTGCATTCCCTCTTGTGGACGGAACCCCAGACGACGGGCATCTGAACGGAACATCACCGCTTTGACACTGCCTGTCTCATCCCGGAGGGAAAAATAGCAATGTCCGCTTCGGGCGTTTTGGACAAAATTTGCGATTTCGCCCCGAAGAGCCAAATCAAACAGCAGGTCGTTCGCATCCAGAAGTGTTTTGACATACTGGTTCAGGGTCGAGACGGAAATCACTTCAGCCATAAGCCAGCCTCCCGTGCGGCAAGGATCGAAACTCCGATAGCGTTGTCGCTGGAATATTGGCCCGGCACGAAGTAGACTTTCGGCAGACGCTGCTGTACCCACATACGGATAATATCGCTGCTCATGACACCGCCGGCGCAGACGACCGGAAGACCCGGATATTCCTTCTGCGCAGCTTTTGTCATCTTTACAACGGTATCGGCGACACAGAGCAGACAGTATTTGCAGACATACTCCGGCGATTTTCCGGCTGCAAGTAGAGCGTTGCACTGATTTTCCAGCCCGGAAAGGCTGCATGTCAGCCCTTTAACGCTGGATTTCGGTTTGATCGTCTCTTCGCACTGTGCGGCGAGACGAGAAACCTCCGCACCAGCAGGAAATCCAAAACCCAGCTTAACGCCGACCCGGTCAACTGCCTGACCTGCGTAAAGATCAGAGCTTGTACCAAGCGTTTCAATGCGTTTGATTTCATCACAGAGCAGCAAATCCGTCGTGCCACCGGAAATATGGAACAGCAGGACTTTTTCCGGGAACAATTCCTCTCCTTTTGCGGCAAACAGTGCTGCTGCAGCATGACCCTGCTGATGGGTCGTGTGAATCAAAGGGACTCCGCGTGCCAGCGAAAATGCCGTTGCAGCATTGACTCCAGCGAGAAAACATGGCATGTAACTGCCATCGACCGGACGCGGCTTTTGTGAGACACCCACCGCAGAAATTTTTGTCAGGTCGAACTCCCGGCCAAGCTCTTCCATCATCTCCGGAAGTGCCGTTGTGTGATGGAACAGGGCATCGCTTTGGCGCAGACCCAGCTGCCCCTCCTTGACCGGAAGAAAACGTTTCTTTGCACAAACAACCTCTCCGGCTGTATTAAAAACGGCCAGAGAGGTTGCGTAGTTGCTTGTGTCGATTCCCAGTGTATAGCAGCTCACAGCTCTTCAGACTCCGCCGGGTCAGCCGCGTCCAGACCCTGCTCGCGTGCAACTGCACCCAGCAGACCGTTCACGAACTGATAATCTTCGTCTGCGCCATACTTTTTGGTCAGCTCGACGGCTTCATTGATGACGACGCCGGGCTTCTTTTCATCACCATACAGCATCTCTGCCAGAGCGAGACGCAGCACGGTCAAGCTGACACGCGGCAGACGCTCCATCGTCCAGTTGCGCAGATGGCCGCTGATGAGGTCGTCCACCTCTGCGGAATGTTCGTAATACGCACGCAGCAAACGCTGGCCGAAAACATCCACCGGATGCTCTTCGTCATTTTCATGATGCTCGATGAGAGCTTCTTCCAGAGGGATATCTCCAAATGTCTGGGAAAAAGCCAGCAGGAATGCGTTTTCACGAGCTTCGCGACGGGGTAAAATATTCTCCATAATGTTCCTCTCACCTAAAAATCAAACTTCGGGTACTTCTTCAGCAGGGGCAAGGCCGGCAATCACCAGATCGACACGGCTGACCGTTACGTTTGTCATGTTCTGCACCGCAGACTTGACATTCTCCTGCACCTTCTCTGCAACAGTCGTCACTTTTGTGCCAAAAGCAACAACAATATGCAGGGTGATCGCAGCGGTACCCTCACGCATTTCGACCGTGACAGGAGCCTGAACGTTGGTGCGCTCCAACAGCTCCTTCACCTTTTTATTCTGATTGCCGCAGGAAACCCCGGCAACACCATCGACTTCCAAAGCTGCACAACGGGCGATCTTGCCCAGCACTTCGGTGGAAATTTGCAGGCTGCCGCCTTTGAGATCCATATTCTGTAAATCCATTCTAAGGCCCTCCATCTGAAAAACGGGCAGGATACCCGTCTTCACTTTTGTTTTCCGGTGCAGGTGTTCTCCCCTGCATTTCGATGTTTGAGCTTATTATACCATTCTTTTTGGATTTATACAACTCCTATTTACTTCACTTCCACAACTGTAATGTTCTGAGCGGACACCTTGCTCTTGCTCAGAACGATATCCCGAATCTGCGCCACCTGTGCGGCCGTAAGTGCATCGCCGGAGGTCATCACGGTCAAGTCGGCACGGTCAGCCTGCAAAAAGCAGAGGCAGTCCGCAAAGCCTTTTGCTTTAACGAGCGTCTCTATTTCTGTCTCGGCGTTGAGATTTTCAAGATTTCCGGTCAATTCCTGCGTGTAAGATTTTTTCTCCTCTGCAGAAAGAGACGATGATTTCAAGGTCTTTTGGATCGTATCCAGTGCAGCATCGTGAGCTTTTTCCCGTTTGAGCCGGGCTTCCTCGAAAAATTTAGAGCCGGAATCGTTCGAGACACTTACCAGCTGTGCCTCACCGTAATTTTTATTGGTACTGGAAACCGCCTCCGCTTCGGTCATCAGTCCATCTGTGATGGGAGCCGTGACCTCTTCCGAAACGCTGGCTGAGACATTGACCGCCTCCGTTTCCAGTTCTGAGCCGGTACGGGCATACTGCCAGTTGAGATAGAC
The DNA here is from genome assembly GCA_963599235.1 of Lawsonibacter asaccharolyticus. Taxonomy (GTDB): domain Bacteria; phylum Bacillota; class Clostridia; order Oscillospirales; family Ruminococcaceae; genus Faecalibacterium. Next base: position 2,899 of record CAVBWT010000047.1, on the reverse strand, counting down.
CGCTACAACCAACGCAGCTGCTAATGTAATCGCCGTCGCTCTCCGGGTATTTTTTGCAATTGTTGCTCTCATCAAGGTTCCTCCTTTATCCTCAAAACGCTCAGCCTTTTCGCTGTTCAACGCAGATTCGGTTTGACGGAAGGTCTAACAATGCGCTGACAAGCTCCGTGATGCGCACCGCGATGCGGATATCTCCGCCGCCCTCGCAGACGATCGCCGCACCGCATATTTTCGGCAGATAGACGGTCTGTGCCAACGCAGAGCCGTCCTCCAGCAGAACGTGCGTTTCCTGACTCTGGGTCTGTCCCGACTGCGTATCCAGGGCATAAACCGTCTCCTCCCCATTTTCCAGCGTAAGCATCACGACAGTTTTTCCTGCTCCGTCGATTTGTTCAATAAGTTCCGTCAGCTGTTGTTCCAGCTGCACCCGATAGGCGGCGTTATCCGCCGGGTTGGTCTGAACCGTGGTCTGTGCTGACTGCTGCGGAAATAGCTCAGACAAAAAAATCAGCAGCATCGCCAGTCCGCCACATGCGATGGCAAGCTTCGCACGATTCTTTTTCGCGAAAGCAGCTTTTAAAAAGTCTGTCAGCGTTTCTATGCAAAGCTGCTTTTCGGGTTTCATAGCTCCGCCTCCCGGTCTGCGTTCGATGAAATGAAGTCCGGCATTATCCCCAGCCTGTTCTCTAAAAACTCTGTCACTTTGGTTTGTTCCTGTGTGCCGCACTCTGCCGGAAGTTCTGCCTGAACCGAAGAGACACCTCCCCCTGTTTTTTCAATTGTTACGGTAAATTTCACCGAAATTCCAGTTTCTGCAACACATTCGGCCTCCAGCTTCTGCTCAAGCTCTGTCTCCGCCTCCAACCGGACAGTATCTTCCAGTGTTCCCATATCCGCCATGGATCTTTGTGGTAAGTCGAAGCCCTGTATCGTCATACGGAATTTGGGAAGAGTATTCCAAAACACTAGTAGAATATATAACCCGGCCACAGTTTTTATGCAGCGTCTCGCCCAGCCGTGTTCCGTCACTTGTGAAAGAAGTTCGGCGCAAATGCAGGCGATGCAGAAGACTGCCGCCGCCCGTTTCAGTTCCTGCAAATCACCCACCTCCTACCAAAAATAACAGCACTGTACCAAAGACAGCCAACCCAAAAAACAGAATCGTTGCTGCTGCCATACAGCGAACCGCTTCGCTCAGGCAATCCAGCAGGGTCTGACACCGGGAAAGCCCGGTCAGACCGCAAAGCAGCCCACAGCCCGAGAGAAACAGCATCTGGATAAGCATCCCGATATAAAAAGGTACAAACTCTCCAGCCAGAAACAGAATTGCGGCCAATCCAAGACCGCTTTTTAGCAATTGAACAGCCGAAAGGATCGTCTCCGAAGCATCGCTGAGGGTCTGCCCAACAATGGGAACGGTACCAACCAGAAGTTTTCCGGCACGGAGAGCGGAACGATCCAACTGCATCGCCGAAACACGTTGAAGGCTCAGCAGGGCGGCAAGGATTTTTCCGGCAAGTGACAGTCCCTGCGTCATCAGCTTTCCGGCGGAGCGGCAGAAGAGCGAAAGACTGCGCTCACCGCTGATACAACAGGCCACACTGAACGCTAAGTAACATTCGAGCAGCGGCGGAAGAAAAGTACAGAGGATCTGTGCCAGCAGACAGAGCAAAACCAGAAATCCGCCGCTGACCGCATTCCCAGCAGTGGCTTCACCGCCCATTGTTAAAACCCCTGCGTAGACAGGCAGAAAATTGAGCAGGTATCTCTGCCATGATTCGATCTGTTCACAGAACGTCTTAGAAAAATCCAGCAGATTCCCCCAGACTAGTGTGCCGCATCCGCCGACAGTCAACAGTTCTATCAGGTCATGGTCGGTCTGCTGAGCGAGAAAGACTGATAAAATCGACGCCGCCAGCAAAAAGAGCAGAACGGCAGCATACCCTTTGAGCGAGTTTCCAAGCAGGCTGGTCAGGGTTTCCGGGAGAAAGCTTTTCAACACGGAAAACGGCTTGTCTGCCAGTTCTTTCCACGAGACGGGGCTTTGTTCCAGATAAGGCTTCCAGAATTCTTCTCCGGGTAAGAACACCTGTAATATTGCGAATTTCATCCTGCAATGCTCCATATCCGCTGTCCGATCTCTTCGATGAGCGGCCACGCCGCCGCAAGGATCAGGCACCGCCCGACCAGACCGGCACACCATGCCAGCGACTCCGCACCAGCTTCCTCACAAAGTGTGCGCGCGTAATCTGTCAACAGTGCAATTCCCGTACAACGAAGTAGACAGGAAAACGCGTTTCCTCCTGCCTGCCGTTCCAACTGATGCAGACCAGACAGCACCGTTTCAAATGCAGAGCCGACTCGTGCCAGCAGAATGACTGCTGCACCCAGAGAGATGAGAAGTGCAAAGGTCGGCACAGTCTTTTGAAACAGGGTATAAAGTGCCGCCGCAACAAGTAAAATTCCAAATAGCGACACTGCCCCACTCATAAGGAGAACAAGGCCTTGATGGTGACGAACAGGGTGCTGATTTGCTTGACGAGAATGGAGAGTACCACGATCAGTCCGGCAAGCGTTGTCATCATGGCCTGATCTTCCCGGCCGGAACGAATCAATAGCTGGTTCAGTACGGCAACGATAATGCCGATCGCCGCAATCTTAAAAATCAGGTCGATGTCCATATGCTTGTCTTCCCTTCTTTTTATAAAAAGAGGATAGCGGCTGCAAGACCTGCTCCCAACCCAAGCCTGCGCGCCAAGGCAAACCGGGTCTGTGCGGCCTGCTCCGCCGCCAATTGAAACTGCGTGAATCGCTGTAAGTAAAGTTCCAGCCGGTCACATTCCTGCACCTCTTCTGCATGGCCCAGACCCGAAAAGCACTCCTGAAAACAGATTTTTTC
>CAVBWT010000046.1:0-19244 GCA_963599235.1 Lawsonibacter asaccharolyticus | reverse complement strand
TGAGTATAATACCACACAAGCCCCCTTTTGGCAAGTCTTTTTTTCATTTTTTTGCGATTCTTTTTCATTTCGCTTTTTTACTCATCCAAAAGCCGCAGCCGCATCCATTGAAGGATCTTCCTTTCCCTCCGGGAGACCTGCACCTGCGTCGTGTGCAAAATCTTTGCGGTGTCACTCTGAGTACGGTTGCCATAGAAGCGCAGCTGGATGAGCAGCCTGTCCTGTTCGGGCAAGTTCTTCATCACTTCCTCTAACCCGATTTTGTCCGCAAGCTCCTCTTCCGGAGAGTCCACCGGAATATCCATCTGATGCTCGTCGTCTTCCCGGTTCTCCGGCGTCAGGCTGAGGGCAGGCTGTGACGCCTGAATCGCAAGGGTGATATTCTCAACGCTCTCTCCCAGTTCCTCAGCCAGCTGGGAAAGGCTCGGCTCGCTCCCACAGAGTTTATGGTGGTGTTCCCGTGCGGCGTTGATCCGCATTCCCAATTCTTTCAGGGAGCGGCTCACCTTGACAGTTCCTCCATCCCGGAAGAGTTTTCGGATCTCACCCAGGATCACCGGCACGGCGTAGGTGGAAAAACAGACTCCTCTTGACTCGTCGAACCCGTCATACGCCTTTATCAATCCCATGCAGCCTGCGCTGTACAGGTCGTCATATTCCAGTCCTCTTCCCCGGAATCGTCCGGCGCAGGAATGCACCAGCCCCAGATTCTGCTCGATAAACGTATCTCGCCGGGTCTTATCCGATACCATTGCGACCGCTCCTTTACTTATTATGTAGCAGTCTCCCGTTCCTCGAGCCGTTTCGTCAGGGTGACACGCGTTCCGCCGCCGAGCTGAGAGCGCACCGAAACTTTATCCATAAAGCTCTGCATCACCGAGAACCCCAGACCCGAACGCTCATCGGGGTTGCCGGTCGTGAAGAGCGGTTCCATCGCTTTGGAGACATCCGGGATACCGACGCCCTTATCCGCGATGGTTATCTTTACTTCCCGATTCGGATAGACGGAGATCGTCATGACGATGGTGCCAACGGTATCCGGGTAGGCGTGAACGATGCAGTTGGTGACTGCCTCCGAGACTGCGGTCTTGATATCCGCCAGCTGCGGCACGGTGGGGTCATACCGGGCGAGAAAGGCCGCTGCCGCTCCCCGGGCAAAGCCCTCGTTGACGCTGAGGGAATCGAACTGTATTTTCGCACTGTTTTCCGCTTTCATTGCTGTTCCTCCTGTCCTTCCCCGGCAAGGGGGATGCCTGCCAGCTGCAGCACCTTACGAAGCTGTTCGGGTGCGTGCTGTATTTTGAGACTGCCGCCCAGTGTCCGGGCGCACCGCTGACGCCCCAGAATCAATCCGATGCCCGACGAATCCATGAACCCGACTCCGCCAAAATCCAGAACCAGAACTTTGGGCGTCCGGTTGAGCAGCGCGTCATCCAGCTGGATACGCAGGCTCTGGGCGGAGTCATGGTCGATTTCCCCCACCAGATACGCATACAGCACATCGTCTGCCGCGCTGAAGGTCACTGTTGCCATTGCTTGTCCTCCAAAATCGCAAAATAAAAATCCCGTACACCTTTTTCTCAGTGTACGGGATACTGCCGTTATTTTTTAGGGAAGTCTGTCACTCAGCGGTTTTCCAGCTGCTCAGCGGCTTTCAGCGCGATATTCTCGCTACCGCAGATGAGCAGACCGCGGCGGCTGTTAGCACGAGCCAGCTTGACCGCCTCTTCCAGCGTCTCGCAAAGCTCGGCATCGAAATGATATCGTGCCAGCTCCAACAGACGCTCATTCAGGGTGCTGTCGATGCCCTGCGGCGTGACGAGGAAAACTTTGTCGAAGGGGTTGTCGCTCATGCCGGGCATGGTGGACTTGTCCTTCTTCTGTTCCTCCGGGGTCAGGCCAGTCTCCAGAGCGGCAAAGAAAGCGTCTGCGCCCTCCTTTGCCGATAGACCGACGACTGCGCTCATGTGGCGGACTTTTGCCATATTGAGGACACGGAGCAGAGCCGCCGCCTGCTGAGGCGTCCGGCAGGCATCCAGAATGATAAGCGGCTTCTGGGAAAGCACTCGGATGCTGCTCCGGTTCTCGACAGCAGACAGACCAGCGAGAATCGCTTCATCTTCAATTTCAAAGCCTTTGCGCCAGAGAGCGAGAGCCAGCTCAACGGCCATTGCCGCGTTTCCGGCGGCATGGCGGCCAAGGAAGGCCAGCGGTACGGTATATCCGCCGTAGTCGATCTGACTGGTGAATTTCTCGGCTTCGAGGAAGCTGATGTCCTCGGGGTCGGGTACGACCAGCTCACAGTTCGTCTTACCGGCGGCAACGATGAGTTCACTCAGGGCAGCTTTGGGCTGTTCCGGTGCGGTCACACAGACGGAGCCTTCACGCATGACGCCTGCGGCCAGAGCCGCCGAACGCTCGATGGAGCTGCTGGCACCGTCCGGGCCGATGGAGGTCACAGCGCAGACCGGCATCTTGGGCAGTGCAGCGGCAAGACCGGCATCTGCCATCTCGACGACGGCCAGCTTGCAGCCGGCCTCGGCAAAGCAGCGGACAGCGGCGGCAAGTTCTGCCGCCGGACGGGGCAAAGGTTTGCCAGCCGAGAGAGCATCCACGGTGTTAGAGAGCAGACCGGCATCCACCGGCTCTCCGTTGATGCGGATACGGCGTTCCATCGGCTCACAGCCTGCACGGTAGAAGCCGACCGGGAACCCGGCCGCTTTGAGGATCTCTGCCAGCAGACCGGCCACCATCGTTTTACCGGCGGTACCGGCCACGCCCACGAAAGCCACCTGCTCTGCGGTAACGGGCAGAGCCGCACGCAGTTTCTCCGCCGGGGTGAAACCATCCGGCAGAGCGGTGAAATACTGATTTACCTGTTCGATCGTCATTGCGTCAATCCTCATTTCGATGAATATAGAGCAGCCTGCACATCCGGCAGAGAGCCAGCACGAACATGCCGACCAGCAGACCGGTCATCACGCCGCCGAAGTCGATCCAGACATCCATGACCTGACTGCTCCGGCCGGGCGAGAACAGCTGAATGGTCTCATCGCTCAAGGCAGTTAGCAGACCGGCTAAAATCGGCCACGACATGTGCTTGACAAAGTGACGGGTATAGACCCGAAGGCAGAGCATCAGGAGAAAGCCCTCGAGCATATACTCACAGAAATGCGCAAGCTTGCGGATGAGGTGCATGGTGATATGGCTCGCCGCGCCGGGCATCCCGAGGTGGATCAATATGCTGCGGACCAGATTCAGCACCCGGCCGCTGGCAGCTTCGGAGACGTCGCCGACCTTCATCGAGTTGGAAAAGATGAAGACGATGCAGGCGATAAGGCCAAAGGTGAAGATGACCCGTCCGGCGATGAGCCACGGAGAGGTCTTTTTCATGTGAAGATTATTTTCCTGCATGGATGCCTCAGCCCAGAGCCTTGATGCTCTGCTCGATGTTTACCAGCTTATCCTGACTCTTGGCGTGCTTGCTGCGGATCTCCTCGACCAGAGCAGCCGGGGCACGCTCGACAAACTTGGGGTTATTGAGCTGGTTCTCGAACATTGCCAGTTCCTTTTCGGCCTTGGCCTTTTCCTTGTTCAGGCGCGCCAGCTCCTTGTCGCGGTCGATGAGTTCCATCATCGGGATAAAGCCGCGTGCAGCATGGGTGGAGACCTGAACCATTCCGTCGGTGCTGCCCTCATACTTCTCGGTGAAGGTCACGTCGGTAGCGAAAGCGAACTTTGCCAGATAGACCTGTGCATTCTGGAACGGAGCAGCATCTGCCGTCTCGATGATCATGCTGGTCTTCTTTGCCGGATGGACGTTCATCTCGGTGCGCATGGTGCGGACAGCCTTGATATAGTCCATGACCTTCTCGAAGGCTTCCTCTTCCTCCGCCCAATTGAGCTTCTCATCGAAGGTCGGCCAGGGCTGGGTCATGATGGTCTCAGCGGAACCGGGCAGAGCCTGATACAGCTCCTCGGTGATGAAGGGCATGAAGGGATGGAGCAGCTTGAGAGCCTTGTCCAGAACGTAGACCAGCACACGGCGTGCGGTGTCGGCCTGCTCAGCGTCGCCGGAGTTCAGACGGGGCTTTGCGATCTCGATGAACCAGTCGCAGTAGACATCCCAGATAAAGCTGTTGATCTTAGCGACAGCCAGACCCATCTCGTAGTGGTCGAGGTTGTCGCTCATGGCACCGGCCACCTGATTCAGCTTGGTGATGACCCACTTATCGCTCATGTCCAGCTTGGACTCGTCGGGCAGACCCAGCTCGAAGTCCTCGGGCAGATTCATCAGGACGAAACGGGTCGCATTCCACAGCTTATTAGCAAAGTTGCGAGCTGCCTCGACCTTCTTCTCGCTGTAACGCATATCGTTGCCCGGAGTGGAGCCGTCCAGCAGCATGAAGCGGAGAGCGTCTGCGCCGTACTTGGCGATGACTTCCAACGGGTCGATGCCGTTGCCGAGGCTCTTGGACATCTTGCGGCCCTGACTGTCACGGACGATGCCGTGGATGCAGACAGTGTCAAAGGGTGCCTTTCCGGTGTAAGCCAGACCGGAGAAGATCATGCGGCTGACCCAGAAGCCAATGATGTCGTAGCCGGTGACGAGGGTATTGGTGGGATAGAAATACTTGAGGTCTTCGCTCTCCTCATTCGGCCAGCCCAGCGTGCTGAACGGCCACAGAGCGGAAGAGAACCAGGTATCGAGGGTATCGGGATCCTGCGTCAGCTTGGTGCCGCCGCACTTGGGGCAGGAGCAGGGAGCCGATTTTGCGACCACGGTCTCGCCGCAGTCGTCGCAGTACCATGCCGGGATCTGATGACCCCACCAGAGCTGACGGCTGATGCACCAGTCACGGGTGTTCTTCATCCAGTTCATATAGTTCTTGGTGAAGCGTTCCGGGATGAACTTGATGTCGCCCTTCTCGACGCTCTCGATGGCAGGCTCTGCCAGCGGCTCCATCTTGACGAACCACTGCTTGGAGACCATCGGCTCGATGGTGGAGTGGCAGCGGTAGCAGGTGCCGACCTCATGCTTCAGCGGCTCGATCTCCTTCAGGAAACCGCCGGCCTCGAGGTCAGCGAGGATGGCCTTGCGTGCTTCGAGGGTGGTCATACCGGCATACTTGCCGCAGTCGAGGACTTCCGGCTCGTTGACGGTGTTCTTGCCAGCGGCAAACAGAGCGTCAGCTGCTGCCTTGTCTGCTGCGCCGGTCATATGGCCGTCGTAGGTAAAGACGCGGACGATGGGCAGATCATGGCGCAGACCGACCTCAAAGTCGTTGGGGTCATGTGCCGGGGTAATTTTAACAACGCCGGTGCCCTTGGTCATATCGGCGTGTTCGTCGCAGACGATGGGGATCTCCTTGTTCAGCAGGGGCAGGATGACATGGCAGCCGTGCAGGTGCGCATAACGGGGGTCATCGCCGTTAATGGCAACAGCGGTATCGCCCAGCATGGTCTCCGGACGGGTAGTTGCCAGCTCCAGCATCTCGCCGGTCTCCTTGACCGGGTAGAGCAGGTGCCAGAAGTTGCCGTCCTTTTCCTCATACTCGACCTCAGCATCCGAGATGGAGGTATTGCAGTGAGGGCACCAGTTGACCATGCGGTTGCCGCGGTAGATGAGCCCCTTGTCATACAGGCGGACAAAGACTTCCTTGACAGCCTCAGAGCAGCCCTCGTCCATGGTGAAACGCTCACGATCCCAGTCGCAGCTGGTGCCGAGCTTTTTCAGCTGGCTGACGATACGGTTGCCGTACTTGGTCTTCCAATCCCATGCACGCTCGAGGAAACCGTCACGACCGACCATCTCTTTGGTGAGACCCTCGGCACGCATTGCCTCAACGACCTTGGCTTCCGTTGCGATGGAAGCATGGTCGGTGCCGGGCACCCACAGAGCGGCATAGCCCTGCATCCGCTTGGTACGGATGAGGACGTCCTGCATGGTGTTGTCCAGTGCGTGACCCATGTGCAGCTGACCGGTAACGTTCGGTGGCGGCATCACGATGGTGTAAGGTTTCTTGTCCGGGTCGGCCTTCGTGTGGAAGTAGCCGCCGTCCAGCCAGAACTGGTAGATTCGATCTTCCACCTGACTGGGATCATACTGTTTTGCGAGTTCTTTCATTGTAACCTCCCAAATTTTCGTGCGTGGGGTGCAAAAAAGCCGCCCCACGGATTCTTCCATGGGACGGCTGTAAATCTACATACCGCGGTACCACCCAAATTGCGCCACGCAGCTTTTTTGAAGCTCCGCGTCACGCCCCTTGATGCCCCGATAACGTGGGACAGAACCGGAGACGACTACTCCATTCACCGTCTCTGCTCAAAAGTGACAGCGTGCCGTCGGAACCTGCCGGGCTCTCACCTGCCCCGGCTCTCTGGAAAAGCCGCTCACAGCACACACTCTTTTTCATCGCATTTATAGAAAAGAATATAATGGTTTTGGGGCGATTTGTCAATCTTTTTTTCAGAATTTACAAAGTTTACCCTTCCAATACCTCCGTCTTCAGCCGTGCGATGAGCCGTTCCATGAGGGCGACGCGGTTGAAGGGGGTCATGAGGTAGAAGCCATCGGCGTAAGGCAGGACTTCGGCGGCCATCCTGAGAGAAATTTCCAGACCCAGAGCCTCGCCCTGTTCCCGGTCAAGGCCTTCAAAGCGGCGGATGATGTTCTCTTCGACATGGATACCGTTGACCTCATTCTCCATAAAGATAGCATTCCGCTGGCTGACGACCGGCATGATACCGGCAAGAATTTTCGCACTGCCGCCCAGCACCTCCCGGGCATGACGGAGATTCTCCACTGCCTGCTCCGACAGCACCGGCTGTGTCAGGAAGCCGGACATGCCATTCTCGACCTTTTCCACGGCACGGCGAAGCTCGACGTCAAAGTTCCGGGCGTTGAGGTTCAATGCGCCGAACACCGTCATGGGCGAGGGCATCTCTCTCCCCTCTCCGGCCAGTGAGACGATGTACTTTGCCAGCTTGCGCGAGTTGAACTGATAGACGTTCTTCACCTCGTCACGCTCAGCCGTGGGGATGGGGTCGCCGGTGATGGCCAGCACTTCCCGGACGCCCTCAGCGTAGAGACCCAGCAGCAGAGCCTTTGTTGCGTTCAGGTTACGGTCACGGCAGGTCATATGGGGCAGAGCGCAAAGGCCCAGCTCCCGATGCACCCGGCAGGCCACCAGCGAAGAGTCCATTCTTGCCCGTGCGATGGGGCAGTCGGCGATGGTGAGCAGGTCGGCTCCGGCAGCCTGTAACCGCTTTGCTCCGGCAAGGTAGTTCGTCAGGTCGGCGTCCTTCGGTGAATCCAGCTCGATGGCGATGACCTTTTCGCCTGCATTGAGTTTCCGCAGGAAAGCGTCATCTTTTTCCACCGTCGGTTTCTCCGGTGTGGAGACTTTCGGCTGTACGGAAGTTTTCGTCTCCGGCAGGGCGTCCAGCTCCGCACGCAGAGCGGCGATATGCGCCGGGGTGGTTCCGCAGCAGCCGCCGAGAATTTTTACGCCTTCCGCCGCCAGCTGACCCAGCTCCCGGGCGAAATACTCCGGTTTGCCCTGATACTTCACCTGCGTCCGGGCAACCACCGGATAGCCTGCATTGGGCATGACCGACAGGGGCAGACCGGCATCCACCAGCTGACGAGCCAGCGTCCGCATGGCGCCGGGAGCAGAGACGCAGTTCAGGCCGACAGCATCGACCCGTTTACTCTCCGCCATCCGCCGGGCGAGGTCTTTGCAGAACATTCCCTCACGGGTATAGCCGTCCGGCAGAACGGCGAACGAGACGACCACGAAAGCGTCCGGGACATTCTCCTTAATGAACGCCACGGCATCCAGAATGCCTGCATCGGAGCTGAGCGTCTCGAACAGGAAGTTCTTTGCGTCCAAGTCCAGAAAGCGTTTTGCGGCAGTCTTGTAAACTTCACTGGCCGGAAGAGTCTCGGTGTCCGGTGCCGGGCCGAGGTCGGCGAACACAGCGGCTCCCTTCTCCTGTGCAGCCTGCTCTGCCAGCTGCCAGCCTGCGTCCGCCAACGTTTCCCAGCCGGACAGACCTGCAGCGGCCATCCGGGGAATGCTGAAGGTATTGGTCTTGATGGCGTCCGCACCAGCCGCCAGATATTTCCGGTGAACCGCCAGCACACCGGCCGGGTCAGCGAGGTTTGCCTGCTCGCACTCCTGCCCGGGCTTTGCTTTATAATAGGTACCCATGCCGCCGTCGAACAGCAGCGGCCGGTTTTCCAGATGTCTACGGATGTCGATCATGTTGGAGGCTCCTTTTTCGATATTTCTATTGATTTCGTAAAGAAATTCAGGTATAATTTTTGTATGAAAGGAAGTGTTCTTATGCCTAACATTCGTTCCAGTGCCGATCTGCGCAACAACTACAACGAGATCTCCACCTTCTGCCACTCTTATGCCGAGCCAGTCTTCATCACCAAAAATGGCAAGGGTGACCTCGCCGTGATGAGCATCGAGACTTACGAAGAGATGGTAGGCCGCTTTGAGCTGTACAGCAAAATTCAGGAAGGTCTGGATGATGTCGCCGCAGGACGCACACGGCCTCTTGAGGACGTCGTCAATGAACTGAGAAACCACAGGAGTCGTCGATGAATTACTTTGTTCATGTTACTGATTTTGCGTCCCGTGATTTGACAGAAGCTTTTGACTATATCGACCTGGTTTTGAAGAATCCGGCCGCTGCCGACCATCTTGTCGAGCTGTTCTATCAGAAATCCATGTCTCTGGAAACCTTTCCAAAGAAATTTCCGCTTGTCAATGACAGCCTGCTGTCCGCTTTGGGGATTCGATTTCTGCCTGTCCAGAACTATCTAGCATTTTATAAAATCGAAAAGTCTTCCCACAGCATCCAAATTCTCCGTTTTCTCTATGGGCGGAGTGACTGGTCTGCAATTCTGAAAACCGACCTTCTGCGTTCCTGAATGTTTCCCCGGAGATTTCCGGGGATTTTTCATACCATCTTCAGTTTAATAAAGTTTCCGCCCTTGTCAAGCGTTTTCTCGTTTCAGGGCGGAGTTTTGCTTGCGCAGGAGCGGATTTTGTGCTATTCTATGCGTACTTTACAATGTGAGGAGAGATGTATCATGCGCCATGCAGGCACACAGGAGATCGAAACGCCGCGGCTGATTCTGCGCCGCCTTACCCCGGAGGATGCTCCGATGATGTACCGCAACTGGGCCAGCGACCCGGATGTGACCCGGTTCCTGCGCTGGGAGCCGCACGAAAGCGAAGCCCAGACTTACGAACTGCTGGCGGCATGGGCGACTCTCTACCCGAATCCCGACTACTACCAGTGGGCCATCGTGGAAAAGGCCACCGGCGAGGTGTTCGGCACGATCAGTGTCTTTCGGTCGGACGCCGCTGAGCCTGATCCTCGGGATGAATGGCCGGGATTCGACGATTGCAACGGTATCTGGGAAGTCGGCTACTGTATCGGCAAAGCATGGTGGAACAAGGGTTTCACCACCGAAGCCCTGAAAGCTGTACTGGATTTCTGGTTCACGAACACAGACTCCGACTGGCTGGCCTGCTCCCATGCCTTTGAAAATCCGGCCAGCGGCAAGGTCATGACGAAGGCCGGTTTTGCTTACGACCACGACGCTGAGTACCATAAATTCGATGGTACGCCGGTCTCCTGCAAATGTTATGCACTGACACGAAAGCATTACGAAGAGTTGAAATAAACCTCTCAGAAAGGACTTACTTTGAGCGAACTTTACGATATTTTAGTCGAAACTCCCCCGACGAAGGTGATCCTTCTCGCCCTCGATCAGGGGCTTTGGGATTGCGAGCGCAGCCTTGCGGAGCTTTCTGCCCTGTGCGAAGCCAATCACATGGAAGCTGTGGCGCAGGTGACGCAGAAGCGTTCCACGCCCGAGACCGGCATCGTCCTCGGCAGCGGCAAGCTGGAAGAAGCCCATCTCGCCGCTGAGAATCTGGGTGCGGAATGCGCCGTCTTTGATGGAGAGCTGACCGGAAGCCAGATCCGGAACATCTCCACTGCCTTGGGCGGATTGGAAGTCATCGACCGCACCATGTTGATTCTGGAAATTTTCCGGAGCCGTGCCGTCACCAACGAAGGCAAATTGCAGACCGAGCTGGCACTGCTGCGGTACCGTCTGCCCCGTTTGCAGGGCATGGGCGAGAGCCTGAGCCGTCAGGGTGGCGGTGGTGGTGGCGGCGGCGGCGCGCGCCGTGGTGCCGGTGAGACCAAGCTGGAGCTTGACCGCCGACATGTCCACGCGCGCATCGACGCACTGGCCGAAAAGCTGGCTGAGATGGAGAAACGCCGCGGCGAGATCCGGAAAGCCCGGGCCAAGACCGGAATGCCGGTCGTTAGTCTTGTGGGCTACACCAACGTCGGCAAATCCAGCCTGATGAACGCTCTCTGCGGCCCCAGTGTGGCCGAGGCGGACATGCTGTTTGCTACCCTTGACCCCACCAGCCGGAAGCTTGTCCTCCCCAGCGGCATGGCGGTGCTTCTGGTGGACACCGTCGGTTTCGTCTCCCGTCTGCCCCACAATCTGGTGGAGGCCTTTAAATCCACACTGGAAGAGGCTGCATGGTCGGACGTCATCGTCCGGGTGGCGGATGCCGGTGACGAGCAGCGCGAAGAGCAGCTTGCCGTCACGGACGAGGTTCTGGACGGCCTCGACTGCGCCGATATCCCCCGTCTGACCGTCTACAACAAGTGCGACAAGCCGGGTGCATTGTCCTTCGACCCGGATATCCTGCTCACCAGCGCAAAGACCGGCTACGGCTTGGACAAGCTGCTGCAAAAGCTGGACGAGACGCTGAGCGACCGGGTGCATACCATCCGGGTGCTGCTCCCCTACGACAAACTGGGTCTGGCCGCTCCCATGCGCGAACGCGGCAGCGTGCAGGTGGAAGAGTACCGGGAGGACGGCCTGTATCTGGAGGGCATCGTCAAGACCGAAGACCTTCACTGCTTTGAAGGGTATCTCTGTTGACAAAATCCCGTGGGATTTTCTTCGTCGATTTGTCCAAAACTGCCTTTGATTTTTTAGGCAGCATTCCTTATAATAAAAGCAATAACGAGTGGCGTAACTGCGTAAATCCGGTTATCGCCACCCGTTATTTTTTTATGCCTATTTTTATGTCACAGGAGGTTTTTTCCATCATGCAGAACCAATCCCAGAATAAGATGGCCGTTCAGCCCATCCCGTCGCTGATGTTTCAGATCGGACTGCCCATCGTGCTTTCGATGATCTTGCAGGCGGCGTACAACGTCGTCGACAGTGCTTATCTCGCCCGGATGACGACCGGCGGTGAGGATGCTCTGACCGCCCTCAGTCTTGCGTTCCCGGTGCAGCTCTTTATGGTCGCTGTTTCCATCGGCACCGGCGTCGGCACCAATGCCCTTCTCGCAAAACTCCTCGGTCTGGGCGACCGGGAATCAGTGAACCGCACCGCAGGCAACGCCCAGCTCCTCGGCATCGTAATCTCTTTGGTCTTCATGCTGTTTGCGCTGGTCGGCGTCCGGCCATACGTCTATTCCCAGAGCGCAGGCGGAAGCATCCGCTCCGATGTTCTGGAAGCCGCCATCGACTACCTGCACATCTGCTGTGGGTTCCCGTTCGGCATCGTCCTGTTTTCTGTTTACGAAAAGATGCTTCAGGCGACCGGACGCTCCCTCTACTCCACGATCGCCCAGATCTCGGGTGCCGTCGTAAACATCGTTCTCGACCCATTCCTCATCTACGGCTGGTGCGGCCTGCCTCAGATGGGCGTCCGAGGCGCAGCAGTGGCGACCGTGATCGGTCAGGTGTTCTCCGCCGTTCTGGGACTGACGTTCCATCTGAAACTTGATGTTGAGGTCGAGAACCGGCTCTGCTATTTCAAACCCAGCCGCCGCACCATCCTCGGCATCTATTCCATCGGTCTGCCTGCCATCATCTCGCAGGCTCTTCTCACCGTCATGACCTACTCGCTAAACCTCATCCTTGGCGGAATGCCGCAGGTCGGCCAGAACACCGTCACGGTCTACGGTCTGTACTACAAGATCCAGCAGCTCATCATCTTTGCGGCCTTTGGCGTCCGGGATGCCATCACCCCCATTGTTTCCTTCAACTATGGCGCGCGGAACCGTCAGCGTGTCCAGCAGGGCATCCGCTGGGGACTTCTTTACACTTCCGTCCTCATGCTGGCCGGATGTATCGGCGTCGAGCTGTTCACCGTGCCGCTGACCGGACTGTTTTCCCTTTCCGGCACGACCTATACGATGTGCGTCAGCTGTATGCGCATCGTCTCCCTCGGCTTCCTCTTTGCCGGGCTGTGCATCGCTTTTCAGGGTGTGTTTCAGGCATTGGAATGCGGCATCGAGTCTCTTATCATCTCCCTCTGCCGTCAGGTGGTGTTCGTTCTTCCTCCGGTCTGGCTTCTGACCCGTCAGGTGACCGGCGTGGAGAACGTTTCCATCGTCTGGTGGCCGCTGGCGGTCGGCGAGATGGCGACCCTCTGCGTGGCGTTGTTCCTGTTCTTCCGGGCGCGTAGATCCAAAATCGCTGCTATCTGAGAAAATCACTCCAGTATCGTCCTAAAAACAAAAAATCCCCCACAAACACAAAAACCAGCCTGGCAGCTGGTTTTTGTGTATAGAGGGGTGGGAAAGTATATAAAGTTGGGAATCTCAAATATCAGGCAAGCACCATTCAGAATCAGCGTCATGGCACACTTTGAACCATCGCTCGGCCTTGCAGTATGTATTATACCCATTTTTTCTTTCTTGTCAAACCGCAATTTTTGCTTTTGCTTTAAATTAGCACTTTACATTTTGAACAAAACTTTATATAATTAAAACAAGTGATTCAAAAACAGCTTTTTTCGAGGTTTGTGCGATTCACACAACAATAAAACTTTACTTTCAAAATTTTTTATGAAATCCAACATATTTTAAAAGGAGTACTTTTCCCATGGACGATTTAGACCGCAAGATTCTCGCCCTGCTCGCCAAAAATGCCCGGATGCCGGTCAAGGAGATCGCCGAGCAGGTGGCTCTGACCAGCCCGGCTGTTTCCAGCCGCATCCACAAGCTCGAGACCGATGGCATCATCAACGGCTACACGGTCAAGCTGAACCGCCCCTCTGACCGGGTGTATGTCGACGCCCTCATCAGTCTTTCGGTCTCGCCCTCCCACCGGGATGAGCTGGTCCAGCTGATGCAGAACAGCAAAGAGGTGCTGCAGTGCTACCATGTCACCGGAGCCTACACCTTCCTTATTAAGGTCAGCTGCGGCAGTATGCCCCAGCTGGAACACCTTATTTTACAGTTCCAGAAGCTTGGCACCACCAGCACCCAGATCATCCTCTCCACGCCGGTCAACCACGGCGACCTCGAGGCTCTGATGCTGTAATTCTGTTCACAGAAGCGTTACAAACCGCCTGCAATCTTTCGCCTCCGCGATTCGTATTTTGTATAGACGCCGCAAAAAACGCAGATACTAGCGGCAGAGAAGGATTTTTACACGAATGACAGGAACGAAAGGAACCAATTTTATGAAACGCTTTTTTGCGACCCTGCTGGCAGGTCTGGCTCTGTTCGCCCTTGTGGGCTGCTCCGGCAAACCGGCCGCCTCCTCTACCCCGAAGGACTATACCCAGATCCTCCACGACGCCCGGAGTGACGAAGACAACGAGTACAACATGATCTTCACCAAGGGCGAGGACGGCAAATTTACCGCCCAGTACGGGTACAGCAAGGAATATGACGCCGACCAGCTGAACGACGAAGTCGAGAACATGCTGTTCCCCCTGCTGGATCTGGAAGAGGGCAGTTACACCGACTTTGCCGCTTCCGTCTCTGCGATGATGACCCAGAGCTACGGCGTCGCCATCGTCAAGCCTGCCGACGGCAAGACGCAGGAAGTCGTGGACGCCCTGAACAACTATATCCTCAGCCAGCAGCAGTCGATGGAACACTACCTCGAAGACCAGTATGAGATCGCCAAGGCCGCCAAAGTCGAGACGGCTCCCACCGGCGAGGTCATCATGGTCTGCTGCGAGAACAGCGACACCGTTCTGGCAAACATCAAGACCGCTCTGGCAAAGTAACGGCAGGATCCAAAGTTCAGAATAACCGATGACGAAACACGGCTGTTGTGTGGTGTGTACCATGCAGCAGCCGTGTTGTTTGTAAAACAGATTTTACTTCGTTGATTTTCTCCGTTGTATCTGTTACAATAAAATCAGAAATCGCAAAGGAGGGAGTTTACATGCCCGTCAATGAAATCGACCTGTTAAAAGAACGCTTCATCGAGCAGCTTTCACCTGTCCGCATTTATCTCTTCGGGTCATTTGCCGAAGGCCGGGAGCAGCCTGACAGTGACTTTGATTTTTATATCGTAGTTGACGATGCTCAAACTGATATCCCGGCTCTGACCTCAAAAGCTTATCGCTCCATCCGTCCGGTCAAACAGCGTCCGGTGGATATCCTTGTCGGCACTCAGAGCCGCTTTGAGACACGCAGACAGCTTCCTTCTGTCGAGAACGAAGTCTACCAGAAAGGAGTCCTTCTCTATGACACCGGAGACAAAAAGCTGGCTTGACTTTGCTCAAGAGGACTTTATCGTAGCGAAGCATCTTTATGATGCCCTCTATCCCAAACCGCTCGAGATCATCTGCTACCACTGTCAGCAGGCTGCAGAAAAGGCCATCAAGTCAGTCATCGTCTCGCTGGGTTGTCCAGGCGGACTCCCGAAACGGCATGACTTATCCTTTCTGCTCGACCAGATTCACAATTCTGTTCCCATCAGCGATGCGCTTTATGATGCCGCCGATGCGTTAACGCCCTATGGCGTTGCGGCACGGTATCCCAACGAGATGTTTCTCGAAGAGCATCATGCTTCACAGGCCATCCGGGATGCCGAAATAATTTTAAACTGGGCCAATCAGATTTTAGCATAATAAAACACGGCTGTTGTGTGGTGTGTACCATGCAGCAGCCGTGTTGTTTATTCCAAAATTATTTTTTAGTTCATACCAAACTCTTTCATCAGCTGGATCCGATACTGTTTGTTTTCAGAAGCCCGTTTTGCATCCTCAATGCGGTTCTGGTCAAAAAGCTTTTTCATCAGCAAAGCCAGTGTATCTTCGCCTTCGGCCTTGCCTTTTGCGATGCCTTGCACAATGCCTTTCGCAATGCCTTTTTCAATGCCGCGGTTTTCCACTTTATCAAGCACATCACACATATTGCGTGGGCCTCCTTTCCGATCGTCAGCAGTGGTATTGTATGCTTCTTCAAAACGATTATCATTCGTCATGATACTCAACAGCTGAAGCGTTTCCTGCACATGGGTCAACTCCTGCGAACTGGGAATATAGTCGCCATTTTCCTGTTTCTGTACAAAGTAATCCGCAACGACCTTGAAATCGCTCTGGAACTGATTGACCTGCTCCCGGGTCAAAGCGGCATATTCGGGTCAGAAGCGGTCTGGTTCTCGAAGCCGATACAGGCGACCCGGATGTTCCCATTCTTCCAGCGTTTGGCGACATTCCGTTCGATCTCGTGGATCCTGCCGTCTGCTTTATAATAGGAACGCGGAGCCTGATCTTCCAGCTCATCTGCTGACAAGACCTGCCTGCCGTTGAAGAGCAACACATTTACGATGTCCGAAAAGACATCGTTATAGGATTCCAGAATCTTTTCGGATGTGTCCTTTTGCGCCATGCCGTCCTCTTCTTTCTTTTTTATTATAGTAACATAACCGCGTTGGTTTTTCAAGCAAAAACGACCGCCCAGCTTTCACCGGGCGGCCGTGTTGTTTATTTCTCTTACTCCAAATCCAGCCTGTTCTTCATCAGCCAGCTTGCGGCGAAGAAATAGACTGCGCCGAAGGCGACCATGATGACAAGGTTCACCCACGGGTAGCTTACCACAGCCGTATCCGACCAGACATTCGCCGAATTGACGGTGATGCGAATCAGGCTGCCAAAGCCTGCCGTACCGCCCAGCCTGCCCTGCACGGTCTGGAACAGGAAGAACGCCACGATGCTTGCAACGGTGGTATGCTTTTTGAACAGGTGGCCGACCATGCAGGCCGCATAGACGCAGAGGATGAGGACAGCCACAGCCGCCAGACCGACCAGCACAGACCATGCAACCGAAGTCCAGAACTTTCCGCCCAGCTGAGCGAACGCCTCCCGGATGAGGTTCCAGACATCACCCCATGTGTAGGTGACGGTCTGCCCTCTGCTGTCGGTGCCGGTCACAAAATCCACCGCCTGATGCTGAAAGGCGCAGAGACCGACCATCAGCATGAGGGTGGACAGCAGGCCGACGACTGCACTGCACACGACCCAGACAAGGCTGGAGATGAGCTTGGAGCCAATGAGCTGATACTCGTTTACCGGCAGGGTGTGCATCAGATAGCCCTCACGCCCCAGCAGGTTTTTCGTGAAACGCTGGATGATCGTCATGATGCAGACCACGCCGACCGCGATGGTGATGGCAGCATAGACGAACATCAGGGTATACCAGAGCTGCCAGCCGCCGACGTCCTGATTCCAGACGACCTGACGCATCGAGACGCCCAGCAGCAGTGCCACCAGCACCCACACCAGATACAGGCCGCCGTAGGTGCGGCTGGTGGCCTTGAATTCATATTTCAGCAAATTTTTCAGCATTTGAATACCTCCCGGAAATACGCATCTACGCTCATTCCCTCGTTCTCACGGATGTCGTCCACATTGCGGTGGGCGAAGACTCTTCCCTCCTTCAGGAAAACGGCCTCATCCAGCACCGGCTCGATGTCCTCGATGAGGTGGGTGGAAATGAGGACGGTTGCGTCCTTGCTGTAATTGGACAAAATCGTGTGCAGGATGTAATCCCGTGCCGCCGGGTCTACGCCGCCGATGGGCTCATCCAGCAGGTAGAGCCGGGCGTTCCGGCTCATGGCGAGAATGAGCTGAACCTTCTCCTTATTGCCCTTCGAGAGGGTCTTCAGAGCGGCTTTGGGCGGCAGGCTCAGCTTTTGCAGCATCTCATTTGCCCGTGCCGGGTCAAAATCCTTATAGAAATCGGTGAACATCTCCACCAGCTGCTCCACACGCATCCAGTCGGGGAGCCAGTCGGCGTCCGGCAGGTAGGAGACGATGGCTTTCGACTCTGCGCCCGGCGTCATGCCAGCGATTTTGATGCTGCCGCTGGTGGGCTGCAACAGGCCGTTCGCCAGCTTGATGAGGGTGGTCTTGCCGCTGCCGTTCGGCCCCAGCAGGCCGACGATCTTTCCCAGCCCGATGTGCAAGTCAACGTTGTCCAGCGCGATTTTTGCGCCGTAGTGTTTGGATAAGCCCTCACAGGTCAGGATATCACTCATGGTTCGGTTCCTCCTTTGTCCGATGGGTCAGCAGCTCGGCGACCTGCGCCGGGCTGTACCCGATGCCCTGCATTTTTTCCAGAAATTCTGCCGCAAACTTTTCCGCCGTGGC
Organism: Lawsonibacter asaccharolyticus; assembly: GCA_963599235.1. GTDB lineage: Bacteria > Bacillota > Clostridia > Oscillospirales > Ruminococcaceae > Faecalibacterium. The sequence goes on along the minus strand of CAVBWT010000046.1, from coordinate 1,773 downwards.
GGCACGAAGCTTTTCTATTAACATAGTGTCCTCCGTTACATACCGGCCTGCCGTCCGTTCGGTGCGGACGAGACCTTCCGTTTCCAGCTGTGCCAGCGCACGCTGCATGGTGTTGGGGTTGACCCCTGCGGCTGCGGCCATATCCCGTACCGAGTCGAGGTGTCCGCCGGGCGGATAGGTCCCGGCTAAGATTTTGGCTTTCAGGCGTTCTACCAGCTGCGCATAAATGGGGCGGCTGGCATCAAATTGCTCACTCATCGTTGCCCTCCCTGCACTCCATGTATCGTTGTGTTAAGTGCTTAATACAATAATACTCGTTTTTCGGATTGTGTCAAGGGGGTAATACAATTTTTTTCATCTTTCATCCACGCTGGAATCAAAATCGGCTGGGGAGTTAAGCATTGCCCCATTCTCGTTAATATGTTATACTGTCACCGTAAATGACGAAAGCAGGAAGATTGATATGATAAAAGCGACCATCATCATCCCGAACATCAACGGCAAAGGCTGGCTGAAAGATTCCATTGAGTCGATCTACGCCCAGACGGAGCAGAGCTTTGAACTCATCGTGGTGGACAATGGTTCCACCGATGAGAGCCTTGAGCAGGCACGAAGCTACTGCGACCGCCCGAATTTCACTCTGATCGAAAACGGCAGAAATACCGGCTTTTCCCATGCGGTCAATCAGGGAATTTCCCAGGCAAAAAGCGAATTCGTTGTCCTGTTCAACAACGATGCCTTTGCCGAACCCGAGTGGCTGGCCGAACTCATCCGGGTGGCGGAAAGCGACCCGAAGATCTTTGCGGTGCAGAGTCTCATGATCCGCCACTTCGACCGGGAACTGGCCGACGACGCAGGCGATTACGTCACATGGATGGGGTTTGCCTGCAAGACCGGCGATGGCCGCCGTGCCAGCCGGTATACCAAACAGAAGCGCATCTTCTCAGCCTGCGGCGGTGCCGCCCTTTACCGGAAGAGCATCCTTGACGAGATCGGATATTTCGACGAAAACTTCTTTGCCTACTTTGAGGACGTTGACCTGAGCTGGCGTGCCAACAACGCCGGTTACAAGAACATCCTCTGCCCCACCGCCAAGTGCTACCACATCTGCGGCGCAAGCACCGGAGCCGTCAAGTATAACGCCTTCAAGAGCCAGCAGAGCGGTCGGAACAGCATCCTTCTTCCCCTCAAAAACGAGCCGCTCCTGATGCTCATCCTGAACTTCATCCCTCTGGCACTGGGCTATCTGCTCAAGTGCTACAAGTTCCACAAACAGGGTTTCGGCGAGGCATGGGATAAGGGAATGCACGAGGCCTTCGACCTTCTCCGCACCGGCAGACTCGGCAAACGCCCCTTCCGCCTCCGTGACCTGCCAAACTACGTCCTGATGGAACTCTGGATGATCTGGAACATGTTCCCCTACCTCTGGTACCGGCTGGTGGTCGTGAAGTTTGATTTGAAGTGAGGCTTTGGCCGATTGAAATCGACTGCATGACGTGATATAATACCCTCAGAAAGAAGGTGTTCTGGATGCTTTATCCTTTTATGACTTTGAACGATGGTACAGAAATCGTATATTCTTCCCCAATCCAAAATGGAGAACAGGAGCAGATAAAGGTTCAAACTGTATAAAACGATGCCCTGCCGCTCGGATGAAGTGCCCTCCGTCAAGTAGACAGAAAAAATAATATAAGATATTTGTTCGCCGTTTCCACAGAGAAGCGGCGAATTTTTTGTGCAAATCGGTATCAGGCAACCCGGTTCATGGCACTG
>CAVBWT010000045.1:0-19431 GCA_963599235.1 Lawsonibacter asaccharolyticus | reverse complement strand
CATATCTTTTCTTCTTTAGCTCTTGCTTTGTTCCACCTCAACTCTTGATTTGAATTTGTTGGGGACACCCCAAACCCTTTCACTCTGCACCGTTCCGTTGCAGGCTGCGCGTTCCTGCGGAACGCTTTTTACCCGGTGATGCTCTCCGGGTCATTGAGGACTTGCATAAGGTGGGATGCCACTTCTTCTAAATATTTGTATTTGTCTTTTTCGGGGATGGGCGATTTCATCAGCGGAACGCCCCACTCCTGCATACATTCTGCAAGCTGTTGTTGCGCCTGCCGTGCAGCCGTCTTGCGCACCTCCGGGGGGACATCCGAATCCAGAACATAGGCAACGTCAAATTCTCCGTTGCAGTCCTCGGTCAACTGAACCATCGAATAATGCTCTTCCCAGTAATAGCAGAACCAGACACGACCACCGATACCTTCCATGCCGGAGCGCAGTTCATCCTTATCGCTCCACTGCGGAACGACAGCAAGAACGTCCTGCAAGTCGGTGTAGGCTTGTTGCTCTGCCGGGGTCACTTTCTTGCAGCGGTATTCGTGTTCAATGTTCCGCTGCCAGTACAGAGCCGGCTTGCCCTGCTTGGCACGGTCAATGCCATCGTTAATGTCAGAAAGGATACTGTATCGCGGCTCTCGCATCTTGTTCACCTCGAAATCAATTCTTTAGATATGAATACATCCTATAAGAAACATTATAGCCTAAAGAATTGCAAAAGAAAAGCGCACCAGCCAAAATTTAGCTGGTGCGCCAGAGATGCCGCAGGATCAATCTTCTTTGGTGAGGTAGGGCAGATTGGTGATATAAGTGTCCAAAAGGTCGAGTGCTGTTTTTTTCTGCATAGGAGTCAGACCTTCAAGCCGCTTGCTGATCTCATCATCGGTCACATGAGATGCACTTGGAACCAGATCACACAAAAGTTCGTCTGCTGAAATATTCAAGGCATTTAAGATTTTGACAATGGTTGCAAGACCCGATTCCTTTAGTCCTCGCTCCACCATCCCGATATAGTTGGCGGAAAGGTCGGCTTTTTCTGCCATCTGCTCCAATGTCAAGTGATGTTTCAAACGCTGTTCCCGTAATCGCTGTCCAAATAATTCTTTCATAGAGCAACCTCATCCTATCGAGTTGTTTACACTCTTTAGAATACCTGTTGTGATTCTTTGCATACACAATCGAAAGAAATTGTAAATCACTATGGAGATTGCAAAATAAAAAAAGACTGCCGAGAACCGACCATAATAGTCAGCCCCGGCAATCCAGCATTAGCGAGCCTGTTCCGCTTCGTGTACTTTTTTCTGCTCTGCAAAGAACCGCTCCACGTTTTTCTGCGCACGAAACAGTTCCTGCATTTCCGCTTTGGCCTTGCGGTACTCCGGGTACGCTGCTTTCTTCTGGGAGAGTAGTTCGGAATATTCTATATTCAAATCTTTCACCTTTGGCAGTTTCTTCAAGCCCGCTTCATCAAAGGCGGCTTTCGCGGCCTTGTGCAGTTCAATTTCTTCACGGTGTGTTTCCAGAAACTTTTTGCTGTACCCGGCCTTGCGGTAGTCGGTGTACACATCGTGGGTCTTTGCATAATTGACGATGTGCGCGCGCAGAACTGCAATCTCTCCCATGCGTTTCTCTGCGGCCTTGATGGAATCGCCCAGCGTATGATACCGTGCCGTTGCCGCCGCTGCACGTTCCCGAAGTTCGTCTGCACTGTCAATTTTCTTTTCCTGCAAATAGAGCAACGTCTTGGACATTTCTTTCAGGTTGAACTTCGTTGCCCATTTTTTATAGCCGCTGCTCTTGCCCTCGGCCATCTTCATGGGAATATCCACCAGCAGACCAAACTTCTTTTCGGGCAAAGGTTGTTTGTGGTGCGGCTGGTGTTCAGCTCTGCCATCCAGTACCGCTTTGATTTCTTTTTCGGCATATCCGGCTCCCAATGTGCGGAATCGAATAAAACGCCGCTGTCCTTTGCCTTTCACCGAAGTATGCTTGCCACGCTTCACCTCATAGCCCTGCTGTTCCAGTGCATCCAAAAACGCAGCAAAATCTTTGGGCTTGTCGTGCAGCAGAATGTTGTCGATCACCGTGCAGAGCTTGTCGCGGTTGCTCTCTTTGGGTGGGTAGAGAATGCGCTTCTGCCGCTCCCGATAGGGCTTTTTCTGGATAACAGAAAGCTGATGCTCCAGACAAATCAGGTCGCTTAACCGCTGCACCGCCAGCGCAGAAAAGAAGAAGTCCCGGAATTTCCGTGTGCCATCCAGCGCAGTGGAATTATAAATAATGTGATTGTGGATGTGCGCCCGGTCAGTATGAGTGGCAACGATAAAGGCGTGTTTGCCCTTTAAGAACCGCTCTGCAAATTCGTAGCCGATCTTGTTTGCTTCTTCGGGTGTCACTTCTCCCGGCTTGAAAGACTGGCGCACCTGATAGGCGATCACATCATTTTTTTGCCTACGCCCGGTAGTCTGCTCATAAAGCCGCTTTGTCAGCATAAATTCCTCGTCCACCGTTAGGGGACTGCACTGATAGCTGCTGACAAGTTCGCCCTGCTCGGTCTTATCCGGGTTCTGAATATAGCTGGTGTGGTCATGCAGACAGGCGGCGATGGATTTCCCTTTATTCTTGCGCATGGCAATCAACCGTGTTGCAGCCAGTTCCAACACCCCCCTATAAAAGAAAAGTGCCGCACAACGGCGGCACTCTTACTTGAAAAATTTCTCATAATCGGCGGCTCCAGCAAGGTACATGGTTTCCAGCCGAATATCTTCTAATTCGTTGCAGACAGAATCCAAATCGAGATAGCGTTTCCATGCTTCTTCGCTGATAAGGGAACGCAAGGCATTTTCCGCTGCGATTTTCTTCTGAATCAGTGCATGGTACGGCTTGTCGTCTGCAAGCTGTTCGTTCAGAATATCTTTTGGATTGTTCCGATAGTAGTCAGTCATTACTTCTTTATTCATCCGTATTTGCACCCCCTAGTCCGGCCAGCCACCCAGTGAACGATTCTGCTGCTTCCACAATGGCAGTTCCGGCAAAGACCAGTACAAAGCACCCGAACTCTGCCACCAGCAGGATCATGAACTGCATCCACTCGCCCCGGAACAGCGTGTAAAGGCCGCAGCCGAAGATATAGAGCATCGGCAGCGCAAGAATAAACGCCGACAGATGCAGTGTCCACTTCAGCATGAGTGTCAAGAAAGCACTGAGCAGCACCAGAGGGAGCAGAAGAACCTTGAACATGAATTTCATACCGTCACCGCCTTTCGTTTTCTGATTTCAGTATATGGATAGCGTAGGCCGCTGTCAACGATGTCAACAACTATGTACCCCACAGCCAAAGCCGTGGGGTAAAAATCAGAGGTCGGCCAACCGGGAAAGAATCTGCTTCCCAATGTCAATCAGTTCATCCAGCCGGGAGCGCAAGTCCCCCAGATCAGCGGCATAAACCTGACCGTTTTCATTGGCGGCTTTGGCGTACTGGTTCAGATTGTTGCTGCACATTTGCAAAAGGTAGGCCATCCGGCGCAGCTCCTGCAAGTCAAGGTGTAGGCAATAGCCATCCAACGCCATTTTGCGGATATAAGCACTCAGACTGCGGATGCCCATGCCCAGCATCTTCTCATAAATGCGTTTTTTCTCTGACTTCGTGATGCGTAGGATAAGAACTTCATCTCGCTTTTCCCTCATTGGGCATCACCATCCTTGTCCAGAAAACTTTTGAACGGCTTGATTGGCTCCACCTTGTCGGCCTTTTCTTCCAGAGCCGCCAGCACCGAGGGTCGGCGAGATTCATCTTCCTTTTCTTCCTTGTCCTGCTCCGGCTCGTGATTTTTTTCATCCATATCCAACTGGGTGTTCAGTTCCGCAAGCCGAGCCGACTTTTCAGCCAGTTCTTCATCCTGCGGGAACGGCTTTTCCACTTCGATCTGCGCTGCGGCCTGCTGCTGATGCAGGGTGGCCAGTTCGTTTTCGGCAGAAGAGATGCGTTCCGGGAAATTGTTCAGGGAGTTATCCAATCGGATGATGCAGCCAAGAGGGTCTTTGCCCAGTGCTACCGGGTATTTTCGCTGTCCTTTCAAAAGAGCCTGATACTCACTGTGATAGGTGTCGAAGCGCAGGGACAGTTCAAAGCCGCGATAGCTGCCGATCACTTTTTCCTCACTGTTGGGCAGTTCGGAGCAAGCGAGGAGAAGTCGTTCGCCAGCAGTCTTTTTCTCATCGTAGGCCACGCCCTTGATGGTAATGCCACAGAAGCCCTCTTTCTCCTGCGGATGCGCGGCGGCAAGTTCCGCATCCGATTTCAGTCCGGCAATATAGGCGTTCGTTTCCTGAATGTCAGCAGGAAATTTCGTGAGCAGTTTATCTTCCAGTCTGAATTTCTGGCTCTGGTGGTCGGCTTTCAGAACCTTGAGCTTTGCGACCTGCACATCGAGATCCATCTTCTCTTTAATCAACGGATTTCCTGCGCACAATGCTTTGATCTCCGCATAGGACAATGCCTGTTCGTCCACATCATCGCAGGAGCGCACCGGGGATTTGGATGTCATAATTTGGCTGATGAATCGCTGCTTATTCTCAAGGGTCTGAAACAAGTACGAGTCAAATGTCCCCTCGGTGACGTAGTTGAACACCTTGACTTCCTTGTTCATGTTGCCCTGCCGGATGATGCGCCCGTTGCGCTGGGTCATGTCGCTGGGCTTCCAGCCAACATCCAGATGATGCACAGCCACGAGCCGCGATTGCACGTTGGTTCCGGCTCCCCGGCGGCGACCAACTTTTTGCGAATATCATCGTAGACATTGAAGTTGCCATCATTTTTCGGTGTCGAAAGGTCACAGAACAGAAACTGTGTCAGTTTCTGCTCCTTGCCATCTTCCCAAATTTGCAGCACGTTCCGAACGCAGGTGTTCAGCTTGCTGTTGGGGTCGTCCGGCAGGATGGGATTCATCAGGCGAACATCCAGACCAATCTTGCGGCCATCGTTCGTGACACACAGCATATTGTCCTCGGACGCATCCACCGCGCCGGAGTGGATTTTCGCAGCGCGTCTGCTCAGCTCCTGCACCATTTCTTTCTGAATCTCGGACGGTTTTGCTACCACGGTTTCAAACTTTGCATCCGGCACAGGCAGATGGAGTTGGTCAGAGGTCTTAATATCCGCAACTTCCTTGAACATTGACATTAGTTCCGGGAGATTGAAGAATTTTGCAAAACGTGTTCTCGCTCTATAACCCGTACCCTCCGGGGCAAGTTCGATGGCGGTAGTGGTTTCACCAAAGGTCGATGCCCAACAGTCGAAGTGCGTCAGCCCTTTCTGCTGGAGTGTGCCGTATTGCAGATAGCGCATAACGGTGTACAGTTCGCTCATGGAGTTGCTCACGGGCGTTCCCGTTGCGAACACCACACCGCGCCCACCAGTGATCTCATCCAGATAGCGGCACTTGCCGAACATATCAGAAGATTTTTGCGCTTCGCTGGTGGATAATCCTGCGACATTGCGCATTTTTGTCGTGAGGAAGAGGTTCTTATAAAAATGGCTCTCGTCCACAAACAGGCGGTCAACGCCCAACTGCTCAAAGGTGATAACATCATCCTTTCTTGCATCGGAGCGCAGCTTTTCCAGTTTCGTTTCCAGCGTTTTGCGAGTCTTTTCCATCTGCTTGATGCTGAAATTTTCGCCTGCATTGGCTTTCAGTTCGTTGATGGCAGCAAGCGTTTCATCAATCTGTTCCTGAATGATGCGCTCCTGCCGCTCATAGGACAGCGGGATGCGCTCAAACTGCGAATGACCAATGATGACCGCATCATAGTCCCCAGTCGCAATTCTGGCGCAGAACTTTTTGCGGTTGGCCGTTTCAAAATCCTTTTTCCGAGCCACCAGCAGCTTGGCATTGGGGTAAAGGTGCAGGAACTCCGAAGCCCACTGCTCTGTCAAATGGTTCGGCACGACAAAAAGACTTTTCTGGCACAGCCCCAGCCGCTTGGCTTCCATTGCGGATGCCGCCATTTCAAATGTTTTGCCCGCGCCCACTTCGTGCGCAAGCAGCGTATTGCCGCCATAAAGTACATGAGCAATGGCGTTGCGCTGATGTTCCCGGAGCGAAATTTCCGGGTTCATGCCGACAAAGTGGATGTGGGAACCATCATACTCTCGCGGCCTGTTGCTGTTGAACAGTTCGTTATACTGCTTTACCAGCGAGATACGCCTTTGGGGGTCTTGCCAAATCCAGTTGGCGAAAGCATCTTTGATAACTTGCTGTTTCTGCTGTGCCAGCATGGTGTCTGTTTTGTTCAGGACACGCTTTGGTCTGCCTTCCGCATCTTCGATGTTGTCATAGATGCGCACATCTTTCAGGTTGAGCGTATCTTCCAGAATTTTGTAGGCGTTGGCGCGAGATGTGCCTTAGGTTTCGGTAGAGGTAATGTCGCCTCTGCCCATAGCCGACTTGCCCTCAATGCGCCATTCTGCGGTATAGGGAGAATATCGCACTTTGACTGCATGACGCAGATAGTAGGGAATCTGGAACGTTTCCGCCATAAACTTTTGGACGATCTCCGGCGCAAGCCATGTTGCACCCAGCCGCACATCAATCTCGGATGCTTCAAGGTCTTTTGGCTGTGCCTTTTCCAGCGCAGTGACGTTGACTGCAAACTCCGGGTTGGTTTCGGCGGCGAGCTGTGCCATGCGCAGCTTTGCCCGGACATTGCCGGACAGGTATTCATCCGCCATTTGCCAGCCCGCTTCCGGGTCTGTGGGGTCTGTGCCGGGGTCTTTGAAAATTACGCCAGCCAACTCGCTGGTGATGCGCTCATACTCGCCGGGAGTGCCGAGTAGCTCTGCCATATAGGGCAAGTCCACCCGGCCACGCTCTCCGATGGAAACTGCAAGAGCTTCCGTGGGAGTGTCCACACTGGTGACGGTGCGTTCCGGGCGGATAGTGCGTTTGGTGAACATCGCCGCCTTGCTTTTGAGCTGTCCCTGCTCGTCCAGATTTTCCAGAGAGCACAGCAGATAGTAAGAAGAATCCTGCTCAAACAGTCTGCCGTTTTTGCGGTCATTCAACAAGCTATATTTGGCGGAAAAAGCATCGTAGGCGGCATTCAGTTTCCCCTGCGTTGTCTTGATGTCGGCATCCGGGTAGTCGTTCAACTGCTGGTCGATCAACTCATTGACAATTTGCCGCAGTTCCACCATCCCGGTCACACGGCCTTTGGCGGTGTCGGAAAGCTCTACCTGTGTCATAACAGAATTTTCCCGGTAATACACCTCACCGTCCACCACGGTGTAGGAGAAGTTCTTCACATCCGGGTCAGCCGGGAGAATGTGCCGCTCATTTTCTGCATCCGCAATATCTGGTGTTTCGACCTCGACTTCCGTATACTGTCCCTCAATATGCTGGATGGCTTCTGCAAGCTGGTCTGCCAGCACTGCGCCCTCGATGGGTACAACGGTCAGGTCATGGCCGTATTGGGTGCTTTCGGTGGTCAGTTCGCCCAGTACCATTTCCGGGTGGTCTACGAAATATTGGTTGATAGCAAAGCCGCTTTCCGTTTTGCCAAGCTGTACCCAGTCCGGCTCATGGTCGATAGGACGGTCACGTTTTTGCAGGAAAATAATGTCGCTGACGACTTCTGTTCCTGCGTTTGCTTTGAACGCAGTGTTCGGTAGCCGGATAGCACCCAGCAGATCAGCTCGTTCCGCAATGTGCTTGCGGGCAGAAGAGTCCTTGCTGTCCAGCGTGTAGCGGCTGGTGACGAAGGCCACGATGCCGCCCGGACGCACTTGGTCGATGGCTTTGGCGAAGAAATAGTTGTGGATGCTGAAACCTAATTTGTTGTACGCTTTGTCGTTTACCCGGTACTGGCCAAAAGGAACATTGCCTACGGCAAGATCATAGAAATCGCGGCGGTCGGTGGTTTCAAATCCGGCAACTTTAATGTCAGCTTCCGGGTAGAGCTTTTTTGCAATACGTCCTGTGATGCTGTCCAGTTCTACGCCGTACAAACGGCTGTCCTGCATGGTATCCGGCAGCATACCAAAAAAGTTGCCAACGCCCATGGAGGGTTCCAATATATTGCCGCTGCGGAAGCCCATGCGCTCCGCAGCATCATAGATGGCACGAATCACCACCGGGGAAGTATAGTGTGCGTTCAAGGTGCTGGCACGGGCGGCGGCGTACTCATCATCGGAGAGCAGCCCTTTCAGCTCTGCGTATTCCTTTGCCCAGCTATCTTTTTTATCATCAAAAACGTCTGGCAGACCGCCCCAGCCAACATACTGCGAAAGGACTTCCTGTTCATCAATGGTGGCTCCACGGTGTTCCTGCTCCAACTGGAACAGAGTGCGGATTGCTGCAATATTCCGGGCATATTTCTGCTTTGCGCCGCCCTCGCCCAAATGCTCGTCCGTAATGTGGAAGTTTCCAGCGGCTTCCGGCACAGGTTCAGCGTTTAGAGCTTTGTCTGCGGTGGCTGCATCCGGGAATGTCTGCCATTCGCCGTTGGCTTCTACGGAGATGGGCAGCTTGTCCAGTGATTCATCAGACGTAGGCTCATCCCGTCGCAGACTGTCCTCGAACTGCTGTTTGTTCAGCACCTCGTTGCTCCACGAATAGCCCTGCGCACTGGTGTCGATGCGCACATCGGTTTCGCCCACATAGCCGATAGTGCCCTCGATGGTTCGGGTGGGAAAGTCTACAACAACAGAATCGCCAACCTTGTAATCAACTGCCTTTTCGGGAGCAGCATCAATGATTTCGTCCTGTTGCTGTTCATATAGTTGTTCTTCGTATAGTTCACGGATATATGGCAGCGGCTCAACTCGAAAAATCGGCTGTCCGCTGTTAGTCAAGTCCATGTCTTGCAAACTGACAGATTTGAACATAAAATTGATATGCTCTACACGGAAATCCCGGCCATCCAGATCAATGATGTTGCCTATCGGCAGATAATCTTCCTCCCGCAGATACTTGGTCTGATGGTGGGTTCCATCCTCGTTCAGCCCTGCAAGAAAGATGTTGTTGCCTGCTGCCCACAGTTTTTGAGTTTTTTCTACCCACTCTCCGCGCAGAAAACCAGTCACCTTAACTTTTCCCAGTTCGTTTTCCTGCGACAGCAAGTTTGAAGCTAAAACTTCTTTCGCTGCGATTGCATCCTTGTCATAGAACAAAAAATATCCATCCAACTCAAAACCAATCAGCGCATCCGGGTACTGCTCCTTTAGGGATTTATATTCGGCAGCAGCATTACCTTCCAGCATGGGAAGTTGGCGTTCTGCTTCCTGCACGGCGGCACGATGCTCTTTTTCCTTGTCCGTGAGATAGCGGTCAGACTGGATCATCAGGTCGATATATTTTTCAACCTGTGTCCAGCTTACGGTGAATTTCTGATGTTCCGGGTAATGGTCAAATTCAAGCCCCTTGCCATCGTGATTTACAAATCCGCTGCTGCCGTCCAGAAAATCATGGGAGTGTCCGCCGATGCCATATTCCGCAGCCAGTGCTTTGGCACGGAGCTTTCAGTCTTGCTGGGTCTGGTACAATTCCGTGATTCGCTGTTTCCCATCCTGAAAGCCGGAACCATGCTTGCGCAGCTCATGCTCGATCTCGGCCTGTGACAAAGAGAAAGCGGAGGACGATTTCTCGCTCTCCGCTCGGTCGATGGATTCAATTTGTTCGGCTTCGGTGGGAATGTGGGCATCGAAGAAACTTAGCTGTAAATCAGCTCGTTCAGCACCAGTTCCTCGGCCTGTGCTTTCAGGCTGTTCATGTGCTGTACCCACTCCATCTGATGTTGCTCCTTGTTCGGAGCCGGGTTCTGCTTCAGCAGTTCCTGCATGGTCTGCTGCATCCGGCTCTCTGCGGTCTGCTCCACTTCCAACAGGTGCGGATGCAGAGTCCCCGACAGGAGCATCGAGTTGTACAGCACCGGGCGATGCTTCATCAGGTAAGTCCGGCGCAGTCGTCCGTATTTGCCCAGTGCTTTCTCCTGCCGGGGCAGGGTCAGATTCGGGAGCTGGTAGTCCCCGATGGTCGAGTAGGTCATGTTCCTGCTGTTCATATTCATGTTGGCTCCTTTCTACATTGCGGCGGATGGTCGTCTTTACGGTCCTTTCGATGTTGCGCAGCACGTCCCGGCTGCACTCGCTGACTGCCGTACCCAGCGCGTACACAGCGGCAGGCGTGGAAAAAGAGAAGATGGCCTGAAAATCGTCCCGGTCAAAGTGACCGTCCGGCTCCAGACCGCAGCGTTCCAGAATCGTGTACAGGATGCTGATTGCGGCGGCGGACTTGAACTGGAACTCCTGTCCGGCTTCATCATAATCCATCAGGAACGAACCGTCAACGATGTCGAGGATGTCGCCGCTGTTGTTATCCCAGTAGGAATCCACCAGCTTGCCTGTCAGGTCGGAAATCTGCTGGCTAAGCCTTTCGTGCTGGACACCGTATTCTCTGGCAAGCATTTCCGACACAGGCTGCACCAGATCGGGGCCGAGCTGCCACACCTCCGGGTCACGGGAATTGCGGCGCACCCCAGTGTCACTTACATCGAAAACATAGTGCAGTCGCGGTACGCTGCTGGACTGGTCTAACAGGGCGATGCCTTTGGAGCCACGCCGGACATAGCGATTCATGCGATTATTCCAGATGTCGAAGCTGGCGCAGGCGGTGGTATCAGGCCGCTGGGCGTAAATCATAAGCTGGTCGGCAAAGCTGTATTTGTACAGCCGGGATGCAGTGGTCAGGTAGTCCGTCCAGTTTTCCCAATACCGGGTCAGTTCCTTTGCCGTTTGTTGGGCAAGGTTCAGGTATTCTTGCGTTTTATTTGGCATTGCGTTCCTCCCTTCATGTTTCGTGGTAAATAAAAAAGCGAGCGGCCTTTTCAGGTCACTCGCTATGGAATTTACAGTATTTTATTCGTATTTGGCAGCGAACTTTTCAGCCATTTCTAGCAGACGGTCAAAGGTCTGCTTTTCTTCTGGCTGCTCGATCAGCTTTGCAAGCAGGGCGCGGAATACATCGGTGCTGTCCTGTCCCAGTGCTGCCGCAACCTTGTCGATGCAGTCATGCAGCTTCTTAACAGCATCATCGGACGGCTTGGATTTAGCTAGTAAGTCCGAAAGATAGCTGATGAACGGATAGGTGGAATCGTCGTTGATGATTTCGTTGGTTTCGTCCATGATCTTCTGATTTTCTTCGGGGGAAATCTCGCCCTTTTCATTCAGAATCTCGCGAGAAGAGGTGCGGCCTTTCAAAAAGGTGGCAAAGAGCAGGCGGTCAAGGGGAGAGCGTTTTGTGGTGTCCATTGGCAAGCCTCGCTTTCATTTTATTTCCATACAGTGTAAAGTGCCTTTAGTATAGCATGAATCCGATAGTGCTATCAAGACCGCATCTTTGAGGGTTTGTAAAAATTTTTCAGGACATTTCCGCTTCAAACTGGAATTTGTTACTCTAATTCCGTGCGAAGGGTGAATTCATCGGGAAGATCGTAAATCGCTTTTTTCAGGAAAAGCGGATAAAAATATTCATCTTTCAATCTATCAAACTCCAGCCATTCAAAAGTATGGATATGCTTTCCTTCTGTCAGAGTAAAGACGTTTCCTCTTTCCAGTAGAGTTGTCTCTGAAATATCCACCAGAAAATAAATACACAGTTCATGATAATGGAGATTATCCACATCTTCGGAAAAAAACGCCTGATTGAGCCATAATGGACGTGTAATCTTTGGAGTTACACCAAGTTCTTCCTGAACTTCCCGAACCACTGCTTGCTCAGCAGTTTCCCCCATCTTAACTCTTCCACCCGGAAGATAAAAATAGGGTGAACGTTCATCGTGCATCGCTAAAATTTGATTTCCCGCGATTATCATGGCACATACTCTATAATTAAATTTTTGATTTTCACAATTATAGGAAATATCCATTGCATTGCCTCCTCTAAATTCTAATTTTCCAATTTAACAAATTTCGATTTGTTGAGCTGAGTATACCACATCTACCGTCATCGGAAAAGAGAATATGTATGCCGCGCAATGGCGGCAAATATCAATCAAGAGGAAATTCGATTTCTGAAAAATCGGATTCCGTCATGAGTTTCAGCTTTTCGATAACGTTCTCTGACAATTCCCGAAGATTGGTTTCATCGGGCATCAGGTAACACTGCATAAGCCGCAGTTCCTGCATCAGCCCCAGCCGTGTGCCGGGGTTGTAGAGGATCATCAACATCAGTTCTTCACCATTAAAGTTCATGGGCATCCCTCACTTTCTTACACCCGGCTGGGCTGCATTCTGGAGCATCGCATTTTTCTTTTGCGCTTGCCAGTGTTGCCAACTTTTCCAGCGTGGAGTGTCGCTGGTTCAATCCCAGTTCCTCGGCTTCTGCGGCTCTGTCCATCACAAAGTCGTAGTCTTGTAACAGCCGCCGCCCTTTTTCCATGTGGTGAGCTTCCAGAATCTGCTCCCGGACTTCCTGAATCGTCAGTTCCGGGGCATCGACCTGACCGCCATCCATCACGGAAAAGTCTCTGTGGTAGATGGTGTAGTCCCAGCCCTCATCGGTGGACTGGATGGCGATATAACCCTTGCCGCCCAGTTCCCATGCGCCCTGTTCATCCTGTGTCTGAATTTCCGGGTAATAATCGGCTCCATTGCGTTCCATCACCTCAGCAAACTGGCAGATGTGGAATACATTGCCCAGACCGCCCATGTCAAAATGGTAATCGTCCAGATATTCCAGCCGTGACGTAAAACTGCGGCCATCCGGGTAATCCACCTGAATCACACCGCCATCGGGAATGCGGTGGAGATCATCATAATAGCTGTTGATAAGGCGAATATCGGGAGGTATCGTTTCGGGTTCCCAGATACGCCGCCTGCCAATGCCAGCCTGTGGGATGGTTTCAAGGATTTTTACGCTTTCCTGCTGAATGGCCTTGCGGTCATCATCCGAAAGTTCAAACAGATACCAGTTCCGGGCAGCGGCAATGGCATTTCTGCCATCGGGCGGCAGATTCGTTTCGGAGATTTGCCCGCTTTCCAGAGGTTCGCCCGTTACCTTATTATAGGTAGCAAAGCCGACACCCGCGCCGTTCTCCCGGAGGTGCAGATAGCGTTCATTGTTGATGAGGTAGACTGCTTCCTTGTTCTGCTCCATCAGCGGCCACCCTCAAATTCCAGCGAAAACTTACTGCGGCCATCGGCTTCGGTGGACAGCAGGACAGTCGCATTGTAGTTCTTGCCCTTGGCACTCTTGCAGTCCTTCAGACGGATACGGCCATCCCGCAGCAGCTTATCGGCCACATGAGCATCCATCCGTTTACCCAGACGCTTGAAGAAAGCGTTATCTTTCCACAGCACGAAGCGGCATTCCCGGTTTTCGCAGAAATAGCCCTTTTCGCACTCCACAACAGATTTGCCGCAGTTCGGGCAGACACCAATCACTTTATTTTTCATAAGCGCACTCGCTCCTTTCACAGCCTCGGTGGTGTTTACCAGCGAGGAGATCATATCGTTGATTTCAGTCATAAATGCTTCCGGCTCCATCTCGCCGCGCTCCACGCGCAGCAGTTTTGTTTCCCAATCGGCGGTCATTTCTGCCGACTGAATTTCCTCCGGCATCACGGTAATAAGGGCTTTGCCTTTATCGGTGGGCAGCAGCACCTTGGTTTTCTTGTCGCCCTTGCGCTCCACCGCTTTCCAGCCCTCAGCCAGAATTTCCTTGCCCTTGGCGGTGAATTCTTCGCCTGCACATTCGGTGGTGAGCAGAGTTTCCAGATAGCGGAACGGCTTACTGACCGCCATCAGCGTTCTGGCGATAATCAGTTTAAGGATGTTCTGTTCGCCCTTGGGCAGAGCATCCAAATCCGCTTGCAGCATACTACGGGTAGGCAGGATAGCATGGTGGTCGGTAACTTTCTCCCGGTTGACGGTGCGCCGTGTCCGGGGAACTGCATCATCCATATCTTCGGGAGGGATGCCGAGAAAGTGTTCCATTTCCTCGGCAAGTTCTTCCAGCATATTCTCGTCATCGTCCGTGATATAGCAGCTATCGGTGCGTGGGTAGGTGGTGAGCTTTTTCTCATAAAGACTCTGCGCATACTTCAGTGTTTGATGCGCACTGTACCCCAGCAGACGGTTTGCATCACGCTGGAGCGTGGTGAGGTCATAGAGCGGCGGTGGATTTTCGGCCTTTTCCTTGCGCATGATTTTCTGGATCGTGGATACCATCTCCTTTCTGCACTCCGCAAGGAGCTTTTCTGCCACAGGCTTTTCCGAAATGCGGCGGCTGGATGCCACAAAGCCGCTGGTCAGTTCCAGAGCCACCGTGTAGAATTTTTCCGGCACAAAGGCAGCAATGGCGGCTTCACGCTCCACCGTCATGGCGAGTGTCGGGGTCATAACGCGCCCGACTGCCAAAGGCCGACCATACAGACAGGAAAAAAGCCGGGAACAGTTGATGCCGACCATCCAATCGGCACGTTCCCGGCAGAGTGCAGCCTGATACAGTGCATCATATTCTGTTGACGGTTTCAGATTTGCAAAGCCCTCCCGGATAGCATTGTCCTCCATGCTGGACAGCCACAGCCGGGAAACAGGCTTTTTGCACCCAGTCTGTTCGTAAACCAGCCGGAAAATCAGCTCACCCTCACGCCCTGCGTCCGTAGCGCAAATCACACTGTCCACATCGGTGCGGTGCATGAGCTTCTTCAAGATGCCGAACTGCTTTTTTGTGCTGGCAGACACAAGGTACTGCCACTTTTGCGGAAGAATCGGCAGATCGGCCACATTCCACTTGACGTACTTTTCATCGTAGGTGCTGGGCGGCGCAAGCTCCACCAAATGCCCCACGCACCAGCTTACGAGATAGCCGCTGCCCTCAAGGTAGCCATCCTGCCGTCCATGCACCCCAAAACCTTGGCGTAAGCCATCGCCACGGACGGCTTTTCGGTTACTATCAGTTTCAAATAAATCCCCCCTCTCCAGATAAAAATAACAGCCCTATGATTTCTCATAGGACTGTTTTGAATTATGGATATTGGATTATTTTAACCGAAAATATTTTGTCGCTCTACCCGTTCCCTCACGAGCTAATTCACCATCATCAACAAGTTTTCGCAGAGAACCTTCAATCGAACTAAGGCTTAGAGATGGGCAAAGTTCCCGAATATCCTGCTTAGTGAACCGCCCGATTTTGCCTTGCGCTGCTTTCCGCACGACTTCGATTGCGGGCAACTTTGTTTCTACCAGTGTGAATCGTTCTTCAAAGTCATGATAAGCAGCCAGCACGATACCTAAAAAGTATTTGATAAATGGCACAACATCTTCAGCCCCATCGTGCCAGCCTGTTTGTGCCTGTGCGAGTGCATCATAGTAGAAATCTTTATTTTTGGCGATTTTTGCTTCCAACGAGATATACTTTCCAACATAGAAGCCGTTTTGATACAGCATCAATGTCGTAAGGAGGCGGCTCATTCTTCCATTTCCGTCATTGAAAGGGTGAATGCAAAGAAAGTCATGGATAAATACAGGGATTGCAATCAGCGGTTCTAATTCAAGATTCCCAATCACACGATTATATTCTTCGCAAATCTGCTTTAATGCAGCGGGTGTTTCATACGGGGCGAGCGGAGTAAACAACACTTCGCTATGTCCATCAGGATAAGTTGCGTTGATATAATTCTGCACGTTTTTTGTCCGTCCAGCAATGGGGTTGTTCATGTGACTGTACAAGATTTTATGCAGTTGAAGAATATAATTGGGATTGATGGGAATCACATCAAAATTCTCGTGGATCAAATTCAGCACATCTCGATAGCCAGCAATTTCCTGTTCATCACGGTTTCGGGGAGTTGTTTTTTCCTCAACAAGCTGCCGGATGCGGGTATTGGTCGTGACAATTCCCTCAATGGCATTGGATGCTTCTGTACTTTGTACCTTGGCAATCTCAACTAGCCGCTCCAAATCTTCAGGACGCTGCTTCAAGTATAATTCCTGTTTTCCGGCTTCTTTATAAATTGCTGCAATATATCCAAGAACCTCAGAATCCCATTTCTGTTCCCGAATCATGGAATAATTGAATGTTCTCATGCCCTTATCACCGCACCTTTCCCTTAAAATATACCACATTTTAAGGGAAAGGCAAGTCGATTAAGGGGATTTCGACCTTGAAAACTGGCAAGAAATCAATATGTAGGCGGCAACCGCCGCCCTAAAATCAGATAGGAGTTACATCCTGTTCCTCGGAAGTATCCTTATCGTCCGAATCATCCTCCGGGGGAATCTCGAAGTCGCCCTTGTCCTCGGTGTAGTCTGCATCCGGGTCAACAGCTTCCTTTTCTGCCTGTTTCTTGTTCTTCTGCTGAACATAGAAATAGAAACCGCCGCCAGCCGCCAGAACGATCAGCGCAACGACACCCAGAAACACCGCCGCATACTTTGTGACCTTGTTTTCTTTCGGGGCATCCGCTGCTTTTTCCGCTTCCTCTGCGGCTTTCTTGGCCTCTTCCTCGGCTTTCAGCTTGTCCAGTTCAGCCTGTTTCGCCGCCTCTTTTTCGGCGTTGTAGGCTTCTGCATCTTCTTCCTCCATCAAGGCCAGCAAGTCGGCTTCGTCTACAAGGTTCATAAAGTGGACAGTCTGCTGCCCCTTGGCATTGCGGTCAATGACCAGATAGAACGTTGCACCCGACTTTGACACCATCGTAATGAACTGCTGTCCACTGCCATCGGAATAGTTGGTGTAGTAATCGTCCACCAGCGTCAGATTGCCCTCCGGGGTCAATGCGCCGGAAGTTTCATCCGTGATGGTGACGGTATCTTCCTCTACAACTTCCGGCAGAACAGGCTGTTCCACCGCACCGCCCTCATAGGCGAAAGCAGAAACAGCCATGCCGATGCACAGCATCACCGATAGCAGCAGTGCGCCCAATCTCTTAACCTGCATCTACATTTTTCTCCTTGTCAAAAGTTGCACCTACTGCGGCCAGCGCAGCCGGATTCGGGGTGATGTTGGCCGACTGCCGCAGCAGAGCGGCCAGTTGTTCGGGCGTCACATTGGCCGTGCGCACCATGCTGCTGACCTCGGCGGCTTCTTCCTCCTGAATACGCCGTTCGAGAACAGCGATACGATTGTTCAGTTTAATGCGGCGTTCCTGCTCCTTTTTGAGCGTTGCCCGCAGCTTATCCAGTTTTTCACTCATAGTAAACCCTCCATTTCATTTTGAAAGCCGTCCAAATCCGGCGAGATGTTTCTCCCAGTAGGACGAGTGAATATTTGCGTATTTGATAGGGTCACCAGCGGACACCATCATTCCATTGCCAAGATAGATTCCAACATGGCTCATCCCCGGCGTATCATACGTTCCTTGGAAGAAAACCAAGTCTCCCGGCTTTGCTTCAGACTCGAAAATATGCTGGCTTTTTTGCCATAGACCGTTTGCAGTAGTGCGCCCTACATCGTAGCCACTTTGGTTATAAACCCAGCAGACGTACCCGGAGCAGTCGAAACCTGTTTCCGGGGTGGAACCGCCCCAAACGTAGGGTGTACCAACGTATTTCTTGGCTTCCTTGTAGATGGCCGCAAATTCACTGTCGGTCAAGGCTTCCGCCGAAACAGTATAGTCAATACCCGCCTCGTTAGAGCCATCCGAGCCACCGGGTGGCAGGCCACCATTAAAAAGGTAGGGTCTGCCACCCAGCGTCTCCTGAAAAATTTCGTACCGTTTCCATTGGTCGTCATTCAATTCTCCACGGATAATGACCTCTAACCCCTTGTTTTCCAGCTTGGTGTGAAAGATTTTGTACTTATACGGCACTTGTGTCGTGTAAGGCATCCCGGTAAACGGGTCGGTCATAATGACCGTCTTATATCTCGTCTGCGTTTCTGTCCATGTGGTGAGCCTGTATTGCTTTTTGAAGATCTCTTGCAATTTACCCTGCACCTCTGACTGGGTGTAATCGTCATACAAGGTCGTGAGAAAAGAGGTCAGCTGTCACGGGTCGTGCTCGATTTCATCCAGATGGTACTGGTATTCATCGTAGCCGGGATGGTCTTGCGGTGTGCGCTTGATTTTCTTGTCCAGTTCTTTTTCTAGCTTCTTGTAATCTTCTTCTGCGCCGCGAATGTCTCTATCCTCGGCGGTGTAGATGGTCTGCCCGGACACCTGTGTTCCTCCGCTGAACAGGATGCCGCAGGACGAAAAGCCCGACATTACCATTAAGATAAGCAAAAGAAAAATGCCCACGATAACAAAAACGTGGGCATTGCTTTTTGCCGCAGTCAGTAGACCGTTGGCCGCTGTGCTGACTACCGTTTTGCCTTTATCTATAACTTGTTCCACACCAGATCGCGCCGCAGATGCCCCACTGGATGCAATCTTTTTGCCGCCAGCAGTCTGTGCCGCTGTCCCACTCGACCGGGCGGCAACATAGTAACCCTGCCGAATGTCGCGTTTCTGCCGCCATCGGGAAAGCCAGTTGGAGCCGCCCTCGCTGTTGCTGGAACCTCCTACATTTTGTGGTGTGGGTTGCTTTTGCTCAGAAGATTTAGCGTTCAGGGCTTTTTTCTTGCCCTGCATTTTGGCTTTTCGCTTGAGTTTGCGGGCATAACGGCTTCTGGAAATATCATGGACATCTCCAACCGCTTTTTCACCCTCGCTCAATGCCTGCACACCGACATTATCTTCCTCGTACTGGTCGATTTCTCGATGCACCGCAGACCGGGCAAGCGAAGTGGCGTACATTTCGCGTTTCTGTGCCTTGCTCAATCGGCTTAACTCATCCGGGGTCAGTTCTGCCTTGCCGAAACGCAAATGCTGGGCCTTTTCTGCGGCCTTGTCTGCATCAAGTTTCAGTTTCTTCTTTTTGGGTGTGGACTGCTCGACCTTCGCTTTCTTCGGGGGAGAGCGAGTTTTCTTTGCAGAGGAATCTGCCTTGAAATTCAGCTTCGGATTGCTCATTTCTTCGCGCCCTCCGAAACCTCTCCCAATTTGGTGGTCATGATACGGTAGAGTTCAAGGTCAGTCGGGAAACGGTCAACAAACGGCAGAATGACACTGCCGAAAAACAGCAGACCTTCGCCCTCGCCAGAATGGGTCACATAGGAAAGCTGGTGGGGACTGATATTCAACTGTTTTGCGAGAATTTGTCTATCACCAGCGGCTTGATTCAGCATGATAATCATGTCCGAATTTTCAAAAATATTCTCGACCTCACGCGAAGAAAGCAGGTCTTTGACGTTCTGCGTTAATCCTGTCGGGATACCGCCCCACTTGCGGAAACGCTTCCAAATTTCAACGCTATACGCCGCAGTTTGCTCTTCTTTTAAGAGAAATAGCGATAGGTAATCCCTTGATGTTATCGCCGGATTTTCCCCCGCTCTAAACCGGACATGAACCATTTCGATTCATCCGGCTTGCCATCAGGGTTAGATTGCG
>CAVBWT010000044.1:0-20386 GCA_963599235.1 Lawsonibacter asaccharolyticus | reverse complement strand
AAACCCGGAAGAAACCGTGTCGATTTCTTTCGAGTTTATTTTAACTACTCAGCCTTTTTTCTGCAAAAATCGAATTTCCTTGCAGTTTCGGGTTTCCTGTTATATATTATAATTACATTATGAGTCACAGGAGGCCTACTCAGATGATCCTGACGGTCAACATTGGCAACACCCATATCACAGTCGCCGGATATGAACACGACACTCTTCGCTTTTGTGGCCGGCTGCATTCCGATGCAGCTGCAACCGCAGATGAATACGCCATTCGGCTCCATAACCTTCTTACGCTTCACGGTGCATCTCCCACACAAATCGAGGGTGGAATCCTTGGCAGTGTCGTGCCTGCGCTTTCCGGACGAGTGTTGTCTGCCCTGCGGATGCTCTGCAATGTCCGTATCCTGACTGTCGGTCCCGGACTGAAAAGCGGCATCAAACTGCGGTTGGATAACCCTGCTCAGCTTGGCGCAGAACTTCTCTGCGGCGCAGTTGCCGCACTCTCGGAGTGTGCCGGGCCGCTGGCCGTCATCTCAGCCGATACAGCGATCTCCATGATGGCCGTCAATGCAAAGCAGGAACTGGTCGGCGGCGTCATCCTTCCCGGCCCTCAGCTTTCACTGGCTGCGCTGGTTCAGAACACTGCTCAGCTGCCCCAAATCGACCTGTCCGCTCCGGCTCCCTCCTTTATTTTAGGAAAGAACACCTCCGCCTGCCTGCAAAACGGTTTCGTGCTTGGCACCGCCGGGCTGCTGGATGGCTTGGCCGACCGTTTCTGCGCTGAGCTTGGCCCTGAGACGAAATTCTTTGCAACCGGCAATCTGCCGTACTCCATCCGGGAGGCTTGCCGCACCCCCATTCACTACCGGGAAACACTTATCTCGGACGGTCTGTACCGCATCTGGCTGAAGAACCGCAAAAATTGAGGGAAACCGCCGAAGAATTTCATTTGCTTTTTTTCTCCGCCTGTGCTATACTATGTTGTACTGATTCGTCAGTAACTTGTGCGATCGTAGCTCAGCTGGATAGAGCGTTCGGCTCCGACCCGGAAGGCCAGAGGTTCGAATCCTCCCGGTCGCACCAAACAAAAAAATCCGAATCCTTCTCGATTGAAAGGGGTTCGGATTTTTTGTTTTATATGTCCTATGCGAGCCGTTCTATCAGCTTGTTTGCCAGTTCTTCGGCTTCACCGGCCGGAACCCACAAATCGGGGTAGAGCCCACGGTACTCTTCAAAATAATTCTCTTCGGATGGTACGAAGCCCTGTGCCATTCCCATTCCGATTCGGAGTTTGCTATTTTGTAATGTAACTTCACCCATGGAGTCTCCCTGCATTGCGCCTCTTGTATTTTCTCCGATGATCAAAACGTTTTCCAGATTATTCGCCGCATCGACCATCCATTCCGCACAGGAAGCCGTGCGTTTGCTTGTCAGGATAATCAACGTATTTTTGTTTTCTATCCACGCGTCTTTGGAATCCGTCCGTTGATCCTGCGAAAATCCATCAAACGACATCAAATTGGTTGGAACCGTCGTTCCTGCATATTCTTTGAGCCAATCGAGCATCGGCTTGTAATATCCGCCGGAGTTAAAGCGCAGGTCCAGAATCGCGATTTTGGAATCCCGTAAAACTTCCACACCTTTTTGCGCCTGTTCCTGCCAATCGGAATCGTCCGTTCTTATAAAAGAGTAAATCGTGAAAACCGGGATGTCACCGTCGCTGCTGATCTGTGGAATCGCATCGGGGTCTTCGACCGTCTGCAATAAGTCATTGAGGGTATAGGGTTCACATTCCAGCTCCTGTGTACTTTCATCTGTATAATGAACCGTCAACCGTTCTGTGCAAACCTGCGTCTCAGCAAACGCATCTGTCGCCATGCAGTCTTTCAACAAAATGGGATAATATACGATTTCGCCTTCCGGCGAGATGGAGCGTTTAAAAAGCGCGTCCAAATCACTGTACCCATCCACCGAAGCCACGGTTTTTCCTTCTTTGGTCGTATACTTGCCATCCTCAGCTTTATGGAATTCCGTTTCACGGAAGAAAAATGCGATTTTGCTTGGATTTGTATTGATGCCATTGATTTTAAAGTGCGCATCTTCCACAAAGTCCAGATGCGAGCGCACTAGTTCCTCAAATTCCTTTGCCTGCAAGGGAGCTTTCTGCGCACATTCTTCAAGAATCGCCTGCTTTGCCTGATCAAAGGCTTCCTGACCGCCCATCCGGTCATAATTTCCGTAGCAGGCATAGAGTGCTTCAAAGAGATACGCCACATCTTCCTCTATCTGCTCCTGCGTCAAAGTCGCTTCCGGGTCATAGGCCTCTTCTTGCGGCATGAAATAGATTTGTTGTTCTCTCAGCGTGAGACGGTTTCCATTTTCATCTATGGGTTTGCGTGCTGTAAAGCTGCCGTCCAACCCATCATTGCTGATTTTCTGGTGAGCCGCATTTGTCTCAGACAAAAGATTCTCCAACGTATACGCTTTCTGGCTGCATCCGCTCAGCAGGCAGCATGTAAAAACAGCAAGTATCAGAATACAAGAAAGAACCCTTCGGGATTTTGCATTTCGGATGTGGGAGTTGCTGCGGCTGTCATTCCTGTTCTTGCGCATTGGATATTCCTCCTTATAATTCCTTATAATTTCTGCGAACTGAATTCACCTCTGATATTATTTTAATGGATTACTGATTGCACGTCAATTGTGAGATTCGGGTTAACACACATCAAAGATTCCGTTTCTCCATCTTGCAAAACCCCGAATCCGCTTTATAATAGAGCAGGTACCCCGGTGTGCGTGGGTATGTTCTGGATTTAGGAAAAAGGAAAAGGAATATGAAATCATCTGCAAAAACTCTGACGGAAGGCTCACTGGCGAAGCAGATTTTGCTCGTCAGTCTGCCGCTGGCTCTGTCGAACCTGCTGCAAGTGCTATTCAACATGTCGGACGTGGCCGTGGTCGGCCGGTTCGCAGGCTCGACGGCTTTGGGCGCGGTGGGTTCCACCAGCATTTTCGTCACCCTGTTCACCGGTTTTCTCATCGGCCTGAGCAACGGCATCAACGTACTGGTCGCCCGTTTTTACGGCGCACGGCACCCGGACGATGTTCACAAGACCGTTCACTCGGCAATTCTCATCAGCATCATCGTCGGTATCGTCCTGCTGCTGGTCGGTCTGCTGGGTTCGCCTGCTCTGCTCCGCCTGCTCAACACCAAAGACGACCTGCTGCCCGGTGCAATTTTATATCTGCGTGTCTACTTCCTCGGTATGCCTGCCCTTGCGCTTTATAACTTCGGCAATGCGGTGTTCAGTGCTATCGGCGAGACGAAAAAGCCACTGGTGTATCTGTCTATCGCCGGTGTTCTGAACATTCTCCTCAACCTGTTTTTCGTCATCGTCTGCCGCTTGGATGTTGCAGGCGTCGCGCTGGCAAGTGCGTTGAGCCAGTGCGTTTCTGCCGGACTCATTCTTCATGCGCTGACAAAGGTGCAGGACTGCTACGCGCTGGATCTCAAGTCCATTCGTCTTGACCCGGCCATGACAAAAAGCATCCTCGGCTTGGGTCTTCCGGCTGGTTTTCAGAATGCCATCTTCGCCATTGCGAATTTGTTCATTCAGGCCGGTGTCAACTCCTTCGATTCTCTGATGGTCAAGGGCAACTCCGCCGCCGCCAATGCTGACAACCTGATTTACGATGCAATGGCTGCGTTCTACATGGCCTGCGCCAGCTTCATGAGCCAAAACTACGGCGCAGGCAAGGTCGACCGTGTGAAGAAGAGCTATTTCATCAGTCTGGCCTATTCGTTTGTCGTCGGTCTGGTTCTGGGCGGTTCCCTCTTCCTGTTTGGCCGGGAGTTCCTCGCTCTCTTCACCACTGAGGCCGCTGTCATCGACGCCGGCATGAAGCGTGTACAGGTCATGGCACTCGCCTACTGCATCTCCGCCTTTATGGACTGCACCATCGCCGCTTCCCGTGGTCTTGGAAAAACGGTCGTGCCGACGGTCATCGTTGTTCTCGGCTCCTGCGTTTTCCGGGTGATCTGGGTCTATACCATTTTCGCCTACTTCCACACCATCCCGTCGCTTTACCTGCTGTATCCCTGCTCTTGGACATTGACCGCTATTGCAGAGATCATTTACTTCGTCCACTGCTACAAACAGTCCATGCGGATCTTCAAAGAGCCGGTCACTCAGACCGCCTGATATCGAATCAAAAAGGGCAGATGCCGCACATTTCGCAGCATCTGCCCTTTTTCTATGCTTATTTTACTGATAGTCGTGGTTCAGGAACATTGCCTTGATCTGAATGATCTCATCATACTCTTCCTGTTCGACCTCCACATCAGCATTCACTGCTTTGAGCCGGTTCTTGACGGCCTCCAGTGCCTCTGGAACGGTCACGGCCTGACCTTCCTGCACAGCGTCCATCATCCGCTTCAACACCATCGGATGTGCATACTGCTCCGGCACCGGGAAGGTTCCGTTCGGGTACTTTTTCACATACTCAGCAACGGCCCGTTCCGCTTTGTCGGCACGATTCATGATGGACTTATGGTTGTTCCGGGCCGTCGGCATCATGTTATAGCTCGAGAAGAGGAAGATCGCCGCAAATCCAAACAGTGCAAAGTAAATACCATAGTTTCCGCTGTGGGTCAGGAGCGAATGGATTCCGTAAGCCGCCGCCACCACACC
Organism: Lawsonibacter asaccharolyticus; assembly: GCA_963599235.1. Taxonomy (GTDB): domain Bacteria; phylum Bacillota; class Clostridia; order Oscillospirales; family Ruminococcaceae; genus Faecalibacterium. The sequence continues at coordinate 15,701 of CAVBWT010000044.1, read as the reverse complement.
GAACAGACTGATGATGAGGGCGACATACTTATACACCGGCTTGCTTTGGAGCTGCGCACGTTTCCGACGTTCAGCCTGACTGAGTTCCTGTGCAAGCTCCGGTTTTGCATCCAGATATTCTTTTGCCCGGGTCAGGACGGTCACGGTATGCTGTGCTTCTTTTGTCAGTTTCGGAAGTTTCCGGGCTGCCTTTTCCTCTTCCTTTTTCTGGAGGGTCTGCTCACCGGCCGCACTCAGAAGTTTGATTTGGGGCTGCGTTTTTGCCAGCAGTTCAAGGATAGCATCAACATCTCGTTCATCCTTGAAATTGCACTGCTTCTGCTTGCCGCCGTCATACTCGACCACCAGATACGGCATCGAGGCAAACATGCCCTTACCGGAGAAACCGCCTTCGCTCATGGCGACCCGTTTGAACACCCGGCTGATGCTGCTGTACGGCAGATAATACCGCCGGTCGATGTAGAAGCTATTCAGGTAGAGAGCCTTTTTGCCGACACCACAGGGGCCGATTTTCTTACAGGCTTTCCGGTCTGTTTCCAGCTCTGTTTTGTCGAGATGGGCGAGGCCCAGCTGCGCAGGTTTGAAGAACATACAATATCCCTTCTTCGATTCGTTGATTTCATTTTCCCACGGCACGGGTAAAATTGCAAGAGTCTTTTCTAACAAAAAACCGGCTGCTGGATTGGCAGCAGCCGGTTCAGTTATTTCAGGAAGATGCTCCGCACAGTTTCAAATCATGCGGTCTTCTTTGCGGTGTGCTTCTTGGTCGCATGGAGGAAGATAGCCAGCATTGCAATCGCAAAGATCACGCCGATGGGATATGCAACTGCGGTGTTGTAGATGGTAGCACCCTCAGCCGTCTTGGAGTTGAGCAGACCGCCCAGACACTCCGGAGCCAGAATGAAGTAAGTAGAGGAAACTGCGCTCATGAAGGTTGCAGGAACAGCAGTGATCCAGTAGTTCTTCTTCTCCTGGAACAGGTACATGGAAGCTGCCCACAGAACGATCATAGCCAGAGTCTGGTTGGTCCAGCTGAAGTAACGCCAGATAACGGTGTAGTTGATGAAGCCCAGTGCGTTGCCGATGCCCAGAAAAGCACCAACACCCAGAACAGGCACACAGAGCTTCAGGCGGTTTGCGTAGCTGTCCTGATTGATCTTGAACCAGTCAGCCAGAGTCAGACGAGCGGAACGGAATGCAGTATCGCCAGAAGTGATGGGGCAGATAACGACGCCGATCATTGCCAGTGCGATACCAATGCCGCCCATCGTCTTGGAGCAGACATCATAAATTGCAGCGGACTGGCCTTCTGCCAGAGCAGCTGCCAGACCAGTGTTCAGACCGCCGGTGACCTCGTACAGAGAGCAGCCAGCTGCGGCCCAGATCAGAGCAATAATACCCTCGCAGACCATTGCGCCGTAGAAGACGAAGTGACCCTGTTTCTCACTCTTCATGCAACGAGCCATCAGAGGAGACTGGGTGGAGTGGAAGCCGGAAATAGCACCACATGCAACGGTGATGAACATGAAGCTCCAGATCGGGGTTCCGGACGGGTGCATACTGCCGAAGTGATCCCAGATCTCAGGGATGGTGTAAGCCGGGTTGGTAAAGATACCAAAGACAACGCCGATTGCCATGATGATCAGGCAGATACCGAAGACCGGGTAGATCTTACCGATGACGGCATCAATGGAGATAAAGGTTGCGATGAAGTAGTAGACCAGAATGATGATCAGCCAGAACAGAGTCGTGGTCAGGATGCCGGACATACCGCTGTTCTTGCACAGGGTGACGATCAGACCTGCAGGGCCGACTGCGAAGACGGTACCGACCATGATCAGCAGGACGACCGAGAAGACACGCATGATATTCTGCATGACCGGGCCGAGATACTTACCGGTGATCTCTGCGATAGAGCCGCCGTCGTTACGCTCGCTCATCATACCAGAGAAGTAATCGTGGACGCCACCCGCGAAGATGGTACCAAAGGTGATCCACAGGAACACCACGGGGCCCCAAAGTGCGCCCTGCAATGCGCCGAAGATCGGACCCAGACCTGCAATGTTCAGCAGCTGGACGAGGAACAGCTTCCACTGCGGCATCACGACGTAGTCAACGCCATCGTTGATGCGGACAGCAGGAGTTTCACGGTCGTCCGGTCCGAACGTGTTGTCAACGATCTTGCCGTAGACGAAGTAACCGCCGATCAAGATCGCCAGACATAGTAAGAAACTAATCATACCAGAAACCTCCTTTTAATTTTCACAGCCCGACACACGGACCGCGTCAATCGATCTCTGGCCTCATGTTAACACATTCTTCATAAAATGGATAATATCTATCCGGAATAGCGGTCATATCAAAAATCATATAGCGCAGCCGGAAGCCTTTCCCGTTTTTTGCCTCAAATCATCGTGTGTTCGTTTCTTTTTCTTTATTTTCTCCGGTTCCGATATTCCCAGAGCATCTCAAAACGCACCCTGCCAAACTTTTTTCAGGTTTTTTGTGCAACTCGTACAGAAATGTTATACTTTCGCCCATTGTCGTGGTTTTTCTGTCTGATTTTTCCAGAAATAAAAAAGCTGACGGACACGCATCCAATCAGCTTTTCTGTTATTTCACCGTCTGTGCCGCCTGTTTATGGAGCAGCTTGATGAATTCCCGTTCCTCCGGGCGGAGTCCGCCCTTGTCCGGGTAGACCAGCACATCCCGCATCTTCTGCTTCTGCGCCGGGCATTTCTTTAAAACCAGATGGAACTGTTCCAATGCTTTTTGCGGCATCGGCGACGCCCACATATAGGCCGTCGGTATCCGCTGTAAAATCGAGAACTGGCTGCACCGTTCATACACATGGACGCGGCGGCTCTCGTTGACATGCCAGCGCACGCCATCGCCGCCGTCCTCGCCCGGAAGCTGGAAGTCGTCGTGCATCACTTCCGTATACCGGTTCAGCTCGGACAGGTCTTTGACCTCGTGCTTTGCCAGTGGACCGTCACGATTCGTCAGCAGGTAATACTCGAAGTCCATTACCGGTTCCATCTTCAGCCCTCGCCGGGCGCAGTAATGGCTGTAATGCTCATCGTCCTCGATGGCATACCGCAGCAGTGCGAGGTGGTATCCTCGCCGGAGAACGAAGTCCATCGCCTCCATCGAGCCGCCCTCCCGGATGTGGATCCGCAATTGCTCCACATCGGCAGTCTGCTCCAAAAAGTCCACCGCCGCATACGAGGCATACGTCGCATGAGGGATCATGACACGCAATTCCGCACAGCGGCCCTGCTCCTCCCGTGCGCCCTGATTCAGCTGGTCGACCTCTTCCAGCACCCGTTCAGCCTGTTCGATAAAGTGTCTTCCCTGTTCCGTCGGGATCATTCCCGTAGACGAACGCTCGAAGATTCGCAGATTGTACTCTTCCTCCAGATTTTTCAAAGCTTTGCTCACGTTTGGCTGCGCCGCATACAGCTGCTTTGCCGCCGCACTCACAGAACCCCATTTCATGATGGCTACCAGATAGCGCAATTCTGTAATGTTCACGTTCTACTCCCTTTTTGCCTTGATACCAAAAACAGCAATATGTCTCATTTTAACAAGAAGAGCTTTGCTGTGTCAAGGCGAACCGATTGACGGAAAACCGCCCTCGTCTTATAATACACTTATAAAAGGGGGAGATTCATGATGGAATATCGTGTTCTGCGGATCGACGAACAGCTCTACGGCTGTGAGGAACCGGAAGAGGGGCAGCCCGTCTGCTGTGACGTTTTGTTGGAAGATACCGACGGCAGCCGCCGGGTCATCTCCTATCCGGATAAGGAGCTTACCGCCCTCGACATTCAGGAGGGCGACCGGGTCGCCCTGACCGACCACAAACTGCACAAACTGTAAAGGAGTCCTTCCATGCACAGCATTTATTTTGTCCGTCACAGCGAGACGGTCTGGAACGTTGAAAACAAGATCTGCGGCATGACCGACAGCCCCCTGACCGAGCATGGCCGGGAGCAGGCAAAGCAGACCGGCGAATTGGTAAGAAACAGCGGCCTGCACATCGACGAGATCTTATATTCTCCGCTCAGCCGTGCCGCCGACACCGCAAAGGCCATTTCTGAGGCCACCGGGATTCCGGCTCGGAAAGAGCCCCGGCTCCGGGAGCAGTGCTTCGGCAAATACGAGGGAACCCCTCGCAACGGCGCAGAGTTCAAGATCTCCAAGACCCACTTTGCCGACCGGTACGACGGCGGCGAGAGCATGTTGCAGCTCGCTCAGCGGCTCTACAACCTGCTTGACGAGCTGAAAGCTGACACCAGCAAGACCTATCTTCTGGTCGCTCACAACGGCATCGCCCGTGTCGTCCAGTCCTATTTCCACGACATGACGAACGAAGAGTACGCCGCCTTCGGCATCAAGAACTGTGAGCTGCGAGAGTTCCAGTTTGACGATTAAATGAATTTTTGTGCGAAGCTCTTGACTTTTTTCCATCCTAGCGTATACTAAAAGTGGGCAAAGATTAGTCAAAATGTCACCTGTGGCTCCCCTTCTGTTGCCAGAATGGGTAGGGCAGCAATAGAAAGTATACCACAGGTTTCGACAAAAACAAAGGAGCTTTTCGCATCACTGCGAAAGGCTCCTTTGCTTTATGCCTCCCGATAATGGAAGACCTTATCCTTTGTAATAAACATATAGATGGTGACGACCAGAGCGGCCAGCTCCGCAGCGGAAACGGCCAGCCACACGCCGTCGATGCCGCCCAGCAATTCGGGCAGAGCAAAGACGGCAATGACCTGGAACACCAGCGTCCGCAGGAAGGAGATGAGCGCACTCGTCACGCCATCCCCCAGAGCGGTAAAGAAAGACGAGCCATACACATTGAATCCCATGATCAGGAAGCTGATGGCATACAGGCGGAAAGCCCGGCTGGTGAGGAGCAGCAGGTTTTCATCATAGCCGACAAAGAATCGTGCCACATGGGGGATCATGATCATCGACGCTCCCGTCATCACGACAGCGACCACAGCGATGAGCCGCAGGCTCTTCTGGTACAGGTTGTTGACCTCTTTATGATTCCGTGCGCCGTAATGATAACTGACGATAGGTGCGCTGCCAACCGCGTAACCCATAAAGACCGCCACGAACAGGAACGCTGCGTACATAATGACGCCGTAAGCAGCAACACCGTCCTCACCGGCAAAACGGAGGAGCTGATAGTTATAGAGGATATTCACCAGCGACATTGAGAGGTTCGTCATCAGCTCAGAAGAGCCGTTGATGCAGGCATTCAGCAGGACACGGCTCTCGAACCGGGGCTTGACGAGGTGGAGACGGCTGCTGTTCTCCTTGTTGATAAAATAGAAGACCGGCAGTACACCGCCGACCAGCTGACTGATAAAGGTCGCTACCGCTGCACCGGCAACACCCCATTTCAGGGCACCGACCAGCAGGACGTCCAGAATCATATTCGTGCAGCCTGCTCCCACCGTAAAGGCGAATCCCAGCTTGGGTTTTTCTGCTGTCACAAAAAAGCTCTGAAAAAGATTCTGCAGAATATAGGTCGGGATAGACACCAGCAGGATACGGCCATAGGTCAGGGCATATTCCAGCATCTCGCCCTTTGCACCCAGCAGAACAGCCACCGGCCGGATGATGACAAGGCCCAGCACCGTCATGACAACGCCGACGATGAACGCCGTCCAGACGAAGAGACTGAAAAAGCGGTCGGCTTTCTTTTCGTTGCCCTCACCGAGGGTGATGCCGACGATGGCACTGCCGCCCGTACCCAGCATAAAGCCGACGGTACCGATGAGCATCGGCAGCGGCATGATGAGGTTGACGGCAGCGAACGCCGTCTTGCCGACAAAGTTCGAGACGCACAGGCCGTCCACAATGCCATAAATGGAAGTGAACAACATGGTGCCGATGCAGGGCAGCACAAACCGTATCAGCCGGGAATAATCAAAGTGGTCGGACAGTTGGATGGTTTGCTTGGACATAACTTCTCCTTTTGGTTTTTAGGGTACAAAAAAGGCCGGACAAGACCGCATCCAGTGCGTGTTCCCTCTTCTGCTGTTCTGTTACGTCCAGCAACAGCCTCCGGGAAACGCAGTCTGTGGCATCTTATCCGGCCTTTCAATTACGTTGAAACAGCCTCCGATGAGCGAGAAAGAGTATACCAAAGTTTATTTTTTCTGTCAAGCATCCCTGTTTTCTGCGCATCGCAGCCCAGTATGCGCCACCGTTCCGGAGTTTTCGGAGCCATCCGTTTCAAATCACAAAAAATATTTTCGCTTTTCATTTCCACTTTTAGACTCTTTTTGTCGAAACCGCCCGGAATCATTGACGAACTGTGCATTTTTTTGTATACTGGGTGGGAAGATGTGGCATATTTTTCCTACAAGCTGTTCCCACATTTTGACCTGTGGAAAAACCGCCAAAAAACACCAGCAGTATAGGATAAAGGAGAAACGCACACTATGAAAACAACCGGTATCGTTCGCGGCGTCGACGCTCTGGGACGGATCGTCCTGCCAAAGGAGCTGCGCACCAGTATGCGTCTGAACGCAGATGCCAAGCTCGAGATCTTTGTGGATGGAGATTCCATCATCCTGAAAAAGTACCGTCCGGCAGGCAGCTGCGATTTCTGCGGCGAAGTGGATGAAAAATCCGTCCAGTTTGCAGGATACTGCATCTGCCCGGCCTGCCGCAAAAAGATCAGCGCACTTTGATTTCCTGTTAAAGGAGACTCTCTCATGAGCCAAATGACCGATTTCACCCTGCCTTCCACCGTTCCCGGCCGGACGCTCCACGCGTTCCGCTGTGTACCGGAAGGAAAGGTGCGCGCCATCGTTCAGTTATCTCACGGAATGGTGGAATTCATTGACCGTTACAAGCCGCTGGCGGAATATCTGGCCGCTCGCGGCATTCTTGTCACCGGCCACGACCATCTGGGTCACGGCGGTTCCATCCGCACCAAGGACGATTACGGCTACTTTGCCGAGCCGGACGGTAACCGCGCTGTTCTGGACGACCTGCACGCTATGACCGTTCTGACAAAAAATCTCTATCCCGGCGTTCCCTATTTTCTGTTGGGTCACAGCATGGGTTCCTTCTATGCCCGGCAGTATCTCTGCGAGTACGGCGATGAGCTGGACGGAGCCATCATCATGGGAACCGGATTCCAGCCCAAAGCCCTTGTCACACTGGCAAAAACCGTCTGCCGGGTGCTGGCTATCTTCTTTGGCTGGCAGCACCGGAGCAATTTTGTCAAGAACCTTTCCTTCCTCGGGTACAACAAAGGTCTGGAAGGTCGGACGCCCCACGACTGGCTCAACCGGGATCAGGCCGAGGTGGACAAATACCGTGCCGATGAGCGGTGCATGTTCACCTTCACCCTGAACGCCTATTACAGCATGTTTACCGGCATTCTCCGGCTGTACGATACCGATGATTTCCTGAACCGGATGCCGAAAGACCTGCCGCTCCTCTTCCTTGCCGGCGATGCTGACCCGGTGGGCGAACAGGGCAAGGGTGTCAAGCGTGCCATCGAAAGCCTGAAAGCCGTCGGCGTGAAGAACATCGAGCTGAAACTCTATCCCGACGCACGGCATGAACTGCTGGTGGAGACGAACAAACTCGAGGTCTTTGCCGATATTGGGAACTGGCTGGACAAACAACTGAACCACTGAGACAAAATACCGCCCGACGAGAGGCAGCTGAATCTCGCTGGGCGGTGTTATTTTTGATTTAGTTTTTTAGATGCCGATATTTAATCCATCTTATCCTTCGTCGTCAGGACAAATTTGACGCTCTGATTCTGTGCGTAATCGGGCTTGTAGATCAGCGACAACTTGCTCCACTTGCTCGGAACGATGCAGTACATCTTGATGAAGCCGGTCTTATTCGGAGCCAGCGTATTATTATACGCATCTGGCAGACCGTCTGCACCCATCTGATAGCCGATATCCGCATGATGGACAAAGCCGTTGTCAGCAGCGATATCGAAGTTCTGACGGCCCAGCTTATCCAGCTCGCCATATCTGCCCGTTGTCAATGCCAGAATGACGCTGCCCAAAGCCGCTTCACCAGTACTGCCGAGTGTGATCTCCTTATTGGTATTGTTCTGAACCTTAAAGACGACCGAGATCCATGTATAACCGGTGTTTCCGCCGACGATCTGCGACGCAAACTTCTCCAGCGAATTCAGGATTCCACCATCCTTCGGCGTCCAGCCATCCTGCCAGCCGACGACCTGTGTGACGACCTGACCGGTCGCGCCGTCTGCCGAGATGTTGGTATCCGTCTTGGACGGGAGATAGCCATCCGTGTTGGAGTTGCCGCCGCATCCAGCCAGGAGACCACCTGCCGCTACCGCAAGAACTGTAACGCCAGCGCATTTCATAAAATCACGACGTGAGAAGTTGTATGCCATAAAACAGCGCCTCCTTTTTGTTCTATATTATGCTTGTTTTTTGGCTTTTTTCCGGGAGTATCAAAAGTGTCTCCCTCTGCCCTTATCATACCAGAAGTCCGCAAAAAATCAAGCGGATTTTTTCCACAAAAAGGACGCTGTATCCCGATTTTATACCAAATTAAAGTAAAGATTTTTTGCTTCTGCCGGGAAAATCCGAGAAGTCGCACCTAAAACGGCAGAATTTTCAGCACAGATGCACAAGAGGAATATCCAACTTTTATCTAAAAAACAGAAAATGAGCTTTTACGCCAAAACAGCCGCTGTGTCTCTGAACACAACGGCTGTTGAATCATTCTCAGGCAGTCTTTCTGCCCTTTGCCCAGCGGTCAACGGCGTTCACGATAGCCTTACCGCGGCGACCGAGGAGTTTCGGCAGAAGCAGACGTGCCATCATCCAGACACCATCAAAGTTGTACAGGATGATGAACAGGGTGATAAGACCCGTCCACAGGCCATAGAGCGGCAAATCTGCCAGAAGCAGAAGAGCCTCGCCTGCGAGGATGCCGAAATTGAGGACGACCCGGAGCGGATGGATGCTCATTCCGATCATATTGTGGGCGTCGATGGCACGCAGGGTGAACACAATACCCAGACCAAGGAAAGATGCGTAGGTCGCACCCACCGCTCCCCACCACTTGATAAAGAAGTAGTTCATGATGCAGTTGCTCACCGCACCGGCCAGCATCGTCCAGAGACTGTGGGTCGACTTTTTATTGACGACGTAGGCACTGTTCAGGAACTGGTTGAAGCAGCTGCAGGTGGATGCCAGCGCGAGGAACGGCACGAAGTGCCATGAGTAGTAATAGTTCGATTTCATGACGTGCATGACCGGGCGGCAGAGCCAGATGATACCGGCTGCACAGCAGAACAGCACGCTGGAATAGGTGCGGAAGATCTTTGTAAAGAACGCCGCTCTGCCCTCTTCCTCGGTGACAGCAGACAGCTGCCATGCGTCATAGAAGATCAGACCCAGCGTCGTCAGGATGGTCGGCAGGAAGTAGCCGGTCGAAAGCAGACCGCTCCATGCGTCGCCGCTGTGACCGTCGATGCCGTCGCACATCTCACGGACAAAGAAAAGGTCGGAAGCGTTGATGACCCAGAAGCTGATCTGTGCCGGGATCATCGGCAGGGAGAACTTGAGCATCTGCTGCCAGAGGTTCTTATTCAGGCCTTTCAGCTCGACAAAGTTCCAGAGCTTGCCGGTCACACAAAGGAAGAGGACACTGACGAGGTCACCGCTGATGATGGCCAGCAGATAGCCGTTTGCACCCCAATGGAAGCCCACCAGATAGAGGACATAGAACATCAGGGTCGCAAAGGTACACAGGATGCCGTCTACGGCGACCAGCTTATTCCACTGACGGCTTCGGACGAACTGAGTACACAGGGTGCGCAGGCAGCTCATGAGGACATAAATATAAATCAGGAAACCATACTGTGCCATATCCGGCAGGAATCGTGCCACCGGCCAGCACAACACCAGAATGCCAAAGCCGCCCAGAATGGTAAGCAGGCCGTTCGTGAAGACCTGCTTTTCGCTGTTGCCCTTATCCAGACCAAACCGGATGATGGCGTTGGACATGCCCATCGAGACAAAGGGGATGAGCAGGTTTGCATACTGGCTCAGAATTTTCGCCAAGCCGAGGTCCGAGATCTCAGCCATCGCATAGGTCAAAAACGGCTGAACGATAAGGGTCAGCAGTTTCGACGAGAAGCTTGAAATTGCAAAGATGAGTGTGTTTCCGGCCAGCTTGCTGTATTTGTCAGAGCCGGATGTTTTTTCGTTTGCCAAGGGTTCTTTCCCTCCCTGTTTTTCGTCTATTGTTTTAGTAATTCCCTCCGGGCTTTCCAGTCCGGCAGGATCTTTTCGACTTCCACCCAGAACGCCCGGCTGTGGTTCGGCACAAGAAAATGGCAGTACTCATGTACTACCACATAGATCTGCGCCGCCGCAGGCATATTGTAGAGCCGAAGCGCAAAGGTGATCTGCCTTTTTGAGGGTGAACAGACACCCCAGCAGCTGCTCATATCCCGTACCTTGATGACGGGTCTTTGTCCGCCCAGCACCTGTGCAAAGGCCGGATAGACCTGTTCGCTCATGGCGGTGAACCGTGCCATTGCTTCCGCCTTGGATGGGAGCGGCTGATGGGCTTCCCGTTCTTCCCGGACTTTGGCTTTCGCCTGTCGCTCCCGAATCCACTCCGCCTGTTCGGTCACAAACCGGTCGGCCTGCTCCCATCCCGTTTTCATCGGGATGCTGACCGCCACTGTTCCGTCCGAGCGGACGCGCAGGTTGAGCCGTTTCACCTTTTTGCGAGCAGCTTCGTAGGTGATACCAGCCGCTGTCCGGAGCATCATGCCCTGCGGCATTTCAGCCACTCCTCCACCGGCAGCTGCGCCAGCACAACGGCAGCAAAAATGAGGGCACAGCCGACGCTCTCGCGCATTGAAAGGCTCTGGTGCAGGATGAGCCAGCCGCCCAGCGCGCTGAACACGCTTTCCATGCACATGATAAGGCTTGCAATAGCCGGGTGCAGGTCACGCTGTCCGACGATCTGGAGCGTATAGGCTACGCCGCTGGAGAACACACCGCAGTAAATGATGGGCAGCGCATTCTCGCCGAACTCGGCGAGGCTTGGCGTCTCGAACAGGAGTGCCGCCACGCTGCTTTCGACTGCCACCACAAAAAATTGCAGCAGGCTCAGACGAACGCCATCTACCTGCGGTGCGAAGTGGTCGATGGACAAGATCTGAAAGCTGAACAGCACGGCGCAGAGCAGCAGGATGAGGTCGCTCAGTTCAATGCCGCCGAAACCGTTCTTCATGCAGAGCATATACAGACCGGCCACCGAGATGAGCATACTGACCCAGAGCCGCGGACTGTTCTTCCGACCCAGTGCCAGCCCGAACACCGGGACCAGCACCACATACATTGCGGTCAGGAATGCCGACTTTGCGGTAGAATCCGGGTTAAGAGTGATACCGATCTGCTGCGCCGCCGAAGCCGCAAACAGGAACATTCCGCAGATGACGCTTGCTTTCAGCAGGGTCTTTTTTTCCTCGCCCTTCGGCCAGCCGTAGGACGCGCCCTGCTTGCGGTGGATCGCATCAAAAGCATAGACGGTCGGCAGCAGCACGGCCACCGCCAGCCAGCTCCGCCCGGCAAGGAACGAATAGGCTCCCATTCCGGCACCGACACTCTGCGCCACGAACGCCGTGCCCCAGATAAAGGAGCAGAGCAGCAGGAGCAGAGAGTTTTTTGTCTGGGTATTCATCAGGCGATGCCCTCCACTTTCAGACCGCCGTACAGGTAATAGCGGCTGGAATCATAGGAGATGGTGAGCCGATAGCTTGCCGCCGGGTCAAGCCCGGAAATGACACAGCTGTAATTGGTACCGTCGGTTTTGATGTAGTAGGTGCTGTCCGGCACATACTGGGTACCGCCGTCCACCTTCTGCCAGACAGCGATCTTGAACTTCTGGGTGCCTTCGGCCGCGCCGTAGCCGGTGATGGTCAGCGAGCCGCCCGGCACCGTGAAGTAATCGGTCTTCCGGGTCCAGATGCCGTTAAAGACGATGTTCAAGCTGCCGTTGACGACCGCCGAGGTGTACTTTGCCGAGGCATCGGCAATACCGTCCAGCATGAGATCCTGACCAGTGGGTTCTGCCCATTTGATCGTACTCTCTTCCTGCACTTCATCGGAAATTCCCAGGACTTTGTGTGCGACGGACTTCATCGTATCCTTGCAGCCCGTCAGCATTGCCACCGTTAAAACTGCTGCCAGTAATAAGGCGGCGAGACGTTTTGTTTTTTTCATTGTTCTATCCTCAAAAAAACACAACATTGTAAATTTGCGTTATTTATATAGTATACCGCATTTCACAGGCACGCACAAGAGCGGCCCTTATTTTTAGGCAGCTCTTTAACGCCCACCGATTTCCTTTTAAAATTCGTTCTCTGTTGTCCAATCAACCACCTGTTCGGGCAGCTCTTCGGGCATGAATTCCCGGCTGTATGGGTTTCCAGGCTCCGCCAGAAAGACCGCACCGGCCTCCATCCGTTTTTCTCCGGTGAAGGTTCCGGTCAGATGGCCTCCCTCCTGCGCCGTCATTTTGCTGTGTCCGCTCAAAGCAGCATCCATTCCCAGACAGGCGGCATCCGTCCACAGATCTGCTTTCGGTGCGGCAGTCAAGGTCAAATCGACTTTGCCCTCTTTATCTGCTGCGAAGAAAATTTCCGGTTCCGTATCTGTACTCCGGAATTCGCCTGATGCACTTTCAAAGACGAACCCAAAGGTCTGTTTTATTGTCCATCGCACCGTCTCTGCTGTTTCGGTTTTGAGACGCAGCACCGGTTCCGCATGGAAGCTGACACCCTCCGCTGGGGAATCCGATAACTTTCCCAACGAGATCTCCGTATCCACGGCATCCGTCGTCGTCACCCTGCCAGAAGTTTCCACGGTAAAGTCCATCCGGAACTCCGGTTCGGCAGTGCCGTACGCTTCCAGCTTCTCACTGAATGTGGTATCTGTTTCTCCGGTCAGACCATCCTGATTCTGTCGGAGCTTCTCTGTTTTGCTGGCTTTGGCCTCAAGTTTCATCAAGTCAAAAATGTCGCCGAATCTCAGTCCTTCCTCTCCATATAACGTTACGGTGGTTCCTTCTGTTTCTGCTTTTCGCACCCGGACAAATAAATACCGCTCCGGCTCGATCTCCAATACCAGAATCTGCCCTCGATGCAGAGCTTGGATCCTCTCTTCTGCATTTTTAATAACGTAGATTTTCGCGTCATCATCCCGGGCAGCCAGCCGGTTTTGCCCGGTGGCATCCTCTCCGGCACGCACTAAAACAGCACCGTGTTTCAGCACTGCAAAGCCACTATCCTCGCCGATCCTCAAAAGGCGTTCCGGCTCAAACTCACCGCTGTCGGCGTCTTTGATGTCCTCCGGCTCTTTGAAATAGCCGCTGGTCGTATAAACCGGACAAAGGGGCGCGTGTTCCTGCCGGGTCAAAAGAAACAATTTTACCACGGCGTATCCCGGCAGTTCCCCTATCAGCGCGATTTCTGCCGTGCCACTCGTAGACACCGGAACTTTCGCCCGGCCACTGGCAAGAAGTTCTTTTTCGTCGCCGGTATAAACTGCCGCTACCAGTTCGGCGTCTTCCTGCGCATGGTATGCTGTTTCTATCGACTGTTCCCCGAAAGAAACTTTGTCGATTCGATTTCCATCGGAATACCCGGTTTTCGCGAATGCAGTTCCGGAAAGTCCTACCGCAAGACCCAGCGTCAGCAACGCCGCTAAAAGCCGTCTCATCATCTTCGATTCCTTTCATCTCAAGCAGAAAGTGTCTTCACGTCTATCTTATCGTGCCGGGATTTTGCTGTCAACGCAGGCAGCAGTTTTCCACTCTGCCAAAAATTTTCTCCCGTTTTTGTGCCACCTGCCGAAACACTTGACGGCACCCCTGTTTTTCCGTTATGATGGCATGGAACCGACTACTTTTTCTCTGCAAGGAGGGTTTTTATGAAACATTCCCGTCTCGCTTCGCTCTGCGCATATTTCCTCTCTGTTGCACTGCTATTGAACGCCCTTCTGCCTTCTGTTCTTGCCACACCGGTCGAGACAGAAAATGCCATCCTCGGCGGTCAAATCGAAGACCGCACCACAGAGCTTTTTGCCTGCTTCAACGGGCTGATGCCGGAGGAAGAATACCTTGTTCTTGTCAGCCGCAGCAGCTCCGACCCACTTGCACCCGAAAATCTGCTCTACCTCACACAGGCGGATTCTTCGGAGTTTGGCACGCTGGAAGTCTCTTTTCGTGCCGCAGAAAAAGATGCTGCTTATGTCGTCGCCTGCCGTCAAGGTGTGACCGAACTTGTCTCCTACACCATCACCGTCGAGGGCGGTACAGCATCGCCTGAAACAGCAGCACCCGGTGCAACCGTTACGATCACCGCTGATACCCCACCAGAAGGAAAAACATTCGCAGGCTGGACGGTCACTTCCGGCAATGTTGTTCCTGCGGATCCGTCGGCATCTTTTACGACCTTTGTGATGGGAAATGAGGATGTCGCAGTGACAGCAGCTTTTAAAACCACTGAGACAGAAAAGCCTTCTGAACCGGAAACGCCCACAACGCCCAAACCCTCTTCGGATGGAACCGCCCTGCTCATCCTCGGTACCGGTGCCATCGCCGCCGTAACTGCCGGTGTTGTTCTGCTTGCTCCGGTCGAAGTCTCCGGCAAGCTCGAAACACTTGCTCATCAGCCGATTTCAAATGCCATCATCACCCTCTCGCAGAACGGAGTCCTTTTTGCCCAGACCACCACCAATGTGCAGGGCGAATTCGGCTTTAAAGTCCGCCGTGGTGATTACGATTTGGAGGTCCTTCTCCTTTCCGACTCCGGCGAACCCATCCGGCAGAGTTATTCCATTCACGCACCTCTTCGCGGATTGAACCTCTATTGCTGAAAAAGCAGATATCTTTCATGCGGCACAAAGCTCATCACAGCATTACAAACCCATTAAAATCCAGTAAAAAAGAGTCTCTGATATGAAAACGCTCCTTCTGATACGGCACTCCATTCCGGAAAAAAGCTCTGAATTCGCTGCTGATTCTGGCCTTTCGCCTGCCGGAATCCAACGCACAAAAGAGATTTTCCGTCATTCTATCTTTGCCGATGTTTCTCAGGTCTGGGCATCGCCCTCTCGACGTGCTTTCCAGACTGCAGAACTTCTCGGACTGCCTGTCCGAACTGATTTCCGGCTTCTTGAACGAAAAACCGGTGACACGACCGGGCAGGATATTTCTTTCTGGAAACAGCAGTATGAAGACCCGGATTTCAAGAATCCGGATGGCGAGTCTTTCCGCGAAGTCAATGCCCGGATGTCTGCCTGTATCCGGGACATCCTGTCTCACCTGCCGGATGGCGAAACCGCCCTCATCGTCTCTCATGCCGCCGCAATCTGCGCCTATCTGCAAGGCTTCTGCACCGTAGAGGTCACTGATGCTGAACAGAAACTGCGAAAAATAAGTTTTCAGGGCAAAACGCTTTTGGATGGTAAACTGGAACCGGGAATGGGATTCATTTTGCAGATGGATTCGGATGGCCTTTTTGACGTCAAACTGCTTTCGTTGAAGCACGAGATATAAAAAAGACGCAGACCCCCCTACGAGTCTGCGTCTTTTTGGCGGAGCATCAGGGAGTCGAACCCTGGCACCGGTCTCCCGGCCTATCGCAT
>CAVBWT010000043.1:0-20389 GCA_963599235.1 Lawsonibacter asaccharolyticus | reverse complement strand
TCCGTGAACTGCAGCGTCAGGGCTATACCAATATCATCACCCGCACCCACAAGGAACTGGACTTGACCCGCCAGGATGCCGTGGAAGAGTTCTTTGCGCAGGAGAAGCCGGAGTATGTGTTCCTCGCAGCAGCCAAGGTCGGCGGCATCGTGGCAAACCAGGAAGCTCTGGCCGACTTCATGTATGATAATATGACCTTGGAGATGAACGCTATCCATTCCGCTTGGAAGAACGGCTGCAAAAAACTGGAGTTCCTTGGTTCTTCCTGCATTTATCCCCGAATGGCGCCTCAGCCTATGACCGAAAGCTGCCTGCTGACCAGTGAGCTGGAAAAGACCAACGAGGCTTATGCACTGGCGAAGATTTCCGGCCTGAAGTACTGCGAGTTCCTGAACCGTCAGTACGGCACCGATTATATCTCTGTCATGCCTACCAACCTCTATGGTCCCAACGATAACTACCATCCGACTCACAGCCATGTTGTCCCGGCACTGATCCGCCGCTTCCATGAGGCTAAAGAGCAGGGTTTGCCCAGTGTTACCTGCTGGGGTGACGGTTCTCCGCTGCGTGAGTTCCTGTATGTGGACGATCTGGCAAACCTGTGCGTGTTCCTGATGAACAACTACTCTGGCAACGAGACTGTCAATGCAGGCACTGGCAAGGAACTGACCATAAAGGAGCTGACCGAGCTGGTCGCCAAGGTCGTTGGCTACACCGGCGAGATCAAGTGGGATACTTCCAAGCCCAATGGCACGCCCCGTAAGTTGCTGGATGTCTCCAAGGCCACCAAGCTGGGTTGGACCTACAAGACCGAGCTGGAAGACGGCCTGCGTATGTCCTATGAGGATTTCCTGAACAATCCGATGCGTGCTGAACGCTAAAATAGAAAAACAGCGATTTTATAAGGTCGTGTGTCCGTGCAGGGCCGCGACCTTTTTTGCAAGATAACAGGAGAAAAATATGAATTTAGTATTATTGTCCGGTGGTTCCGGCCAGCGTTTGTGGCCGCTCTCCAATGATATTCGGTCTAAGCAGTTTATTAAGATCTTCCACCGGGAAGATGGTGAACTGGAATCTATGGTGCAGCGTGTGTACCGTCAGATCAAGGCTGTCGATACCGATGCGACTGTAACGATTGCTACTTCTAAATCGCAGGTTTCTGCTATCCACAATCAGCTGGGTGAAGAAGTGGGCATTAGCGTGGAGCCTTGCCGCCGTGATACCTTCCCGGCCATTGCGTTGGCTGCTGCTTACCTGAAGGACGTGCAGGGCGTTGGCGAGGAAGAATCCGTTGTCGTCTGCCCGGTAGACCCTTATGTGGAGAACGATTACTTTGAGGCACTGAAAGCACTGGGTGACCGTGCGGCAGTCAGCAGTGCCAATCTGGTCTTGATGGGCATTGAGCCGACCTATCCCAGCGAGAAGTATGGCTATATCATCCCCATCGGCAAAGAGCAGGTCAGCAAGGTTTCCATGTTCAAGGAAAAGCCGACTCAGGAAGTGGCAAAGGAGTATATCTCTAAGGGCGCTCTCTGGAATGGCGGCGTGTTTGCCTTCAAGCTGGGCTATGTGCTGAACCGGGCTCATGAACTCATCGACTTCGTGGATTACGATGACCTGTTCAACAAGTACGATACTTTGAATAAAATCAGCTTTGACTATGCTGTAGTCGAGCACGAGCCGGAAATCGAAGTTATGCGCTTCGCAGGCACATGGAAAGACCTCGGTACTTGGAACACCCTGACGGAAGCTATGGACAGCCACGCAGTCGGTGAGGCTCTGTTCAATGAGAACTGTGAGAATGTCCATGTCGTTAATGAACTGGATGTGCCCATCCTCTGCATGGGTCTAAAAGATGTGGTCGTCTCCGCAAGCCCGGAAGGTATTCTGGTGTCCGATAAGGAGCAGTCCAGCTACATCAAGCCGTATGTCAATACGCTCGACCACCGCGTGATGTTTGCAGAAAAGTCGTGGGGTAGCTTTAAGGTCATTGATATCGACAAGGAATCCATGACCATCAAAGTGACATTGAATGCCGGCCATCAGATGAACTACCATAGCCATCAGCATCGTGACGAGGTTTGGACCGTCATTTCCGGCAAGGGCAAGACCATTGTGGACGGCATGGAGCAGAATGTGAAGGCTGGTGATGTCATCACCATGTCTGCAGGTTGCCGTCATACGGTCATTGCGGAAACGGAGCTGAAACTGATCGAAGTTCAGCTGGGCGAGGACATTGATGTCCACGACAAGCAGAAGTTTGCACTGGAATATTGATTGCGCAGGAGGCAGTTCAGCAATGGAAACCAGAAGGAAGCCTCTTTTACTCAGACCGTCTGGCAAAGATTATCTTTGGGGCGGAAGCCGACTGAACGACGAATTTGAAAAGAACATTGACATGACCCCGTTAGCAGAGACTTGGGAGTGCTCCACACATCCGGACGGTCCCAGCTATGTGGTTGGCGGTGAGTTCGATGGACAGAAACTGGCCGAAGTTCTGAAAGCGAACCCGGAGTATCTTGGAACACGCCACAGGGGAGAAAGTGCTCTGCCTATCCTCATCAAATTCATTGACGCCAAGAAAGATTTGTCTGTGCAGGTACACCCGACAGATGCCTATGCTAAAGAGCATGAAAACGGCCAGCTGGGAAAGACAGAAATGTGGTATGTGCTGGATGCCAGTAAGGACGCAAAGCTCGTCTACGGCCTCAAGTGGGACCGCACCGAAGACCAGATGCGTAAGGCCATTGCAGAGGGTACTTTGATGAAGGATCTGCAATGGGTACCAGTCAAGAAGGATGATTTGTTCTTCATCGAAGCAGGTACCATTCACGCCATTGGTGCTGGTGCGCTGGTGGCAGAGATTCAGGAAAACTCCAACTTGACCTATCGTCTGTACGACTATGACCGTGTGGGCAAGGACGGAAAAAAGCGGGAACTGCATGTAGACAAGGCGCTACAAGTGGCAAATCTGAAAAGTAGTGCTGAACCCCGCCAGCCGCTGCGTGTGCTGAAATACCGGCAGGGTCTGGCTTATGAGCTGCTGACCCGCTGCAAGTATTTTGAAGTGTACCGGATGATCGTCAACACAGAGCGGCGGCAAAAGGTGCACTACCGGGCCGATGAAATCGCGTTCCGCGTGCTGCTGTGCGTTAATGGCTGCGGAACGATCTCCTATGAGGATGGCAGCATCCCGTTCTATAAGGGGGACTGCATCTTTGTCCCGGCGGATTCCGAGACGTTGACTATCCACGGGCAGGCACAATTCCTTGATGTGCGAGGATGATGGATGGAAAAGTGGAAGATAACAAACTCTGAGCGCCTGCTCGCCAGCCGCTGGGTCAAGGTGCGGAGAGATTCTGTAGACCTGCCAAACGGTCAGCACATTGATGATTTTTATGCGATCACCCTTAATGATGCGGCTGCAATTGTGGCGCTTGATGACAGAGGCAATATTATTCTGAAAAAGGAATACCGGTACTGTTTAGACCGGGATCTCATTGAAGTCCCGGCAGGGGGCTTTGAAAAAGGCGAAGATGGTCTAACAGTAGCGAAGCGGGAACTTTTAGAGGAAACTGGCTATGTCTCAGATGATTGGCAATACATCGGAGCAACAGTTGAGAGTTCCGCTAAACTGACGAATTATATGCACCTCTACTTTGCAAATCACTGCCGTAAGGTCAGCGGACAGCATCTTGACCCAACAGAAGAATTAGATGTTCTCATAGTACCGCTGAAAAAAGCTGTTGAAATGGTCATGAGTAACGAAATCTGCTGCAATAGCTCTGCACACGGGATTCTCTGGGTCGCAAGAAAACTCGAACTACAAAGAAAGACAGGTGAATAAAATGGATATTAAAAAAGAATACGAGCGTTGGCTGGCAAACGCTACGGCAGATGCCGATGTTGCTGCCGAACTGAAAACGCTGGATGATGCAAAAATCGAAGATGCTTTTTATCGTGACCTCGCCTTTGGCACGGGTGGTCTGCGCGGTGTCATCGGTGCAGGCACCAACCGTATGAACATCTATACTGTGGCAAAGGCTTCTCAGGGTCTGGCCGATTATCTGAAGAAGAACTTTGCAGAGCCGTCTGTGGCCATCGGCTATGACAGCCGCATCAAGAGCGATGTGTTTGCAAGGGTGGCTGCCGGTGTGTTTGCAGCGAATGGCATCAAGGTCAACATCTGGCCCGTCCTGATGCCGGTGCCGACTGTGTCCTTTGCGACTCGCTATCTGCATACCTCCGCTGGCGTCATGGTGACCGCATCCCACAATCCCAGCAAGTATAACGGCTATAAGGTCTATGGCGCAGATGGCTGCCAGATCACGACCGAAGCCGCTGCTGAGATCTTGGCCGAGATTGAAAAGCTCGACATCTTTGCGGATGTGAAGACCAGTGATTTTGAAGCAGGCGTGGCGAACGGCAACATCCGGTATATCCCGGATGAGGTCTACACCGCATTTGTTGAGCAGGTCAAGAGCCAGTCCGTTCTGTTTGGCGAAGAGGTCAACAAGGATGTGGCTATCGTGTATAGTCCGCTGAATGGCACTGGTCTGAAGCCTGTGACCCGTACCTTAAAAGAAATGGGCTACACCAACATCACCGTGGTCAAAGAGCAGGAGAAGCCGGACGGCAACTTCCCGACCTGCCCATACCCTAATCCAGAAATCAAGGAAGCAATGGCACTGGGCATGAAGTATGCCAAGAAGTGCAACGCCGACCTGCTGTTGGCGACTGACCCCGACTGCGACCGCGTGGGCATCGCCGTTAAGAACAAGGCAGGGGAATATGAGCTGCTGTCTGGTAACCAGACCGGTATGCTGTTGCTGGACTACATTTGCAGCCAGCGTGTAAAGCACGGCAAGATGCCTGTTGATCCTGTTATGGTCAAGACCATTGTCACAATGGATATGGGCGAGCAGATTGCGACTCACTATGGTCTGCGTACTATCAACGTGCTGACCGGCTTCAAGTTCATCGGTGAGCAGATTGGCAAGCTGGAGCAGCAGGGCAAGGCTGACAGTTATGTTTTCGGCTTTGAGGAGAGCTATGGCTACCTGACCGGCTCTTACGTCCGTGATAAGGACGGCGTAGATGGTGCCTACATGATTTGTGAGATGTTCAGCTACTATGCAACGCAGGGCATTAGCCTGCTGGATAAGCTGGACGAACTGTACAAGACCTACGGCTACTGCCTGAACACCCTGCACAGCTACGAGTTTGATGGAAGTGCTGGTTTTGCCAAGATGCAGAACATCATGCAGGCATTCCGCGGCGATATCAAGGAGTTCGGCGGCAAGAAGGTCGTCAAACTGCTGGACTATGCGCCCGGTCTGGATGGCCTGCCGAAGTCTGATGTGCTCAAATTCCTGTTGGAAGATAACTGCTCCATCGTGGTGCGTCCTTCCGGCACCGAGCCGAAGCTCAAGACCTATATCTCGGTCAGCGCGGAGAACAAAGCTGCGGCCGAAAAGGTTGAAGAAGAGATCCGTAAGAGTGCTGAAGAATTCTTGAAGTGAATCAATTCTCAAAGTTAGAAAACCAGCATCCGAAAAATGGCTGAGGGTGTCTTTTCCGTAAAGCTGGTTTATGGTATACTGGAGCCACGGAAAACCGTGGCTTTCAGTCTATCTCGGAGGCATCATCGTCCTCATCCTCAACTCCATCCCACCCTATGTACTTCACTTCACAATCATCAAACCCACTCCAGTTCAGCCGTTGACCGCAGCGGTCGCAGAAGCGTTGGTATTCACGTTCCATAGTGGTTCCGCACCGTGGACATCTTGGAAAATCTGCACCCCACTTAAACGAATACACTTCTTTCACTCTCCAAGGCCACCGATAAGTAGGGGAGAGCAGAAGTTCATACAGTACCCGTGTGGGTTGTATATCCCAATTCCAGTTATCATCGAACCAATCTAATTTATTCTTCATGTGATTTACACCTCCAAGATTATTGTAGGATGTATCACACGAGTTGTGGGAGCGTGAGCTCCCATTGCTGCTCGAAACTTTGCACACCTCTACGCGGTGGGCGGCAGGCAACACAGTAATACTGTGGCTAAGAATGCAAGGGATGACATCAATATTGATAGTAAGGCGTTATGAATAAAGAACGGTTCATTCGATTAGTAGAAAAAATTCCACAGATTGAAGCAATATTTACAACGCGACAAGCACCAGTAGGTATAATTAATGGTGATATCGAAGGATTCGATATGGGAACTATTAACCAGAACCCAACGTATCAAGCTTGGCGAGCTGCAGTTGAAATCGAATTAGCTGATTATGAGCCTGCTCAGATAGCAGAGAATGTTAGATATGAGTTTCGCAATATAGACTGCGGATGGTTTGAAGATATAACGTTTGTCCGTTTGAAAGGATATCTGCTTGCGATAGCTAAGAACCTATTGTCACAACCAGTTGAGGCGGAGAATGGGTACGATAAATATTCGGAACAGGGATTGAACCACTATATTCTTAGAGCTTTAACGAATCTTCAAGCAAGACATTTGTTATGGGATAGTGAAGAAAATGATTTGAATGACGCACTTCGAGATTCGTTAGACCTACTTTATTCTGTAAATGACCAGACAAGACGTGGTATATCTCAATCTGGTGCAGGCGCGGGAGAAATTGATTTACTAATAAGAAGAGAGGGGCTTCCCTTTGCAATTATTGAAGCCTTAAGGCTGCGTTCGTTGAATCGAGAATATCTGAACACGCACATAAACAAAGCTCTTACAAATTATGATCAGGCTGGATGCCCTCATTCTATTGTCGTTGTGTATGCACAGGTCAATGATTTTGCGGACTTCTGGAATAAGCTGTTGGAACATGTAAGAAACTATCAGTTTCCGTATCCTGTTGATGAGGCCCTCTCGGAGCTCGATGTAGAGCAGACAGAAGTTCGAGTTGCAAAGATGAAACTTAGTAGAAGTGAGAGATCTGTCGATTTTAGAATTTATGCAATTCACTTGCCAAATTGAAATGACCGAATAATCGCGGGAGAATATAAATGAACACAAGCGAAGCAGCAAGAAAATGGAAATGTACTGTTGATACTGTGAGAAAATACTGCAACGAGGGTATGATACCATTCGCCGAAAAAAGTGCCTGCTTTCCGTGGCCGTGGAATATTCCAGATGAAGCATGCAAACCTCCTATAACTCGCCATAAAGCAGTCGTAATGATTTGTATGGCTAATGCTGTACGCGAGGGTGGGAAGGTAAATATTAAAACCTTAGGAATCTCTGAAAATCTTGCACGAGATGCGTTTCAATATCTTCAGGATTGTGGGTTTATTGCAATGCACGAAGTTCAAGGCGAGATTGCGGAGGCAATGAAGACTATTCAAGTCTTACCACTAGGGGAAAAGCTGATTGAGGCAGATGACGAAGCAGCAAAAGCAAGACTAAAAAAGAGTGTCAAAGCGGAAGTTGGCTGTGACAAAACCGGACCGCATGCTAATTTGACGGTTGAAATATCTAACTCATAACATGTTGTTGCGTGAATTAAATGACGGTGCTATACTTAAAACACAATACATAATAGAAAGGCTGATTGATTATGCCCAGAACCAAAGGCAGCAAAAATCGTCCCAAGATTACCAACGACTTTGCATCCCAAATCGCAGAGAAGCAGGAATCTATCGCTTCTCTGACTGCTGAAATCACTTCCATCACGGCCAATATCGACACGCTGAAAGCTGATCTGAAAGATAAAAAGGCTACGCTCAAGGCCGTCCAGAAGGAACTGACCAAGCTGGAAGCCAAGAAAGCTGCCGCCGATCAGAAAGCTGCCGAAGAAGCAAAAAAGAACGAAGCAGAGAATCTCGTGAAGAAGTTGTTGGCCGAGGGTGTCAGTGCTGATGAGATTCTGGAAAAATTGAAGTGATATGTAAACCGTGTGGACAAACTGAACTCCAGAAGTTCACACGGTATATTTAAAAGCACAAATTAGACATAACTAACCAATAAGGAGACCAGCTATGCATCACAAATTAGATATCCACCCCATCCCGGAGGATGTGCTCTATGTCAACGAATTGTCGCTGGCAGGGAAAGTGCCTTACGAGACAAAAGATACTGTGGAGAAGGCAATCACTGGGAAGATAAAGTCAAAAGGTGGCATTCTTCCAGATGACAATGTGAGAATCTATGTGCCGATGGATTTGAATGCGGACATCATTATGTGGCAGCTTTATTCTCTTCATGGCTCACTTGGCTATCCAACCGAAAAGAATGAATCTGCCTATAGTTCCGGCGTGAGAAAGATAATTTCTCAACTGGAAATCTACGACCAAGTGTGGGTGGCGAGAAAGTTAGATGAGACTGTGCAGAAAGAGGACGGTGGTGTGAGACATAGCCAGCAGGGAATCGAGCTGGCAAGGCAAATCGTAAAGTATTTGGAAGACATCGAGGGAAATGCTGAATGCTTCCCGTGTGATGAAATTGAGGAATTGAGAGAAATCTTCTGGCTGTAAGGGTGGCTCAAATGTTCACTAGCACGAGGTGAAAGTGGATCATAGATTGGCTGGCACAAATAACTCCGGCCACCAGCGACAAAATACGCCGTCGGCGGCGACAAGTTCATCCGGCACTCTGACAAATTAGCCCGTCTATTTTCCGACAGAATAGGGTGGCACTAACATCTCACACTACAGCCACTTTACTTGTGTGTCTATAGAATTCTCGGCAATTATCGATAATTCTCGATACTCCTAATGTCACAGCCGGAGTATTTTGTCGGAAAATAGACGGAGTATCTTGTCGCTAACGCCGGAGGAAATTGTCGTCGGATTCGGCTCTGTGAATAATCCGAGCAACCGTAAAATCTGATAAGTCTAAGACTTCTAAGACTTTTGAGAATTGGCAGGGTGGCTCAAATATTCACTGTCACGAAATGTGAAAATGGATCAGGCGTTTGCTGTCACGAGTGAACTCCTAGAGTTCACATAAAAAAATACCGCCTGTGGTGTTGAGCCACAGACGGCAGAAATCCTATTACAACTTATTCAGGAAGTCCTCCAGTACGCCGTTCCATTTCTCCGGGTATTCATAGAACATCAGATGACCACCCATGACATAGGTGTTGTAACCGGGAAGCTGGGTTTCAACGAAGGGCTTTGCGATGTCCTGCCAATGCTCAGCAATGAACATCAGGCTCGGCATAGTCGCACCGACATCTTTTGCGGTTTCCAGATAGTTGGAGAACACAGCGTCGCAGAACAGCTGACGGCAGATCCAGTATGGCGTGCGGCCGGAAATATCCAGCAGGTATTCCAGCTCATCAGGTTTCATCTCATGCTGGATCATGACACCAGTTGCATACTCACTGAAGAACTCCCGGCATCCCTGCGAAGAGGTTAGAACCTGAGTGGCGACCTGAGACAACTCTTCAATCGTGCCCTCAGTCCACCACTTCGGATCAGGGGAGAGCGGCAGCGGAGACATATCAATAGTCACAACGCCGCGCAGCTTTTCTTTACCAAATTGCTGTACATAGCTCCAAGTGTCCAGATTGCCAGTGCTCCAGCCAATCAGCACAATATCTTCCAGACCCAGAGCATTGATTAGACCAGCCACATCACGGCCGTGGGTCAGGTAGTCGTTTCCATCTACGGTCTTGGCGGAATAGCCCTGACCGCGAGGATCGATGGCAATGACACGGTACTTAGAGAAGAAATACTCTAACTGATTCTTGAAAATCTCGCCTGAGAAAGTCAGACCGGGAATGAAAACCAGCGGCTTGCCTTCGCCTTTTTCCAGGACGTGCAGCTCCACGCCGGGAGCCACAGTGACATACTTGCTTTCGATGCGATCTTTTGCCATGAGAAAACCTCCCAACGAAACCTATAAATCGAATTGGTTTATATGAATTATACACCTGATGAGGGCAAAACACAATAGGCTGATGAAAATGTGAACTCCTGGAGTTCACATAAAAATACCGCCTGCGGTGTGAGCCACAGACGGGTATTCCTCTCAATATTTGCCTTCGATAAAGTGCTCAAGTTTATAAATGTCTTGCCGGACAAACTGTGCGTAGTGTTCCTTGTCGCTGCCTTGCTTGCAATACTCATTTAGCATAGCGTACAGGG
Organism: Lawsonibacter asaccharolyticus; assembly: GCA_963599235.1. Taxonomy (GTDB): domain Bacteria; phylum Bacillota; class Clostridia; order Oscillospirales; family Ruminococcaceae; genus Faecalibacterium. The sequence goes on along the minus strand of CAVBWT010000043.1, from coordinate 10,284 downwards.
AAGAAGCGACATTCCTTGCAGGCCCGTCCAAGCAGTTGCTCAAAAACTGAAGGCGATTTAAGTACGGAGCTGCTTCCTTGTGGGAAGAACAGCCCATGATGCGGTCTTTGCATCGTGTAATCTCATCGAATAATTGACGTGTAAGCGTAGTAGTACCTCCCGAATCAATCATTATCTTCCGCTCGAATACGGAGCAGTTCCTCTATTTCGTCTTTGTCTGCCGGCCGAACAGCAGGAACATCATTGTATTCTACTGCGCCGCAGTCTGGGCAGCGGTCGGGCAGATTTTCAGCAGGGAAGCAGTAGCGGCAGGCATCGCAAAAATAATAACTCAATTCATGTTCACCTCTAAGATATCCTCAAATGGAATGATGGTTGGCAGTTCCTTGCCGATGGCGTTCATTACGCCTGTGTAAATCTTCAGTTCCTTGTTTATCGCATCCACAGAGTCGACCTTACCCGGAAGCTCTTCATAGTACCCGTCCGTGAAATACTTTACCTTCACCAGCTGATTCTTTCTCAACTGGCTGATTTTATTCCCAAGTATCTCTTTCTGCTCCTCAGACAGCTCGATCCGTTTGCCTTTCAAGTGGTCTTTTCCCTCAGAAGCAATCTCTTCCTCGTAACCGCGAAGAGCAGCAAACGGGCTGAAAATCTTGGCGCGGTTAGATATGGTCATCCGGGGCTTGATGGGTTCTGGCCGGGAGAGAGGGAGCAGGTCGGCATACTTATACTGAACGGCTCTGCCTTCCGGTGTGTTCTTGTAGTCCATTGCTGTCCCTCCTCACTTAGCTTTATGGCCGCCTATCTGCTCGTTCCTCTCCCTCATTGTAGCTCCGTCCAGATAGTTCGTGCCCTTCAGTACGGCGTTCTTGCCGAACTTTTTCTTGATGCCCAGCATCACATCCTGTAATTTCTTCTCTTTTTCCAGTTTGCTTGTGTCCGTGAATAGATCGACTTGGAAGATTCCCTCATCCTTGACCACACGGTTGGCCGCGATGGTGATCCGTCGCACGGTCAGAGTTTTGTCGGCAATCTGATCGAACAGAGTGGCGGCCGCCTTGATGAGCTGACTGCCGAGGTTGGTCGGGTTATCTAATTTTACAGTTCCATGTGCGCCTTTTGGAACGGTGCGACCGTAGTGGTCGATGTGTACCGGGCCTTTATATTTACCACTGTCACAGTTCTCCCGGTCATAGCCAACATCCAGCGTGAGAGAGTCTGTGACAAGTCCTTTATCGGTGAGCTGAAGAACAAGACTATCAGCCATTTCCTGTACGATGATCCTTGCTTTATCATACGGATAAGGGCAGGAGAGCACCTGACCCTCACTGATGCTATTCGTGCTTGGTTTGTATGCTTTGATCTCTTTCATGCCGCAGGGTTCCAGACCCCAGGCATGGTCGATCAGCAGCTCCGCATCAACGCCGAATTCTTTATATAAGATGTCCTGATAGTTCAGGCTGTGCCGGGCCAGTTCACCCATCGTGCGGATGCCATGCTTCTCCAGCTTCTTGACTGTGCCTGGGCCGGTCATCCAGAAGTCAGTGAGCGGTTTGTGATCCCAGAGAAGATAGCGGAAAGACTCCTCATCCAACTCAGCGATGCGCACACCATCTGCATCGGGCGCGGCGTGTTTAGCGGTGATGTCCATCGCCAGCTTTGCTAAATATAAGTTGCTCCCTATCCCGGCGGTGGCGGTGATTCCTGTCGTATAGAGAACTTCCCGAATCATCGTTTTCACGAGGTCATGTGCCGACATGTGGTAGTGGGACAGATAGGATGTAATATCGAAAAAGCACTCGTCAATGGAATACACCACGATATCTTCCGGAGCAATGTATTTCAGGTAGATGCCGTAGATCTGGCGAGATACCTTTTCATAGTACGCCATCCGGGGTGGCGCAATAAGGTAATCGACTGCAATGGACGGGTCGGAGAGGGCAGTGGAATCGTAGGAAGAAGATGCAAAGGTGGGATGTCCATCCTTATACACAGCTCGGCGTGTCCGGACAGCTTCCCTTAGTCGCTGCGCATTTACTTCCTTGACTTTCTGCACGACCTCGAACAGCCGTGCGCGGCCAGGGATGCCGTATGCTTTGAGGGAAGGGGACACAGCCAGACAGATAGTTTTCTCTGTGCGGGATGCGTCAGCAACGACTAGATTCGTGGTAAGAGGGTCGAGGTGGCGGGCACAGCATTCCGCTGAGGCGTAATATGATTTCAGGTCGATTGCCAGATACGTTCTCTGCTTTGCCACGCTGTGTCACTCTCCTTCCCGTGTCGGTTCTTATGGCATTACTTACTTGCCGCTTCTAGTTCCTTGATTTTTTCTTTAAGAGAATCGATTTCTTGAGTCTGTCGATGGAAAATCTCACGGTTGACTTGCTCGTTCTTGTTATAGCCCAACGCTAGAACCACCAGAGCCAAACGTAGGTCATCGTCAGGAATGATCCTGCAGGCTTTTATCATTTCATCTCGGTCGGTAATCTCGGCGAGTGTGCCCAGCTTCTCAAAGATAGTCATTGATGAATCCCTTTCTACGGATGAACTTATTGCGCTGCCCGTTCCACAAACCACCGGCCGAGACGCCCAGTAAAGCGTGGGTCGATGTGTTCAAAGAACAGGTGTTTCTCATGACCTTGGATGAGGACAGTGAAACAATCACCGCTGCATCCATTGTCTGCGGTCCCGGCGGGTCGGAAGTCGCGCACCTTTTCAATGGGGAAGGTGCGGCCATCGGCCCATGTGATGGCTGTCGGCTGCATATAGCCGGTGGCATCAAAGGTGGAATCGACCTTCACATAGACGCGCTCGGTTTTGGTACGATGCTGAATTGCCATTGTTCAGGTCACTCCTCCCTTTTATAAGTGGCCTGCATCGTCGGAGATCGTGCCCAGGAAGTTTCGGTTGGGCATATCTGGGAGACGCAGGTGATTATCATCGTTCATCTGCTGGAGCTTGAGCAACAGCAGGTTGACATTGGTTCCAAGACTACGAGCAATCTGCACGACATCATATCCGTCCTGAATGAGAGATCCGATGGCATCTTCATCCAGTAGAAGATTGGCAGCGAACAGATTTGCTTCATATTCTGTAGTGTCTGTGATGTTAAAAAGCTCGAACTCCATGAGGCCAGACTGCGTTTTACCGAGAGAACGGTGGAGCAGAGCATGACCCAGCTCGTGAGCGCACACGAGCCGCTTCATTTCATCGGACATATTCGCGTTGATGAAGATGAAACTGTTGTTCAAGATTACTTTGAATGCACCTTTTTGGCGCTTGAAATCGCCGCGCTCCAGCACAGTGATGTTGAGGGCATCGGCAAGCTCAAACGGGTCACTACTGCGATAACGCCGGATCAGACGGCGCGGCAGGGTAGAGGCTTGTTTACTGATCATTGTTGCGGTTCACTCCCTGTGTATAGAATGAGACGGCTTAAGAATCGGAGCTTTTACCGGAGATACCTCTGTACTTCTTCGGTACGAACTTCCGGTTCTTTTCTTTTGCAATCCAGTAAGCCTCTTGGATGGCTTTCATCATGGCATCCATATCTTCTTCGGCCAGTTCGCCGCCGGCATAAAGACCGGACACCTCTTTAATAAGACGCTCTGCCTGTGCATTGCCGCGAGAACCATATTTCTCGGTGGCCTTGATGACAAAGTCTGCATTGTCATCTTTGAGGGCATCGACATTTACATCAAGGGCAGTTGCAAGAAGCTGGTAGGTTTCTGCCTGCTTGGGAAGACGTCCTCCATTTTCGTAATTCTGAATCGTGCGTAGTGCAATGCCAGTCATTTCGGCAAGCTGACGCTGTGAGTATTTGGCAGCTAGGCGTGCTGCACGAACTTTCTCTCCGAATTTCATTCTAAGACCTCCATCGGTTGGTGCGATGTTTTCTCATGTTGCGCTTGACATGACGCAAGTTGAATCGTATAATGTGCTTGTAAACGCAACTTGCATATTTATATTAGCGCAACATACGCAACTTGTCAAGAGCGAGAATGACATAGAAACAAAAGAAAGTTGTAGATGGGAGGACGGCTATGGATTACGGAATTTACACTACTCAGGGGAAAAAGACGCTGCTGGGTAACCGGGCGACGATAAATGGTCGTGATGCAATCGCGTATGTCAAGAATGGGCAGCTGCAGTCCTATGCTTACATGGATGACTTCGCATCACAATTCTATTCTGGGCCACGGATGGAGTTTGAAGACCCGGATGAGAAGAAACGCGCCTGATCCTTTGTACGAGCTTGACTCACCGCAGGACGTGTGAGCCAGCAAAACCACATCACTACTACTTGTAGGTGCTGCTCGAATAAACGTAGTAAGCCGAGGTAGACATTCAGATACCCCTTTGGGGATGTCTGGAGTCTGCCTCGGCTTTTTTTGTTTATTCGGTAGTGCTTGCCTGCGCTTTCATTTGACGGACTTCATTGATCCTGTCGGTGAATTCATGGAATGCAAACGAATCTTCGGTGTATCCGTTTTCTTTCAGCAGCCACAGGACATGTGAGTAGTTGGTGATAGCTTCATCATACTCATTCAGAGCGAGAAGAAGATTTGCCAGAGTGGAATACGGCTGGAGCAGCTGCCGTGCATTTTCGGGAAGCATCTTGTCGTAGATCGAAAATGCTTCGTTCAGATGTTCCATGACCTTGTCAGCATCACCTTCTCGGAGGAAGGCATCGGCCAAATCGGAGTGAGTCTGGGCAAGGTCAAGGCTCATGTGATTCGGATAAGCTGCCTCATAGATCCGCAAAGCGTGCTCATGCTCAGGGATTGCCAGTTCGGGGTGATCTGATTCTGAGTAGACGCCACCGATGTTATTTAAGATGTACGCAGTTGATTCATGGTCTTCGCCGTAGGTCAGCGAATCGATTTGAAGCGCCTTCTTGTAGTTTGCGATGGCTTCATCGAAACGCTGCATGTAGTAATAGCACAGACCGATGTTGTTGTAAATCGTGCCGGTGTTTGGGTCATTTGGTCCATAGGCTTTGATGAACAATTCGAGAAGTTTCTGGAGACTAGCCAGAATATCATCGTAATCGTCCTCCAGCGTAAGCCGAAGAGAACAAACTGAATTGAGCACATCCAGAGTATCTGGGTGCGTGGGCGACAGCAGTTTCCAAAAGATGTCTCGTGCTTCTTCCAAATAAGGCATTGCCCGTGCTGGGTCGATGTCGGAGTAAATATTTCCGATGTGGTGAGCTACACCCGCACGAAGCAGGAGCATGTCACGATTCTTACTTTTAGCATCGGTTTGATTGTAGATGTCTACAAAAATCTTCTCAGCTTCTTCAAGCTGGCCGGAATGCGCTAAAAGCATTGCTTTATGTGCGAGAGCGTTCAGCTTCAGATGCTGTTCGGCTTCAGCTTCTCCGGAAAGGGTCTGATAGGCCCGGTCAAAATAGTCTCCAGCTTTCGTATAGTCGATTTTTAGATAGGTCTTTCCTATATTCAAATCGAGTTTTGCAAGGTCGATTCTCTCAGAAGGGGAATAGGACCCCGATGGATGATTTTTCTCGTAGATATCCCGGCTTTTCTGGTAGGCATCCAGTGCATCAGGGAAATGGGACAACTCATACTGGATCATACCGCGGCTGTTCCAGACGGAAGCCAGCTTGATGTTGCCATCACCGTAAAGCTGGCAATAGAGCATGTCCAAAGAATCCAGCAGAGGCAAGGCCCGTTCATAGTAACCGATATCTCGGTAGATTTCGGCAAGTGCCCACAAAAAGTCGCTGTCTTCCTCTGAGTGGAATTGACCGTGGAAGATGTCATTCAAGGACCAGCTGAATTGGATGAGCTCCTTCTTGGTGGCATCATTTTGCGACAGGCTGGAGGTCATTTCGATTGTGATCTCATGGATGAAACCGTGACACAGGTCATAAAGGTCGTCGATAAACTGGGCGCGAACAGCCGCTGCAATGACGGAGTGCATGTAATAGCGGTAGCGGTTCCGGCCGTTGTCATAGAGAGCTTCTTTCTTGATCCAGCCAAGATGCTCAAGACGATTCAAAGGGGCTCTGTTCTTCAGCGAAAACCATCTTTTGGCCTGAGAAAAAAGGAAGCGGATATTCGGAATCGTGGATATCTGAACCAGCAAAGTCTGATCTTCCGGGCTGCGGCCATAGACACGGAAAACTTTGGAGAGCTGCTGGATCACAGTTCCTTCTGAATGGAGTTTTTCATGTGCAGATGTGACTTCTTCGGAACTGAGGTTGAATCCACAGCGCAGCAGGGTTTCGTAAAATTCGTAAAGCAGAAGTTCTTCTGCATCAGCGATTTTTGCAAACAGCTCAACAGCCAGAGGAAGGCAGTCGCACAAACCCACGATCTTACGCAGGGTAATGTCGTCCTTATCGCCATGAAAATACGCATAGAAGAGCTTCAAGCAGTCATTCAGGGAAAGGAATGGAACAGGAATTTCCGTAAGAGATCCGAATCCGGTACATCGGCTGGTAATCAGTACACGACAGTGCAGATATTCGCTGATGGAGGATTCCCTTGTATGCTCCAGGCTATCAACATTATCGATTACGATCAGGAGGCGGTCTTTATAGTTGTTGATTATTTGAATAGCTGCCTGAAACGCCTGCTCGATATTATGAAACTTCTGATCCAAATGCAGGGCGTGGACCAGAGAAAGTGTGAAGTTGTCATCGATGCAGTCGACCCAAAGAACATGAGTGATGCCGGAATCGGAGGTGGGTGTATCAAGAATTTTCTTCAAGACAGACTTGGCAATTTCGGTCTTGCCAATACCGCCGATGCCGTGCAGATAGCAGGACTCTCCGGCTATCAGACGTTTGGAAACCGCAGCCGTTATTTCCTCGCGGCCGACATAATGCTCGGTCTGAGGGTAAGGAACAGCGGATAAAAGCTCAGGATATGTAGGTCTTGGAACTTCGGAATTTGAACCTACCTGTTCCAGATACGCAGTCAGGGCTTTGGAAATTTCAGAAACAGGGAGAGCATCCTTGCTTTCTGACATAGTTAAAATCAGCTCAAGGCAATAAAGGAGATGAGAGCGGTGAGCCTGATTATCAGAGGTGTATCCGTTTTTCCAGACGGATAAATCCACCTGAAAATAGTTTTGAATCAAATCAATTAGTGCGTTAGCAGCTTCTACGGCCTGAGGTTCCTGAAACCGACCTTTTCTGGTTTCAGGATTGAATACACACTCGAAAAGGCGGATGAGCCGTTTACGCGCAAGTCCGTTAATCGGAGCAGGCTGCTTCAATCGAGAGTTGAAGTAACCACGGTCGAGACTGGGAGATGGGAAATTCCACTGATCCCATTCGATCATAACAGTTCCGATGCAGTTTTCAAGCAGCGCACGGAGAAAGTCTGTACAGGTATGTGAAAAAGGCATGGTGCAGGCACTCCTTTCATCAAAATTAGAATTCCAACCAGAACCCAACTGGAAACCAACCGAAAAATAATGCTACAGTTTTTACGGAGTTGATAAGAAAGATTCTGAAGATATAACTATTATACCACCTGTGCTCATGGAAGAACATGGGGAGTTATTACTTATTTGCAGAGCTTACAGCTGATATGGCTGTGAACATATAAAAATAGAATACAGAGCCCAGTGCGCAATAGGCAAAGGATTCTCATACAGTCGATGAATTTTACGGTTTACATGACCGCTGAATTCACCACGGCTGTAACGAGTACCCTCTGACTTGTTGCGCCTTTTTCTTTTTGCAGCCATTCTTCGGGTTCTCATGAGACCAGAAACGACTACCTCACAGGTGGTCCTCCTTGTCAGAGTTTCCTTTGCCTGTCCGCACGAGCGGAAAGGACACAAAAATGAAGGAAACAAAGAACATTGGAGCAGAGAACAAGGGGAAAAAGCGTGATTACAGTGCATTCAAGAATATGTACCGTAAAATTCCGCAGGATCTTCGTGATGTTATCGTCTACTACATCGGTGACCGGCCGCTTGTCATTCATGAGGGAGTGAATGAGGTTACGGGAGAAGTCGTGACAGCAGAGTTTATTCGTCAGTGGCACATGGATCGTGACCGGGAGGTCTACAACAACAATAAGCATTTGAAACCGCCTGCAGATGAACACAAGAAGCAGCAGATCCGGGAGTGGGAGGAAGCCCATCCCGGCGAAAAGTGCCCGGATTCCTACAACCTGTCCTTAGATGCTTCCTTTGCAGATGATGATGGCAGCGAGGATAAGTCCAGCCTTTTATATGAATGTGCAATTTCTATGGGCACGGATGAGGACGAGCCTGATTACATTGTCCGATTGCATGAACTTCGGGATGAACTCCCGGAATCCCAGCTCCATACATACCATCAGGTCGTAGAACAGGAGAAATCCAATGTTGAAGCTGCCGCAGAGGATGCTGTGTCAGAAGCAGCGGTACGGAAACGCCGTAAGAAAATCGAAGAAAAAATCGCTTCGGATAAAATTTTGAAAAAACTTTGGAGAGGGGGTTCGATTTAAGGCTTCTTCCATCGCCTGTGACTTAGAAGGGCAGAAAGCCACCGAGAAAACAGAACGGTGTGACTAAAAAGTCGGGATCGGCTTTCTGTACTCCAATCTTTATAAAGGAGGCGAGGAGCATGAAGCACCGCATCGAAGTTCGTGTCAAAAACAAAGAAAAAGTGCTGGACGGACGGGTGATGAAGCTGCCTGCAAGACTGGTTCGCTGGCTTTTTGGTGACGGAATGAAGGTTCTGGTCATTACGCCGGGGGACACTGTAGGCCATGTTGACATTTACCCGGAGGCAGCAGGAAAGGCGGCCGCAAAATGAAGAAGATTTTTGTTTGTTCGCCGTATCACCCAGTATCCGAAAGTGAAGCCGGAAAAAAGGCTGAATTGGAGGAAAACATCTACCGGGCAAAGATGGCCTGTCGACTTATATCCGCCTGTGGTCTGATGCCATTGGCACCACACCTCTACTTTACGGCCATCCTCGATGATGACCAAAAGGCAGAACGTGAGCAGGGCATTCAGATGGGGCTTGCATGGCTGGAAGAAGCCACAGAGGTATGGGTGTTCGGGAACCGGATTACAAAAGGCATGGCTCTTGAAATCGAAAGAGCACAGGAGCTGTCTAAGCCGGTTCGTAACATACCAGAGCCTACAAAGCTGCTCGGTATGCTGGTCAAGACCATTGCTGAGAAGTATGGCCTGAATGATTGTAAGAATGAAGCGCAGCCTGATGCTGCAGAAAAGTGAGGATAACAATGGATAAGAAGTATGAAAACGGTATGTCTTTGGAACAGCTGATCGGCGAGATGCTGAAGGATGCCAAGGTGGTCAAAATCCCCATTCAGCCGAAGCAGGATGCCGGCCAGGAAGCTCAGAAGTCGGACAAGCCCCTGGCGGCGCATCCGGCTGATGTCCAGGCCATTTCGCTCAACATCGAAAATCTGCACATCCACATGGATGAGCGCATGACTTCCTATAACTACGGCATCGGTCAGGAATCTGCCGAAGATGATCCGGAAGAGGACATCGATGTGGACGAGATGGTGGAACACATCCACAAGGAAACTGGTCTGGGTGAGAAGCTCATCCTTGCTGTGCTGGCTGCCCAGGTTGAGTACCTTGATTCCATCTGGGGCGAGGATTCTGATGAGGAGGACGAGGCATGATGGATGAGCTGAATGTTCTGAATGCTCCGAAGAAGGTCGTGGATGGGCTGACCGAGGTCTTTGAGGGCCTTGCCCAGATGTTTGAGGGTGTATCCGACCAGCTTGAACTGCTGGGTGCAAATGCCGTATCGGAGGACAAGCCTCTGCGTCCAGTCGTAGATCGGGAAGCTCCTGCCGTGTCTGAAAAGAAAGGTGCAGCAGCACCACATCCTCGTAAGAAGCCGGTCAAGAAGACTCGAAAGGTCGAGGAGGCTTCGGACAAGCTGGAGGAGGCTGTTACTGATAGCGACAGTGACGCGGCCGCAGACACACAGCAGGATGCTGAGAACAGTGCCGGGGAAGCAGAGGACAACGCAGAAGAAAACTTCCCGGCGGATGATGCCGATGCCCTTCCGTGGGGCGAGGACACCGGTCAGGAGAAAGAAACCAGCCAGAAAGACGAACTTCCTGATAATCCGCAGCCGACTAAGCAGGATGTGTCTTCCAAGGAAAAGCCTGTGGTGACGATCACCAAGGATGATATCACCAAGGTCATTGTCACTAAGATCAAAAAGAAGCGTGACAACAACGAGAAGATCGGTCAGCTTCTGAAGACCTATGGCGTTGCCCAGCTGTCTGACCTGCCGGTGGAGAAGTACGAAGCGTTTCT
>CAVBWT010000042.1:18944-21276 GCA_963599235.1 Lawsonibacter asaccharolyticus | reverse complement strand
TCGCTAGTCTGCATGGCTTCTATGATTATCTTGTAAATCAGGTCAATCGCTTGGAACAAAACCCGACAACGGCAATTCGTCCGCCCAAGCAGGATAAAGTTCTCCCAAAGTATTTGACAGCGGAGCAATCCAAAGAACTTCTCAAAAGTGTACAGACACAGGGCGATTTTCCAGAACGGGATTATTGTATGGTTATCCTGTTTCTAAATTGTGGCATGCGTCTATCTGAGCTTGTCGGAATGAATCTTGCAGATATCGACCTTAAACAACGTCAGATTCGACTTTTTGGTAAAGGCCACAAAGAACGGATGGTTTACCTGAATGATGCCTGTATGGAGGCTTTACAGCTATATCTAAACAAGCGAAATACAATGGAAGGACTGGATCCTAAGGAAAAGGCCGTATTCCTGACCCGGCGGCGCAGAGAACGTATCTCAAACCGACGCGTCGAACAACTGGTGACAGGTGCTATGAAAGCAGCTGGGCTAAAAGGATTCTCGACCCATAAATTACGCCATACAGCAGCAACGTTGATGTACCAAACCGGAAATGTAGATATTCTGACGCTGAAACAACTGCTGGGGCATAGCAATGTTGGTACGACGCAGATTTACACACATTTGCAGGAGTTTCAGGTGCGAGCAGCTATTGAACAGAATCCATTGGGTACTATTACAAAAAAGAAAAAGTTGGATACAACAGAGGTGGAAGCAGGGAAGAGCAAAACGGAAAATCCGACCGAAACAGCAACGTTTTCCAAAAGTAGCGAAGATTTATCAGATGATTTCACAAAACCGATGGAAGCTTTTGATGGAGCTGCCAACGATGGAATCCGAACAGATGTTACAAATCTGGCTGGACCAGAACTAAACAAGAATGAATAATATGAATTACACGAAATTTTCAAAAGCTTATCAAGTACGACGGCTAGATGACAACGATATTTCGTCGATTTTAGCTCTGTGTGGAAAAACACGCAATTTTATGAACATTGTCCGCCATTTGTGACGCCACAGAGTATCAAAAACGATATGTGGGCAATTCCGCAACGAAAAATCGGACAGGAGCAGGATAAATATTATCTGGGCTACTTTGACGAAGCTAAGTTAGTGGCTGTGATGGATTTTATTGATCATTATCCAACTGGACAAAGCTGCTTTATTGGATTCTTTAGGTCTTTATGGTGGAATATGATCTGCAAAGAACAGGAATTGGAAGTTCAATCATCACAGAGTGCGAGTATCTAACGAGACTGGATTATAAGTATATTCGTTTAGGATATGTGGGATGGTAACGAGCAAAGCAAATCATTCTGTATGAGGCCGCTGAACCAAGATTTTAAGCTCAGCGGCCTTAATTAGCGAAAAGATTAAGGAAGGAGGATTTTATATTCCCTAAATTTCGTATAACGTGCATTATACGAAATGTGGTATAATTAAAAATATAACCCTTCTCTCTTCCCTTTAACGCTAACATTAACACTCCAAGAAATCACAAAGGGTCTATAGTGCTTTTTACTTTTTGAATTACAGATATAGATAATGAATCAAATTACCCTCCGAAGTCCATTCAGAAAATCCCCCAACCAAATACGCTGTATCGGAATGCAAGCATCTGAATCGCAGAATTTCAAAAGTTCCTCCTGCGTAATCCAACGATAAGCAGAAGTTTCACCCGTCTGTAGTATGATAGATTCTTTCGGTGCATCTGTCACACACAGGTATCCATAATAGATTCCCTGCAGCTTTTCAGAAACCAGATGAAAAATCGGGTCAAGCCGTGCAGCCTTGACGCCAGTCTCCTCCCACAGCTCTCTGTATGCAGCCTGAACCGGTGTTTCACCCTTCCGCACAGAACCACCTGCGCCGATCTCCTCAAATCCGGGCGCAATGGGTTTACTGTCATCCCGTTTCATCAGCAGATATGTTCCGTCCTTATGGCGGACGACTGTCGATACAACCAGATGATACAGTCCTTTCGGGATATCCTCGCCCCGTACCAGATCTACACCAACTTTTTCTTCGTATTTATTGTAAGCATCCCACAGTTCCATAACAAATCACCTCTCTATTTTTTCACTTCCAAGGATCTGATTCTTTTTATTATAGTAACATATCCGGATAGAATCAAGTTTTTTGTTCTGAAACCGGTTGTGTACCAAAGTAATCGCAAATTGCTTCATAGTATATCCGCGCAACTCGCTTACATCCTGCTTCATCTCCGAACTGTGCTACATCCGTTTCGCTGGTAACAAAACACTGTTCAGTCAAAACTGCTGGACAATCGACATCTTCCAAAACTGTAAAGCTTCGGTTTTCCCGGACTTCCATAT
>CAVBWT010000042.1:0-18934 GCA_963599235.1 Lawsonibacter asaccharolyticus | reverse complement strand
AAATATATCGGATACCGCCCTTCCCTCTCAAATGCGCTCCAGCGGCCTGCATCCTTTCAGCAAGACGTTCTGCAAAATAAAAGCTCTCCCTGTGCCATGTTCTACCCGGAACACTGGGATAGCATTCAAATCCGGACGCCTCGGAGCCTTCCGGTGCAGAATTGCCGTGAATGGATAGCAGCAGCTGTGGCGCAAGCGCATTGACGTATGCAGCTCGTTCACTGGGCTTTGCGGTGATATCATAACTGTCTCGGGTAGAAAGAGATATGTAGTTCGGGTCAGCGTCCAGCCATGCAACCAAGTCTTTCGCCGTTTGCATGTTCATCTGTGCTTCATTAACAATGCCTTGCGCACCCGGGTCTGTACCACCATGTCCGGCATCTATGGCAACCCTGTACGGTGGGTCACCAACTTCTGGACGAAAAGTTTCTTCTCCATCCTCTGTTTTGAAAATACCGATGGATATCGCTCCTTTCCAGATCCAAAATCCAGTAACAATACAGAGAATACATATCAGAAGAATCCATTTATTTCTCAAAGGCCCGCTTCCCCGCTGCCATTTCTTATTTTTCCATGATACAGCGTGCTTTGCATGATTAGTCATTGATTTGTCCTATTCCTTTAAAAAGAGGACCTGCCTGCAAAATACTGATAGGCAGATCCTCTATGGGATTTTTTCTCTTATTTCAATTCTACAACAGTGACACCGCTTTCGCCTTCACCATAGCGGCCAAGGCGGAAACTTTTCACCATCCGGTTTCCGCGCAGGTGCTTGTGAATCGCTGTACGTAACGCACCAGTACCGTTGCCGTGGATGAGATAAACCACAGTCTGACCGTTCAAAATAGCACGGTCGATAAAGGAATCAACCTCTGGCAGTGCTTCATCAACAGTCAAGCCGAGCAGATTGCATTCCATTTTAGCCGAACGCTGCACACGTTCTACTCTGCCATTAGGCCGACTAGAATCGCCCGTCAAACGAGAATACCGCTGCTGTGCCTTGCTCATTGGTTTAGATTCCTTCACCAGCTTTTCGGGCTGTTTCAAGCCTTTGAGAGGTACTTTCGTCTTGATGATACCAGCACGAACCAGAACATCACCGTTTTTGTCTGGCAGAGCCAAAACAGTCGCCAGCTGATTGAGTTCTGCGATGCAGACTTCCTGACCGACTTTTACTTCTTTCAGCGGCACGAACTCCTTGACTGGATTATGCACAACTTCGGTACCAACAAAAAGCTTTTCGGACTCTTTCTTGGCGATTTCTCTTGCGCGTTGAGCCTTCTGCTGGGTACTCATCCGCTCGTCTTTCTGGAGCTGACGCAGCTCATCGGTCAAGGCGTAGGCCTTGCTTTCTACCTCCTGCGCCAAGATACGGGCTTTTGCACGAGCCGCTTCCAGCTCATTTTCACCCTGCTGGATAAGTTCATCTCGCTTTTTACGAGCCGCTTCCAGCTGATGGGACGCCTCGTTGCGGAGATTTTCAACTTCATCTTGACTTGCTTTCAGCTGAAGTTTTAAATCATCTAATTGGCCGAGAACGGCATCCAGACGCTTATCTTCTGCAGACAAATGCTGCTGCGCAGCTTCGATGACCCGTTCCGGGATACCAAGCTTTTCACTGATAAGAAATGCATTTGACTTACCGGGAATACCAACACTCAACTTATAGGTCGGACGCAGGGTTTCAAGATCAAATTCACAGCTTGCATTAACAACACCCTCGGTTTCCAGTGCGAAAACTTTCAGCTCTGCATAGTGAGTTGTAGCCATCAACAGGACACCACGGCGGCGAAGTTCTTCTATGATAGCAACTGCCAGAGCGGCACCTTCCGCCGGGTCGGTGCCTGCACCAAGCTCATCCAGAAGGACAAGCGTATGCGGCATAGCAAGTTCGAGAATGCCGGTGATCTTCTTCATATGACCCGAGAAGGTCGAAAGACTCTGCTCAATGCTTTGTTCATCGCCGATATCTACAAGAAACTCATCAAAGACACAAATTTCGCTTCGTTCATCCGCCGGGATGAGGAAACCACATTGCGCCATCGCACAAAGCAGACCTGCTGTTTTCAACGTGACCGTCTTACCGCCGGTATTGGGGCCGGTGATAATAAGCGAATCGTATTCCCTACCAAGGGAAATATCGACCGGAACGCATTTCTTAGGGTCGATAAGCGGATGTCTTGCTCGAATCAGCGAGAAAGAGCTGTCTGTCCGAACGGCAGGCTTAAAAGCTTTCATCTCAAGTGCAAGGCGTGCTTTTGCAAGCAGGACATCAATTTCCAGCATCGCCTTGTAGCTGTACTGAAATTGTGGTTCGATTGCAGCAACCTGACCGGTGAAGGCGACAAGGATACGCTCAATCTCTTGCGATTCCTGCGCACGATATTGAAGAATGCGTGCATTTGCTTCCACGACAGCCTGTGGTTCAACGAAAACCGTTGCACCTGTAGACGAAACGTCATGGATGATACCGCTTACTTCTCCGCGATATTCACTCTTGACTGGAACAACGTAACGTCCGTTACGCATAGAGACGACACTCTCCTGTAAATACTTGGAGGTATCCATATTCCGAACCATACCTTCCAGACGGTCACGGATACTGTTCTCGGTTGCACGAATCTTCTTACGAAGCTCATTCAGCGTATGCGAGGCGGTATCTGCCATTGCATCCGGCGCAAGAATCGCACTAGAGATCTGTTGTTCCAGACCGGGCTGAGGAGCCAGAGCATAAAACAAATCATCTGTCGGAAGAACATCATGATCCGAAGAGCCATACCAACTGCTCAGATTCTGAAAATTCCGCAGCGCACCAGCAACCATCAGGAGTTCCCCCATCGAAAGAACGCCACCCTTGACGGCACGGGAAGTCAATTGACTGACACCTTCAACACCGCCAAATCGAGGTGAACCATTTTTGATGAGCAGTGAGTTGATAGCATCTGTCTGCTCCAACGAATACCTGACTTCATCTGGATCACACTGAGGTTCAAGGGAAAGAAGCATCGCTTTCGCTTCCTTACACACACAGCCTTCTGCAGCACGAGCAATAAGCTTATCCAGCTCAAGTGTTTTTAAATAGCTTGTTTCCATTTGTAGTTCCTTTAATGTCTAATATCCCATTTATCCGGGCAAAACGGATTTTAAAAATGAATAACTTTTCAACGGCTTATCCAAGTGAGTCAACGCGTATTGCTCTGCTACCGCCGAAAGCTTTGCCAAACTGCCAAGGGATATCTTAAAAGCAAAAATCTTTTTATCTTCCACCAGACAGATATGCCGCAAAGCGTACAGTGCGCCCTGATCCAAATTGCAGCTCTTCCCTGCTTTCTGAGCGCAGTTTGAGCAAAGGAGGTATCCTTCCTGTACATCCAGATAAAAAGCAGAACCATCATATATACCACAATCCCGACAGTAAACCAGCTGTGGCATAAATCCGCATTGACTCATGGTACGCAATTCAAAAACCGCTTTGATGACCCGGACATCAGTCCTATTCTCGTTTATCATGTAGAGACAATTGAGGAGAAGACGGAGTTCTCGTTCCGCCTCTTCTCCCGTAGGTGAAAGCGAAGAGGCCAATTCTCCCATATACATGGCCAACCCCATCCCCTCAACAGTCGCCGAGATATTATAAAAAATCTTTTCAACGGAAGCTTCCCGTACCGTATACATATTCCGCCCGGGAAGCAGAACGAACTCCGAATAACAAAGCAGCCCACAGGCCGTAAGCAATTTGCTTTTCATCCGCAGGCTGTTCTTTGCCATCGCTGAGATCACTCCCAGCTTAGGCGTCAATATCGTCAGGATCCGATCCGCTTCTCTATAACGTGTTTCCTTGAGAACAAGACCCATCGTCACGATCGTGTCCATCTGTCAATTCTCCTACCGAAACAGACGTCTCAGGGTCGAGTGCCTGCTTGTAGTCCAGATACCGAAATATATTTCCCGTACAGGCGAATTCCTGCCAGCTGATCTCTGCGTCCATCGACAACGCTCCCTTCTGTACTTCTTCATACACTGTTAGTGTTGTCTTTATCCTAGACACCTATCCCCGGGAAATCTGTCCTGTTATGGCTAAGGGTCAGCGGTTCGAGGGATTCTGCTTGAAACCGAAATTATTCAGCAGGAACTCATTATCACGCCAATCTGCCTTGACCTTAACCCAGCATTGCAGATTGACCCTACAGCCCAAGAATTCTTCACAATCCGCACGAGCTGCGCTTGCAATTTTTTTCAGCATCGCACCACCCTTGCCGATCACCATTCCCTTATGGCTTTCTCGCTCGCAGTAAATATTAACGTCAATATCTACAAGATCAGTACCCGGACGCTCTTTGAAACGCTCGACCACAACAGCGATTCCGTGCGGAATCTCATCTCTCATATAGAGCAGGAACTTTTCACGGATAACTTCTGCCACCAGTTCCTTTTCGGGCATATCGGTATAGGCATCATCATCGAAATAGTGAGGACCTTCAACTGCATACCGACTCAACGCATCAAACAATTCCTCACAGTGATCGTTGTCTCGGACGCTGACGGTATAGATATCATCAAAGAGCCCCAGCTCTTTCAGCTCCGTCTTACGCGCATCCAAATCCGCCGGGTCTTTGACAAGGTCGGTCTTGTTAATGACCGCAATCGCCGGGCCACCGCTCTGACGCAGTGCTTCAACCAGCATCATCTCGGACTCATTTAACGCTCCGTAAGGTTCTAAGAGCATCATGGAGACATCCACATCTGCGATGGAGTCACTAGCTGTCTTATCCATCCGCTTGCCCAGCTTGTTATGAGCCTTATGGACGCCCGGCGTATCCAGCAGAACATACTGAAGCGGCCCACGGGTAATAACGCCCGTGATACGCGTGCGAGTCGTCTGAGGCTTCGAGGTCACAATGGCGACTTTTTCGCCAACCAGCAGATTTGTCAGGCTGGACTTACCAACATTTGGACGGCCAATAACCGCCACAAAGACGGATGATGTATCATAATGCTCCTGCATCGGTGTTGCACTTTTCAAAATAGAACTCCTGTCTTATCCTGCGCACATAAGGCGCATTGTCTCCTTAAAATCGACAAATA
Source organism: Lawsonibacter asaccharolyticus (assembly GCA_963599235.1). Taxonomy (GTDB): domain Bacteria; phylum Bacillota; class Clostridia; order Oscillospirales; family Ruminococcaceae; genus Faecalibacterium. Next base: position 13,849 of record CAVBWT010000042.1, on the reverse strand, counting down.
CTTATTCTGTATAGCTGACGGTACGAGGCAGACCGAGCTGAGTCAGAACGGCCTCTTCTTTTTCACGCATCCGCATCGCTTCCAAACCACCGTTCTCATGATCATAGCCCAGCAAATGAAGCATCGAGTGGACCGTCAGGAAAGCAACTTCGCGCTGAAGCGGATGACCGTACAGCGTTGCCTGTTCCTGTGCGCGCTCCATACTGATGACGATATCGCCCAGCATCTTGCAGCCGTTGTTCTCGTCGATGTCGTACACACCGTCTACACCCAGAGGAAAACTCAGGACGTCGGTCGGCATCGGCTTGTTGCGATACTGATTGTTCAGTTCTGCAATTGCAGCGTTATCTACAAAAGTCACGCTGATTTCAGCCGGAGCATCAAAATGCTCATACTCCAGAACAGCGTTGCAGGCACGGCGAATCAGAATACGAAGGCCAGACGGAACCTTAACCGCTTTCTGTGAATTAGTAATCAAAACTTTATTGGACATAATGCCCTCTCCTTTCTTTTTACGCAGATACTATATTCTATACAGCAAAAAATTTGATATCAGCGTTTTGTCGGATGTGCAGCCGCTTCGTAGGCTTTGATAATCTCCTGCACCAAACGATGCCGCACAACATCTTTTTCGGTAAAATAACATTGAGCAATGCCGCCGACGCCCTTTAATACCTGCAAGGCGTCCACAAGGCCGCTCCGGGTTCGGTCAGGCAGATCGATCTGAGTTACATCGCCTGTCACGACCACTTTGGAACCGACGCCCATACGAGTCAGGAACATTTTCATCTGTTCCGGCGTTGTGTTCTGCGCCTCATCCAAAATGATAAACGAATCATCCAGCGTCCGGCCGCGCATGTAAGCCAGCGGAGCAACTTCGATGATCTGTTTTTCGACCAGCCGCTCATACGTTTCTGCTCCCAGCATGTCAAACAGACCATCGTAAAGCGGACGCAGATACGGATCCACCTTCTGCTGCAGGTCACCGGGCAGAAATCCCAGCTTCTCACCTGCTTCCACCGCCGGGCGTGTTAGCACGATACGGGAAACATCCTTTGCTTTAAATGCCTTAACAGCCATCGCAACCGCCAGATAAGTTTTACCTGTACCAGCTGGGCCAACACCAAAGGTAATAGCATTGCTCCGGATGGCGTTCAGATATTCTTTCTGACCCAGCGTTTTGGGACGAATAGGCCTTCCTTTGACCGTTACCGTCACAAAGTCTTCGGTCAATTCCCGAACGCGCTTTTCCTCACCATCATGTGCAAGGCTCAGACAATAGCGCACAGTCTGATCTTCAAGCGGCGTATGGCTCTCGATCAGGAGCAGCATTCCTTCAACGGCACGGGAAGCCGCTGCAACATTAGCAGCTTCTCCTGAAAGCCGAAGCTCTGTTCCACGACAGACAGCTGTCACCGAGAATTCTTTCTCCAGTAGACGGATATTCCGGTCACAGTTGCCAAATACGGCCGCTGCAATCTCCACACTATCCAATTCAATATTCTTTTCTGCCATGTGACCCTCCTGAAACTGTTATAAGAATCCGTCTATATTGTACCACCAAAAGCTTGATTAGAAAACTGTGAAAACTACACAAAATATTCAGACCACTTCCATCGGTTTTTCCATACGAACAAAAGGCCGGGCCTTACAGCCAGAACCTGCAGAACAAAACCCACAAGTCCAGACTGTAAGACCCGGCACAAAATACTTTTAAACCCGAAGTCCGAAATTATCAGCCGTTGATGATGTTCGGCGTTGCATTTTTCAGCATAACGTCGTGGCTGCCGCCCTCAACGATAGAAGTAGAGGAAACGACCGTCAGTTTTGCCTTCTGCTGAAGTTCCGGAATGGACAGCGCACCGCAGTTGCACATGGTACTCTTGACCTTGTACAGAGTGGTCTGAACGCCATCTGCCAGAGAACCGGCATACGGAACGTAGCTGTCGACCCCTTCCTCGAAGCTCAGTTTAGTGGAACCACCGAGATCATAACGCTGCCAGTTACGAGCACGATTAGAACCCTCGCCCCAATACTCCTTCATATACTGACCATTGATGCGAACCTTGTTCGTGGGGCTCTCATCAAAACGTGCGAAGTAGCGACCCAGCATGACGAAGTCTGCGCCCATTGCCAAAGCCAGTGTAATGTGATAATCATGGACGATGCCACCATCAGAGCAGATAGGAACATAGATGCCAGTCTCTTTGTAATACTCGTCACGAGCCTTTGCGACTTCAATAACAGCAGTTGCCTGTCCACGACCGATGCCCTTGGTCTCACGGGTGATGCAGATAGAGCCGCCGCCGATGCCAATCTTCACAAAATCCGCACCAGCCTTTGCAAGGAAGCGGAAGCCCTCAGCATCAACAACATTGCCTGCACCGACCTTGACGGTGTCACCGTAATGCTCACGAATCCAGCTGATGGTACGGCTCTGCCACTCGGAATAGCCCTCAGACGAGTCGATGCAGAGAACATCAACACCAGCGTCGACCAGAGCAGGCACACGGTCCGCATAGTCACGGGTATTGATACCGGCACCAACGACATAACTCTTGTTGGCATCCAGCAGCTCGTTCGCATTCTGTTTATGAGAATCATAGTCCTTACGGAAGACGATATACTTCAGATTACCCTCAGCATCGACCAGCGGCAAAGTGTTGATTTTATTATCCCAAATGATATTATTGCAGTCATGCAGAGAGGTGTTCTCCGGAGCGGTCACCAGTTTCTCAATCGGAGTCATAAAGGTCGTGACGGGAGCATCATCGGGAGTATGATTAACGCGATAATCACGAGAAGCCACAATGCCCAGCAGCTTGCCGTTCGGCGTACCATCAGCAGTGATGGCGATGGTGGAGTGGCCAGTGCGAGCTTTTAAATCGAGAACATCATGCAGAGTAGAGGTCGGTGCCAGATTGGAGTCGGAAACGACGTAACCAGCCTTATAGCTCTTGACCCGGCGAACCATTGCTGCCTCATTTTCAATGCTCTGGGAACCATAAATGAAAGAAACACCGCCCTGACGTGCCAGAGCAATTGCCAGTTTATCACCAGAGACAGACTGCATGATCGCGCTGATCATCGGGATGTTCATTTCCAGAGGGCATTTTTCCTCCCCTTTGCGGTACTTGACTAACGGGGTTTTCAGGCTGACAGCCGTCGGAACATTCTCCGCCGAAGAATAACCCGGAACAAGCAGGTACTCACCGAAGGTACGAGAAGGTTCTTCATAAAAATAAGCCATAATCTAAACTCCTTTTCTCTGATTGCAGTCCGCCGAAACGGCAACAAAACATTTCACTTTTAACACGGATAACTCGCTCAAAATGATTGACTATATGATACCACAAATGCTCAACGAATACAAAACAAACTTTGTAAAAATGCTTCACGGAAAAACAGTCAATTTGTATAGGAAATCCGGGCAAAGTAAGACTTTATCGACAGATTTTTGGCCGACAGGCTTTATTTTCATCTTTTCTATCGGTAAAACGTGTGCAAAAAAGCTCGTCCGCGAATGGACGAGCTTTTTTGCACACGAAGCGAGATACCGCCTGTGCGGTGCGAGCGACAGCTGTGAAGGAGAACAGCCGGAGGAGGATGCTCGACACCCGATATCTCAAGAACAAGAAGAAAAAGATTTCACAACCCAGAAGAGCTTTGCGCTTTCTGTAACTATATTGTAACTCTTTTTAAAGGATTTTTCAAGAGGTTTTTGTCATTTTTCTGTAATCTTTGTTACAAATCATTACAAAATTCAAGGCGAGTACCATTTCATGCACCGCCTTGTACGACCTTTCGTCTCATTTCGTTGTTTTTTCTGCATTGGATTCACCAAATTCCAGATAACACTCAAAAGCTGCATGTTCTTCCCGGCGGCCTATCACATACCATCCGTCTTTCGAGGGTGCATAGCTGACCTCAAATTCTGATCCCATCGGGATCTCACGATGGTACTTGATGGACGCGAAACGAAGCTGTCCGGCCTCAAACGCCTCCGGCGGAATGGCATCACAGGCGATATCCAGATAATAGGAGTTGTTGACGTGACGGTTCAGGTCACATAGTGAATAGCTGGCTGTTCGGGTGCCTGCAGAGATGAGTTCTTTACTCTTATGCACCAGCTGAGGCAGTTCTTCCAAAACGTCATCATTCCAGAAGCCCGGTGTTCTCCAGCTGGGTTGGCGCAGAATGCGTTCTTGCGTAGTGTCCACAACGATCCAGCGGCTGTCAACCATCGCCAACTCATTTTCCTCTTCATCGAGAATCCACGTCAGACGCTTCATGGAGCCTTTCTTACATTGTTCGCAAGCCGTGACAAGTTTCAGCCTTTCGGCGCGCAATGGCATCCGAGTGATTTGGACTGCCTGCTTGCCGACCAGAAAGGCTGTATGATGCGCCTTGAAAAAGGCATCGTCCATTCCATAGGCTCGGGCATGATCAGCAGCCGCCTGCTCCACATAGCGGAACAGTGCGCTGAGCTTGAGCATCCGGCGGAAATCGCCGTCGGCATTCAGTACCATCGCAGGCTCTGTAAAAGTATGATATTCCATAGAATTTCCTTTCTAAAGAAGTAAGCCGCACTTCTTTTGAAGTGCGGCTTACTTAAAATCAGTTTAGTACATATTGCGAGATTTCTTGCGCAGCTTTCTCCAGATATTAAAGCACGCCAGAGCCAACATTGCAAGCAGCAGCATTAGGAACAGATATCCGCTGCCGCCTTCATCATAGCTCTTCATTTCGCTCCACTTGACATCAAGCTCATTGTTGACCTCATCGCTCAGAGCGGTGAAGACTTTTTCTTTTGCCTCGATTTCCTCCGATGGGAATGCAATCTCACTGTACTTCAGGTCGTCATCCAGAACTTCCCAAACCGCATTCATTGGGGTGGTGTAGCCGATATATTCAGCATTGGCCTTACCGACATCGACCTCGCACATGAAGTTGATGAACATTTCAGCTGCTTCTTCATGCTCGCTGGTAGACGGGATGCACATGCTGTCTACGGACAGAACACTGCCTTCCTCCGGGAAGACCCAAGCCAAATCCGGGTTATCGTCGATCATGGTGATGGCATCACCGGAATAATACACACCGATAGCTGCTTCGCCGCCGATCATCTTATCGAAGATCTCATCCATAACATAGGCCTGAACCAACGGCTTTTGAGCTTTCAGTTCTTCAACCACATCGTCGACCTCTTCGGGAGATTCCGGGTTGATGCTTTTTCCTGCCTTGAATGCAGCAATAGCGTAAGCATCACGGCTGTTATTGAACATCAGGATATTGCCGGCATACTCCTCATTCCACAAGTCTGCCCAGCTGGTCGGTGCCTTATCCACCATCGTGGTATTATAGATGATACCGGTGGTACAGAGCATGTAGGGCACAGTGTACTTATTCTCCGGGTCATAATCAGCGTACCGATAATTCTCGTCAATGTTCTGGAAATTCGGAATGTTGTCGTAGTTGAGCGGCATCAGCATTCCTTCCGAAATCATCTTTGCGACCATATAATCGGACGGGATGATAACATCGTAGTTTGCTGCACCGGATTTCAATTTTGCGTACAGGGATTCGTTGGAGTCGAAAGTTGTGTAGTTGACCTTGATGCCGGTCAGTTTCTCAAAGACAGAAACGACATCCACGCTGTCATCAGAGCCGTTGGAAATATATTCACCCCAGTTATAGACATTCAGAGTAACGTTTTGGCCTTTAAATCGAGTCCAATCATAGTCGTCCGTCACCGAGATATCCTCGTTGACTTCGATGTTACCGGCTGCAAAAGCGGACAGCGGCATCATCAGAGCAAGAACCGCTGTCAGGAGCAGGATCCCAAAACGCTTCATTTCGCATTGCCTCCTCTCAGAGCCTTCTGGTTCTGGTGATACTCTCGGCTTTCCATTGCATTGGAGATAAGGATGATGCTCAGGATCACCACAAACATGATGGTCGACAGTGCGTAGATCTCCGGGCTGACCTTTTTACGAGTCATAGAGTAAATGGCGATGGGCAGCGTCTCCACTGTACCACAGTTGAAGTAGGAGATCATAAAGTCGTCAATGGAGTAGGTCAGGCAAATCAGGAATGCCGACAGGATCGCCGGGCTGATTTCCGGAAGAATGACCTTGAAAAACGCCTGCTTCGGGTCACAGCCGAGGTCAAGAGCCGCCTCATACAGCTTGATATCCAACTGCTTGAGCTTGGGCGTAACATTAAAAATCACATACGGCACATTGAATGCGATGTGCGCAATGAGCAGAGTCGGCAGACCCATAATATTATCCGGCAGAAAATCGACCTTATCTGCAAACCGCTGATATGCCACGAAGAGCAGCATCAAAGAGATACCAGTAATGATCTCAGGGTTGACGACCGGAATATATGTGACATTGGTGATCACCAAACGGCTCTTCTTCCCCATCGAGGCGATACCCAGAGATGCCGCTGTACCCAACACAGTGGCGATAACGGCCGAAATCAAAGCGACCTCGATCGAGACCCACAAGGCGTGCAGGATCGCCGAGTTATGGAACAGGCTGGCATACCATTTCAGTGTAAAACCAGTGAAGAGCGCATAGCCTTTGCTCTGGTTGAAGCTGAATACGATCATATAGGCGATCGGCAGATACATGAAGCAGAAAAACAGGATGACATAGGCACGCTGCATCAGCCGAAGATGTTTTGTTTTCATCAGGACACACCCTCCATCTCATCCTCGTCGAAGCTCGAAGTAAAGCTCATGCAGAGCAGAACGATGATCATCAGTACCAGACTCATCGCCGAACCGACGTTCAGGTTGTAACTGTTGCCGAGGAACTGCATCTCGATCAAATCACCGATGAGCAGGTTGGAACCGCCGCCCAGCATACGGCTGATAACAAAGGTCGAGACTGCCGGAACAAAGACCATTGTAATACCGGTGCTGATTCCCGGAACGCTCATGGGAATCAGGACACGGAACAACGTCTTGGTCGTGCTTGCTCCCAGATCCTGCGCCGCCTCGATCAGGCTCTGGTCGATCTTCGTCATACTGGTATAAAGCGGCAGGATCATATAGGGTACATAGTTATATACCATACCCAGAACGACCGCTCCGGAAGTATTCAGCATTGAGTAGGGGCCAAGACCAAAGAAGCCAAGGATAGCGTTCACCGGGCCATTGATGCTCAGCAGACCCATCCATGCGTAGGTACGAAGCAGAAAGTTCATCCACATCGGCAGCATGACAAGCATCAGCATGATGTGCTGTTTGTTAACACGAAGCCGGGAAAGAAAATAACCGATCGGGAATGCCAGAATCAAACAGACGACGGTTGCAATCAGTGCAAGCAGCAGGCTTCGAGCAAAAACTGAACCATAGCCGCTGATAGACACCAGATTGTCCAACGTGAAGTTTCCGTCGCTGTCGGTCAGCGCGTAGTAGATAACAATAAGCAGCGGAACCAGAGTAAACAGCACCATCCATACAAGATACGGATAGGCCAATTTCTTATCATAGATCTTCATTTCGGCATCACCCCTCCGAACGTGCCATGATATGGATCTCGTTTGGGCCGATCTTCATACCAATGGTCTCGCCAGGTGTGCAGGCACGGGTGGAGTGGATGAGCCATTCATGGCCCTCACACTCGACGTGCATCTCAAAATGGACGCCCTTGAAGATGACATCATTGACGACACCAACCAGCTGGCCTTCCATCGGAGCAACAACTTCGATATCCTCCGGACGGACAACGACCTGTACGCTCTGCTCCCGGGCAAAGCCACGGTCAACGCAGGGGAACTCGACACCCGAGAAGGAAACGAGGAAGTCCCGGTGCATAACACCATCCACGATATTGGAATCACCAATAAAGTCTGCAACGAAAGCATTCTTCGGCTCATTGTAGATATCCTCAGGTGTGCCGATTTGCTGCACCTTGCCGCCGTTCATAACAACGACGGTATCAGACATGGTAAGAGCCTCTTCCTGATCGTGGGTAACATAAATAAAGGTAATGTTCATCTCACGCTGAAGACGCTTCAGTTCCAGCTGCATCTCCTTGCGCAGTTTGAGATCCAGCGCACCCAGAGGTTCGTCCAGCAGCAGGATCTCCGGCTCATTGACCAGACTGCGTGCAATAGCGACACGCTGCTGCTGGCCGCCAGACATCTGGCCGATGCTGCGGCGTTCAAAGCCCTTCAGTCCGACAACTTCCAGCATGTCCCGAACCTTGCGGCGGATGGTCTCTTCATCCATCTTTTTCAGACGCAGGCCAAACGCAACGTTCTCGAACACGTTCAGGTGTGGGAACAGTGCATACTTCTGAAATACCGTGTTGACCGGACGTTTGTAGGGCGGCACACCGGTAATGTCTTCGCCTTTGAGCAGGACTTTGCCGGAATTAGGCTCCAGAAAGCCTGCGATCAGACGAAGGGTCGTGGTCTTACCACAGCCGGAAGAACCCAGCAGCGTGACGAATTCCTTGTCATGGATGTCCAGATTCAGCCCGTCCAGAATGCGCTGGCCGTCAAACTCCACCACGATATCTCGCAGTGAAACGATCACCGAGTTGTCCATACGATTGTTAATCCTCCTTAAACTCAGATACGAAAAAAGACAGGGCATTCCATCCCCATCCCTCGTACCAGGGTGATCTGTCCCCACGCACCGCCTGAAACCGAAACTTTGCGCAGTTTCTATCCCCTGTCTTGTCTATCTTATACAATCCCGGGCAAAATGTCAATCACTCTGTCTGTGTTTGTCGAAACTTTCCGGATTTGACGAATTTGGATCACTCCGCCGGGCTGATTTTTGCGACAAAATTTGATGCTTTTCGAAATCCTCGCAAAGTGTTTGTAAAAAATTCCAGACATAGAAAAATCCACCCGGAACGCAATGCAACGTTTCCGGGTGGATTTAAATCAAATTTTATAGGCCCTTGAATGTTTCGATAACACTTTCGTCAACGGAGTAAAGAGAATCATCTCCATCAAATGTCAGGTAGTAGCCATCCGTGCCTTCGCCATAGGTCAGCGTATGTTCTCCATCGCTGGATGTCACCTTAGCGGTAACAAGTGTCTTTACATGATACGCCGCCAGGTCAGTTTCCGTGACCTGTCCGGTGACATAGCAGCTAAGCGAGGACAAAAGGCTTTGCATCGTGCTGTCTGAAATTTCAGTGTCTGGTTCCGTAGTATCTTTCCAAACGGTCTGATACGTTGTACTGCCCGAATCTTCTTCCGAACCGTTTGCGCTTTCATCCGACGAAACCGGTTCCGACACAGCAGCAAAGGAACGTGTTTTTCCGTCCGGATAGGACAACTCTATCGCCTCAATGGAAGAACTTGTCAGCCCTGCCGGGTTGAATGCTCCGAACAAATCGGCCTTCGTCTGCTCAAAACAGGAGGCCTTTGTTCCTGCGACAGTATAAATCACATCGTCTCCCTGTTTTTTCAGATACAGATCACCGGTAACGGAATTTTCTGCTCCAAAGAGAAAGGTTTCCGTTGCATCTGCCGTCGTGACAGTCACCGTGACCTGCGGAGCTTCAAAACCGTAATCTTCCCCATCTTCTGCCGTGAGCTGACGCTTTGCCCGAAAATCCGAAAGTGCAGTCAACATGGTATTGCAGGCAGTGGTATCCAGATGATACTCCGAGTCTTCGGCAAGAGTCCAGCTGCCTTCTGCATAGTTGAGGGTAAGCGTCTCTCCATCATAGTCGATCTGAATCTGCTTCAAATCGTCCGAGGAAACGGCAGCCAATCGGATGCTTCCTTCTGCTTCTTCACTGGCAGCCTGCTCTGTCTTTTTTTGCTGTTCGGTCAGAAAAAACAACACCGCACCTGCCAGAATCACGAGACATACCAAAAGAAAAAATATCCGCTGTTTTGCTTTCATTGATTTTCCCTCCGTGCTGTTTTATTTCCGACGGCGGAAGATCACAACGCCTGCGCCCACGGCCAGCAACACTGCCGGGAGTAAAATCACGAATACCAAACCCAGACCGGCAGTCAGTGAGGTCGAAATAGTAATAGGTGTAGCTTCCAAAGCCTTGGAATCCACCAGCGTTACAGCCTGTTCTCCAGCCAGCGATGCGGCACAGCCCTGCAGGAAAGTCACATTTCCGGGCACCAACTGGTAAATGGCCTCATTGTCCATATTGCCACAGTTGATCCATACGACCTGCGCACCGGTGGACTCGTTTTCTGCCCATGCTGCCAGTGTGAAGGAACCATCGATGTCTCCATCCTCTTTATTTGTAACAGTCATCTGATACCCGGCCTTTTTGCTATATGCCTCTTCCGAGGTCGTGAGCAGAGCTTCCGAGATCACATTATCCGTTTCGGTCAGGGTAATGCCCTGTGCCATCTGCAGAACGACCCGGCGGCTTGTGTTGATGCTGTCCATAATGCCGCTTTCAACAGCCGAAGCATAGTCCGGCATCAGATAATAGGGGTAACCGCTCATGTAGTGGCCGGAATCCCCCTCGACGACCAGACCTTCAGTACGGGAAAGCCCGAACTCCGCCATTAAAGCATCCAGATTCGGTATATTATAATAGGAATCCGTTGTCAGCAGGATCTTGCCACCGTTACTGAGATAACTGCGCAGCTGGCCCATCTCGTCAACCAATGCGCCAGCCGAGGAAAAGTCATCCGTGGGGTTATTGATGATAAGCAGATCGCAGTCATCCGGGATAGTACTATTGAGCAGATCGAGAGCTTCTACCGCGATATTTTGATTTTCCAGCGCATTAGTCAAGGTAGAGGTCAAAGCTTGCTCACCATGATTTGTCGTATAGTAAGCGTGAAGCGATTCACCGCTCGTCAGTCGGTAAAGTGCAGCCGTGATCTTATTTTCGCCGTCAAAGCTTACATTTGCGCTGCCAGTCGTATAGTAATCCGAGTAGTCGTACTCGTACAGATCCGCAGCGTCCAGAACGGTGCTATTCTCTCCGCACACAAAAATCAGACTTCCATTTTCTGCGTCTTGTGCGCCGTACTGAGCCGCAAAGGTTGGATAGACCGCCGGATCTTTCAGCACCCATGTGACATGGCTGTTTTCTGCCGCGTAGTGATCGAGCAGTTTCGAGATGATGGCATCTTCACTGCCTGTTTCACAGAGATAATAGATTTTTACATTCTGCTCCAGATTTCTGGCGATTTCCTTTGAACTGTCGCTCAGGGTATAAAGTCCGGCTTCTGAAAGATCGAATTCCGTGTACTTGGTAGGAATCGCACGAACAATAAGATTTACCAGAATTGCCAGCACGATGACAGCAACCGTGATTGCCGCCGACCAGAGACCGCTGCGGAGAATGTCTTTATTAACTGGCCGAGAAGATGTTTTTTTCTGTTTCATCGTTTATCCCTCCTCTCAGTTCCAACGGCGTTTCTCGATACCCTGCGCTGTCAGGAAGAGAAAGACTGCCGCCACGCTCAGATAGTAGACCAGCACCGGAATCGAGAAACTGCTGTTGACGAACTCTTCAAACGGCGTGAACAGGCAGAGAGCCGACAGCACTGCGCTGAATGCCTCGGTCAGCCACACGCTTTTCAGAAGGAAAAGAGCGCAGAGGGCAACGCAGAGAGCGGCAAAGCTCAGACACCCCAGCGTAAAACTCCGGGTTCGCAGACCAACTGCTAAAGATGCTGCACCTGCCAAACCGGTAAAAACAGCCAGCGCAACTGCACTGCCAGCATTGAACATACTGCGCAGACTCGGCATCAGGTAGGCCAGCAGCAATGCCGCAAAACCCATGACCGCCGCAATAATTTGATTCTCAGTCAGACCGGAAAGAAATTCGCCAATAGCAATAGCAGCACAACCCATCAGAAAATAGCAGAGCAAACCGGCAAGATTCGCGATGAGTGCCGACATAGTTCCGCCCAGCCCCCAGAGAACTAGGATCATCACGATATCCAGCAGGCACGGAATTGCAAAAACAGTACACATCGCAAAAAACTTTCCCAGCACCACGCCGTTGACCGAAACAGGGCTTGTCAGGAGCAGCTGGTCGGTACGGCTGTGGCGTTCCTCTGCCAGCGAGCGCATGGTCAGGACCGGAAAATAGATGAGCAGAACAAAAATCGTTTTATAAAGAGTATAGTAGCTGAAATCGGTCAAACCATAGCCAAGATTCAGTGCCAGAAAATACAGGCCAGTATCTGCAAGCAGAAATGCTGTCAGGACATAGCCCATCATTCCATGAAAACAGCTGCGGAGTTCCCGTTTAAAAATTGCCGTCATGCGTCAGTCCTCCTCTCTTTCAGTCTTTTCGTCGTCTTCGTCTGATTCCGAACCGGTCAATTCCAGGAAAACATCCTCGAGGCTCTTGCTCTCAGCGGCCAGTGCCAGAACGGTACAGCCTGCTTTTGTCAGAGCTTTGGACACATCAGCACGGTGGTCAGTGCTGTCTGCACACTCCACGATAAAGGTGATTTCCCCACTTTCCTCATTCTCGACCGTCACATTCCGGATATCGGGAAGATTTCTGACCGCAGACAGTACCACGTTCTTTTCACCCAGAACCGTAGCACGCAGGGCACTGCCTGCACTCAACTTCTCGCTCAGTTCTTCCGGTGTACCGGTCGCTACGAGCTTACCCTTGGACAGGATCAGAACCTGTTGACAAACCGCCTGCACCTCACTGAGAATATGGCTGGACAAGATGACTGTATGCGTTTTACCAAGTTCCCGGATAAGCTTCCGGATCTCAATGACTTGCGCCGGATCGAGACCGACAGTCGGCTCATCCAAAATAATAAGCTTCGGACTGCCAAGCAGAGCCTGCGCAATGCCAACACGCTGACGATAACCTTTAGAGAGATTGCGTATCAGACGGGGCAGAACTGCTTCCAATCCAGTCCGCCGGGCTGCTTTGAGGACCTGCGTGCTGCGCTCCGTCTTTTTGACGCCCTTCAGTTCAGCAGAAAAATCCAAATATTCTCTTACCGTCATATCCATATACAGCGGCGGCTGTTCCGGCAGATAGCCTACGCAGGCTTTGGCTGCATCGGCTTCTTCCGGCAGCGGATGCCCGGCGATGATGACCTGTCCGCTAGTTGCAGAGAGGTATCCGGTAAGAATGTTCATGATGGTGGATTTACCTGCACCGTTCGGCCCGAGCAGACCGTAGATCTGGCCATCCTCGACTGTAAACGAGAGGTCATCCACCGCAAGATGCTTACCATACTTTTTCGTGAGATGAGATACTTCAATCACAGAAAAACGCTCCTTGTTTCAGAATAATATCCTGTCATTTGTTTGCTGGTTTATTTTAGTCGGTAATTGTGTTGGTTTTTTGTGAATCTCGTGTAAAAACAGAAAGTGTCTTTCTTCGACCGGATTTAAGGCTCTCCGGACGAAAGAAAGGCGCAAAAAAGCGTCGCTTCCAGTTAAGGAAGCGACGCTCAAAAAAGACCAGTAATTACTTACGGCCGAAACGCTTGTTGAAGCGCTCAACACGTCCGCCAGTGTCGACCAGCTTCTGCTTACCAGTGTAGAAGGGATGGCACTTGGAGCAAACTTCGACGTGGATCTCGGGCTTGGTGGAACGAGTCTTGATGACATTGCCGCATGCACAAGTGATGGTGCAGTCAACGTAATTCGGATGGATACCCTGTTTCATTCTTTTCACCTCAATTCTGGTTCTGACTTATTGGGGCCATATTATAATGTATGCGCCCATCACAACCTTCAATATCGGCTACCCCCACGAGCGGCCTTGGAAACGATTGCCTATATATTATAGCACATCCAGAAAAAAATGCAAGAGGGAATTTTAAGTTTTTCAATTGTCGGAAGTCAACCATTAAATTCTACAAAAATTCAGAAAGATTTCTGTTCATTTTGAAA
>CAVBWT010000041.1:0-21362 GCA_963599235.1 Lawsonibacter asaccharolyticus | reverse complement strand
GTCTTTCTTTTTTTCTAAACTTTTGTTTTGTCTCCTTTCTACCCTTGATTCACATAACAAGCATTTTGCAACGCAAAATAGGCATTTGTATAGACGAATGCACTGCTTGCCGGTACAATGTTTGAATTATGCAGGCTTCTAGCTTTCATCTTGACGTAACTTGCGGCGTGCGGTAAAATTATTGAAAATAAACCTTGTGATAACACTGAGCTATGTTGGTGCCGGTAGAATTATGGGGGCATCGGAGCGATTTGGCTTTAGGGGCACGACGAGATGGAGTTTTATTATCAGTTTCTTTCTAGTAAGGCTCAAAAAATATACCGAATTATTGAACGCGGACTTAAAAGCTATCGAAAAAGCATTTTACTTGTAGGGTGTTTTGCGGGGTCTTACGCCACGGAACTCATTAAATTAGTCAATTATGATCATCCAGAGTTGTTCTATGTAGACTATTCCACACTAGTCTATCTACAAGGCACCTTGGGAGTTACTTACCATCCAGACTATACACTTCAACCTTCACAAATCCGAAGCGTGGAAGCCGTTTTGCAGTCGCAAGCCGCAAAGATTTTGGAAAAAATGCATGCGAACAGAGTGGAAAGTCCCTATGCCAAAGTGCGTTGGATACACAACTATCTAATCCGATATATAAAGTATAACTATGAAAGTCTACAACTGCCTAGGGCATCTGCTCATAACATTCAAGGAGTCTTGCAAGAAAAAAGCGCAGTGTGTGAGGGAATCGCCAAAACATTTCTGTATTTGTGTGATCAGGAAGATATCTCTGCAGCACTAATCATTGGATCGGCAGACAGCGGAGAAATGGGCTTTGATGGCAGTAGTATGCTACATGCTTGGAACCTAGTAAAGCTAGAAGATGTCTGGTATCACATTGATTCGACATTTGATTTGTGTCAAAGTCAAGCGGTCAATGCTAATCGATATGATTACTTCTGCATTTCTGATGCGGACATGATGCGAGATCATACTTTTGAGAAAAAAGTTAAATGCCCTAGTAATGAAAAAAGCTATTTTAGCCAGACAGGCTGCTTAGTCAAAAATGCAAACGATGTGCGAAACTATGTTCAAAAAAAGCTAAGTGAAGGAAAGAAAATACTTTATTTCAAAATAGTTGCAAACGCGGCGAGCATGGATACGGTACTTAATAAAGTAATGGCTATCGTTCAAAAGACGTTAAGAAGTAACGGCTGTCAAAATGCCTACCGCTATTATTATAACAATGCGCAAGGAATTCTTTATATAAAGTTGATAGATTAAAGGAGAAAACATATGAGCAATAGTTTTCTTGAACCGGCCAATCAGGGAATGTCTGGTCTGTTGCGAGCGCTTACGACAAGTAGTCTGGATCGTACAAATGAAGCAAATCGCGCTGTATGTGAGTATCTTCCGTGTTCTATAGATGCATTTTTTGATTCCACACATGGAACGAAAAGCACAATTATATCCGGTGGAGATAAGCAATTGCGAACGGAAGCCATTCGAGCACAGGTTCAAGCTTCTATGAGTAATCGCCTTCCTGTAATAATTTTACACGAGGGTGATTATCATTTGGAACATGTTTTGCAACAAAGCTATTCTTCGAGCAACTGTTATCGGGAGGTCGGCACATCTTCCCCATGCTTTGAGCCGTTTTATAGTCTTACCGCTCTTGAAATTGCTCGGGAAACACTTGAAACCGCTCCTAAAGAGTACGAACTGAAAAGTAATGCGCAGTTTTATATTGAGGCATTATGCGAATACCTGAAATATGCCGGACGGCATACTTCTTTTAAGATGCTGTCTACCTGCCCTCATGCACAGATGTTCGATAAAGTAGATGATCTGGAGCAGAGGGGTATCATTTCAGCAAGTGTCAGTCAGGAACTGAAAGCCAAGCTGATGATGGGACAAACGGAATGCTATAAGCTCAACAGCTTTTTGGGCAGCTTCCGTATGGAAGCGGATTCTGTGATGTATCATCCCAAAAGCGGGTTCTGCCCGGTCAATATTGTCAGCGCCGTGAAAAAACGGGAGATCCTTTGCATCGATGTCTCGTCGGTGACGAATCAGATCCTGATGAACACGGTGTTCTATCAGCTTCGGCTGGCATTGCAGCATGGCGCAGCGTATACGCTGATCATCGACTCGCTTCCACTAGCTGCCAATGAAATGTATATGAACTTTATCAAATCTTCTGCCTGCAAGGTGCACCGCCTGTTTGCAACGGATGACCTGTACTCCATGCTGGGTGGTGAGGACAACCTGTTCTCCACATTGGTGGGCAATTCGGATACAGTTATGATCTTTGCCCACACAGCTGGAAAAAGTGCTGAAAAGTGGTCTGAGTTTCTGGGGCAGTATGATAAATATGAGCGCTCTTTCAGTCAAACACGCGGTACGAGCCGTGCGCCGTTCTCACTGTTCTCAAGTTCCAACAGTTCTCGCAGCATCAATGTTGCGAAAAACCGCGAGTTCATCGTCAAGCCGGAACAGTTGATGCGGATGGCCCCGGGCGAAGCCTATGTCCGAATGGCAGCTGACCGCCAAATCGCACATCTGCTGATCACGGAGTGAAAATAGTACTGACGTATGTAGAGAATAACACCCTTATATGATGAAATTGCAGTGGGACAGATAACAGTGAAAGCGTGAATCTCTTAGAGTGACACAGATGAAGTATATCCGATTTTCGAGCAAAATAAAGAAAAATGTGGAAAAGTATCAGTCAAAGTGATACAATAAAGCCAGTATTAGGGGTACATATCAATGCTGCTCTTTTCAGATGTGCAGAATTTTGTGGGGTTATGATTGTGCTCTTGTTAGATTTGTTTGACTCTGGTGAGGATGTATGGGGTCAGACATTCTGCGAGATGAATCCGTTTTGATGGGGGAATCCCCCGTTCAAATAAAAGAGCCTGCATTGCAGGCGAAAAAATGAATTCGGGAGGAATTAGAATGGCAAATGGTTCGCTGGCAGTCGGTACTGTCATTAAAACCAAGTACGGCGGTTCGATCAAGGTCGAAAAGTACCTTGCAGAGGGTGGTCAGGGCGAAGTGTATGTGGTGGCCTGCAACGGCAGCAAAGACAAAAAGGCGCTGAAATGGTACAAAACTGCTGCACTGGGCAAAGATCCGCACGCTTTCTACGAAAACATTGAAGAAAATATCAAGCGCGGTAGCCCGGACAAGGCTTTCCTGTGGCCGGAAGATATCACGGAGTGGGTGGACGGAACGTTCGGCTATGTGATGGGCCTGCGTCCCAGCAATTACTACGAGATCACCGAGTTCATGTTGTGCCATATTCGCTTCAAGTCTTTCCGCACGGTGGTGGATGCAGCTCTGCGGATCGTTTCTGCATATCGCATTCTGCACAATGCAGGCTACAGTTATCAAGACCTGAACGACGGCAACTTCTTTATTGAGCCGGAAACCGGCAAGGTGCTGATCTGCGATAACGATAACGTGGCGCCAGACGGTTATATTACGGGTATTGCGGGTAAGCCCGGCTACATGGCACCTGAGATCGTTGTGGGCGATGCTACGCCGAACAGCCTGACAGACCGTTTCTCGATGGCCGTGATCCTGTTCATCTTGTTTACCAACACCCATCCGCTCAAGGGCAAGTGCTACATGAAGCCTGCTCTGACGCCGGAGGATGAGCGCATTCTGCTGGGCAGTGATCCGTTGTTCATCATGGACCCGGACAATGACGACAACGGTCCCCATCCGGTGGCACATGCCAATGTCCTGCAGATCTGGCCCTGCCTGCCGGATTATATGAAGCAGATTTTCCTGCAGGCTTTCAGCCAGAAAGCACTGAAAAAGGCATCGGCACGACCCAAGGAGCTGGACTGGCTGCGTGCGCTCACCCGTTTCCGCAGTGAGATTGTCCTATGCCCGGCCTGCGGCAATGAGGTCTTTACACAGGATGGCCGCAGCTGCCGCTGCGATGCCTGCCGCAAAATGGTGAACATTCCGTTCCGTCTGGAACTGGAAGATTACAGCATTCCTGCGATCCGCAACTCTCGCATCTATCGCTGCCAGCTGGGCATTTGCAATGAGAGTGAAGCTCTCGACCCTGTGGCACAGGTAGTGGAAAAAGCAGACCAGCCGGGTGTGTACGGCCTGCGCAACCGCAGCGGTCACCGCTGGGATGCTGTTACCAGCAAGGGTGCTGCACGCAAGGTTGGTGCGGATGAGGTGGTGCCGGTAAAGGACGGCATCCAGTTGACCATCGACGATGCAAAAATCGTGATGAAAGCAAACTGAGAACAAAGGGAAGAACTTACCCTGACTCACGTTTCAGCAAGATAACAATATATGATTGAAAAAGAAAAGGAGCTTTATTATGCCTGCTATTCCTGATAGACCTATCGCTCGTAAAGATCTTCACATTTTCTACGTTCTGGATACTTCTGGCAGTATGGCAGATGCTGGCAAGATTGGTATGCTGAACCGCGCGATGGAAGAAACGCTGGATGCTCTGCAGGATGTTGCAAAGCATAACGGCGACGCAAACCTGAAGATCGCTGTGCTGGAGTTCAACACCGGCTGCAAGTGGATCACGGACAATGGCCCGGAAGATATGGCCGACTTTGAGTGGGAAGACCTGAAGGCCGGCGGCCTGACGGACATCGGCGGCGCTCTGGATGAGCTGGACAGCAAGATGAGCACTCATGCATGGCTGAACTCCATGATGGGCGCCCTGATGCCGGTCATTATCTTTATGACCGACGGCTATGCTACGGATGACTGGGAGAAGAAGCTGGACAAGGTGCGTGAGAACCGCTGGTTCCGCCGCGCTACCAAGATCGGCTTTGCTCTGGGCGACGATGCCGATAGAAAGATGATTGCTTCCGTTGTGGGCAACAGCGAGGCTGTTATCCAGACCAACGATCTGGAAGTGTTCAAGAAGTTGATCCGCATTGTCTCGGTCACTTCTTCCATGCTGGTTTCCAAGCCCAAGGCTGAAGGAGATACGGACACCACAAAGAAAATTATTGATGATACGCTGAAAGCGGCCGGTGTGGATAAAGAAAAGGTCGTTAAAAAGCTGGGTGAGGACGAGTATATTCCGAAGGATCCGATTGTCGACCCCGAACCGAAGAACGGCGGCGATACCTGGGGCGGCGGCGACGGCGACGGTGAGTGGTAAACCGTTAAGGAGATGCGTATGAACAACATACTTGCATTCCATAAATCGGTGCAGGGTGCCAACCATATTGCGTGGGGTCGGCCCTGTGAGGATGCTTCCGGTTCTTATGCAAACCCGGAAAAGCACTACTACGTAGCTGCAGTTTCGGATGGACATGGTGCAGAAGAATGCTACCGTGCCGACAAAGGCTCAAAGATCGCAGTAGAGATCGCCATGAAAAATCTGCAGGAGCTGGCCGAAAAAATGACCCGCACCCCGGAGCAGGAAGCACGCTTTTACCAAGACATTCTGGGCAGTGCGCGCTACCAGCAGATGACGATGCGGCATTTGACGGATGTCATCCATGCCGAATGGGTGGATTGTGTCAGAGAAGATCTGCGGATGAATGCTCCTGCCGAAGAAGAACTGGCACCCCTGCAGGAAAAGAAAAAAAAGGACTATGCCCAGTCGGACCGTCCGGAGCAGATCTACGGCTGCACCCTAATGGCCGCACTGTGGATGCAGAAATGCCTGCTCCTCATCCATCAGGGCGATGGCCGCTGTGATGTATTCTATACGGATGGCACGATGAACCAGCCCATTCCGTGGGACAGCCGCTGCGTGGGAACGCAGACGACCTCGCTGTGCGATGATGATGCAGAGCCCAGTTTCCGCAGCTGCGTGATCGATTCCCAGAAGAAGCCCGTGATGGCCTGCTATCTGGGCTGTGACGGCGTAGAGGATGCTTACCGTGATTCCGAAGAGGATATGGCGGGTGTACATACCTTCTATAAGGGTCTGACCTATGAAGTGGCACACCGCACCCCGGAACAGCTGGATGCCTACTTGGCAGAGATGTTGCCCAGATTCAGCTGCACTGGTCTACACAACATGTCTGGCAGCGGCGATGATGTCTCGGTGGCAGCGATCGTTGATACGGACGCGATTCGTCCTTTCACGGTGGGTTTCCTGCGGGATACGCAGGTGTATACCGCAAAGGAAGACGTTTTCTGGAAGGAAGACGCCGTTCGCTCGAAAATTCGCAAGCATGGCATTCTCCAGCGTCGTCTGGGCGAAGCGGAAGCTACAGTACAGGACTCTGCAAAAGAATTGGAGAAGCTGCGGAATCAGCGCGTAGATATGTCGGACGATATTGTCCGCATGAGAATTTTTATTGCGAATGATGCGAAAGAGTTGGAACAAATCAACTCGGAAAAGCTGTCTGCTGGTGAAGATGCCGAACGGCTTGATGAAGAAACTGTAAAAAACCCACGCCTTCTGGACATCATCAGAGCTGCGGCAGAGTCCTTTGTGAAAGATCAGCAGAAAAGCTATCAGTCTAAAAAGGAAGAGTTGCAGTATAGGGAGCACAGACTGGAGGAAATGGAGCGAAAGCTGGAGGCCCTAGATATAGCTATCCAGAACGCCAATCAGCAACAATCGGCGTTGGAAGAAAAACTTAGCCAACAGCGTCAGGAATTCGCCGAGTACGATGCGAAGTTCCGCAGTGCGCAGGATGCTGCCGCAAGGGCAAAGCGGACACTGGACGCGCTCCTAAGCGCTCCACCGGAAGAGGACGACTTTGCGGAAATTGAAAACCCTCAACAGCCGATTCAGCCCGTTGGGGAACCCGATGCTCAGCCGGAAACACCTGCTGAAGAGGCACCGACTGAAAAGGTAGAACTCTCGGAGGAAGCAGCACCTTCGAAACAGGCAGAGCCACAGCCGGAACTGCAGAAACGGGATGAAGAGTTTGAAATTTATTTTGCCTCTCTTGATCCGAAAGACCCTGAATGAAAACCTATTTATTACGTGGATTTGAGCTTTCGCAGCTCATAGCGTTTGACAACAATGTGGATACCCTGTACGCACCTGCAGATGCAGCTATGTTGCATCAGATCATTCGGGCGGCGGTACAGTCGTCCACATTAACGGAAGTCGATCTTCATGAGCTGCGATTGCTTTTACCGCGTATTCTGTCACAGGAACAGGAAGACGAGGAAACTGCCCCCGCATCCGCTGCGTCAGAAAAAGAGGATGACTGGAATGAATGGTCTGAGCGTGAATCTCAGCGGTATCGGCAGCGGCGCAGGCTGCTGGAAGAACAGCACGAGCTGCTGCACATGCTGCAGACACTCCAGTACCAACATAAAGAAGAACATCGACCGGTTTTGTTGCATCACAAGGGTCATGGACATCAGCACTGATGTGGTATTTTCGAAGTAAAGGAATGGATCGCTATGAGTTTTCTAGATCGACTTCGCGGCAACAAAAACAAAACCGAAGAAAAAACACAGACGAACGCTGAACCCAAGGTCAAAAGTGAAAGCGAAAAGCATGATGATTTTGTAAGACGGCTGAGGGAGCAGACCCGGAGCACACAGCCGCAGCAATCATCCACCAGTATGGCAAACCGGATGAATAATAAAAAAAGCTGTTCCGGCAGCTCCAGTGATGAGCAGCGGGAACGGGAACGCAAGATCTGGGAAGAGCGCAATCGGCAGCAGCAGAACGCAAAAAAGAAAGGCGAGGACCGTGAGCGCTGGAACAGTGCTTAGGACGAAGGAGTGAATTTATGGCGGAAAACAGCAGAAATGACTTTATGAACCGAATCAGCGGCAACGGCGAATACCGCAAGCCGCAATATAGCCAAGCCAATAAGGCTTCCATGCAGAAGCGCGCCTCCAGCAGCGCAGGCGAAGCACGGGAACGCTCGCTGCACGGCAGCACACGCTCCAAGGGAAGCAGCCAGTCCCAGACGAAATCGCAGAGCCAGAGCAAAGGCATGTCGCGCTGATGCTGGAGGAAACGGTTGAACAATGAGCGTTGGTAAAACTGTATTGCAGGGCAGTACCGTAGAGAAAAACGGTCTGCCGCCCAGAGCAAGCAACCCTGCCGTAACGCTGAAGGGAACATTTCACGGCAATCGTGCGGTTTTTGATTTGACGGAAGATGTTCTCAGCAAGCATATGATGCTGATCGGCGGTACTGGTTGCGGCAAGAGCACCTTGTTCTATCACCTGATCCACCAGATCCGTTCCAAAATGGCGGAGCAGGATGTGATGATCATCTTTGATACAAAGGGAGATTATTACAGCCGCTTTGCAAAACCCGGTGATGTTGTGATTGGCAATTCTGCACAATATTATCAGAACTCTGCCCGCTGGAATGTTTTTAAGGAAATTCTGGCAGACGGCTGGAACGACAAACAAGTGCAGATGAACGCAATGGAAATCTGCAAAGCACTGTTCAGTGACCGGAAAAGTGCGCAGAATCCATTCTTCCCGAATGCGGGCCGTGACCTGCTGACGGCAGTTATAATGCATATTATCCGTGCCTGTCAGGGTGACAAGTCGTTGATGAATCAGTTCCTCTTTAATGATGCGCTGTGCAACTATCTAGGTAATTCTACCCGTGAAGATCTGCTAGCGGATCTAGACGAAGAACCGGATATGCGTGCGGTACAGAGCTATATCTCGGATGACGGTGGGCAGTCGCAGGGCGTTTTGTCCGAAATGTATTCCGTCATTCGGGATCTGTTTTTAGGTGTCTTTGCAGAGCATGGTACTTTTTCAATCCGCAACTTTGTGCGCAAAAAAGGCGGGCATACACTGTTTATCGAATATGACCTTGCCATAGGAAGTGTACTGACTCCGGTTTACAAGCTGATGTTCGATCTGGCACTGAAAGAAGCGCTTGGACGTACAAAATCGGTGGGTAATGTTTACCTGATCTGTGACGAGTTCAAGTTACTGCCCAATCTTCAGCACATTGATGACGGTGTCAACTTTGGTCGAAGTCTGGGTGTTAAAGTCATTGCGGGCTTACAGAGCATTGAACAACTGACCGAGATCTATGGTGCAAGCCGGGGCAAAAACCTAGCAGCCGGTTTTTCCACTACCATTGCATTCCGCGCGAATGATGTGGTGACCCGAAACTTTGTATCGGAACTGCATGGTAAAAATATCGTGCTGGAGCAGTACCGCACGCTGGATAATCGCTATGTGGAAGAAAAACGCGGAGGATGCGTGGTGGAAGACTGGGATATGAATAACCTGAAAGTCGGCGAGGCAATCGTCGGGCTGCCCTTTGCGCCGCCATTCCGGTTTTATTTTGATATGTACAATGGATAAACTGTGGGCGGCGGCTTTGACTGAAAAAGGAAAATGAATCATGGACGAAAAAGAGCGGAGATCTATGGAGGAGCGAGTGCGGAGCAATTGCAGCGAGAACCGCAGGCACATTGATGCAAGCCGCTTTCTTGACAAAGGACAGACTGACCGTTCCGTCAAGGTTACATCCCGTAACTTTGATAAAATGATGGAACAACGCGGTCTAACAGCTGAAGAGACAAAGCAGTTCAAGAGTTCCTTTCAGCAGGGGACGATCGAGATGCGCCATGGAAAAAAAGGTGAGGACTTTGTTGTGACGCACGGCGAAGAACGAGCCTCCGGCGTATTTGTGGCAAAGCAGTCTCTGGGCAAGACGCCGGAAGAACGCATCGACCACGGTGCACTGCCGGCCTCGAACAAAGCCAACTACGAAACGCGCGTCGTGCTGGATCGTGACCAGACGCTGATCAGCGGAAAAATCGCAGAACAGCCGGATTTTGTGAAGCAGGATCCCAAACATCTAGCGCGTGATGGCGGGGGGACGCAGATCGTAACAGACGGTGGATATGCAAGTGGTGCGATCCGTCAGGAAGACCCCAAGTATCCAGTACCGGTCAAATCACAGAGTGAGAATCGGCCAAACTCTGGAGCGGAGCATAAAAAATCGAATTCCAAAGGTCAAACACGATAATTGCGGAGGTTATGGAAATGGGTTTAATGTCGAAGTTTATGGGAAAAGAAAGGGGCGGCGAGGATCGCAGACCGGAAAGAGATTCTGAAACGGGTGCACAGCTGAACGAACAACGTCTGGCAATGCCGCCTAAGGTAGAGGCGACGATCGTGGTGCAGAAGTGCCCCACCAGTAAAAAGCTGCTGGGCGTTCGTCTCCAGAAGAAAAACGATGGCTGCTGGTATGCAGTGTGGAACTTCCCGCTGGAAGAAAAGCGCGCTCAGCACGAAAATTATGCCGATAACAAAATTGAGGGAGCAGTGTACCTCGATCGGGAGTACAAGGGGTGTCCTTACTGCGGAAAGACCGGCTTTGTGCAGTGTGGCAGCTGCCAGAAACTTTCCTGCCATGATGGCAGTTCCACCGTCTGTCCCTGGTGCGGAAACGTCATGAATCAGTTCCACGCTGGCAACATGAAACTGAACGGCGGAGATATTTGATAAGAGATACTATCTATAGATCAAAACAGTGTGAGGAAAACAAGATGTTATACGTTGTATCAATTTTATACTGCCTATGGGCTTTTTATGCAGGATACCAGTTTCTTAGCGGTCGCTCGCTCTGGCTGGACGACGACGCGATTCTTAACCGTGTGGTCAAACTGGCTGCAAGCGTTGCTGTCGGCTATGTGATCGGTGCATTTTATCTGATCTACCTGATCTGGAAATTGATAACGCACCTTTCCTTCTAAGCTGGGATACCTTATAAAGAGTAAAAACAAGGAGAATCACTGTGGCAGAAAACAGCACAGGCTATAATGAGCGGGACGCAAAAAGCATTCTGCAATATATCTATAAGAATTACGGCGGTACAAGTGCTTTTGAGACACGCGGAAAAGCATTGGGTATCTTTATGGACTGTGCATCTACACAGCACCTGCGGAAAGAAATCTCGATCCTAAAAACGCTGGAGGACGGCGGTCGTATTCAGGAGCTTGCAAGAGCGTCATCTCTCAGCAGGACTGAGCAGCAGAAGAAGCTGAATGTGATACGAAGCGACCTTGTTTCCAAAAAGGCAATGGATGATGCCGCTGTGGTGCAGATCCTTCAGATACTGAACGAAGCACTGAACTGGAAGTATCAGACTTTTCAGGCAGACTGCGCACCTAAAAAGACTGAACCGCAGCCGAAAAAAGAGGAAAAGATACAGGATAATCCGCCGCGGAAGATTCGTCGGCAACCGGAACCTCAGCCTCAGCCGCCCCAAAAACAGACTCAGCCCCAGCCTCGTAGAAAATCGCCGAAGCAGAATAGCAAAAAAAGAAGCACTGGCTCCTTCCGCTGCTACTGCTTGCCGCAGCATTTTCTGCATGGCAGGTTATGAAACCGTCTCAAAAGACTCCAGCCGCAGTGAGCTCTTCGGTGAGCACTTCTTCGGAAGCGGCATCCCTTGAGGCAGTGTCTTCAGAAGCGGCTTCGGAAGAGACTGTTTTTGTCCTCCCGAATGTAGTCGGCAAGGATGAAACAACAGCATGTCAGACTCTGGAAGCAGAAGGTGCTGAGGTAAGTATCAGCTACCAGTATGATGCAAATGTAGCGACGGGGGTCGTGATTGCTCAGAGCCCTACAGCCGGGACAGAGTGGAACGGCGAAACGGTGGAACTTGTGGTCTGCGATAAGTTGCTTGGCATGGTGAGCGTGCCGAATGTCGTAGGCTTGTCTCTGCCGGCAGCCAAGGAAGTCTTGGAAGATGCAGGCTTTGCAACGAACGTAAAATTAAGCGGCAATGAAACTGCTGTGGTCACGTCTCAAAAACCTGCGGGCGGCTCGGAAGCCGAAAAAGGCAGCAGCGTGACGCTTTCTTACGAAAAGTCGGCCGCATCGAAAAATCAGAGTGAGCACACCACTCCCAGCACGGGTTCGGACTCTTCTCCGTCT
This sequence comes from Lawsonibacter asaccharolyticus, assembly GCA_963599235.1. Taxonomy (GTDB): domain Bacteria; phylum Bacillota; class Clostridia; order Oscillospirales; family Ruminococcaceae; genus Faecalibacterium. The sequence goes on along the minus strand of CAVBWT010000041.1, from coordinate 9,509 downwards.
CATTCCCAGTTGACAACACCGGCGGTGTCGTCCTCTGAATCGCAGCAGCAGAATGTTCAGCCGGTACAGTCTGTGCAGGCAGTAGCTGCTTCTATTACGTCATGCAGTAAGAGTCTCATTCAGTTTACTACCAGCGGTGGAAACGTGACGATATACGTAGAGTTTATTTACCCCAGCGGAGAACACTCTAGTCGGTTCTCTCTGGGTTCTTACAGCGATGGTACGCATGAGTTCTCTCCAGGAGTGTCCATTACAGACCCGCAGGGTGTCTATCAGGTGCACCTGTATGATTCCAACGGTGCTCTGCTGGATACTTCCAGCTTTACAAACAACTAAATCAGTGATAGTATATCATTGTATTGGTGTATTTGTGGTGATGTTTTTATTTTGCAAGCGGAGATATACATGATGAAAGAGCATAAAATGACTTTGCCGAATCGTTATGCGGTGATTGGTACAGAGGAAATGTTCAGCATTGAGGGAGGCATTGGCCCGAAGGCTATGGACGATGGTAAGTACAATACGTACGAAACGGCAGGCTCCCTTACGATTATGCTGGAAAATCTGTTCAATCGTATTTTCCAGCCGAGCTATTCGGAGCGTCAGACGATTAATAAAGGCTTTGCTGGGCTAGGTGTCATACAGACCATTATTAAGGTATTCAATCCGACAGCACTTGCTGAGGCAATCAACATTGCTCCTTTCCTCACTGGTGTTTTTGATACTCTAGGCAGAATCGGCATGGATCGGGTCTAATGTCGGTAGATGTAAGTAAAGGACGGTCGCTTTCCAGCTGGGGAGCGACTGTCTTTTACTGCAAACAACAAGGGAGGCCTTATGAAAGACTATAACGAACAAGACGTAAAAAGCGTCCTTGAATATATCTATGAAAATTACGGCAGCAGCGTTTTTGAGGAAAAAGGAAAAATCAAGGCGTTTTTTAATGATCTTGCTCCGCGGCTGAACAAGGACGGAAGCATGCTGAAAATTCTGGATGAAAGCGGCGTGCTGAAAAGTTTGTGCTCGGTAGACGTGAAAGATGTAGAAGAGCAGAAGAAAGCTCTTAAAATAGCAGAAGCGAAAGTCACGAAAGACACGCCGCTGGACCCGGAGTACGTGTTCTCTTTTCTTCAGATCCTGAGCGAGGTGTTTGGCTGGAAGTATCAGTCTTTTCAGGCTGACCGTCAGAAAGAACTTTCAAAACAGCAGAAAGATTTACCGAAGGAGCCAGAGCCGCTCGTTGTAAAGAAACAGAAAGCAGCTTCCCCTCCAGCTCTGAAAAAGCAGCCGGAACTGCAGACCCCGCAGCAGAAGCAGACTCAGAAAAAAACTCCCCCGGCTCCGCAGCCCCAAAAAACGCCGAAGAAAAGATTTCCGGTTTTGTTTCTGGTCATAGCGGTCCTGCTGTTCGGTGCGTTCAGTCTTGGCAAAAGCTTTGAAAAGGAAGAAAAAAACGCAGTGGAAAGTACCGCAGCATCGGTTTATCTTCAGGCGGCGGTGTCTGAATCTGCACCTGCCGAAGAGCCTGTAGTATCGGATGCTGCGTCCAGTGCGGCGAGTGCAGAGACAGCGGCAGAATCGGAAGCCGCCGCCACTGAATTACTGGATCCCAATGGAACTTACCAGAAGATTTTTGTGGAAGCGACCGGAAGCTCTGCCCATCTCACGCTTATGACCTATCGTGAGGGCGAGTGGGTTGAGGAACTCAGCACCACCGCTGCAATCGGCTCGAATGGCATCACTTATAATAAAACGGAAGGCGACCACATGACCCCGGCTGGAACATTCTCGCTTGGCTTTGTATTCTCGGATTCAGCACAGGATACGAAGATGCCGTTTGTAAAAATCGATGAAAACAGTGTATGGGTCTGTGACCCCAATTCCAGCTTCTACAACACCTTGCAGTCGAAGAACAACCCTGCGCGTGACTGGTCTGACAGCAAGGGCAGCGTAGAGAAAACGAATGTAAAGTTCTCGAAGAAATCTTCGTCCGCATGTATTTATTTTGAATTCAATGGAGATGGACAGACACAGTACAGTGCTGAAAATTATAATGGAGGTTCCGCATTGTTCTTGGATGGTGTGGGTGCCAACGGAAATATGTATTCCGGTTATGGCGACATCAAAATATCGGGAAGTGACATGAAAAAGTTGCTGAAATTGCTGGAGCCTTCTCTAAATCCAATAATCACGATCGAGCCGGTCTGAAACAATAATTGTTTTGGTAATGGATTGTGAGTACAGTAGATTATATATTATCTTAATCCTCGTATGACGCTTCAAAATCGGGCAAAAATATTTTCTCCCTTTGTTGCCCTGTGCGGCTACGATGAACAACTCGCCGAAGAAAAGCAACGGTCAGAGCGCGTCACGAAGAAGATTCTGACCGAAGAAGAAATGTCTGACCTGTCGGATAAGCTGATGCAAGTAACCAAGGGCATGACTATTACGGCACAGTATTTCAAAGAAGATACCGAGCATCCAGAGGTTCCTGCTGTTGGCAACTACATCACTATGACAGGAAAGGTCGATGCCGTTAACCCTGTTTTTCGCACCATGCAGCTTAATGGTGAAGTGATTGCCTTTGAGAATCTACTCGACATCAAAGGTGATAGCATCATGGAAATTGATAAATACCTTGGTATTTCTGAAGAATAAGTGCAAAAAGACCACCAGTCAAAAATGACTGGTGGTCTTTTTATACCCGAAAGTCGTTCACGCTGCACGATTAAAAGGATTATATTTTTTATCGTTCTACGGTATAATAAGCGCAATGTTTCAAAGGAAAGGCAGGATGAGTGATTGGTGAAGAATGTTTTGGACACAATTACGTCCTACCGTGAAGCGCGGAACTGGTCTACCTATGATTTGGCTGACGAAGCCGGAATCAAGCCCACTACCATATCATCGTGGTATCGTAAGAACATCATGCCAACTCTGCCGACCCTTGAAAAACTCTGTGAAGCATTCAACATTTCATTATCCGAATTTTTTGCCGTTGTGGAATCTGGTGAACGCGAACCTGTCGTACTTACGCAAGAGCAGGCTACGATGCTTGAAAAATGGTCTGCTCTGCGGCCTGAGCAGCGTGAATTGATCGTGCAGTTGATTGAAACCATGCTGTAAACCGGATTTTATTATCATAGATAGCAACAGGGGATTTTCCCTTTTACTATCATGGAAGATGCGCTTTGTGTTTTCCATGCTCCGCCCCATAACATTGCCATTATCGACAAAGGAAAGGACGAAGGATTATGAAAAAACGTTTGATTGAGTACGAACCCAGCCCCGGCAGTCAAATGGACTGCTGTCGAATGTCCGAATGTTCTCTGACCCTGTGGCGTGGCCTGTGGCTGCGCTATTCTGTGGTCGGAGGGCTGGCTTATGTACTTTGATGCTTATGCCACAGGCAAACGTATCCAGCAGCTGCGCAAGGCCAACGGAATGACGCAGGAAGAACTGGCTATCAGGTTGAACATCAGTGACCGCCACTTGGGAAGAATTGAGAGGGGCGAATGCGCTGCTTCCATAGATTTGTTGGTGGAAATAGCGGTCTTTCTGAAAACAACATTGGACTTTTTGATTATTGGTGTGACCGAAACTCCAAGGGAAAGGGAACTTACCGCACACATCAAAAAGCAGAACAAGACGATTCAGCGGTTCAAGGATAAGCTGAATACCCTGATAGCAGAACTGAGTGAAACAGAAATCACATAAGATTCACCCTAGAAGCCGAGAAGCAATTCTCGGCTTCTTTTTTGTGCATTTTTTCTGACGAATCTACGAGAAATCGGACATAGTATGTCCGATTTTCTTTGTAAAAACGTCTGAATTTTCTTAAAAACCGGACGTAATACGTCCTAAAAAATCTGTCGATTACGCGATAAAATAATGGCACAACAAGGGCAACACCCTAGACGGGGAGAAGCCCGAAGTTGTAAGACGTACCTTGAAAACTGAATATCAGTCCCTCGGACAAAACAATGAAACTTCCGTAATTCGCGGCCCGGCCATAAAGAAGGCGGGGTGGCTGAAAGGCCAATGACGGTGTGGGTGAAACTCCCCACTGACCGAGGTGTATTCCAACTCCACCGGGCGTCGAGGACAAATAGGGTGGAAAACTTAAAACAAGACTTCAAAGCCCACCACCGAGATTCCTCTGAATCAAGGCAGTGGGCTTTTCCATACCGAACATTCACAACAATGACACGGAGGTAATAATTATGAGCCGTACTTTTGACCGCAAGCACCACGATGAAAGCAATTTGACTACCCTCTGCCCCCGCTGCCTGAATGCGTTTTGCAATACACGCGGCATCCGTGTCTGCCGTGCAGACCCCGGCCAGACCGTCAAGGAGCCTTGCACCTACTGCCAGACCCACTTTGGGTTTGACTACTACATCCAGCCCACCAGTCCGAAAGCCACCTATACGAAGAAAGGACAGTTTGATGATGAACTTATCTGCGCTTAAAGTTGACCCGGAGTTTCAGGGCAAAATCCCGCCGCTCACCTTTGAAGAACTGAACCAGCTTGAAGCCAACATCCTGCGGGATGGACGTATCATCAACCCCATCATCGTATGGAAAGGGCTGATCGTAGATGGACACAACCGCTTCACCATCGCCAAGAAGCACCCGGAAATCCCTTTCACCGTTCACGAGAAAGCGTTTTCCAGCCGCTATGAAGCCATCATCTGGATTTGCAAGAATCAGCTGGGGCGGCGCAATCTCACCCCGGAACAGAAGAAGTACCTTATCGGGAAACAGTATGAAGCTGAAAAATGTGCCAACGGCGGTGACAGAAAAAGCCTTGCTGCAAAATCAGTGGGCCAAAATGGCCCACTGATCGACAAGCATCTTACCCGAAAACGTATCGCCACAGAAAACGGTGTCAATGACAGCTTTGTAAAAAGAGCCGAGCAGTTTTCCAAAGGCGTAGATGCTGCCGAAGAAGCCGTTCCCGGCACACGGCAGAAAGTGCTTTCCGGCGAGGTCAAGCCGACCGCCGCCGAGATCGCGTCCGTTGCCCGCGCCCCTCCCGAAGAGCGTCCGGCTCTGGTGGCTGAAATCTGCAAGCCCAAAGAGCAAAAGCCCCAAAAGCCGCCTGCACAAAAACAGACAACTCCCCCAGCGGTAGCCGCACCGCTGCCCGATGCCAGTACATCCGAGGAAGAATCCCCTGACGAAAAACCAACGTCTGCTCCTGCTCCATCCGAGCCGATTTTTTCACAAAAGGAGAACGAAACGTTGAAAGTTGACCGTCAGCAGATTCTGGAAATCGCAAACAATCGCTACCATGCCAAGCAGCTTGCCGATGGTGCCGCGATGCTCTGCGAGGTATCGGGTGCTGCCAATACCATGATACGCCGCTGGGAGAGCGTTTTTCGGGACTACCCCGACATTCTGACCGATACAGAAAACCGCAATGTGGTAAAAAGAAACATCCAGAAAGTCAAAGACTATCTGCAAAAATTGGAGGATACGAATTGGAGGATACGATATGAATAATATGAACTGCGTCAGCACCATGCCCGAAGTTATGCCCGAAATCGCCGATGAAGCCATCATCGAAGCCCTTTTCGCCCAGCGGCCTTACGAGGAAAAAGTCATTAACAGTGCTTTCCTCGAAATCCCTGCTGACTATCAGCGTGAGCTGAACATCCCGAACGTTGAGAAAATGTCGGCAGAGTTTACCGAACTGATTGCCAACCCGCCTAAGGTCAGCTACCGGGATGGTCACTACTTCGTGTTCGATGGCCAGCACACCATTGTGACCCGAAAGACCATGAACGGCGGCAACGACCTTCCCATCATCTGCAAGGTGTACACCGGGCTGACGAAAGAGGAAGAAGCCATCCTCTTTTCCAAACAGACGGGTGTTTCCCGGCCGCTGACTGCTGGCGCAGAACTTCGCGCCGCTCTGGTCGGCAAGGATGCAGAATCCATTGCCTTCCTGAATGCAACCGAAAGTGCTGGCTTGCAGTTGGGACTGGATGCTTACCGTGCGCCGTGGAAGATCATCTGCATCCGCACAGCTTTCAAGGAATACAAGACCTACGGTGCAGACCTCTACAAAGAAGCCCTGACTATGCTGGCGCGTGGCTGGGAAGGTGACCCGGATTCGCTTCGTTCCGGCATCCTGCGGGGCATGGTTCGCTTCGTTGCTCTATATCAGGGCGAATATGACCCGGAACGTCTGGTGAAGCGTCTGCACACCGTCCATCCTATGACGCTGGTGCGTGATGAAAAATCTCTGAGCGGCACCGTCAGCTACAAGTATATGATGCTGATCCTGCGCACCTACAACGGCTCCAGCCGCCGCTTCAATCTTCCTATCAAACAGTGACATTCTCGCCCTTCTAGGCATACTCCTTTCCCTGCACGAGCCGCTTCAAGGGTGTGGCGGCTCGTGCTACATATTATAAGGCTGAACAGGAGGTTTGATAATATACTGCCAAAAGAGTGGAAGTACCATAGAGGGGACATTTACTTTGCAGACATGGAGCCGCACATCGGCTCTGAACAAGGTGGTTCCCGACCTGTTATCGTCCTGCAAAATGACACAGGGAATCGCTATTCGCCAACGCTGATCGTTGCAACGGTGACTTCCCGAATTGCAAAGAAAGCTGGCCAGCCGACACACGTTCTTATCGACCAAAATCCGGCGTTTTCAAGGCCGTCTATGGTTCAGGCAGAACAGATATTCACAATAGACAAAAGCCGCATACAACGCTTTCTAGGCCAGATGGAGCCGCATGAAATGCGTGAGGTCAACAATGCGGTCATTTCCAGTCTTGACCTTGGCACACTTGTTACAGAAACCGCAAGAGACATGGCCCAAGCTATGCTCAATGACCTGATGCAAAAGGAGGAGTTCTTTGGGAGAGGAAAATCTGAATCCGCGCGATGCTTACCGTGTGATGCTCCGGGATTACCCGGATGTACTGAGCATTAACCAAATGTGTGACATTCTGCGTGTCAGCATCAAAACGGGCTACGCACTTCTCAAAAGCGGAAAAGTTCAGTATCTAAAGGTTGGACGTTCCTACCGTATTCCCAAAGCACACCTTTTAACTTATCTTATCGGATTCGCACCCAGCAATGTTGTTCGGGCGTGACATCCTTGCATTCTCTTCTGCCGTTGGGTACACTGATGGTGTCAACGGCAGAAGTCTTACATATTTCGGTAGATGCACAAGGAGGAAACACTATGGTAGCAGGGCATCTGCAAGAAAAAAACGACTTCTATTACATCGTTCTGAGCTATAAAGGTGCAGACGGAAAGCGAAAGACCAAGTGGGAGGCAACGGGCTTACCCGTTAAGAAAAACAAAAAGAAAGCTGAGGCTCTTTTGCTGGAACGCCGGAGGAATTTCATTGTTCCCACCACGCCCTCTGAAATCCGCTTAGACGATGACATTCTCTTTTCTGACTTCATGCTGAAATGGCTGGAAGTTGCGAAAAGTTCTATCCAAATCACGACCTATGCAAGCTATCAGGGAATGGTGGAGCGTATTATCGTTCCGTATTTCCGAAAGCGCGGCATCAAGCTGGTAGACCTGAAAGCCACCGACTTGCAGGACTTCTACACCAAGCAGCTTGAACGGGTCAAGGCAAATTCGGTGATTCACTATCATGCAAACATCCACAAGGCGTTGAAGTATGCGGTGAAAATCGACCTTATCCCCACCAATCCGGCTGATAAGGTCGAGCGTCCGAAGAAGAATGAGTTCAAAGGCAACTATTACAGTGCCGAAGAAATTCATGTTTTGACAGAGGTTGCCGAGGGCACCAAGTTGGAAATCCCGGTTCTGCTGGCATCGTTCTATGGGCTGCGCCGCAGCGAGGTACTGGGTCTAAAGTGGGATGCGATTGATTTTGAAGCCAACACGCTGGAAGTCAAACACATCGTCACGCAGGCATCCATTGATGGCAAAAAGGTTCTGATTCAGGCTGACCGCGCAAAAACGAAGTCCAGTCTGCGCACCCTGCCGCTCGTGCCGCACATCCGTGACCGTCTGTTGATGCTAAAAGGTCAGCAGGATACTTACCGCCGCCTGTGCGGTAAGAGCTACAACCGGGACTATCTCGGCTACCTGTGTGTGGACGAGATCGGGAACATTATTCGTCCGAACTATGTTTCCGAACAGTTTCCGAAGATGCTGAAGAACAATGGACTGCGGCCTATCCGCTTCCACGATCTGCGTCATAGCTGCGCCAGCCTTCTTCTGGCAAACGGCGTTCCCATGAAGCAGATTCAGGAATGGCTGGGTCACAGCGACTTCTCCACTACCGCGAACATCTATGCACACCTTGACTATGCTTCCAAGCTCTCGTCTGCACAGGCGATGATGGAGGGGCTGGGCTATGGCAATGCGTCAGCATGATGCCATACGCCCCAAAGACAGGGTGGACGGGCGATGTTCCGGCAAAAAAGAATGGACAGACGAATAAAATCCATCTGTCCATTCGATTTGGCGGAGCATCAGGGAGTCGAACCCTGGCACCGGTCTCCCGGCCTATCGCATTTCGAGTGCGACCTCTTACGACCACTTGAGTAATGCTCCATATCAAGTTCTTCGATAGCTTTTCTATTATAGCAAAAACTCCGCCTGCCGTCAACACTTTTTCAAAACGGTCTCAGGGCGGAGTTTTTTGTCAGCATGATTAAAATCTTTGCCGGAGATTACACATTTTTACCACGAATTTATGATATTCTGACAGTATAAAAAGACAAAGGATGTTTTAAAAATGCAGCATTGTTCCGCCCGGTCGGTGGTTCGGATGGCCACGGCGGTTCTGGCGTTGATGTTTCTGCTGGTACTGGGTGCGCCATGCAGTTCCGCTGCACAGCTTGAGAACGTAAAGGGCATTTCCATGCTCTCGTTCGACTCCAATCAGATCCTTTCCATCGGGAATCAGACCGCCGGAAAGTGCAGCTGGTATGCTTTGCGATACGCCCGGACGATCTTGGACGGCAAGACCTGCTCCGGTAGCGGAATGTGGTCGAACGGCGCAGTCTGGTCGGCCGCTGGATATTCCGATTATTCCGGAAATTTGTCGAACTGTCTGACAAAGCTTTATAAGGAGATCTCCGCCGGACGCCCAGTCATTGTTCACCTGAAAAACACGACCGTCAGTGGAGTTTCCAAGCATCAAAGCCGGGTGACGACCTTTGAATATCACCTTACCAAGAACGGCTGGAACGAGGTAAATTATCCCCATATTTCTACCAGCAGCACCTACGGACACTGGGTCTGTGTAGTCGGCATCAATCCATATGCTGACCCGAACAACCTCAAAGAAAGCGACTTCTACGCTCTCGATCCGGCCCGGGTGAACGTCAACGGCATCCTTGTTGCGACCCGTCTGCTGGACGGTACCATCTGGACAGAAAATTCTCCCTTAAAAATCGCAGGCTAAACTCCTTTATTGTAAAAGCCCTCGGAGCATCGTGATATGCTACCCCTAGAGTAGACAGAGTAAAAACAAAAGCTCTGAGTACTCTGG